>NZ_FNOW01000008.1 GCF_900107145.1 Allochromatium warmingii | reverse complement strand
CTGCTGCTCGATCACGGCGGCATCTGGTTATTAGAGCTGAATAAATTCCACGCCGATACCATCGAAAACGAGCAACAACGCTGGCTAAAATTCTTTAAAGACGGCGAACAGCTTGACGCCGACGCGCTGCCGACTTGGATGCAGACTGATGAAATGAGGCAAGCCATGAGCACTCTAAAAGCTTTTTCTGAAAAAGACCGCGCCTATCACGCTTATCAAGCACGTCAAAACTATTTGCGCGAGCAACGCGGTATTCAGCGTCATATAGATGAATTAAAAGCTGAGGCGGAACAGGCGCGGGTTCGGGAGGAACAAGAACGGGCGGCTAAGGAAGCCGCTTTGAAACGTGAAGCGGCGGCCCTAGCCGAACTAGAACGCCTCAAAGCTCAATTGCATGGTCAGCAGGACTAAAGAACAGCAAGCCATGAGCACTCTAAAAGCCTTTTCCGAAAAAGACCGCGCCTATCATGCTTACCAAGCACGTCAGAATTATTTGCGCGAGCAACGCGGTATTCAGCGTCATATAGATGAATTAAAAGCTGAGGCGAAACAGGCGCGGGTTCGGGAGAAACAGGAACGAGCAGCTAAAGAAGCTGTCCTAGCCGAACTCGAACACCTCAAAGCTCAATTGCAGGGTCAGCAGGACTAAAACGACTCAGGGTCACGAAGCTGGAACTTCGTGACCAAAAAATCGGCGTAATGTGCCTACCAGCAGCCAGTTGCGGGGGATTTGGTTCCGGTATGGGTGATGGCGAGCGTTGCGCAGCTTGAATCGCTCGTGGCTTGGCTGCCTTTGGCGACGGCTTGAATGGTGTAGGTGGCGGCTGTTGGGGTACTAGCAGCAAACTGAAAGGTATAAAAATCGCCTAAATCGGTTTGGCATTGGGTGGTTGGGAGAGCGGCATTTGCATAGCTCATGTTGCTGGTGTAATAGCGTTCCATGAATTGCGCTAATTCGAGCAAACAGGATTCCGCTGTGACGCGGCGCGTTTTAACAACGTGGCTTTGATAGGATGGATAGGCGATTGCCGCTAGGATGCCGATGATCGCAACCACAATCATCAATTCAATCAAAGTGAAGCCGTATTTTTGCATGGATTGTTACTCAGTGATTATTTCACGCCACGATGAGCGACCTGTTTTTTTACTTTCCTGTGGTTTTGGTGGGAGAGGTAAAGCTCCTATACCACTAGTATTATTGGGAGGAGGAGTATAGCCGCCACCGCCAGTATCACCATAACCACTACTAGTGCCACTAAGAATTAATTCTGATGGTTCGGACGGATCTTCAGACAATAATATAATTGGTTCACTTGGCATACCGATACCTAAATCAACACTGCCAATAAAAATATTATTCAATTTATCATCATCAAAATTTTCGTTGTCGTTGACATCAAAAATACCATAAATTAAACGCCCACCAGTAAAAGGACTGATAGCGTTAACATATCCTTTTCCACCTGCAATACAAGGATCTTCAATTGGGATAATAGAGCTGGCCACTAAAACTGGCTCAACAAATTCTTCATATTTTGAAGAGGTAACAATCCGTTCTCCCGCTTCAATATTAAAGTCTATATACCAGCCTTTTTTACCGCTCATATCTCCCAAAGTAGCTTCGTTAAATGTTCTAACAGGTTTTCCATCAAAAGCTCCAGTTTGATAAATTGAACGTTGTATTAATGCACTGCGCCCACCAATTTGTGCATTTTCATCAATTAACCCATACCAGCTTTGAATCTGTTCATCATTTGGATCACTAGCGCGAAAGTAGCTGCCCGTACCGAAGAAAATAAAACGATTACCATAGTTAATAGCATCAGCTCTATTATGATTTGGAACGATTGTAATTTGCGCTGTAATAGGCTGAGGATTGCCTGATGGATCTGTTGCAGTAAAAAGCGGTTTTGCTTTTGATCCTTGACGTAAAGCAGATCCCCAACTATTTTTATTTTCAGATGTTACATTGAACTTCCAGACATTGCCTTTTAAATCGCCAGCGTAGATAAAATCGACTACACCATCGTAATCAGCATCATAAATTCCTGGAGAAGCTAAACCGTTATCTCCGCTAACATCAGTGTCAATTTTCTGTAATAAGTCACCTGAAACCAAATCAAAAATATATAAAACGGCTTTACCATCTGTTGAGTTATAACCATTTCCAACAATAACCGCCCAATCACCATTATTCATTTTAGCGATAACCGGACGACCAATCATATAACCTAAATCATCATCTGATGTATCAAAATAACTCCACTTAACATCGCTCGAACTAAAAGATTCTGGATTCGTTACATCTAAAGCAAACAAACCTTTACCACCATGCCCTAATGCTGCAACTAAGTAATTACTGTCATTTGTTTGCGACTGATCTGATACAACAATTTCACCATCGACAAAATATTGATGATTGTAATTTACTCGTGTTATCTGCTCTAATTTGTTTATCACAGCACTTGGAATATAGGCAAATAACTCGGTTCCATCTGATGTATCAAAAGCGTGCAGCATTCCATCATTGCCACCTAAATAAACTGTTTCGGTGTCTTTGACATAGACCGGAGACGAATGCACAAAATCGCCTAAGACATTGCTGTATGCACGATCACGTAAAGTTCCGCCATTTTGTTGTTCATCGCTGCGGGAGCCACGTAAATAGTTAAGCACGTCTTCATTAATCAAAGCTGTTTTGTCGCTTGCAGATAAATTGCTCCATGAAAACGCTGTGGTTTCACCATTAGATCCGGTGATAAAGATTCTACGTGCACTTGGCACCGGAACATTTTCAGAAGCTCGCCAGCTTGGCAAATCAATTGCGTCTGTAATGCTATCAATTGTGTAAGCTAATAAATTACCAGACCATGAAACACTGTTAAATATTGATTTAAAAACAAAAGTATCTGTATTGAGCTGCATGCTGTTTGATGTGACATTACTGGCGCTGGCAGTGCGGTCAACGATGTTATCTAAAGCGCGTTTGAGGGCCTCTTCTAGCTTTAATGGGTTTTGAACTAGAAAATAGGTATCAGGAACGCCGTCGTTATTGGCATCCCATTCATAGTCAAGGTCAGGTAAATCGTTGTCGTTTTTATCAATAAAACCACCCCATTTAGCAGCATACCAAAGGGGGTCTTTAAGCAAGGTTGCTGCTTGACCTGTGCCTGCTTGAAATCTCTGTTCACTCGTCATAACAGTATTTGGAGTTTTTGAATCATCAAAATAGGGTAGCTTTTTACATAAATTAGGAACTGGCGATGTATCACAATATCCAGGATTTTGACCAGGAGGAACGTTTAAAAAATAATCCAATTCCTCATTTTTATCTTGAACGACAAGATAAACACCATCCCGATTTGTTCCAGAAATAACATAACCTACATTTTGGTTACTTCCGGTAGATTCATAAGTAATTTTAACTTTTATTAAAAGCTCGTTATTAGGTTCTAGCTGTATTTCATACTCTGAAATTACGTCCATATCAAAGTCATTTCCTTGCTCATCAGCTTCATAATTAATTATGAACTTATAATAAGGACGACCATTATTGACACTAACATCAATGTTATCAGAGTTCGTATTTGCAATCGTATCAACATAAAAATCTACAATCGGATTTGTGGGTTGATAAGCGCCTTTAGTGCGAACTGTACTATAACCATCAATTGTTTTTGCAAAGGGAACAAGTGAAATTGTTTTACCATTGACAGGAATTTCTATTTTAGGTAAGGGCGAAGCAAGAGCGACATAATAAGAATCAATATTTTGATCTCCCTGAACAGCGTTTAAATCCTCAGTTTTACCAAAATAAGCAACTGAAGCACTATAGTAACTACCCTGTTTAGTCGGCTCTTCAGGAGCTAATCCGCGTACCGTTCCTAAAGATGTTACAGCTTTTGGAGTTGGTGCGCCGTCATTGTTTGATGAATTTGACTGACCAATAAAATAATTACCCTCAATGTTTTCATTTTCAGTAATCGTTGACGCCAAATTTTGAGCGTTAAGACCAGAAACATCGCCTGAAAAACTTCCAAATGCTGTTCCAGGAACTTGGTCTGAATCATAAGATGGGTTAATGTCACTCATTACAATCATGTTAGGCTTTGAGCACCACAGCGATTTAGCACTAGATGAATTACTGTAAGGATTATCCCAAGTTGCTACAGTTAAACCAACATCAGCATCGTAAGAACCAGTTGTTGAATAAGCTAATGTTGCAGCACTTTTGCCAGCAAAATAACGCAACCCTTCGTACATCATTTCAGCAACTGGATTTCCCCAATCTACATACTTACCCTCCTCCATCACTCCTGTACGAAAACTTCCATTACGATAACTTGCGTCAGTTTTTCCGTTATTAAAATCACGAATTCTTAAATTGTCGAGATTTTGCACAATAATATTGTCAGATGTAAATACTCCTGTTTCTAAATTAACTTCATTTTTAAAAGAAGAAACAACTTTGCGTAACATACCTCCAGACATATTTTTATTATAACTACCCGTTAGCAAACCAAATAACATCGTTTCATCTTCGCCATAATCATGCAGCAACCCTGTAGGTTTATAGTTACCATTAGGATATTGTTTACAACCTTCATGGAAATTAGCTGTGCATACTTTAACTCGTACTGCATAATCATTGCGAGTACCGCCATGACTTCCATCAAGAACTGGACGTTCTTTAGATGCCCACGCCCAAACGCGCTTTGTGCTATTTGTTACAACCGATAATAACGGCAGCAAATTGCTGCATGTATTGAGCGTTGAACAGTTAGTGTTTTCATTTGGTGTGAGATTGCCAAAAAAATGTCGTTTATTTGCTGCTGGCGAACTTAATGGTGTGTAATCACTAATTGAGTAGCCATCAATAGCTGGACTTGTATATTCTTTCGCCCAAGAATGGCCATCTTGAGGAATATAAGCACGACGTAAAATCGTCTCAGTAGCACTATCAATTTCACGATAACCGCCATATAGCACTTTACGCAAAGCATCAATTCGGCTGGTTGTTACATAATTCAGCCAATTACCAGACCACTGACCTGAACATTTACCATTGGTTGCAGCCGATGCGGGGCTAAACAAATTACTACTATGGGTATAACACACATTTGAATCAAATAAACCATAATACGTAATGCTTGGCTTAAAGCGTATATCTAATATACCGTCGTTATCAATATCGCTGGCATCATTATAGGCTTCAAAAAATAGTTTGTGATCTTTACTCGCAACCAGTAAAGCCATTGGTGTCGCCGACATTGTGACGCCTAATGGTGCCGATGGAATCGATATTTCAGCACTCGCGAGCATAGTCATGCTCATCAATAGAGTGCCGATTAATCCTGCTATAAACCGCTCTACAATAGATTTATTACGAGTTTTCACGATGATTTACCTTTTACTCAGGCACTGAATAAACAGATTGCAACATCACTGTAGATCGTTGCTCGGTATTTTCTTCATTAGGCGATTTATTGCGCACTGTAATTCGATAAATATTATATTGTTGAGTTTTACTTTGTTTGATTTCAGAGGGCTGACCTAAATATTCAATAAAATATTGCGGTGTAGTGTTTGCTAAGTCACCTAAGTTGCCTAGTTCTGAGCTTGTTATATCAACCCAGTTATCTTCTTCAAACTCAGGTAACGTCCAGCGCGGCATACAATCAAAATCAGGTGCTTCGCATAAACCATTAGTGCAAGCGTTAATTGAACTAGTTGGGCAATTATCATCAGGAAGAGCTGGAGAGGAAGAGGGAGGCGTTAAACTTTTTGCTCGCTCTTCAGCAAAACGTAACGCTGCTTCAGACATTTGAAATGCAATATTGCGATCATACGTACCACTGGTCATGGTTTCCTGCAATGCTACGCCCTGTAAACCAGCGATACTCACTAAACTAATAATAATTAAAAATAACAAAGAAATTATTAACGCAACGCCTGATTGTGATTTGATTTCAAGCGATGCTAAAGATGATTTCAAATGCCGGATGTTAGAACGACGAATCATTGTTATCGATTCCTGATTTGGACGACAGTAAACCAATCACGTTGAATTGTTGAATTTTCTTCAATACCAACTTGCTCTAATGTTTCAAATGTAAATGTTAGCCTGACTGCTGTGACATCACCCCAATTTGTTATAGAGTTAGCATCAACATATTGATCGCTGTCATTTGCTAGATATTGAAGCTGCAAATCTCTAACACCATCAACAATTTCGTCAGTTCCTTCTGTTCCTTTTTCTTGGTCAATACGGTATAACGAACGCCCACCTAATCTATTATTTCCTATATACCACGCATGAGATGAAAACTTACTAATAAAGCCCCCATCATTAAATGGTTTGCTAACTTCATTACTGCTGTCACAGCCAAAAAAACAATCATTCGATCCAGTTTTAGGACAAAACTGGTCTTTTCCAGCTCCACAAGAAGATTTATCTGGTGCGCATCCCAAAGCTTTAGTGCAATTTCCAGGCGGACTATTTCCTGTATTATGTACAATTGTAGTGTTGTTTGAATTGGCATTGGTGACTTGAAAAATTACTGCTGTCTCATCATCACACATTATTAAAATATCATCATCTGAAATGCCGTGACTTGTTGTATTAACGCTGAAATTAGCCGATGATGGGTTATGGGTTTTAATATATAAACCATCATTCACTGTTCCACTTAGAATCACAATTGCATCTGTTCCTGAAACACGATCTAGTGCATTCGTACCAAATGTTTTCGGAAACGTCGTATTATCACCATCATACCCTCTAATCCCATCGCCCCACGTTGACCACCATGCTGTATCAGCATTATTCAAAACATTCGCTGTAGGCGGATTCTTCCCACACGCCACACCACCCGCCTCACGAATATCACGCGCCATCACCTCCAACGCATAACGCGCATTTTCTTGTAATCGCGCTAAATTCTCATTCTGACGATAAATCTGCTGATTCGATACAAATATTCCAATCACCCCACCCGTTACTAACAATCCCAACACCATCGCAATCATCAACTCGACGAGTGTAAATCCCGCATCCCGCTGCAAGCGTTGTGTATTCATAAAACTGTTGAAACCTCAATGATTTGCGGTTCAGGTGTTTCCTGATCTAAATTTAAGTTTGCACGCTCATCATCCCACATCACTTTAACCGTACAACGTGCTGCATTGCACGCAATTAAACCACAGGTCGTATTTAAATCCCCTAAATTATCCTTCATTGCCGCAAACCACGCCGCCTGATCGCGGGTAATATGCGTCGAACCGCTTGGCGCGGTGCATATTGGTGAATCGTCACTTCCCGCACTTCCAATAGTTCCTAAATCATAATCCCCGGCAAGTGCCGCATTCCGATTGGCTCGCATTGCATCTAACATAAAATATGCTAACATTACCGCCTGACTACGCTGAAGCGCACTATGATTCGTTTTTAGCGCATTCGCCTGCATCGCTGCCACACCTAACAAACCCACTCCCAACACCAATACGCTAATCAACACTTCAAGCAGTGTGACACCACGAGCGCGACGGCGGGATATTATGGATTGGTACATGAGCTAATTTCACCGTCTTTATTTTCTGGAATGCGGTCGCCGTCCTGATCCATTCCCAACCAGGGCCGTAGTCTTGTAATTACAACTACTTTAGAGCCAACAAGCTGATTGTTATAACACACCGCAAAGTTACCAATATTGTTGGCTTCACCTCGAGGATTATATCGCAAGAAATTAGCGAAATTATTATTCGGTCGTAGTGTATAGCCAGTTGGCAAACTTGGCCACGCACGTAACAGCGTTTCACCTGTATCGAGCGTCCCATCTGCATCGGTATCAACAAACGCAATCCAACCGTTTTCCCAAAACGTCCCCGTCCCTGTTGCACAACTTGTCCCAGAACTGCTTTTGCAAAGCGTGACATTCTGTCCGCGCTTAATTGCCTCAGTCCGCGCATAATGAATAGACACCACAAAATTATTCGTCGCTGAAGTCAAACGATTACGCTGGATCGCATCCTGAAAACTCGGCACCGCAACCGTGAGCAGAATACTGGCAACCGCAATCGTTACCATCAACTCAACTAGCGTTACGCCACTGTGCGTGGAGCGATATTTTGACAAAGCGTTGTAAGACATGGCTGATTGATGCCGCTGATACCAGTCGGAAAAAAGATTGCAAAACGCTATCTTGTGCAAGCGCAATTGAAGTGTAGACCATAAAATCTTCGATCATCGAACTTTGAACAACTAAAATTTCATGCTCATTGCCGCCCGCAACCGCTGCACCTGCGTCAAGGCATCATCAAACGCATACTCATCAATCGCCTGTTGCAGCGGTGGCAAGGCATCGGCAACTGGCGAGCCACGCACCAGCGCACTGAGTTCCGCCAACCAATCACTGACCTCAGTGTCACCTGCTTCAAGCAGCGCCTGCATTCGCAGCAACAGGGCTTCAAGCGCCGGACGATCCAGCGCCATCGCCTCGGTTGCAGTCGCAGCGGATTCAGCGGGCGGATCGAGCGCCTGCAATCCACAAAGCACGGGTTCAAGTTGCGCGACCATCTCGGCTAACAGCGCCTCCAGTCGTGCCCGCGACGTATCAGCTTGACAGGCTGTTTCTAACGCCTGCGCCCGTTCTTGCACCAGATACGCCCCGATATGACCGGCCACCGCTCATAAAAACCTATCCAAAATTACACGAAGCTGAATAAGTCTGTTCACGTCGTTAACGCCAGTGCGGGCGAACCCGTAGCGGCAGCAGTTCACGCACTGGCTATATCCGAGGTGCGGTCACGCCGTGCTGACGGCCAAAGCGCACACTAAAGCGGAACGTGCTGCCAACACCAAAGGTGCTTTCAACGCCAATTTCACCCTCCATTAACGCCGTCAGCCGTTTAGAAATCGCCAATCCCAAACCGGTGCCGCCATATTTGCGCGTGGTGGACATATCGGCTTGACTAAAGGATTCAAAGAGCCGCAATTGTTGCTCGGCTGTCATGCCAATACCGGTATCACGCACGCTAAATCCCAGTCGCACCCAATCGTTATCGGCATCAATCACTTGCACCGAGATGAGAATTTCCCCGCCCGGCTCAGTAAATTTCACCGCATTATTGCCGAGGTTAATTAAAATCTGCCCCAGCCGCAGTGGATCGCCAATCAGCGCCGTGGGAATTTCGGGGCGCAAATCAAATAACAGCTCAACGCCTTTTTCTTCCGCTTTCAGGCCAACCAAATTGGCCAGATTATCCATCACATCTTCTAGCCAAAAATCAATCTGTTCAATATCGAGCTTACCCGCTTCGATTTTGGAAAAATCGAGAATATCGTTAATAATGCCGAGCAAGGCTTCCGCTGAACGATGCACTTTTTCAATATAATTGCGCTGGCGGCTATCTAATTCGGTCTGCAATGCCAGATGCGCCATGCCCATAATTGCATTCATCGGCGTGCGGATTTCATGGCTCATATTGGCCAGAAAATTCGATTTAGCGCGGGTTGCTTCTTCAGCCTGTTCTTTGGCGCTTAATAATTCCGCTTCAGCGAGCTTGCGGGCGGTAATATCTTCAAAAAATGCAATAAACCATTCTTCACCCGGAGATTGATGAAGATAAATCGTAATCGCTACCGGATAGATTGAACCATCTTTGCGCCAATGCCGAGTTTCAATCCGCAGTCCGCTGGTACCGCCGCGCAAACTGGCAGCAACATCACGCAATGCCGCAGGCGGAAATTCGTGATTGATGTCGCTTACTGTTAAGTCCAACAATTCGTTGAGTTCATAACCCAGTTGGCGGCAGGTTTCATCATTGGCGTAAATAAAGCGTCCAGTGTCGGCGCTATTCCAAGCGATACCAATGCCGACGCGATCCATCGCAAATTGCGTGTGGGTGAGCCGTTCATTCGTCTGGCGTAATTCAGCGGTACGCTGTTCGACCAATGATTCGAGTTCACGCTGATAACGCGCTAATTCGGCTTCAGCGCGTTTCTTTTCGGTAATATCCTGCCAGACAACATGAATTTGCTGACAGGAATCAAATTGCATCGGTGTCAGCAAGACATCAGCAAAAAAATGTTCGCCATCGGCGCGGATATGTTCCCATTCAAAACGAATCGACCCGACTTCCAGCGCCTCTTGCAGCAAGTGGCGCTCTTTTTCGGTGCTTTTATGACCGTCGGGTTGATACGCTGGTGAAATATCCGAGGGCTTGAGTCCGCGTAATTGGTCAATACTGTCGAGCCGGAGCATCGACAGCGTGGCTTGATTGGCATCGACAAAATAGCCGTCTTCAATCAGCGTTACCGCCTGTTTGCTGTATTCAAATAAGCGGCGAAATCGCTGTTCACTGCGGGCATAGGCTTCGGTGCGCACGGCAACCGCTCGCCTCAGGGTATACACCCAAAATCCCAAAACCGCTAATGCACAGGCCAACAGCCCCAATGCCGCGAGCGCAATACCGATATAATGCTGATAATTGATTGGCTCAGTGAGCCATTTATGGCGCAGCGCGGCTAATTCATCGGCAGAAATTGCCGCCATGCCGCGTTCGACTAAGCGCAGAATTTCGAGATTGCCTTTGCGCACGGCACGATGAAATTGACCGTGATAGAGTTCAAAGGCTTTGACGAATTGATGGTGTGCGTGTTGGCGATAGAGATAAAAATTCGCCGGATGTTCGTCGAGACAAAAAACTTTAATATCTTGGGCTAATGCGCCCTGAATGAGTTGGGTGTAATTCGGATAAAAAATCAGCGAGTCAATGCCGTGCTGTTTGAGATGTTCAATGCAGGCATCGCCCTGCATGACACCGACCTGAAACCCGCGTAATGTGTCCAAATTAGTTAGACCACCGATAGACACATCGCGATAAATAGCGACCGGCAAATCGGCATAGGGCGCAGAAAAATCATAGAGCGGTTCACGGCCCGGAGTTTTGAAGATGTTTTCAATCACATCGGCCTGACCATTGAGCAGACGGCGTTGGGCGTCATCCCATTGGGTCGCGATTAGCTCGACGTGAACGCCGGTTTTGCGCTCCCAAAGCTGCCACAGATCGACGAGAAAGCCGTCGGCCTGACCGTTAGCATTGAGAAAGAGATAGGGCGGGTAGTTTTCGTCGCCGATGACGCGCAGGGTGGGGGGATCGGCGGGCAGCGGGCCGCTGGCAAGCAGTAGGCAGGCGGTGAGTACGAGCGTAAGGCGGATCTGGATTGCGCGAAGTCGCTGTGGTCGCTGCGCCATACAAAAACATCCTCAATTCCCTGAATTAGCGCAAATCTTATACCAGACGCGCACGCAAAAACCGCTGATCGAAATTGGATCACTGCGCGTGAATTTACGCTAATGCATGGATAAACACCTGCCGCTCGGCTTCGGGCAGTGCCTGCGCTTGCTCGACCACGCGCTGATGATGGGTAAAAACAATCACCTGTGTTTTGGCCGCCAGCGCAGCAAAGACCGCGAGCGTGGCGCGGGCGCGATCATCATCAAACTGGATCAAAATATCATCGACCACAAACGGCAGCGGCGGGGCGCTGTCGAGATGGCGGTCGAGATGCGCCAGCCGCAGTGCCAGATAAAGTTGATCGCGGGTGCCGGTGCTCATCGCCTCGACGCGCACGCGCTCGCCGCTGGTGCGCACGCCGACCAAAATCGGCTGATCGGCGTCGTCAAAATCGCTCTCGACCGCTGCAAAACTGCCGCAGGTCAGCGGCGCAAAATAGGCGCTGGTGCGGGTTAAGATCGGGTCGCGGTGCTGACGACGAAACTGCTCAATCGCCTCGCGCAGCAGTCGCGCTGCCAGTCGTAACCGCACATAGTGTTCGGTGTGATGGCGCAGACTGGCCCGCAGTCGTTCGATCTCTTCAGCGAGCACGGCGGCATCATCGCTGCCAGTCATGGCGCTGAAATCGCGCTCGGCGTGAATGCGCCGTTCGAGGGCATCGGCATGACGCGGTTGTAATTCCTGTTCAATCTGACGACTGAGCGCCAGCCGTTCCTGCGCGACGGCTTCGGCATCCACGCCCTGCGCTTCGGCTGCGAGCGCCGCCAGATCGAGACCATCGCCGCTGGCCATCAATTCCGCTTCAACGCGGCGCAGTTCGTCACTAAGCCGCACCCGTTCGCGGGCGCGTTCGAGCGCAGCGGGCAGTTCATCGGGATCGGCGCACGCGGCAAGCCGACAGAGTTCGGCTAGGGTTTCTTCGGTGGTCTGCAATGCCGCTTCGGTGGCGCTGAGGTCGATGTGCGTTTGATCGGCTTGAGCGCGGAGCGCATCACGGCGACTGCGGGCTTCGCGCTGTTGAATCAGCCGTTGATGCAACTGCGGCACGGCGACCTCAACCGAGGCGGTGAGCAAATCTGGCGCAAGCTGTTCGAGCAGCGCACGGGTGTCGGCGCTGAATTGGCGGGCGTCGCGGTCGATGCCCTGCACCCGCGCATCGAGACTGCGAATTTCATCTAATCGCTTGAGCACGCTCGCCAAACTGTCGAGATCGTCGGAGATGTCCGCTGGCGTCGCGGTGGCAGAAAAACCGAGTTCCGCCGTCAGCGTCGCCCAGCGCGTTTGCCATGCAGTGCGGTCGGCGCGGGCCTGTTGGAGTGCGCGTTCGAGTCGGCGGCGCTGCTGTTCAAGGGTGGTGCGCTGTTCGTTGAGGGTGCGGCGGTGTTCGGCAGCGCGGCGACCAGCGCGGAGCGCCGCTTCAGCTTGATCGAGTACCGGCGCGAGGCGTTGGTCGGCAGTGACCGGCACGCCTAATTGTCGGCAAAGGGTATGCAGATGGTGGGCGCGTTCGAGGCGCTGACTGTTTAGGGTCTGCTGTAGCTCATCCTCGGTGCTGGCGCGTTCTTGCAGCCGCTGGGCGCGGGTGAGCCAGTCAAGCATCTCGTGCGGCGGTAACGGCTCAATGCCACAGGGTGTCCAGAGCGTCTGCCAGTCCATCTCCAGCGTTTGACGGCGCAGATTCAGCGCCGCTAATTCCGCTTCCAGCGCGGCGCGTGCTTGGGTGCGACTCTCTAACGCCGCTTGAGCGGTAGCCTGTTCATGCACACGCTGACTCTCGCGCCGCAAGCGGTCGGCGAGCGCATCTGCGTGGGTCATCGCGTGCTCAAAGGCTTCTGGCAGCGGCGTACCCGGAACATAGTGCGCGGCGGCGTCGGTCGCTGCTTCAGTCGCACCGCCGAGCCAGTGACGGCGCACCAGTTGCCAGCCGCGTTCACGATGCGCCCGCGCTTGCCCGAGATCGGCTTCACTCGGCACCGCACCGGCCAGATGCAGCGCCCGCAAGCTCTGCTCAAGCTGACGGCAGTCGGCAGCAGTGGCGCTGTGTTGTTCGGTCAAACGCCGCTGCGTCTCATCGAGCGCCTGCGCTTCGGCAGCATAGCGGCGCAGGGTCGCTTCACTCGGCAAGGCCGCACGGTAGAAGTTGGTGAGCGTGCCGCGCCAGCGTCCGAGGGTGGCGAGATCGCGTGCCCCGCGTTCAGTGTGCAGACGCAGACGCGCTTCGGTATCGAGAATCGCACGGTCGAGATCACCAGCGCGTTGCGCAGCTTGCACAGCGCGTTCTAAGTCTTCGAGATCCAGCGATTTCGTCTCGGCGCTGGCAGCTTGCGCGGCGCACAGATCGCTCAACGCCTGTTCGGTATCAGCAAGATGCGCCTGCGCCGTGACCACAGCAGTTTCAACCGCTTCACGATGTCCACCCAGTTCCGTGACTTGACGGCGGCGATCCAGCAGCGGGCGGAGAAATTCCGCATCATCGAGCGCCAGTCCGGGCCGAATCACGTCCAGCCGTTGTGCCGCAAGCGTGCGCTGGGCTTTGGCAGTGGCGACCAGATTCGGGCGATCATGCGCCGCTTTGCGATGACTGCCGAGGCGCTCGCGCAGGGCGTCGATGGCCTCACCCTGCGCCAGCAGCGCATCGGAGAGGGTTTCGGCATTGGCCTGCTGGCGCAGATCGGCCAGCCGAGCGCGGGCGGTGCGCTGGCGCTCGCGCAACAGGCGGCGCTGATCGTCGGCATTATCACAGCGAGCACCGAAATCGTCCGGCAGACAGGGCGCGTCCGCAAGCTGGGCAAGCTGTTCGAGCAAGCGGGCGCGACGCGCCAAGCCGGGCAGGGTGCGACGCAAGCGTTCAAGGGTGTAGCGGCGGGCAGTGGCGGCGGCAAGCTGGGATTCGATCTCGGCGAGTTCAGCATGCAGGCGCTCACCTTCTTGCCGCGCTTCATCCCACTGCCGCGCCGAGAGCGAGGCTTCGCGCAGTTGGCGCTGCAATTCGGTCAGTTGGCTCAACTGCGCATTGACCAGCGGTTTATGCGCACGCGGGGCGAAGCGTTCGGCGGCCTCGCGGTCGAGATCGCCGAGAACATTCTGAATACGAGCGCGGCCCAGCGCACTGCCGAACAGGGCTTCGGCTTCGCGGCCATGCTCGGCGAGCAAACTTTCGCCACCACTGACCAGCGCGTCGTAATCGAGACCAAACAGCCGCTCAAAGAGCGCCGCATCAACGCCGTGCAGCAGCTCGTGCAAGCTCTCATCGGCCAGCGGCTGACCGCTGCCGTCGAGCAGGGTGTTGCGGCGACCTTTGCGCCGATAGTAGAGCCGTTCTTGCCCGTGCAGATCGCGCAAACGGCCGCCAATGCGCAGATCGGCATTTGCGTGCAAAAAGCTATCGGCGGTGCGCTCCGGTATGCCATAGAGCAAGGCTTTGAGGCCGCGCAGTGCCGAACTTTTGCCGGCTTCATTGCGGCCCCAGATGACATGCAGCCCGTGTTCACCGGCGCTGAGATCAATGCGGCGATCCGTGAATGGGCCGTAGGCGAGGAGATGCAGTTCGAGGAGTTTCATTCGATCTCTAGCTACCCGACAAGCACAGCCGCTTGATTCAAACTCAGCATCGGTGTGTTACATGCGACCCTAAAATGATTCAAATGCCGCTAGATGATTCTGTGATCCAGCTAATAAATTACTATAGACCACGCCGAGCAAGCTGATTTCAGTTTCTGGCAGAAGCTGTTGTAAATCGTAGATGTCGGTTTCTTCCACTGCGATCCCAACAGCTATAGCCTCGGCAAATGAAACACTGCCTTGCTCTAAAAGCGTGTTGTATAGATTTTGAATGGTTGGATTGTGAAATGTCCCCGGCTGTTCTAAAAGCTCAGGGACATCAATCCCCGCCGCATCAGCCACCATTAACAGCGCATCTAGGTGCTGCTGTTCGGAGTCAGAAATACGCTCAAAAATGAGACTTCCGGTCTGCTCGGCAAAAGCATCGTACAGATCTCTGGCCATTTTTTCTTCTTCGATCAGATAGATCAGACCAGACGCTGCATCTTCCGTCAAAGTCAATGATAAAGCATCATAATCATCATTAAGCTGGCGATGATGATTGACATACTGCGCTCGCCCTGTTGCATGTGAATGTGTATTTTGGCCCATTTTTTTCATTTCAAGCTCTCCCATTAAAAGCAGCATAAGTTTTATGATCGGTGCTGGATCACAATTAGCATAGCATCAATGCTTATTCGGACGGATAATTTTGGTGCGGTATTGCGGTTGATGGGGTGCGTAACTTCGCTGTGTATTCATCCCTAAAATATCTGAGCGTACTCAGCACCGGATTGGGCGCAGTCTGACCCAAACCACAGAGACTGGTCGCTTGCACCACTTCGCACAGTTCCTCTAAAAGCGCCAGATCAGCCGCTGTGCCCTGACCTTTGGTGAGCGTGTCGAGCAAGCCATGCAACTGCCAAGTGCCAGCGCGACAGGGAATGCACTTGCCGCAAGATTCGCTCATGCAAAATTCCATAAAAAAGCGCGCCACATCGACCATGCACGCGGTTTCATCCATCACGATCATGCCGCCGGATCCCATGATGGTGCCGAGCGTTTTGAGGCTGTCGTAATCAACTGGAATATCCAGATGGGCTTCTGGGATACAGCCACCGGACGGGCCGCCGGTCTGCACCGCTTTGAAACCTTTGCCGTCAGGAATGCCGCCGCCGATGATCTCGATGATCTCGCGCAGTGGCGTGCCCATCGGCACTTCAATCAAGCCGGTGTTGTTGATCTTGCCAGCGAGCGCAAAAACCTTTGTCCCCTTGGATCCCTCAGTACCAATTGACGCAAACCAGTCGCCGCCGTTGCGGATGATCGGCGCGATATTGGCAAAGGTCTCGACATTGTTAATCAGCGTTGGACACCCCCAGAGACCGGATTCAGCCGGATAGGGTGGACGTGGGCGCGGCTGGCCGCGTAGCCCTTCAATCGAAGCCATGAGCGCGGTTTCCTCGCCGCACACAAATGCGCCCGCGCCGAGACGAATTTCGATTTCAAATGCAAACTGGGTGTCGGCGATCTTGGCTCCGAGAAAGCCGGCGCGTTTGGCTTTGCGAATTGCCAATTCGAGCCGCTCGACCGCTAACGGATATTCGGCACGGACATAGACATAGCCTTTGCTTGCGCCGACCGCATAGGCGGCAATCGCCATACCTTCAAGCACGCGATGCGGGTCAGATTCGAGCACGGCACGATCCATGAATGCGCCCGGATCGCCCTCGTCGGCATTACAGACAACATATTTTTGACCGGGCGGCATCTTGGCAATGGTTGACCATTTGAGGCCGGTCGGATAGCCACCGCCGCCGCGTCCACGCAGACCGCTGGTGGTCACTTCGCGCAACACCTCGGCGGGCGTCAGCTCGGTGAGCGCCTGAATCAGCGCCGCATAACCGCCGACGGCGATATAGCCGCGCAAACTCTCTGGGTCGATCACGCCTGAATGTTCGAGCACGATGCGCTGTTGTCGGCTAAAAAACGGCTGATCGGTCGGACAGCGCAACCGCTCGACCGGCGCACCGCAGACGCTGGCCAGAATCTCGGGCGCATCGGCGGGCGTCACATCGCGATAAAGCACGGCGTCGTTTAATCCGCAGTCCGCATCAGCCACCGCAACCAGCGGCCCAGCGGAACACAGCCCCATGCAGCCGACGCCCTTGACTGCGCAAGCGCCAGTGCCCTGACTGTCACAGGCGGATTGGAGCGCAGCGAGCACCGGCAGCGAGCCGGAAGATTGACAACTGGCCGCAACACAGACGCGCACTTCGCGTTTGATGTGTGCGGCTTCGGCGCGATAGTGCGCGGCTTGTTCGGCGAGGTCTTCGAGGTGCATAGGGGATGATCCACTTTGAATGTTCGACGGCCGAGAAGTGGGGAATGATCTGTTGCGCGTAAAACTTGCTGCTTAGGGCGGAGATGTTAGCGTTTTGGCTTTACTCTTATTTGTTAAAGATCAAACAGCATATCAATCATGCATATAAGTTGCCTGTCTGCGAATGTTGGTGGTTTGAGAGCTATCAGCTAGATTAGCAGTGGCATCACATCACGCACCGCTTTCCAATACTAAACATTGCCAAAATTAGTCTTGACGGCAGCGAGTCGCGGAATTATTGTGCATCGCAACATTGCTGCACTGCACAAACCTTCCGGAGACGACAAACATGAACACCACCGACAGCCTCAAGACCGTCAACGAGTGGACGAACAAGAACGTTGAGCGCATGACCAGCTTTGGTGAGCTGAACGTGCGTCTGTTCGAGAAGCTGGCCGCTCGCCAGATGGACGCGATGAACCTGTACATGGATCACAGTATGCGCCTGATGAAGCTGGCCACTGAGTCCAAAGGCTACAACGACCTGTTCAAGGGTCAGGTTGAAGCAACCAAAGAACTCAGCGAGCGCGTTATGGCCGAGAGCAAAGCTGGGATGCAGTTTTTCGGCGAAGCGCGTGACGACTACCGCGTTTGGGTCGAGAAGAACCTGAGCGAAGTCAGCGAAGACCTGCGCAAAAGCGTTGCTGTCTAAGCTATTTACAACTTGATCCTGCGATCCAGGGACGGATCGGCATTGGGTGTGCTTCTGGAATCAATCGGGAGCAGCCCCAATGTTTTTGAGCGGCATTTGTTGGCATTGATCGCACCTGCGCTCACCATATCCTAAAATGACTGGAGGAACCTCATGGCTCGTATCGCACTCGTCACCGGCGGCATCGGCGGCATCGGCACCGCAATCTGTACCCGTTTAGCCAAAGATGGCTGCACCGTTGTGGCGAACTGTCACCCGTCCGAAGCGGCTGCCGCTGCGGAGTGGAAGCAGGCTCGCGCTGCTGAGGGGTTTGACATCGCGGTCATCACCGCTGATGTGTCATCATTTGACGACAGCGCCCGCATGATTCAGGACATCACCGCTCAATTCGGCCCGGTTGATATTCTGGTTAACTGCGCTGGTATTACTCGTGACAAGACCTTCAAAAAGATGGAATTGGCGCAGTGGGAAGCGGTGATTAACGTCAATCTGAACAGCGTCTTTAATGTCACCCGTCAAGTGTGGGATGGCATGTTAGAGCGCGGCTTTGGACGGATTATCAATATCTCATCGGTTAACGGTCAGCGCGGTCAATTCGGTCAAGCGAATTATTCCGCCGCCAAAGCCGGTATGCACGGTTTTACAATGGCGCTGGCACAAGAAGGCGCATCAAAGGGCGTGACGGTGAATACCATTTCACCCGGCTATGTCGAAACAGCTATGACCCTAGCCATGAATGATGATGTGCGCAATAGCATCATCAGCGGCATTCCGATGCGCCGCATGGCCCAGCCGGATGAAATCGCAGCGGCGATTGCATTTTTGGCCAGCGATGAAAGCAGCTATCTGACCGGCGCTAATTTGCCAGTCAATGGCGGTCTGTTCATGCACTAATTGCGCGATCCAGTCGGGCGTAACAATTCTAATCATTAAGCACTGACTAAGCCCGACTGCTTAGGATCGTACTGAGTCCTCCTCGTCTCTCTCATCATGAGACGTTTATAGCCCGGCACCCCGCCGGGCTTTTTTTTCGGGTTTTCGGTAGAATCAAACGCGCCGCGCTCGTCATCCCCAGTCAATGCAGCGATACCGGAGCGATACCGATGGAAGCGTTCAAGTTTAAAACCCTCGACGATTTGCTCGATGATCCCAGCGGACAGGCCGAATTGATTGATGGTGAAATCGTCCAGCGACCGATGGCGCGGATGGAACATGGCTTGGCGCAACACCGAACCTCGGTCGAACTCGGCCCGTTCGATCATCCGTCCGGCCCCGGCGGTTGGTGGATTGCCACCGAAGTCAGCGTCCACTACGCGATGCACCAATGCCCGACGCACGATCTTGCCGGGTGGCGCAAAGAACGCTTGCCAGAACGGCCGCGTGGTGTGTTCAATGTGATTCCAGATTGGGTGTGCGAGATTGTCTCGCCCGGACATGAACGCAAGGATACATTCACACTGTTTACGCTGTTAATGCGCCACCGCGTCCCGTATTACTGGCTGCTGTGGCCGGAAGATCGCACGCTGATTGCATGGGAACTCGATGGCGACAGCTATCGCACGCTGGCCAATCTCACCCTGACCGACGACGCGCCAGTCAAGCAGCGCATCCCGCCCTTTACTGAGCTGGAAATCGACTTCAGCTACATTCTCAGCGCCTGAGCCGAGCAATCATGCTGCCGATTCATGCCCTGATCGACTATTGTGACACGCTGCTCGACGCGGCGCGGTTTAAGGATTACGCGCCAAATGGCTTACAGGTTGAGGGCGAACGCCCTGTCAAGCGGCTGATTTCGGGTGTCACCGCCAGCGCGGCGCTGCTCGACGCGGCGATTGCCGAACGCGCTGATGCCATCTTGGTGCATCACGGTTGGTTCTGGAACAACGAACATCCCTGCTTAACGGGCATTAAAGGCCGTCGCGCAAGGACATTGCTCAGGGCGGGCACCAGTCTCATCGCGTATCATCTGCCACTCGATGCCCATCCCGAACTGGGCAACAATGCCCAACTGGCGCGTCGGCTCGATTTCGTTGCAGCGGAACCAACGTCCCTAGCCAACGGTCTGGTGTGGGTTGGGCGTTTGGCCGAACCGTTGACACCCACCGCCTTTGCCGAGCACGTCTCACAGCGATTGGCACGTCCGGCGCAGCGCGTTGGGCGCGAAACCGGCGTCATCGAGCGCGTGGCCTGGTGTACGGGCGGCGGTCAAGGCTATCTCGAAGCCGCTGCCGGTCTTGGTGTCGATGCGTTTTTGAGCGGAGAGCTTTCCGAACAAACCACGCATCAGGCCCGCGAGCTGGATCTGTGTTATCTGGCCGCCGGCCATCACGCCACCGAACGCTACGGGGTTCAAGCACTGGGCGCACATCTGGCCGCGCAGTTTGGGCTATGGCATCGGTTCGTCGAGATCGACAACCCAGCGTGACAGGCACCCGTCGCGGTGCCGGTGAGGATGGCTGTATTCGCTCTGTCCTTGACCAATCCCGCTGAAATCACGGAGAATGCGCGGTCGATTTTGCATCGATCGTCTGATTCTCAACTTTTCCACCTGAAGTTTCATCCAAGCTGCGTGAGGCTTCGCCTATGGGCTTGCCGTGGGCGGTGCTCGCATCAGCCGGGGGATATTGGCCTATGAGCGCGCAAGGCGTGAACAAAATGAGGCGACGAGTGCTCGTTGCCGCGACTAGCGTGGTTGGTGCCGCTGGCGCTGGCTACGCGCTCGTCCCGTTCGTCGCATCGATGAATCCGAGTGCCCGGGCGCGGGCGGCCGGTGCACCGGTCGAGGCGGACATCAGTAAGCTGGAGCCGGGTGCGCTGTTGCGCGTCAAGTGGCGCGGCAAGCCAGTCTGGGTAGTGCATCGCTCACCTGAGATGCTGGCAGCACTTTCCAGCAACGACCCCAAGCTGGTCGATCCCACCTCCGAGGTGCCCCAGCAGCCGGCGTATTGCAAGAACCCGACGCGCTCGATCAAGCCCGAGTATCTGGTTGCCATCGGTATCTGCACCCATCTCGGTTGTTCGCCGACCTATCGTCCCGAGTTTGGCCCCGAAGATTTGGGTGCTGACTGGAAGGGCGGTTTCCACTGTCCGTGCCACGGCTCGCGGTTCGATTTAGCAGCGCGTGTATTTAAAAATGTTCCCGCGCCGACTAACCTGGTGATCCCGAAGCACGCTTATCTCAACGACACCACCATCCTCATTGGTGAGGATCGAGGGAGCGCCTGATGAGTGCTGAAAAAACCGAAAACCTCAGTTGGATCGATAAGCGATTCCCGCTCTCGGAGACCTGGCGTAACCATCTCTCCGAATACTATGCCCCGAAGAATCTGAATTTTTGGTCGTTCTTCGGCTCGCTGGCGATTTTGACGCTGGTGATTCAGATCGTTACCGGCATCTGGCTGGCAATGAGCTACAAACCCGATGCAACCCTAGCGTTTGCCTCGGTTGAGTACATCATGCGGGATGTCGATTGGGGCTGGTTGATTCGCTATATGCACTCGACCGGTGCCTCGATGTTCTTTATCGTCATCTATTTGCACATGTTCCGGGGACTGCTGTGGGGGTCATACCGCAAGCCGCGTGAACTGTTGTGGATGATCGGTGTGGTCATCTATCTGGTGATGATGGCAACGGCCTTCTTTGGCTATCTGCTGCCCTGGGGTCAGATGTCCTATTGGGGCGCTCAGGTGATTGTCAACCTGTTCGCAGCCGTGCCGGTTGTCGGTGACGATCTGTCGGTCTGGGTGCGTGGTGACTATGTCATCTCCGATGCGACCCTAAATCGCTTCTTTGCCTTCCACTTCCTGCTGCCATTCCTGCTCGTCGGACTGGTGTTCCTGCATATTGTCGCGCTGCATCATGTCGGCTCGAATAATCCAGATGGCATCGAAATTAAAGCTGGCCCAAAAGGGAACCGCTGGAGCGACAAGGCGCCGGCTGATGGTATCCCCTTCCATCCCTATTACACGGTTAAAGATCTGATGGGCGTGGTCGTCTTTTTGGCGATCTTCAGCTACATCATGTTTTTTAATCCGACGATGGGCGGCATGTTCCTTGAAGCGCCGAACTTCCAGCCGGCTAACCCGATGCTGACGCCGCCACATATTGCGCCGGTGTGGTACTTCACGCCGTTTTACGCCATGTTGCGGGCAGTGCCGCCGATGTACGGTTCGCAGTTTCCGGGCGTGGTGGTGATGTTCGCAGCGATTTTGATTCTGTTCGTGCTGCCTTGGCTCGACCGCAGCCCCGTGAAGTCGATGCGCTACAAGGGGCCGATCTTCAAGATCGCAACGGCGATCTTCGTCGTGTCCTTCGTCGCACTGGCGTGGCTCGGCATTCAGCCGGCCTCTGACCTCTATACCCTGCTGTCGCAGATCTTCACCGTGCTGTATTTCGCCTATTTCTTGTTAATGCCGATCTACAGTTCGCTGGATCAGACCAAGCCCGTTCCAGAGAGGGTGACATCATGAGAAAGTTGATTCTAGCCACCCTGTTGCTGCTCGGGCCGACAACGCTGCTGGCGGCTGGCGGTGGCGTGCATCTGGAACAGGCCAATATCGATCTGCGTGATCAAGCCTCGTTGCAGCGCGGTGCCAAGTACTTCATGAATTACTGCTCCGGCTGTCATACCCTGAAGTACATGCGCTACAACCGCTTGGCCAAAGATCTGGGCATCGACGAGATCACCCTGCGTCAGAATCTGATCTTCGGTGATGCCAAGCCGGGCGATCTCATCACCAATGCACTGCGGCCAGAAGATGGCGAAAAGTGGTTTGGTGCAGCGGTGCCGGATCTGACGCTGGAAGCGCGTTTGCGCTCGCCGGATTGGATCTATACCTATCTCAAGAGCTTCTATGTCGATGACACGCGGCCCTATGGCGTCAACAACGTCATCTTCCCGCTGGTCGGGATGCCGCATGTGCTGGGCAATTTGCAGGGGCGTCAAGAAGCGGTCATGGAACCGGCGCACGATCCGGGCGCTGAACCAACCATCAAGGGTGTGAAGCTGGTCAAGCAGGGATCGCTGTCGCCGCAGGAATACGACACAATGGTGCGTGACATCACCAACTTCCTGACCTATGTTGGCGAGCCGGCGCAGCTTGAGCGCGAGCGTCTTGGGCGCTACGTGCTGCTATTCCTCGGCTTCCTCTTCATCTTGGCGTACATGCTCAAGAAAGAGTATTGGAAAGACGTTCATTAATTGAACACTACGGCGGCGACCTGATTGCGGGTCGCCGCACTTGTTTTCTGCTTGATAATCGGTGCAACCGATGACTCTCTATTCCGACCCTACCTGCCCCTATTGCCATCGGGTCAGAATGGTTCTGGCCGAAAAAGGCATTGCTGTCGAAGTCGTCGATGTCGATGCCCAGGCTCTGCCCGGTGAGGTGCTCGACGCCAATCCGTATGCAACGGTGCCGACCTTTATTGATCGTGATCTGCGGCTGTATGAATCGCGGATCATTATGGAATATCTCGACGAACGCTTTCCGCATCCGCCATTACTGCCAGTCGATCCCGTTTCGCGGGCGAGTGCGCGACTATTCATGTATCGCATTGATCGTGATTGGTATGCGCTCATGGGGCGCATTCTGCATGGCAATGGGGATGAAGTTGAGCAAGCGCGTAAAGAATTGCGCGAGAGTTTAATTGTGACCGCTCCGGTCTTTGCGGCACATACGTTTTTTATGAGCGAGGAATTCTCGCTGGTTGATTGCTGTGTTGCGCCGCTGTTGTGGCGGTTGCCAGTGCTTGGTATTGAGCTACCGAAACAAGCCGATCCGATCCGTATTTATATGAAGCGGATTTTTACTTGGGATGCATTCCGGCTGAGTTTGACTGAAGCGGAAAGAGAAATGATTACGGATTTACGGCGATGAGCGACGCCATCGATGAAATGACTTCCAGCAAGCCCTATTTGGTGCGCGGGATCTATGAATGGATTTTGGATAATCAGATGACGCCACATTTAGTCGTCGATGCTGATTTTCCCGATGCGCGGGTGCCGATGGAGTTTGTCGCCGATGGTCGCATCGTGCTCAATATTGCGTTGGGCGCGGTGCGGGGGCTGTTAATCGGGAACGAGTGGACGGAATTTAGCGCCCGTTTTGGGGGCGTAGCGCGTGAGGTGTTATTTCCGACTGAAGCGGTTGTCGGTATTTTTACCCGCGAAAATGGGCAGGGGATGGTGTTCCCTGATCCGGTTTATCCTGAAACGACGACCCCGGCAGCGCGGACACCGGCGGCAGCATCCGGCCCGCGTTTGGCAGTGTTGCCGACAACCGCGCCGACCGGAACTGATGACACGCCCTCTCCGGCACCGAATCGCCCAAAAGGGAAAAAGAAGGGTGCGCCGACGCTAAAAGTTGTGAAATGAACACCCATTTCACTGAACAGCCGTTCCGCCCGCTGCGCTTGGCGATTCTGACCGTCTCTGACAGCCGCGACGCTTCCCGCGATACTTCCGGCCAATTCTTGTGCGACAGCGCCACCGCTGCCGGACATGCGATCCTCGCCCGCGAGATTGTCCGCGATGATGTCTACCAACTACGGGCCATCGTCTCGCGCTGGATCGCCGATCCTGAAATCGAGGTCATCTTGAGCACTGGCGGTACCGGCGTCACCGGACGCGACAGCACGCCCGAAGCCATCATGCCGCTGCTGGATAAACAGGTCGAAGGGTTTGGCGAATTATTCCGGCAGGTGTCATATGCCGAGATTGGCGCGTCAACGCTCCAATCACGCAGCTTCGGCGGACTGGCCAACGGCACCTTTATCTTCTGTCTCCCCGGCTCAACCGGAGCCTGTCGCACGGCTTGGGAACATATCCTTGCACCGCAACTCGACATCCGTACTCGCCCCTGCAATTTCGCTCAACTCATTCCGCGTTTGCTCGAACAATGATTGCTCAATCCAACACCTGTGCGCCGGATTCCCCGCGTTGCAAAACCCTGACCAAAGCTCAGGCCATTGCTTTTCTAACAGCGCGTGTTGCGCGGATCACCGACACTGAAACGTTGGCGCTGGATGCGGCACTTGGGCACGTGCTCGCCGAACCCGTTATCAGCGCCATCGACGTGCCCGGCTGGGATAACAGCGCGATGGACGGTTACGCGATCCGTCATGCCGATCTTGCCGCGCACGCTGGACAGTTGCCGGTCGCCCAGCGCATCGCCGCCGGTGCCGTCGGCACACCACTCGCCTCGGGCACGGCGGCGCGGATTTTCACCGGCGCACCCGTGCCCGAGGGCGCGGATACCGTCGTCGTGCAGGAAGTGTGCGAAGCGTCCGCCGGAGCGGTGCGGATTCCGCTCGACGTGAAAGCCGGAGCCAATGTACGCCGCGTTGGTGAAGATATTCGCGCTGGCGCTGAGGTCATCGCCGCCGGAACCCTGCTCACGCCCGCGCATCTGGGGCTGGCGGCATCGGTCGGGGTCGCGCAATTGGTGGTACGGCGGCGGCTGCGCGTGGCGCTGCTATCAAGCGGGGATGAACTGGCGCTGCCCGGTCAGCCGCTCGGCGCAGGTCAGATTTACAACTCTAACCGCTTCGTGTTGCTGGGATTATTGCAAGGCTGGGGCTGTGAAGTCGTCGATCTTGGGATTGTCGCCGATGATCTTGAATCGACCGTCGCGGCGCTTGCACGCGGAGCGCGTGAGGCGGATTTAATGATCGCCAGCGGTGGGGTTTCGGTCGGCGAGGAAGACCACATCAAACCCGCCGTCGAGCGGCTCGGGCGGTTGGAACTGCATCAGGTGAACATCCGCCCCGGCAAGCCGCTGGCCTTTGGTGAAGTCGCAGGCACGCCGTTGCTCGGCTGCCCGGGCAATCCGGTGTCGCTGTTCGTTACAGCGGTGCTGTTTGCTCGACCGCTGATTCGCACTTTGCAGGGTGTAGCGGGTGAGGTGGACATACGCCCGCTGTCTGTGCGTGCTGGGTTTGATTGGCCGCGCCCCGATAAACGACTTGAATTTCAGCGTGCACGTTTAGAGCGCAGCGCGGATGGTGAACTTGAAGCGGTGGTGTATCCCAGTCGCTCCTCGGCGGTATTGTCCTCGGTCGCTTGGGCGGATGGGCTGGTGCAGCTTCAGCCGGGGCGCGTGATTGAGCGCGGCGACTGGGTTGAGTTTTTGCCGTTTTGTGAATTGATGGGCTGAGTCGCGCCCCATTCACGCATTAACATAGGTTGTGGGCTGCAATGCCGTTGGGACTGCGCCACGCAACGTCAACTCTCCATCTGGCACAGACGCAAGCTACCATCCGCCTTTCCCGGCAACCGCCCCGCACTCGCCCCCACACACCTTGAACCCACTCAAACGCCTTGCCTCGCAGACCGCTATCTATGGGGTCAGTAGCGTACTCGGACGCTTTCTGAACTACCTGCTGGTGCCGGTGCTGACCTATAGCTTTGCCCCGGCTGAATACGGCGTCGTCGCTGAATTCTACGCCTACATGGGATTTTTAGCGGTGCTGCTGGCCTTCGGGCTGGAAACCGGCTATTTCCGTTTTCGCGCTGGCGGTGAATGGCAACCTGAGACCGTTTACGGGACAGTGCTGTGGTTTCTTGTGCTGGTTAATCTATTGTATTTACTCGCATTTTGGCTGGGACGCGAGCCGCTTGCATTACTGTTGCGTCATGCTGACCATCCGGAATATATCATCTGGTGCGCGGCGATTTTGGTCTGTGATTCAATTGGTGCGTTGGCATTTGCGCGGCTACGGGCTGAAGAACGCGCCGCTCGCTTTGCGACGGTTAAGTTCATTGAAATCGGCGCAAATATCGGCTTAACCCTGCTGTTTATTGTCGTAGCGCGTCAGGCATATACAGCGGATCCGCAGTCTGTACTCGGTCAATTATGGAATCCAGCAATTGGCATCGGCTATGTCTTTCTCGCTAATCTCGCCGCGAGTGCCTTAAAACTGCTGCTGCTCACACCGCAGTTTATCAGTGGATTCGGTGCATTTAATGTTGCGCTGTTTCAAAAACTGATGCGTTATTCATTGCCAATGGTTATTATCGGGCTGGCCGGCATTGTCAATGAAATGCTCGACCGTGCCGCGCTCAAATATTTACTGCCCTATGATGACGCGACTAATCTGGCACAACTTGGAATTTACAGCGCCTGCTATAAACTCTCGATTTTGATGTCATTATTTATTCAAGCATTTCGCTATGCCGGTGAGCCATTCTTTTTTAATTATGCCAAACAACATGACGCCGGACGTACCTATGCAATTGTGCTCAATGGCTTTGTGATCGCCTGTGTATTTTTATTCTTGCTGGTAACATTGTATCTGGATGTTTTTCAATATTTTGTCGGCGCTGACTATCGCGTCGGGCTGGGCGTGGTACCGGTGTTATTGCTCGCCAATTTATTGCTTGGCGTGTATGTTAATTTGTCGATTTGGTACAAACTCACCGACCGCACGCTATTAGGCGCGGGGGTATCGCTGATTGGCGCGGCGATCACGCTGGGGCTACTCTGGTGGTGGGTGCCGCTGTACGGCTATCAGGGTGCGGCCTGGGCGCATCTGGTGTGCTATGCGGCGATGGTGGGGCTGTCGTATGGCTTGGGGCGGCGTTACTATCCGGTGCCCTATGATGTCGGGCGCGTGCTGGGCTATATCCTGTTTGGAGTCGCGCTCTATCTCGGCAGCCGCTGGCTGGTTACGGTGCTGGGATGGCACGCACTGGCAGCGGGAACACTGGGCATGGCGCTCTTTATGGCGCTGGTTGGATTAGAACTCTGGCGCTGGCAGGTGGCGCGGCGCACGCGGTAAGCGACAACCTAAGAACAGCAAGTCGGCGCAGATCATCGCTCATATTTTATATTGATTAACCACACCCATTAGCTTACCGGCCAGATCTTCTAGGTGACCAGTCGCCCGCACCACTTCATCGGTACTCTGGAGCGTATCGAGTGATAAATGCCGGATACTTTCAACATTGCGGTTCATTTCTTCGACAACGGCGCGTTGTTCTTCTGCTGCTGTGGCGATTTGATCGCTCATGTCATTGATGCGCTCAACCGATTGGGTGATTTCAGTTAGGGATTGATCGGTTTCATTGGCCAGCATGACGCTTTGTTCGGCTTGATCGCGGCCACGCTTCATCATTGACACGGCAGTGCGAGAACCTTGCTGTAAACGGGCAATGAGATCTTGAATTTCTTGGGTCGATTGCTGGGTGCGTTGTGCTAAAGCTCGCACTTCATCGGCCACCACGGCAAAGCCGCGCCCTTGTTCACCAGCGCGGGCAGCTTCAATTGCGGCATTGAGCGCCAGCAAATTCGTTTGTCCGGCAATACTGCGAATGACATCGAGGATTTTGCCGATATTGTCGGATTCGACTTCAAGCTGATGAATCGTTTCGGCGGCTTGCCCGACGCCATCGGCGAGTTCGCGAATGCCATCAACGCTGTAATGCACGACTTGTCGCCCTTCGCGTGCCTTGTGGCTGGCTTGATGGGCGGCATCGGCGGCGGCAGTGGTGTTATTGGCGACCTCGGAGACGGTGGCCGACATCTCGTTCATCGCGGTGGCGACCATATCGGTTTCCTGATGTTGCTGCTCCATCAGGCCATGCGTGGAGTTGGAGGCATGGGACAGTTGCGCAGCGGCGGCGGCGACCCCGCTGGCTGATTCTTGAATATGGCCCATGACGGTTGCCAGCCGCGCTTGTAACATCTTGACCGATTGCAAAATTTCGGCAGTTTCATTATTGCCGCTGACTTGAATCGATGAGGATAGATCGCCAGCGGCGATCTTTTTGGCCACGCGCACCGCCTCGCCAATCTGCTTAAAAATCGCGTGCGCACTCACCTGCGCCAGCACGATGCCGACCACCAATGCGCCCACGCCCACCCAGAGATTGCCGAGCCAACCGGCGAGCATGGCACCTAGCCCGACGATACTAAACGCGCCGCTTAACCACACGGCATGGCTAAATTCGGGAATCAGCGGGCGCGGCAGTTCTTCCAAATTGCGTTCGCGCACCCGTTCGTAGAGCCGTTCAGCGGCTTCGATCTGAGCGCGAGTTGGGCGCGTGCGCACCGACTGATAGCCGACCAGTGTGGCCCCTTCGTAGACCGGCGTGACATAGGCATCAACCCAGTAGTGATCGCCGTTTTTGCAGCGATTTTTCACTGTCCCGCGCCAGGGTTTGCCCTTTTTGACCGTATCCCAGAGATTTTTAAACGCCGCCGGCGGCATGTCCGGGTGACGGATGACATTATGGTTGACGCCAACCAGCTCGGACTCATCGAAGCCACTGATCTCGATAAAGGGCTTGTTGCAATAGGTAATAATGCCCTTGGTATCTGTGGTAGAAACGATGATCCAAGACTCGGGATAGTCATGTTCGTGTTGCGTGACCGGCAGATTGATCTTCATGGATGCGAGGGCGCGGCTGGGCGTTGACGTATGAACGGGCATGTTAGCGCAATGACGCGCCTATCGTTAATCCAATGGCGCGGGCCAGGCGGTGTTTGTCCGGCCCGTGCGGGGCGCAAAGCCGTGCAGCAGTTTACAATGCCGCACGGCTTATCCCCGCCTGATCTTTTAGCTTATCGACCATATCCGCATTGCCATGAATCCAGAAAAGGTTATTTTCGGCTTTTTTATCGTCCTTGCCTTGACGCTGAACTTTGGGTTTTTCGTCGGCGAGATCGACAATCCTGACCATCATCACGTTTGGGAGCTGTTTTTTGTGGTGGTCGTGAATCTGATTGCTACGGTGCTGAAATTCGGCGACCGCACGCAGATGGGCGCGGTGCTGTTGGCAACGAGTCTGGTGGCGATGCTGCAACTGCTGGCCGCGTCGCTGATCTGGACGATTGCCGTTCATGCCACTGACAGCGGTCTGACCCCATCGGTGATGGCGAGCATTGTGTCGCTCTCCGGTGGCGCAATGATCGCCAATGTCATTTCGGTGGTGCTGTTGGTGATTGAAACCGTGTTGCTGCGGCGCTGAGTGGTGATGATGAGACAGGATTAACAGGATTGATTCTGGTCGCGAAGCTCCAGCTTTGTGACCCAAAAAATGATGATCAAAAACGTCAATGCGCCACTGTTCCACCCGCCAACCGCACCGCCCGCGTCGCCAACTGCGCCAAAAATGGCCCATCATGCGACACCAACAGCATCGTTTGCTCCAGCGTGGCTAAATATGCCGTCAGCCGCGCCGCTGTCGCGTCATCTAAGCCGGTCGTCGGCTCATCGAGCAATAACACCTCGGGGCGCATCGCCAGCACAGTTGCTAAGGCCACTAACCGCTTTTCACCGGCGGATAGCCGATAGGTGACGCGCTCGGCAAATTCACGCAAGCCCAATGTTTCCAATGTTGCGAGCGCATCGGCGCGGGCCTGCTGCGGTGAGCGGCCCAGATTCAGCGGCCCAAATGCGACATCTTCCAACGCCGTCGGGCAGAACAGTTGATCGTCTGCATCCTGAAACAACAGCCCCACCCGCGCCCGCACATCATAAAAATCCGCTTCACACATCCGCACACGCCCAAAAGCGATGATCTGACCGGCGCTCGGACGTTTCAGACCGACAAGCAGATGCAGCAGCGTGGTTTTGCCCGCGCCATTTGCGCCGATGAGTGCCACACGCTCGCCCGGATATACCTGAAAATCCAGCTCATGCAGCACGCGCTGGCCGTGATAGTCAAAGCTGACGCGCTGGAGTTCGAGCAGTGGGGCGATCATTGGGGTCATCGTCACAGCATCGCACCGAGCGCCTGAACATCCGCGTGCTGATCGAACCACAGCAGCCCACCGAGTAACAGCAACCAGCCCAGCGCCGCGAGCGAATCTGCTGTTCGCCACGTCGGGGTATCCAGCCGATAAAACCGGCCACGAAAGCCGCGACAGCGCATCGCTTCGAGTAGCCGTTCAGCACGGGCAAAACTGCGTACCAGCAGCATTCCGATCAACCAGCCATAGGTACGCCATGTCTGCCAATCCGTGCGCGGCACAAAAGCACGCGCCCGCAGCGCCTGCCGCAAGCGGATGGATTCGGCATCAATAAGATGAATCTGGCGGATGGTTAGCAGCAGTAACTGCGTCAAGCGGTGCGGAACGCCGAGCCGCCCGAGTGCTTGGGCAAAGGCCAGCGGATCGAGGGTGCCAACCAGAATCGTGAGGGTCAGCATCACCGCCGTTGCTTTGCACAGAATCAAGAGGGCCAGATCGCGGCCCGCTGTGCTGGCGCTGAGGCTGCCAAGCGTGAACCATGATGTGCCCGGCGTGGTGAACGGGAGCGTGAGCAGCATGATGAGCAAAAATCCGGTCAGCGCCAGCAGTCGTCGCGCCAGAGCGCGGGCGTCGAGCCGTGCCGCGACCGTCAAGCCGAGCGCCAGCGCCAATGCCGCGCCGCTGCTGCTGAGTTGATTGAGACTGACCACCACCAGCGCAAACAGCCCAGCGGCAAGCAAGCGCAGACGCGGATCGTGCGCCAGCAGCCAGTCAGCGCCACGCAGCGGCGGCAGTGGCGTCGCGGGCGGCGTTGGTACAGTCGTGGTCACGCTGCCCGATCCGCTCGTCGCCGACCGCGCCACCACAGCAGCAGGCCGGTTAGTCCGAAAATGTAGCCGATTCCGCCCAATACATCGCGGAAGCGAATGCGCTCGCATTCGGCCGCTATTTCAGCCGCTGCTGGACACGCGCCAGCCGATGTAGATGTAGACGCAGACGGCGCGGTTTCGCTCACAGCGGTCAGTGTCCAGTGCGCAACATGACCATCGCCGGTGCGGGCGATCAGTTGATAAGACAATGGCGCATGCATTGGGGTCAGTATCTGGTAGGCAAACTGCCCGCTGGCGTCGGGCGTGAGTTCAGCGAGCACCTGACCGGCCGCATCCTGCACGCGAATCTCTGCCCCGCTTGCGCCCGCGCCGCCGACAAAATAGACGCGCCCGCGAATCCAATCACCCTCAGTCTGGGCAAAGAGTTTCAGCTTATGCGCCAGCGCGGTCTGACTGACTAAAACCAATCCCAGCGCCACCACCAGCGCCGTCCCCGATAACGGCTTAATCATGTCGCATCTGACCGAGCGCCAGCATGTCGGGCGCGACGCGCTGCAAAAACCCGATAATCGTCGCCGTAATCAGCCCCTCAACCAGCGCCAGCGGCGGATACGTTAGCAACAGCACTTGCGCCGCTGGGCGGAAGGGTTCGCCGCTGGCAGCTAAGGTTGCAGCGACTAACACACCCGTGAGCATCACGCCAAGCACACCGGCGCTAAATCCGACAATTGGCCAGTGTGCTGGACGTAAATAAGGGCGCACTAGGCGCACGCCACCAGCGCACATCAGCGCCGGAAGTGCCAGATTGAGCGCATTGACGCCTAGCACCAGCGGCCCGCCAAAGCCAAAAAATGCCGCTTGCAGTGCCAGCGCGACCACAATTGCCGGTACCGCTGTCCAGCCCAGCAGCAGCCCCATCAGCCCATTGAGCAGCAGATGCACGCTGGTTGGCCCAAGCGGGACGCTGATCAGCGATGCGACAAACAGCGCCGAGGCCAGCACCGCCGCACGCGGCAGCGCGACATCGTCAAGACGCCGCAGTGCGACCGTCAACAGCGCGGTCGTGATGAGCGCACCAGCACTCAGTACCGGCGCGGAGAGGACACCTTCGGGGATATGCGCCAAGCGGAAAACCTCAAGCCGTCGTGGAGCGGGACATCAGCCAAAACATCAGCGCATCTCCCGCGTGCGCACCCACATCACTGCGCCGAGTTCGACCGGAACCGCGACCCCAGCGGGATTAGTCATGGGTTGCTCGCCGTCGAGCAGCGCGGCAAAGCCCCACCACCCAGCACGCGGCATCGCATAGGCAAACACGCCCTGCGCATCGGTTTTGATGACCTGCGTGACAAAGGCATCGGCGGGCGCGGTCAGCGAGCCATCGTTGCGCCATTCGACCTCGACCTCAGCAAAAGGGACAGGTTGCCCATTGCGCAGCACCAGACCGCGAAACAGATTCCCCGTCCACAGACCATAGGGACGGGTCAGCGGCTGAATCTCAACCGGAAAGCCGACCGACGCATCCCAGCCACCGCCGCCGCTAAAACCATCGACCACGACTTTCGTGTAATGCACGATCATCACCCCCTCGGCTGGCTCCCAATAGGGCGCGGGTTCAATAAAAAAGACATGATCGCCCGGCTGTTGCAACGGATAGCTGGCGCGGTACGCGGCTTGGCCCGATTCCAGACGCGGGATCAAGCTGGCGCGTAAATCTTGGCGTCCATGCGGTGTTAAGACGCCGAACTGCACCGGCTGACCCATCGGCATCACCGGGCCGCGCTCCATCGGATGCGTAAACGCTAGATCGAGCGTCAACATGCTGCTGCCAGCATCCGTGACCAATTCTGTAGACGGGATGAGTTCTTGAAAATGCGCCGCACTCGTCAGCGACACAGCGAGCGCCAGCCATAGGCTGTGGCGGAACCGCAAAATCTGGTGCATAAACATGATGATTAGATAGATGCAGTGGGTTCAGGTGAGCGATTCAATCGGTCGGAAGATCGAGCGTGATCCGACCATGCTGGACATCAAGGCGCAGACGTTCGATCTGATCGCCGAGATCGCGCAGAGTATTGATCTGGGTGCGCAAATAGTCGATTTCCTCTTGCAGACGCATTGTGCTCTGCGCCCGCTCGCGGCGCGAACGCAGATCGCTGAGGGCTTCCTTGAGTTCTTTCGATCCCTGATCGTTACGCACAAAGGTTTGCGGAATCACCGCACGCGGGATGTCAACCGGCGCATCCGGTTTATTGCCATAAACGCGATCTAAAATCGCATCGAGATCGCTGTCGAATTGTGGGCGATTGGTTTGGAATGGTTTGGCCATGATGTAAGCTGCTCCGAATGAGTTGCCGGCTTGCAGCTACCAGCGACCAGCCAGAATAGATAGCTGAATTGCTGGCGGCTGAAAGCTGACTTCAATGCAACCGCTGCTCGGTACTCCAAGTCTCAAAATACCGCTGCATCACCGCTCGCGCTGGCGGCGGATAATCGCCTGCTTCCATCTGTCCAATGCCTTCGCGGAAAAAACTCGGCGCTTCTTCGGGCAGATGCTCAACGATCGTCTGAAATGCCGTTTCCATCAGCGTCGGTTGACGGGTGCGCGTGGCGACAATGGCACGATTGATGAGCAGCACCCGCCACGGGCGTTTTGGGTGATCGCGCTCCCATTCTAGCGCCCGTTCGATGCCAATAGCGTCCATAATCTCGCTCATCAGGCCGTAGAGTTCGATCAGCGCCTCGGATTGACGCAGACTATTAGCCAAATGCGCTAACGCATTGACCACCGGTTCTGGATGGCTCAATTCACAGCCGCGCCTGAGCATCCAGACACTCAGCGGCAGCGCCAGTCGTTCTAACGCCTGCGCCTGTGTGGGCCGCTGTAACCGCTGGGCCAGCTCAGTCAGTTGTACAATCAACCGCAAACCGTGTTCTAACATCCGCTCTGGATCGGAGCCGGTGGTCTGCTGAATCTGGCGCGTAAACTCAGGGCCTGAAGTCTCATCAGCAGCGTAGAGGATGTCGAGCAGCGTGTTCAGCCCAGCACAAAGCGTGCGCGGCGTCGGGGCCAGCGGTTCCGGCCACTCGTCACTGACGTGTTGGAGTTCCTCGCCGAGTTCAGTGAGACATTGGGCGATATAGCCGATGTCAATTGGTGGCAGCATAGGATTTTCGCCTGAACGTCGCGGTGACCGCCTAAAACAGCGACCGCAAGATGCACAAAGCATAGCAATCGCGGCCAGATTCGTCTTGCATCAGCACATGCCGAGCGCGAGGTCTGATGTGAAATTCGGTTAAACTAGCGCGATGCAACCGCCCCCCGATCTGCACACCCATTCGACCGCCTCCGACGGCACCCTCACGCCGACCGCACTGGTGCAGCGAGCGGCAGCGGCTGGGGTGCAGATGCTGGCCCTCACCGATCACGATAACACCGATGGTCTCGCTGAAGCGGCACAGGCCGCGACTGAAGTCGGGCTGACAGTCGTGCCTGGGGTCGAGATTTCCGTCACCTGGAATACGCTGACTGTACACATTGTCGGGCTAAGACTCGATCCCAACAACCCCGCCTTACAACTCGGCTTGGCGCGACTGATGGATTTTCGCGCTTGGCGTGCTGAAGAAATCGGGCGGCGGTTGGCGCAACACGGCATCGCCGATGCCTATGCTGGTGCGCGGGCGCTGGCCTCAGGACGCTTGATCGGACGCACACATTTTGCTCGCTTTCTGGTCAAACAGCGCCGCGCCCCTGATACCACCGCCGTGTTTCGGCAGTTTCTCACCCGAGGCAAACCCGGCCATGTGCCGGGCGATTGGGCCAGTCTCGAAGCGGCGCTCGGCTGGATTCACGCCGCCGGCGGCCAAGCCGTAGTCGCCCATCCCGCCCGCTACGGATTGACGCGCACCCGTATGCAGCGCCTGCTGGGTGAATTTCGGGAATTGGGCGGCGTCGGCGTCGAGGTTGTCAGCGGCAGCCACAGCCGCGACGAGGCGCAAACCTTCGCCCGTCACGCCCGCGAGCAACAGCTATGGGCGGCGACTGGCTCTGATTATCATGGCCCCGAAAATCCTTGGATTGAACTCGGTCGGCTCTCGCCACTGCCCGAGGGCTGTATTCCCATTTGGCGCGACTGGCCTGAATATCATGCGGCCAAATCCCGAATGGTTGGCGGTTCATCTACCGAAGTGTATTAAGTGTCATGGCGCAGTTTTTTCAAATTCATCCCGACAATCCCCAGTCGCGTTTAATTCGGCGTGCGGTCGAAATTTTACTTGAAGGCGGCGTGATTGTTTATCCAACGGATTCATCCTATGCACTCGGCTGTCAACTCGGCGAAAAATCCGCAATGGAGCGGATTCGCCGCATTCGGCGGCTTGATGATAAGCACAATTTTACGCTGGTCTGCCGCGATCTCTCCGAAATTGCCACCTATGCCAAAATCAATGATCAAGCCTACCGGATGCTAAAATCACTCACGCCCGGCGCCTATACCTTTATTCACGAAGCAACTAAACAGGTGCCGCGTCGCTTATTGCATCCGCGTCGCAAAGCAATTGGCTTGCGCGTGCCGAATAATGCCATTTGTCACGCCCTGCTTGCTGAACTCGATCAACCGATTTTAAGCACCACGCTGATTTTACCCGAGCACACCGAACCGCTCACCGATCCCTATGACATGCGCGAACTGCTCGATAAGCAGGTTGATTTAATTATTGACGGCGGTTTTTGCGGCTTAGAGCCAACGACTGTGATTGATATGATCGCCGAACCACCAACATTAGTGCGACGCGGCAAGGGTAATGCAACCCTATTTGAAGAATAATGGACACATTCACCGAATTACAACTATTCGCTTTATTCGCCGTGCCAGTGCTGTTGGCAATTACCGTACATGAAGCCGCACATGGCTGGGTCGCGCATCAACTCGGCGATCACACCGCGCACCAACGCGGGCGCGTGACCTTTAATCCACTGCGACATATTGATTTAATCGGTACGCTCCTGATTCCGGCGCTCACTTTTTTCTTTGCCGGTCTGCTATTCGGCTGGGCGAAACCCGTGCCGGTCAATGCCCGCAATTTACATCATCCGCGCCGTGATATGGCAGTGGTCGCGCTTGCCGGGCCAGGATCGAATCTATTGATGGCCGCGCTTTGGGGATTCGGCATTCAAGCTGGTTTATTGCTCGATCCCGTTAATCATTGGTTCGCAGTGCCGCTGATTTATAGCGGTGCCGCCGGAGTATTGATTAACGTATTTTTAATGGTCTTGAATTTAGTGCCGCTGCTGCCGCTCGATGGTGGGCGCGTGCTTAATTCATTCCTGCCGCCGCGTTTAGCGGCTATTTTTTCACGGCTCGAACCCTTCGGCTTACTGATTCTGCTGTTATTATTCGTCAGCGGTTTACTCAGTTCCGTTTTATTACCGCTGGTGCGCTGGACAATCGAGTTATTACCGGGCAGCCGCATCGTTATCGATTTATTTTTCGTTTAATACGCGAGGTCATCGACCCTTGACTGTTGTTTCACATCATCAGGCGCGTGTACTTTCAGGTATGCGTCCAACCGGGCGGCTGCATCTTGGCCATTATCATGGCGTGCTCAAGAATTGGCTACACTTGCAGCATGAATATGACTGTTTTTTCTTTGTCGCCGATTGGCACGCGCTCACCACGCATTACGAAGATCCGACACAAATTCCCGCCAGCACCCGCGAAATGGTGATTGATTGGCTGGCGGCTGGCGTTGATCCTAAGTCCGCGACAATTTTTGTGCAATCACAGGTTCCCGAACACGCCGAACTGCATTTATTGCTGTCGATGATGACGCCGCTCGGTTGGTTAGAGCGCGTGCCGACCTATAAAGATCAGCAAGACAAGCTTAAAGAACGCGATTTAGCAACCTATGGTTTTCTCGGCTATCCGCTGCTCCAGAGTGCCGATATTCTCGTTTATAAAGCGGCACAGGTGCCGGTTGGTGAAGATCAGGTTGCCCATGTTGAATTAACCCGTGAAGTGGCGCGGCGCTTTAATCATTTATTTGGCCGCGAGCCGGATTTTGCGCTTAAAGCGGAGGACGCCAAAAAGAAACTCGGCAAAAAGAACGCCAAGCTATTTGATGAATGCAAGCGCCGTTATCAAGAGCAAGGCGATCAGGCCGCATTAGAACAGGGTCGCGCATTACTCGATAGTCAAAGCCAAATCAGTCAAACCGAACGCGAGCGGTTATTCGGCGATCTTGAAGGCAGCGGACGGATTATTTTGCCTGAACCGCAGGCGTTATTGACCAAAGCATCAAAAATGCCTGGGATAGATGGGCAAAAGATGTCTAAGTCTTATAATAATACGCTGTCATTGCGTGATTCACCTGCTGAAGTTGAAAAAGTCTTGCGTACTATGCCGACTGATCCAGCGCGGGTGCGGCGCACTGATCCGGGTGATCCTGATAAATGTCCAGTGTGGCCATTCCATCAGGTTTATTCAGATGCGACGGTGCATGATTGGGTACAACAGGGTTGTCGCTCGGCGGGAATTGGTTGTTTAGAATGCAAACGGCCAATTATTGATGCGGTGTTGGCAGAATTAACGCCGATTCAGGAACGCGCCCGTGATTATGAAGCCCAACCGGAATTAGTTCGCCAAATTCTTCGCGACGGCGGCGAGCGAGCACGCGCTATAGCAGGCGAAACACTCGCCGAGGTGCGGCAGGCAATGTCATTGGGAATCAATTGAGCGGCGTGCGAGCTTGAGTGATTTGAGCGATCTAAATGATTTAAGCGGGCAGATCGGATTGAATGCCGAAGCTGTTGCGCTGCCTGCTGAAATAATCAATGCGCCGGATATGCCGGATGCGTCAGCAGCGGTGCCACCTGTGCCAGAATCGCCGTTGGCGATTGTGCAGGGCACACCGCTGTTGACGCTGCCGCTGGATTTATATATTCCGCCGGATGCGCTCGAAATTTGTCTCGAAACCTTTGAAGGGCCGCTTGATTTGTTGTTGTATCTGATTCGGCGGCAGAATTTGGATATTCTCGATATTCCGATTGCGCGGATTACCGATCAATATTTGGAATATGTCGAGTTGATGCGCGAATTGCGTCTCGAATTAGCCGCTGAGTATTTATTGATGGCGGCGATGCTGGCTGAGATTAAATCGCGCTTATTGCTGCCGCAGCCGCCGAGTACAACTGAAGGCGATGACGATCCGCGCAGCGATTTAATTCGCCGTTTGCAAGACTATGAGCGATTTAAGCAAGCAGCCGTGGATCTCGATGCCTTGCCACGTTTAGAGCGCGAGCATTTTACAGTTCATGCCGTGGTGCCGAGTGGCTTTATCAAGCGGCGACCGCCGGATGTTGAATTACCTGAGTTATTGCACGCTTTACGCGATGTGCTGGCACGCGCTGAGTTATTTACCCGCCATCACATTAAGCGTGAGCAGTTGTCATTGCGCGAGCGGATGTCGCAGGTATTAGAACGCTTGCAGAGCGGTGAGAGCGCGTGTTTGACGGAATTATTTGATCCGAGTGAAGGTCGTGCTGGGGTGGTGGTAACGTTTTTGGCGTTGTTGGAATTGATTAAATCGAGCATGCTGGAGTTAATCCAGTCTGATGCGTTTGCGCCGATTTATGTGCGGCGGCGTGAGTCAACACTATAACATTTTTAATATACGGAGATCTGTTATGGCCCGAAAGAAACGCAGCGCATTTGATGATATTGTTGAAATCATAGCGCGTTTGCCGTGGTGGGTGGGCTTACTATTAGCGGTTGTATCCTACTTTGGACTCCATGCTTTAACTATCACACCTCCATCCACTACGCCTGCAATACCTGGTCAAATAGGCGATATCATTGTCGCTCAGATGTTTTACATGATGGCGTTTTATGGTCAGTACCTGCTACCAGCTATTTTTACGGTCGGGGCGCTTGTCTCAATACTCCGTCGGCATAAGCGGACGCAACTTTATCAAAACGTATCACATGCACCCAATCAAAAGGCACTGGAACATTTAACTTGGCATGAATTTGAGCTATTGATCGGTGAGTGGTTTCGACATCAGGGCTATACCGTCGTCGAAACTGGAGGTGTTGGCGAACCGGATGGCGGCGTTGATTTGGTGCTGTCGAAGCAGAATCAGACTTATCTCGTGCAATGTAAGCACTGGAAGGCGGTTCAAGTTGGTGTCAATGTTGTACGTGAATTGATGGGTGTGATAGCCGTTCAGAATGCAACAGGTGGATTCGTTATCACCTCAGGGCGTTTTAGCGATGAGGCACGCCGTTTTGCCGATCAAGCACAGATCACGTTAATTGATGGCCACCAGCTTCGCAGGTTATTGCGCCAACACAGTAAGATTTCAACTATAAGTCCAGCAGCTCAGAATATTCCGGTATCACCCGAAACAGCGCCGATATGTCCCAAATGTGGGGCGACAATGGTACTGCGCACAGCGTCTAAAGGGGCTAATGCGGGGCGTTCATTCTGGGGATGCTCGCAATTTCCTGTATGTCGAGCGACACGTCCAATTTAAGGGTTTGCTATTGATAAACCCAAGCATATCTACAATCTTTTAGTATTCGATGCCAATGACCAATCAACCGCTAAAAACCATTATCGAAGGTGCGTTATTTGCGGCGGCTGGCCCATTGACGCTCGATCAATTACGGGCGCTATTTGATGAAGCGGAAGCGCCTGAGCGTAAAGCCATTCTCAGTGTTATTCAGGAATTGAGCGCCGATTATCACGGACGCGGCATCGAAATTACCGAAGTGGCCAGCGGTTATCGGGTGCAAGTACGCGCTACCGTTGCGCCCTGGGTTGCTCGGCTGTGGGATGATAAAGCGCCGCGTTATTCACGGGCATTATTAGAGACCTTAGCCTTGATTGCCTATCGTCAGCCAATCACACGCGGTGAAATTGAGGACATTCGCGGCGTGACAGTGAGCACGAATATTATTAAAACCCTAACCGAACGCGAATGGGTGCGCGTTGTCGGGCATCGTGATACTCCGGGTCGTCCGGCACTTTATGCGACAACCCGCGATTTTTTGGATTATTTCGGACTGCGCTCATTGAATGATTTGCCACCGTTGGCCGCGATCCGCGATCCCGAATCTTGGCTCAATAGCGCACCGCCACCTGAATTGATTGAGAATACACCATGAAACATGATCGACCGCCACCGCGTCAGCTTGGTTTAAATACGGCTCCGATTCGGCTCCAGAAATTATTAGCTGAAGCTGGTCTTGGCTCGCGCCGTCAAATTGAAGGCTGGATTAGCGAAGGCCGCGTGCGCGTCAATGGTCAATTGGCCAAACTCGGCGATCAGGCTACGCATGCTGACCGCATCCGTATTGATGGGCGCGAGGTGACACTAAAGCCCAAGCGCGACAGTGAAAGTCAGATTATTGTTTATCATAAACCCGAAGGTGAGATTGTCACGCGCCGCGATCCAGAAGAGCGGCAGACGGTTTTTCGGCGCTTGCCGCGCCCAAAACAAGGGCGCTGGATTGCGGTCGGGCGGCTCGATATTAATACCTCTGGATTGATTTTATTTACCACAGATGGCGAGCTGGCTAATCGCTTGATGCACCCATCACGCGAAGTTGAACGCGAATATGCGGTGCGGATTTTGGGCGGTGTGACACCAGAAGCACTGGAACACTTGACGACGGGGATCGAATTAGAAGACGGCCCGGCTAAATTCGACCGCGTGACCGATCAGGGCGGCAGTGGCGCGAATCATTGGTATCATGTTGTGTTACATGAAGGGCGCAATCGTGAGGTGCGGCGGCTATGGGAAGCGGCGGGCTGCACCGTGAGCCGTTTGATCCGCATTCGTTATGGCAGTGTGGAACTGGGGCGGCGGTTGTTTCCGGGCAACTGGCGACCGCTGACTGAAACCGAACGGGCGGAACTGATGGCGCTGGCGGGGTTGCGGGTGTTGGAGCGTCCACGCTTGCGGCGGGCGGCGAGTGCAGCAAAACCGGCGGTGCGCCGCCCCCAGCCCGACGGCGAGACACCGTCGCACGCGGGGCCGAAGTGGGGGCGGCGTCCGCGTTAACGGGCGGCGGTGGTGCGGCGGCTGGTGAGAATCCAGTCGCGCACCCGGTTCGAGTCGCCGACGGTGCTGAGTTTGCCGTCGGAACCTAAAAACACCATGTATAAACTGCGGTTGTCAATTCGCGCCCGCATCACCAGACAGCGCCCAGCTTCGTTGATAAAGCCGGTTTTGCTCACTTCGACCGTCCAGTCTGGACTGCGCACCAGCGGATTGGTGTTGCGATATTGCAGCGCCGTGCCGTCAGCAAAGGGGCGCAACGTCATCTCGCCGCGTGAGGTGGTTTCGCGGATCAGCGGATAATTTGAGGCGGCCCGCACCATCTTGACCAAATCTTCAGCCGTGGAGCGGTTGCGCGGATCAAGACCCGATGAATCAACAAATTGCGTGTTGTGCATTCCGAGCGAGCGGGCTTTGCGGTTCATGGCTTGCACAAACTCAGTTGTACCGCCACGGAAGGTGGTGCGACCGAGCGCATGAGCGGCGCGATTATCCGACGACATCAGCGCGACCATAATCATTTCACGCCGCGATAGCACGGTATCGTTGATACGCAACCGTGAGCGGCTGTTTTTTAAGCGGTCGCGATCCTCTTCGATAATCCGAATATCATTTTTCAGCGAAACGCCGGTATCCAGCACGACCATTGCCGTCATCAGTTTGGTTACAGAGGCAATCGGGCGGACGGCGCGGGCATTTTTGGAATACAGCACCGCGCCGCGTTCGTCGGCGATCAGCGCACTGGCCGAATGCAAATTCAGTGCGGCGCGATTCAGTCCGCTCCATTCGTTGCTTTGGCTGCTGCGCGATTGCCAGCCATCGGCTGTGCCCTCAAACTCGCGCCAATCGTAGCCGGACTGACTGGCCGGAACTGTGGCGTTGACATAGGGTTTGGTGGGGGGCGGCGTGCGGGTTGCTGTTGCGCGTGCGGAAGCGGGGGGGGCTTGATTGCTGGCGCAGGCTCCACTCGTCAGGACGATGGGACTCAAACACAGCAAAACGGCCAACAAGCGCACGGCTCGCCGTGATGGGCCGGTGGGGCGGCGGGGGACGGTGAACCAGGGCATGACGGTGAAGACTCTCAAAGCAGTTTGAATTAAATGGCGATTATTGCATAGGGCGTTGAGATCGGGGGCGGTGGTGGCGCTGGCGCTGGCGAGCGATGCTGACACCCAGATGACGCCGTGCCGCGAACATCATAAAATCCGAATGTTCTGAATTGATAACGGCCCAGCGTGCCGCTATCTAGGCCACTCGCAAACATTCTGAAGCTATTGAGGGAGGATGATCACATGGCCATCGAGGTCAACGGCCGCACCATCGCCACAACTGATACTGGTTATCTGGACAATCACGCCGATTGGGACGAAGCGGTCGCACGCAAGCTCGCCGAGATCGAGGGCATCGAGCTGACTGACAAGCACTGGGATGTCATCAACTATCTGCGTGATGAATACATCAACAACGGTCAGAATCAGCCGATGGAGCGCGTATTGCTCAAGGACATGGGCAAGATGTGGGGCACCAAGCCCACTAGTAAAGATCTGTATCAGCTCTTCCCGCTTGCGCCTACCAAGCAGGGCACCAAGATCGCTGGACTGCCCGCCGTGAAGCGCAAAGGCGGTTATTAAGATCATCAGTCTTGCGCGAAAAACCCCGTCTTTTGGGACGGGGAGGGAGAGCGCACGGCGGAGCCGTGAGGCTCTGCCCTGACGGGCCGCGTAACGGACGACGCCTCACGGCGTGGTCGCTCCGTGCCGCCAAACAGACCGCGATTTAGCGCATGTCTAATGCAAGTTCGAATGCTTGGCCGCTTCCGTTATTTAAACCAAAGGGGCCATCATCGAGTTGATGGAGATAGGGATAGGGCGGCTCCAGCACCCAGCCGCGAAACGGCAGATCGAGACTGCCTGCTAACTGACGCGGCGGCCCATCAGCAGCCACCTCAACCACCCATACCCGCAACCGTCCGAGTCGATTATGCGGGTCTTCAAGCCGCGTCTGCGCCGCCCACACGGGCAGATTGTCCTGCCACGCCGCCCGTCGTGCCGTCGTCGGTTGCACGGTCGCGGCCAAGCCGAGCAACAAGAGCATTTTGTACTCAGCTTCGTACTCAAAATCAGCGGCTGGCGGTGCTGGCGCGTCCAGATCCCAGAGCGCATTCGGGCGGCGCTGCGTCAGATACCCATACAATTCGTGCAGATCGCGCCAGGTTCCCGCCGCCAACGGCGTCTGCCACTGCAACGCATAGCGCAGTTGCCGCCCAGCGAAACGCAACAGATTGCGGATCAACCACAGCCGCTGCTGGTGTTGACGCGCATTGGGCAGCGGATGCGATTTATCGAGCTGATGCAGCGCCTGATCGAGGTTGACGAACATCAGCCGCAACAGCCGTTGCTCCATCGTCACACCGGCGCTCGGATCGGCAACACGCGGCTTCGGCAATCCAGCGCAGGTCTTGAGCAGCGGAGTTTTTAAGAGCGACAGAATTGCGATTCGCCGACTCGCCGTGAGATCGGTTTTGCGCAGATTTTCGAGCGTGACAACCAGCGTTGGGCCAGCGTGCCGCACACCGCGTATTTTGAGGCCATCCAGCCAATCGCGGAGCGCGTCGAGATCTGTATCAAAACGCGGGCGCGTGTATGCGCGGATGGTCAAGGCCGAGGGGCGCGACGGGGCATCAAAACTGAGCATGGGCGTCCTCCTGTCACGCACACGCCTCAGATGAGCGACGCGGGCGGCGGTGCGCGGGATGGTAATATTTGACTGAAATGCTAACTTGATTTGACTGGATAATCTGTCGAGTGCATCGCAGTTTAATCACGTCGTCCGCTCGCGCCGCGCCGAATCAACTACACGCGGTCGAGAATGGCGCGTGTTGCCGCTGCGGTCATGCGCGGCCCGAGTGCCGTGACTAACTGAGCAGCGGCGGCAGCAGCGAGCTTCCCAGCGCGTTGATGACTCCAACCCTGGCTGAGTCCATAGAGAAACGCACCGGCGAACATATCGCCCGCACCAACGGTATCCACCGCTTCGACCTGAACCGGCGCAATCTCAATCAGGGCTTGACCATCCCAGACGAGCGCCCCCTCTGGGCCACGGGTGATAGCGAACTGGCGGGCGAGGGTTTTGAGATAATCGACGGCCTGCTGTAGATCGTCGGAACCGGCCATGCCCATCGCCTCAAATTCATTGGCAAACAGCAGATCGACGCCGGAGCCGATCATCTCCAACAGTCCCGCCTTGAAGAATTTGACCATATTCGGATCTGACAGCGAGATCGCTGTTTTGACCCCGGCGCTCTCGGCGATGCGCTTGGCTGCTATCGACGCCGCCCGCGCCGTGTCCGAGGTGACCAGATAGCCTTCGGTGTAAAACCAATCCGAGTCGCACAACGCTTCGATGACCAGCTCCGTAGTCGAGAGATTGCCGCTGACGCCGAGAAATGTACACATTGTCCGGTCGCTATCGGGCGTCACCAGCACCAAGCAACGTCCGGTGTGGCCTGGGTCTTTTTCGGTGTGATGATTGGTGTCAACGCCGCCCTCGATCAAATCCTGCATATAAAAATGTCCGAGATCGTCATCGGCGACCTTGCAGGAATAAAAGCTTTTGCCGCCAAACTGACTCAAAGCGATGATCGAGTTAGCCGCCGAGCCGCCCGAGGCACGCTGATGCGGATGCTCCTGCAAATGCCGCATCAGGCTCAACTGTTGGTGTTCATCAACCAGCGTCATCACGCCCTTGTCGATGCCGAGCTGGTTGAGATCCTCGAACGTGACTGAATAGTCCATGTCAACTAACGCATTGCCGATGCCGTAGAGGTGATATTTCGCCATTGATGGTTCCATGCGTAAGCAAAAAAGTGGACTATTGTACCGAATCCTGAAGTAATCGCGCCGCTGGGGGTCTGGCGGTGTTTGACTGGTTGACGGTTTGATGTGGAGCGGCGTGTGGCGCAAGACTGATGAAACGCAAGATGAATTTACTGTTGATTATCGGGTTGGTCGGCACCCCGATTGCTGGAACACAGTTTGGTATCGACTATGGTCGCGCCATCTGGGGCGAGACGCAGATTTGGTGGACGCCGCAGCAACTGGCGCTGCCATTGGAGCAAACGAGCAATCAGTTTCAGATTCTGCTCGACAATGAGCCGCTCGCCAATCACTTGACGCGCAACTCGCTTACGGCGCTCGGTGCGGAAGGGCTGGCGTATTTTGTGACGCCGGAGATGGTGCGGGTGCGGCTGAATAATTGGCCGCAGGTGCAGGCGGGAATGTTGCACATGGCGGTATATTCGGCGCTGGCGCTTGGGGTGTCGCTGACGTGCTTGATTGTCGGGGCACTGGAGTTTTTCCGGCACGCACCCGCACCGCGTCAGCGTGCGTCGGAATTGCCGACCCTGCGTTCGAGTCGGCGGCGGAGTGGCGGCTGACGGCTTCTGGCTTTTTTGGTCACGAAGCTCCAGCTTCGTGACCTTTGATCCTGAGCGCGAATCTGCTTAGAGTGCGGTCAGTCCGTTGATAATCTGGTCACGAATCGCTTCCACCTGCCCGATGCCGTGAATTTTGAGGTAACGCGGTGCGCCTTCCCCGCCCTGCGCGGCCCAAGCTGAGTAATAACCAATCAGCGGCTCGGTTTGATCGTGGTAGACCTGAAGCCGTGCTGTAACGGTTTCTTCGCGGTCATCGTCGCGCTGAATCAGTGGCTCGCCGGTCTCGTCATCGACGCCCGCAACTTTGGGCGGATTGAACACGACATGATAGGTACGACCCGAAGTTAGATGCACCCGCCGCCCAGACATGCGCTGGATAATCTCGGCATCGGGCACGTCGATTTCGACCACTGCGTCGATATGAATACCGGCATCTTTGAGCGCATCGGCCTGCGCGAGCGTGCGCGGAAAACCGTCGAACAGGAAGCCGTTGGCGCAATCAGCTTCGGTAATCCGCGCCTTGACCATACCGATGATGATGTCATCGGAGACCAGTCCGCCTTCATCCATGATCTTTTTTGCGGCTAGACCCAGCTCAGTGCCTTGCTTGACGTGGGCGCGTAGCATGTCGCCGGTCGAGATCTGCGGGATGTTGAAGTGCGCCTTGATAAAACCGGCCTGAGTACCTTTACCCGCGCCCGGGCCACCGAGCAGGATGATGCGCATGTCTATGTCTCCTCAATCAAAAACTGGAATCTGCGAACGCTCAATCCGACGCAGTATGCCACGCTCGTGCGCCGTGCGACCACTTCAATCAGTCACAGCGATGCCGCCAAAGCATTGAGCAATCATCAGTTTTGTATATCTCAATGTTTGATAGAAAAAACGGGCATCCGCAGTCAGGTCGCTACGAAACTTGGATTAAAGAGAGTGGGTGTTATATTAACGGTTTAGTGGACGGATAAGCCAAGCATGAACCGAGGCCAAATCCGTCACGGTGAAATTCCAATTTATCACGCTCACCAATCCGGCACGCTCTCGGCAGGCGGGGGCGGTGGAGGGGGTGGTAGCAATCCGCCCTGCGCGATCCAGACCGCTCCGGCAGCGATGACCAACGCCAGCAACAGCGCCAGCGGCCCGCCGCCACGCGCTGAATAGGCCAGTGGCTCGCGGGTGAGCTTGTAGCCGACGAGCATCGGGCGGAGCAGATTGTCACGGCGCACCCAGGTATAAAACAGGGTCGCCAACACATGCAGGACGATCATGCCGCCAAGCAGCCAGATTGCCTGGCGATGCAGCCCACTGAGCCACAGGCTGGTCTCACTGGAGACCCATGATTTGAGCGGCCCGGCAAACGCAATATCATCGGTCGCAAACAGTCCGCTCAGGCTTTGCAACAGCAGCAACCCCAAGAGCGCCAGCACCGACAGTGCGCCGAGCGGATTATGCCCCATGCCGTGCCAGCGTCCGCGCAGATAGCTCAGAATCGTCTGTGGGCCGCGCACAAATTGACTAAAGCGTGCATAGGTCGAACCGACGACGCCCCAGACGAGACGAAATACGAGCAGCCCCAAAATGGCCAATCCGATCCAGCCATGCCAGTCGATCCACGCGCCGCCGGTCAAGCCGGTAAGAAATGCCAGCGCCACCAGCACCACCAGCAACCAATGAACCAAACGAGTCGGCAGATCCCAGAGTGTGATTCGATGTTCCTGCATCAGTCTTGTACCAGTACGAAAAAGAGAGCAGTCGCCACAGTGTCGCCGAATCCATCACGGAACGCTACGTTGCTATCTGTGTCGGGGGTAGAACAATGAAGCCAGCAGTGGTGCTGTTAAGCGGCGGGCTGGATTCGACTACCGTGCTCGCCCTCGCTCGTGCTCAGGGATTTACACCCTATGCGCTATCGTTTCGCTATGGTCAGCGGCACGCGGTCGAACTAGAGGCCGCCGCTCGCGTCGCTGCCGCGCTGGGCGTGGCCGAGCATGTGATTGCCGAGATCGATCTGCGGCGGTTCGGTGGTTCGGCGCTGACCGCCGAGCTTGCGGTACCAAAAGGGCGCGAGTTATCCGAGCTTTCCACCGCGTCAGCAGCGATTCCGATTACCTATGTTCCGGCGCGGAATACCGTTTTTTTGTCTTTTGCGCTGGCGTGGGCGGAAGTGCTGGATGCCGCCGATCTGTTCATTGGGGTCAATGCGCTCGATTATTCCGGGTATCCTGACTGTCGCCCGGACTATATCGCCGCGTTTGAGACGCTGGCCAATCTCGCCACTGCTGCCGGTGTTGAAGGACGGCAGCGTTATCGGATTCATGCCCCATTGATCGAGATGAGCAAGGCCGAAATCATCCGCAACGGGCTGGCACTCGGCGTCGATTATGCGCTCACCAGCAGTTGCTATGACCCTGGCCCCATCGGTCAGCCGTGCGGCGCGTGCGATTCGTGTCAACTGCGGGCTAAAGGTTTCGCTGAAGCGGGGGTCGTCGATCCGCTGCTGGCGCGATATGAAACCGATCTGTGATAGCTAACATCATGAATACGCACTTATTTTATCTCGCCGCTGTTCCCTTTGAAGCAGCGCGTCAGGTCGCCAGTCTGCCCGACGGCCATCGCGGTCGGCGGCGACATGGACACGGCTTTGTGGCGCGAGTCCGGGCCGCACTGCCCGCTGACTGGGCCAGCTTTGCCGGCGCTGAAACCGACGCGCTCCGCGAGGCGCTCGCCGCGTGCATCGCGCCGCTGGATTATCAAGACCTCAACACGCTGTTGCCGATCCCGACGGATGAAAACCTCGCCCGCTGGGTACGCGAGCGGCTTGCCGTGCCCGGCATTGCCTCCATCGGCATTCAGAGCACCCGCGATCAGGGCGCAGATCTGGATGGTCAAGAGCAGATTCATCTCTGGCGGCGCTTTCGCTTTGAATCCGCGCATCGCCTGCCGAATGTCCCTGCTGGACATCCCTGCGGGCGGATGCACGGTCACGGGTTTGAGGTTATTGTCCATGCCAATCAGGATGTCGCTGGGCAGGATATGGGCCTTGATTGCGACCGCCTCGCCGCGCTCTGGGCACCGCTGCATGAGGCATTGCATCAGATCTGCTTGAATGACATCGCCGGATTGGAGAATCCGACCAGCGAACTGCTGGCGCGATGGATTTGGACGCGATTAAAACCTGAACTGGCGGCGCTGTCTTGGGTGACCGTGTACGAGACGGCGACAGCCGGTTGTCATTTCGACGGCCAGCACTATCGCATCTGGAAAGAGCAACACTTCGAGGCCGCACTGCGATTGGCGCACGCGCCCGAGGGTGATACGCGGCGGCGGCTGCATGGTCACAGCTATTTATTGCGCCTGCATCTGACTGCGCCGCTCGATCAGGTGCTCGGCTGGACAGTCGATTACGGCGATGTCAAACGGCTGTTCCAACCGCTCTACAAACGGCTCGATCATCATCCGCTCGACGCGCTCGACGGACTCACCAGCGCCGATCCCGCGAGTCTAACCCGTTGGATCCGCGAGCGCATCGGCGCCGAACTGCCCGAGCTGGATCGCATCGACCTACACCCAACCCCCGGCTGTGGGGCCGCACTGTGTTGGGGGGAACTCGGCCCGGCGCTGCCGACCTGAGCGCCAGCGCCTACACCTACATGCAAGCAGATAGACGCGCTATGGCCTATTGGATCAAAGAATGCTTTTACAGCCTGCAAGGTGAAGGTGCACAGAGCGGTCGGGCAGCGGTGTTTTGTCGCTTCAGCGGCTGCAACCTTTGGTCAGGTCGTGAACAGGATCGTGCCCGCGCACGGTGTCCATTCTGCGATACCGATTTTCGCGGCACTGATGGCAGCGATGGTGGACGCTATGCCAGCGCCGCCGCCCTAGCAGACCGACTCTGGGCACTGTGGACGGCTGGAGCCGATACCAGCGGTCAACCTTATGTTGTCTGTACCGGCGGCGAGCCGCTGCTACAACTCGATGCGCCGCTGATTGACGCGCTGCATCGGCACGGCTTCACGGTCGCGGTCGAGACCAACGGCACCCGCCCGATTCGGTCTGATTTGCAGCTTGATTGGATCTGCGTCAGCCCCAAAGCGGGTGCGCCGCTGCGCGTGACAGCGGGCGATGAACTCAAGCTGGTTTATCCGCAAGCTGGACTCGATCCGACATCATTCGCCGCGCTAGATTTTCGGCAGTTTTGGCTGCAACCCTGCGACGGACCACAACACGCGGCGCACACCCAACTTGCGCTTGACTATTGTCTCGCGCATCCGCGCTGGCGCTTGAGCCTGCAAACACACAAGCTGTTGGGGATTCGCTGAATTTTTGTAAATTTCTATTGACATTAGATGGTGTCAAGCTAAGATGACACCTGTCGTACAGCGGAATCCTTGAGCCATGTGCACACGCTGATGCGTGTGAACAGCGTGCTGATAAACAAGCATTAGCAGACATAAAAGTATTTCTTTCGGAGTTATCAACGCAGTGGCTGAACAAAAAAAACCGGCTGCCCCAGTCGCTAACCCGGCCAAAGTTGTCGGCACCAGCAACAGCAGCTCTAACAGCAGCGCCAAACCCACAATGGAGACTCAGTCCATGTCCAGTCTTTCCGGTCTGACCGAACAGCAAGCCAAAGAATTCCACGAGCAGTTCAAAGTGACCTACACCGCATTCGTCGGTCTGGCCGCTCTGGCTCACCTGTTCGTGATTGCCGCCAATCCTTGGTGGTAAACCAGTCTTATAACCTTCTGTACAGAGGTCAATGCAATGAGCAACGTCGCAAAGCCGCGTAATCCTGAAGACGATTGGAAGATCTGGCTGGTTGTCAATCCGTCAACTTGGCTGATGCCCATTTTCTATGCACTGCTGGTGCTGGCTATCGCCGTCCACGCGGTTGTCTTCGCAGTCGGTCTCGGCTGGCAATAAGACGCCCGCGTCTCGACGGTTCCCATCGCCCCGGCGAGCGGCCGGTCGAGAGCAGGTCAAAACGGCACTGATAGCACAAGCTATCGGTGCCGTTTGCGTTTTGGGGCTGCGAAACAGTTAGGTGAAATAACCGAATTACTCAATACAGCCCCAGTATGACGGCACTGTTGTGTTAGCGTTACGCACATCCTGCAATAAAAGTAGCTGAAATTGGTCGATGAGCGTCCTTAAACCCAGTGATATTCCGAATATTATCAGCATCTTGCGATTGATTGCCGTCATTCCGGTGGTCTATCTGCTGGTGGTGCATGAATTTGGCTGGGCGTTGGTGCTGTTTGCAGCGGCGGGGATTTCCGATGGTCTCGATGGCTTTTTAGCCAAGCATTACGGCTGGCAAAGTCGCCTCGGCGGTCTGCTCGATCCGCTGGCCGATAAAACGCTGCTGGTGTGCTGTTTTTTGGTGTTGGGCGCACACGATCTCATCCCATTATGGCTGGCGCTGGCGGTGATTTTCCGCGATCTGTTAATCGTCAGCGGCGCGTTGCTCTATAACTATCGCATCGCTGAGGTTGAGGCCGCGCCGATTTTGATGAGCAAGATCAACACAGCGTTGCAAATTTTGCTCGTCGTGCTGGTGATTCTCAACGCGGGCTGGCTGCCGCTCCCCGAGGAGTTGATTACGGCTTTAATCTGGGGTTGTTTGTTTACGGTGGTGGTGAGCGGGGCGCAGTATGTTTGGATTTGGAGCCGCAAGGCACTGGCCGAGCGCCGGGCGTCGCGCTCGGAGTGAGCGCCATGCCGCCCGATGTTCCCGATGTTAATGAACTGCTGTGCCTAATTGCGCGGCAGTGGTCGCTAACCGTCGTCCGAGTGCCTGACAAAGCCGCTTTTCTTCATCACTGAGCGGCAACGCGCTGTCATTGCCGGCCACATGCGACGGGCCATAGGGCGTGCCGCCGCTGCGTGTGTGCAGTAAATCGGTTTCACTGTAGGGCAGACCTAGCACCAGCATTCCGTGATGTAGCAGCGGCAGCATCATGCTCAACAGGGTCGATTCCTGACCGCCATGTAAACTCGCCGTCGAAGTAAAAACCCCAGCCGGTTTACCAGCAAGCGCCCCGGCCAGCCAGAGTGCGCTGGTGCCATCGAGAAAATACTTCATCGCCGCCGCCATATTGCCAAAGCGGGTCGGACTGCCCAGCGCCAGCCCAGCGCAATCGCGCAAATCATCGAGTTCGACATAGGGCGCACCGCTAGTGGGGACGCTCGGTTCAGTCGCTTCGCAGACTGCTGAGACCGCCGGAACCGTGCGCAAGCGGGCTTCGAGTCCAGCAGCTTCGACGCCGCGTGCGACCTGTTGCGCCATGTCAGCCGTGGCACCGTGACGGCTGTAGTACAAAATTAAGATATAACTCATGGGATGCGATGGGATCATGTGGTTGGGGTTGTCGGCTGTGTAACGTCTTGCTGGAAGCTGATGGCTGGTAGCTGTAGCTGGTACTCAATATCCACCGGCCTGCGGCAGCGGGATTTCAGCATACGCGCTCAAGCGGACAATGCGCGTGCGCACTTGACCGTCTGGATAGAGCGTGAGTTCACGGTAGCCGGGCGGTTGGTCGTCAAGGGCAAAGTTGACGCTACGCGGTTTGAATTGAAAACAGGTCGCCGGCGCACCGAGAAACCAGCAGCTCCCGCGCTGCTCGGCAAAGGCTTGATGCACATGCCCAAACAGCACCGCCTTGACTTGCGGATGCCGCTCACATAACGCGAGCAGCGCCGCGCCATTGCTAACGCCGATTTGATCCATCCACGTACTGCCGATACTGAGTGGATGATGATGCAGACAAATCAGCGCCGGAGCGGTTTCAGCGGCTAAGAGTGCGGCGAGTTGCTCAAGCTGAGTCGGCGTCAAAACGCCGCTGACCTGTTCGGCGGCGCTCGAATCGAGAAAAATCAGGTTCCAGCCCGCCAGTCGGCGCAGTGCAACTGCGCCTAATCCCGCCGCACCCAGGTGTTCGGTCAGTAACGCCGGAAGATCGTGATTCCCAGCAATGCAATAGTGCGGAATCTCGGTGCGTTTGAGGCGCTCGCGCAGATAACGGTATCCAGCCGCGCTGGCATCTTGCACCAGATCGCCGCTTAAAATCAGCGCCTGCGGGGGATCGGGCTGGGCCAGCGCCAAGCTCAATACCGCCTCAAAACTCTGACGGGTGGTGATGCCCAGCAGGGTCGCGCTGGGATCGCCGAACAGATGCAGATCCGAAAGTTGGATAAGACGCAGCGGCATCGCAGAGTCCTCAGCATTGACCTGAAACGGGCGCGGAATGGTGGGACGCATAGCGCACCGTGAACGCCTAAAAAGCTGTGGATGATGGGGCATGTTTGGCCTCAGTGCAGGTCGGCCATGTATACCGCTTCGGTGTGGCGCATGTAATGAACGTGTTCACAACTTCGCCAAAAAATCGGCGATCAACTGCGAAATCTGTGATCGAGTTCACAATTTGCGCCAATGATTTGGAGCCGAGTGACGCGGTGTGAGCTGCGATGCAGACGTGAGGCGGCGGCGCATCATGCACCGCACATCTCAATAGGATGGTAGGCGCTCACAAACCAACGATGAGCTTTTGACCGGGGCGAATGTTGTTATCGTCGGGCTGCATTTTGTTCAGCTTGCGCAGTTGCTCAACCGAAATGCCGTTCTGCACTGCGACCCGATAGAGCGTCTCTTGCGGTTGGACAACATGATAGCGCGTCGGTTGTTTAGCTGACCGTGTGGTGTCCGATTTCGCAGCACTCGCCACCACCGGCGCTTTTTTGGGTGCGTTGACGGTTTTCACAGCAGGTTCAGCTTTTGGGGTCGTAGGTTTGGCCGTCGGCACAGCTTTAGCCACCGCCGTCGCCGCTACACGCGGCGGTTCAGCCCGCGCAATAGCCACTGGACGACTGTAGGGCGGTGGCTGGCTGGCAATGCGGCGAGTCGTGCCGGCTGGCAACCAGATCGTCGTTCCGGCTGGCAATAAGCTCTTGCCGTTAATAACCGAATCACGCCAATGCAGATTTAATTCCGCGAGCCGCCGCGCTGAGGTGCCGTAATGCTGGGCGAGATAATCAGCGGGCAGACTCTGCTCTAAAGCGATGCGATCATGTCGCCACGGTTGTTCATAGCGCACGCCATCGGGGAAATAGCGCGAGGCATGACTGGCCACTTCACGCGCTGCCATAAATGAGGAATAGAAATTGCGCGAATCAAAACCAAAGGTCGCGCCTTTATAATTCTTAACAATGCGCCCAATATGATCGCCATGCTGGGATTTAGCATTCGCCATGCCGCCTTGACCATGATTATAGGAAGTAATTGCCAGCGGCCAACTTCCTAAACGGCGATATGCGGCAGATAAATACCGCGCTGCCGCTTCAGCGGCTAAAATAGGATCAAGGCGATCATCAATTTTGTCATTGACGCTCATATATTGCCGCGCCGTTGTCGGCATGAATTGCCAGATGCCGGCTGCACCAACGCTAGAACGGGCATTGGTTTGAAAGGACGATTCAACATGCGGCAAAAAGGCTAAATCTTCTGGAACACCATGACGGCGCATGATGTCGCGGAAAATCTCGTCATAGCGACCGCTGATTTCCATGCCGCGCCGGAATTTCTCTCGCACCCCGCGCTGTACACGCACGCGATCTGATGCACCATAGAGCGCATTGACGCCATCGACATGCTTGAATTTTTTGAGCAGATCTTTATCTTGCGCTGTCAGCGATTGGTTATAGCGCACGCGCTCTTCTAAACTGGCAAGCCGTGCGCGATAGTATTCGGCGCGTTCTTTAATCCAGGCGCTTTGCGATTGGCTATAACCGCTTTGCACAATTCCGGGCATCCGCGTGACTTCATAAATCACGCCCAGATGTTCATTGTCATGAATGGCCACTTCATCGCGGCTCCAAATTCCATAAACATGCCGCCAGAAATCGACGTTATCTTGAATTTCAGTTGGCACTGGAAATGTCCGCGCATCGCCGTAATCGCGCTGGGCGTGGCGCTCGCCGTCTGCATCACGGGATTCAAGATCGTTGCTCGCGCAACCGGCCATGAGCAGGAGGCTGGTGACAATGGCTAAGGCCCAAACGAGCCGGGCGTTCTGGGCGCGTGGTCGCATTGCTGAGAATTCCCCTTGAAATTTCTTGATCCTAGCGCGGATCTGTGATGTTTAACTTGAAGTTTTGCGCACACCTTCGCGTTTTGCAAGGCGTTCGCGCACGCGGGCGATCAAAAGGGATCAACTGCTGCCGAGCGGATCCTGTCCGGCTGCTTCCAGCAGTGCGATGAGCCGAATCAGCGGCAGTCCGATGAGCGCCGTCGGATCAGCGCCTTCGAGCCGCGCAAAGAGGGCGATTCCGAGTCCTTCTGATTTAAAACTGCCGGCGCAATCGTAGGGGCGTTCGCGGTCGAGATAGCCGACGATTTGGGCGCGACTGAGGGGGCGAAAATGAACACGGAAGGGTTCAACCAGCGTTTGCGCCTGGCCAGTGCGGGCATCGAGCAAACAAAGTCCAGTTTGAAACAGCACCGAGCGCCCCGAAGCGCGTTCGAGTTGCGCCAGCGCGTTGGCGCGATTGCCGGGCTTGCCGAGGATGGCATCATCGAGACAGGCGACTTGATCGGAACCGATGATGAGCGCATCAGGATGGCTCACGGCGACAGCGCGGGCTTTGGCTTCAGCCAGCCGTTGCACAAGCTGTGCTGCTGGTTCGTCGGGCAATCGGTGTTCGTCCACCGCTGGCGCAACAGTGGTGAACGGCAAGCCGAGGCGTTCGAGCAGCTCGCGCCGATAGGGTGAAGTAGAAGCGAGAATCAGCGGCGGCGCGGCTGGCATCATATCCATCAATCCTGTGGTTGTTCGTGATGTCCGCCAAACTGGTAGCGCATCGCCGAAAGCAGTTGGTTGGCGAAATCGCCTTCGCCGCGTGAAGTGAAGCGTTCATAGAGCGCCGTCGTCAGCAGCGGCGCGGGCGTGCCGGTTTCAATGGCGGCCAGAGCTGTCCAACGGCCTTCGCCGGAGTCAGAAACGCGCCCGCCGAAGGCACTGAGTTGCGCATCCTCTTGGAGCGCATTGGCCGTGAGATCGAGCAACCACGACGCGATGACGCTGCCGCGTCGCCACAATTCGGCGACATCGGCCAGCGGCAAATCATATTGATAGTGTTCGGGATGAGCGAGCGGGGCGGTTTCGGCGTCGTGGGCACGGTCACTGCGCCCGCTTCCGGCATGGCGCAACAGGTTAAATCCCTCAGCATACGCGCCCATCAGCGCATATTCGATGCCGTTATGCACCATTTTGACAAAATGCCCCGCGCCATGCGGCCCGCAATGTAGATAGCCCTGTTCGGCGCGGCTCGGCGGGCCAGCGCGTCCAGCGGTGCGCGGGATGCTGCCGACTCCGGGCGCGAGCGCGGCAAAGATCGGATCGAGTCGTTCGACAACCGCCGTTTCACCGCCGATCATCAGGCAATACCCGCGTTCGAGTCCCCAAACACCGCCGCTGGTGCCGCAATCAACTAGATGCAGACCGAACGAGCGCAGACGTTCGGCGTGGCGCAGATCGTCCTGATAATGTGAATTGCCGCCGTCGATCAGGGTGTCATCTGCGTCGAGATGTGGCAGCAGCTCCTCAATCACACCGCTCACAGCGGCGGCGGGCACCATCAACCAGATATGACGCGGCGCGGTGAGTTGTGCCCGAAATGCGGCTAAATCGCTGATGGCGATGGCTCCGGCCTCGACCAGCGCCTGTGCTTTGGCGGGATTGCGGTTATAAACAACGCATTGATGCCCAGCGCGGAGCAAGCGCCGTACCATATTTGCGCCCATGCGCCCTAAGCCAATCATGCCGATTTGCATGGTGAATACCTGTGGGTTTTGAATTAGGAAATAAGTAAGTAAAAAATAAAGTTTTTATATTTTCTTGACCTCTTCATACAAACTAATCAAAGCATCTCTTTTTAATCTAAATTTTGTTCCGTGATTGTGTCCGGTTCTTGCGTCAAAATCAACATAAATGCGGCCTTTATCAATGGCATCAATAAATTTTTCTAAATCAAATTTCTTTAACATATAAATGTCTTGATAGTGAAAATGCAGCAAGCCATTGATTATTTTCGATTCTGCTAAAACAAAAAAGCAGTTATGCAGCTTTGTTCCGGCTTTATGGTATAAGTCATCAAAACCCCAATACGGTTTTGGGCTAAGAATTTTCTGTGAAACTAACTTAATCCATTCAGAATGGGCATCGCTTTCAATATGGCGACAATCAAAATCAACTAAGATTTTTCTCTCATTTCTATCGACCTTAATAATGAAACCTCTATTGCTATAGTTTGCAGCATTGATAGTCTGTCGAAAACTTTTTTCACTTTTCTCATACCGTTGACCTGCCGCTTGATGCGCCCAGCCAAACTCAGGCAACAAAATTAAAGGCACAAATTTATATGCGCGTGGCGATGGCTCCATGTGAAACAACGTTATCAAAGAGGTAGTATCTTTTTTCTGGGCTTTAAGCTCCCATTCAGCGGCATTTGGAATCGGCAGATTATTTTCTTCTATTCCTAAAAGATCTTCTAACGTATTCCCTACGCCACCATCATTATTCTTTCTTTGAGTCTCAATCCAGCCACGATCACGAATATTAACTAGTGCTTCAATTAGGGTTTCTTTTGTATAAGTTTTCATTTGTTCTCCATTGATTCAAATAGAGAAACCTGATCGATTTCGGTGTTCTTGCTTTTTGACCTAAAAATCGAAGCTGGATTTTCTAATCGTTCTTGCGCCATACGACAATACTCCGGCGAAATATCAATCCCGATAAACTGACGATTCAACTTTTTGGCAACCACTGCTGTTGTTCCTGACCCCATAAACGGATCAAGAATAATCTGTGCGTTGGTTGAAGCGATAATCCGCTCAATCAAATCTTCAGGAAAGGGCGCAGGATGTTTATTTTTGCTTTCCTGACAAAATTCCCACACATCCGTATAGGCATTAGCTTTTTTTACCAACTCGAATTGCGGTTTCGCAATCAAATAAATTACTTCATAAGTTGGCAAAAAATATCCAGGATTAAAATTAATCCCGCCTTTACGCTTCCAGATAATAATCTGCCGAACCGGAAACCCCGACACAATATCTTGTCGATCTTGCAATAAACCAGCTTGTACGCGCCATTTATGATTATAAAAAATCGCGCCATGCTCAGGAATAATCCGCAGCATTTCTGTCAAGCACGCCCGTTGCCACGCAACATAGGCATCATGCGGTAGATTATCGTCATAATTCGCATAGCCTTTGACCAGCGCCGCATTCGACCATTTGCCACCGCGCCCATCTTTCATTCCATTGCCGGTCGAGTTTTTCAGATTATAGGGCGGCGATGTCACCACTAAATCAACCGACTGATCGGGAAGCTGCTGCATCACCTCTACGGCATTGCCACAGATGAATTGATTAAGAAAATCGTGCGGAAATTTCAATGGTTTCACGTTAATATTCATTCACTCTAACCCGTTCGCGCTTCCAACACCGCCACTCCATGCGCATTAAGCGTAAACCGATCCCCTAATAATGGCTGCTGTGCTTCTGGCGGCACGACTAATCCACCATCAGGCGTCGTATCAACCGCCAAACACCAGTGCCGCCCGTTAATGACCGGCAATTCAAAGCGATACGCGGCACTGCCCATATTAAGCATGACATGCAAGGGCGGCTCATCCTCAATTTTTCCGGCCAATGTAAAAGCTAAAACGCGATTGGTTGGCGTATCCCAATCCGGCTGATTTAAACGCACTCCATGCCAGGTAATATCTGGCAATGTCTGACCATATTCAGGCTGGCCGGTCAAAAAGCGATCACGCATTAACGCCGGATGTCGCCGCCGCAGCGCAATCAAGGCGCGGACAAATTCCAAAATATCGCGGTTTGTTTCAAGCAATCGCCAATCTGACCAGGATAATTCATTATTTTGACAGTAGGTATTATTATTACCGCGTTTGGTGCGAAAGACCTCATCGCCTGCTAATAACATCGGTACGCCCTGACTGAGCATCAGAATGCTGATGAAATTCCGCGCCTGTTGTCGCCGCAATCGCTGAATATCAGGATTCTCGGTCGGCCCTTCATAGCCACAATTCCAGCTTAAATTGTGATCGTGACCGTCGCGATTATCCTCGCCATTGGCTTCGTTGTGTTTGTGGTCATAGCTCACCAGATCACAGAGCGTAAAACCATCATGGCAGGTAACAAAATTGATTGAATTCATCGGCAGCCGATTACGGCCTTCATACATATCACTCGATCCAGCTAATCGGGTTGCCACTTCCGGCACTAATCCAAAATCACCGCGCACAAAACTGCGAATCACATCACGATAGCGTCCATTCCATTCTGTCCAGCGATAGCCAGGAAAATCACCGACCTGATATAAGCCCGCCGCATCCCAGGCTTCAGCAATAATATGGGCGCGATTGAGTGACGGCGAGAGTTCAATTGCCCATAATACCGGCGCATGATATTGCGGGTTGCCATCTTCACCGCGTGCTAAGGCGCTGGCTAAATCAAAGCGGAAGCCATCAACATGCATCCGTCGTGTCCAATATAGCAGCGCGTCGATTAAAAACCGCGTCACCAGTGGATGATTGCAGTTCATGGTATTACCGCAACCGGTATAATCACGGTATTGACTGCGATCTTCAAAATCAAGGTGATAAAAAATCTCGTTGCCGAAAGCCTTAAAACTGATAATTGGCCCGCCAGCGCCACCTTCAGCCGTGTGATTAAACACCACATCTAAAATCACGGCGATGCCAGCTTTATGAAAGGCTTTAATCATGTCACGGAATTCATCACGCGCATGACTGGCATCGATGGCAAATCCGGGATGTGGGGCAAAAAAGCTATGCGTGCTATAGCCCCAATAATTTTCCAGCCCGAGACGCGCTGTATTCGGTGGCACATCTTGCGGATCAAAGGCCATGACTGGCATCAATTCAACATGCGTAATGCCTAAGTCTTGGAGATAGGGGATTTTTTCGATAATACCGGCAAAGGTGCCCGGATGGGCGACGCCAGATGAGGGATGACGGGTAAAACCGCCGACGTGTAGTTCATAAATAACCGCTTGACTGAGCGGAATAAACAGCGGTTTATCATCCTCCCAATCATAGTCATCGCGCACCACTTGACCGCGTATAGCGGTTTCGACGTTATCACCCGGACGTGAGGCGGCGGCGCGATCCCAGAGCCGATCACTAATGGTTGTTGCCCAGGGATCAAGCAGTGCTTTTTCGACCGCTAACCGACTGCCGGTGGTGCGTAAATCGGCTGTACCATCAGCACGCCAATTATAAAAAGTGCCTTCTGGTAAATGCTCAATAAAGATATGCCAGAAAAAGAAGGTGCGATTAACCCGAGGATTAAGCTGAATGACTTCATAGGGATCCGGGCTAGTTGCGCATTCAAACAGCAGCAATTGCATCCGTTCAGCGTAGCGCGATAGCACGCAAAAATTGACACCGCCGTCCATGACCGTCGCACCGGCGATTTCCCAATTGCCGGGGCGGACACGGTATTTCAGTGGTCTCATCGGCTGATTACTCGCAGTTTAAGCCCATCGGCTTATTTCAAGAGTGCCGGAACTTAGTGATAACCAATCGGTGTTCCGACGCTGGTGTCGAGCCAAGCGCACACGCGCACACCGTATCAGTTTATCGCTTTTTGGTCTGAACGTTCGCCGTGTGCGGCCCTTTTGATTGCACGACCACAGCATCCAGCGGTCACGCGAGGCTGTCATCAAGCCGCGCCAGCGCCCGCTCAATAACCTCGAACGGTGTATAAAAATGCGGTGAGAAGCGAATGCCGCCGCCACGCTGGGCGCAGAGCAAGCCTCGCGCCATGAGTTCGGGATAGAGTTGGGCAGCGGCGACGCCTGGAACACGAAAGGTAATAATTCCAGCACGGCGCGTTACTGCACGCGGGGTGAGTAATTCAAAGCCGCGCCGGTCGAGTAAGTCGATCAGATAGGCGGTGCGGGCTTGCAACTGTTGCCAGACAGTGTCCATGCCAGTGTCCGCAAACAGCGAGAGACTAGCGTCGAGTGCATGTGCGCCGAGCAGATTCGGGCTGCCACACTCAAAGCGCCGCGCATCGGTTGCCGGTGTCCAGTCAGTACGCTCAAAATCGCCCGCGTGCGCAAGCATGTGCCAACCAAATTGACGCAAGGTTAGCCGTTCGCGCAGTGCCGGTCGCACATAAAACAGCGCCAGCCCTTCGGGGCCAAGTAACCATTTGTGTCCATCGGCAACGACAAAATCGGCGGGAATTTCGCGCAAATCAAAGGGGACAGCGCCAAGTCCTTGAATTGCATCCACGCATAGCAAAATGTTTTGAGCGCGACACCAAGCCCCAAGCCGCGCCAAATCGAGTCGCATACCCGAAGCATATTGCACCCAACTGACGGCCAGCATCCGCGTTGACGCATCGCACAGCGCCATCAGATCGGCTTCTGGATCGGTCGCATGTGTCAGATCGAGCGCCCGCCATGTCACACCCTGTGGCGCGAGCGATTCCCACACCACGCGATTTGACGGAAATTCCTGCGCGATGCCGACGATAGAATCACCCGCTGTCCAGGATAATCCGTGAGCAATGACCGACAGTGCTTCTGAGGTGTTTTTGGCCAGTGCGATATCTGCCGCGTGCTCGGCTCCGATCAGCCAAGCGAGCCGTTCGCGCACGCGCTGCTCGACTGCGAGCCAAGCCGGATAGTGACGCGAACCGTGCTGCGCGTTGTCTTGCGCAAACTGTGTGACCGCTGCCACCGCCCGCGCTGGCCAGGGGCCAACAGCGGCGTGATTGAGGTGGCAGAGGTCGGGATCGAGCGGAAACTCGTCGTTCATGGAGCGGGTGCGGGTGCGGGTGCCGAAGCCGGTGCCGGAGCAGGTTCAGCCGGTTTCGGTGCTGGAGCTGGTGTTGGCGTCGGGGCCGGTGCTGGCGCAGGTGCGCTGGCTTCAACCGGCTTCGGCACCGGGGCCGGCGTTGCCGGGGCTTCAACAATTTCTACGGCTGGTGGTGCAGCGGGCGTCGGCGCGGGTGCGACTGCCGCTGGCTTCGGCGGCGGCAGCGTGAGCGGAATGCTCTCGGTGCGCGGCGCAGGTTGCGGTGCGCTGGGTGCAGCGGGCGGCGGGGTGACAGGCATCACCGGCGCGGGCGGCAGTGCCGCAGTTGCCGCCGGTTCCGGCTTGATCATCGCGGGCGCTGGGGTTGGAGTGAGTGCTGCGGGTGGAACCGGCGGCGCGAACGGCTGCACCCGCGCTGCCTCAGCGGTCGGCGTGGGCGCGTTAGCCGTCGCCTCAGCCGCAGCGGGCGCAGGGGTCGGCTCTAACAGGCGCGTCTCGCGGGTGTTCGCTGGATCGAGCGTCGGCGTGGCGACAACCGCTGGCGCTTTGGCGACTGCGTGCGATTCCGCCGCCGCGACCACCGGCTGCTTCGGCTTGGCTGCAACCGTCGGCGTTGGTTGTGGCTTTGCCGCTGGTTGCGATTTGGGCGCAGCGGTGGCAGCGCGTTGCGCGGCAACCCGGCGAGTCGCGTTGGCACGCTGACGCGCCACATAATCGCCGTAATTCGGCCCCTTACCTTCGATAGTCACGGGAGTACCGTGCGAAACATGCTTAAACAATACGGGCGCGAGCTTGCTCGGCATCCGAATGCAACCATGTGAGGCCGGTTGCCCAGGATTGGGGATCGGGCCAGCGTGCAAACCGACACCATCTTCAGTCAGGCGCATGAAAAACGGCATCCGCGCCCCTTCAAACCGCGCTCCAGCGGGAATGGCATCACGCCCGCGTTTAGCACTGGAGTGCAGCACGCGCCCGCCCTTGCCGTAGACCTTGCCGTAAAGATTGGAGCGTTTGTTTTCGACTTTTTCGCTGACCTGAAACCGTCCGGTCGGGGTCGGATATTTTGGCAAGCCGGTGGCGACTGTGCTCCAGCCGACCTGCTCATCACCGGCATAAAACCGCGCTTTCTGTTCCGTAGTATTGACGACAATGCGCGTAATCTTGCGCCCGTCGCCTTTCCACTCATAGAGCGGACTAGAGAGCTTGGTGTTTTTGCTTTCTTTTTCCAGTTCGGCGGCAATGTTATCGACCTCGGGCGGCGCGGCCGTTGTCGGCAGCGGCTCTGGAGCAACTGCTGGCGCTTCCTCAACCACAGTTTCAGTCGGGGCGGGCGCCGAGCGCATGGTTAAGCGCGAGAGGCTATCGCATCCAACCAGACCCCATGCGATCAGTAATCCGATGCCGGTCTTGAACGAGGCTGATGTAAAAAACATGCGTAATGTAGAAGACGTGGTCATGGTGCGATGATTTCCCGAGCCTCGATGGGCACCGTTGTCATGGATGGATAAATAGATGGCTATTTTTTAGGTTGTAGCATAACGCGAGCGGACGTTTCGGGCACGTTTTTAGCGGTTTTTGCGGCGATTTCAGCGCCCGGTTCACCGTCTTTGCACGCAACGCGGATCGCGTAACCGCAGCGCGGGCGCGTGGTATTGTTTCGCACTTTGGCGCGTTGGGCGTGCCGACTGGTTAAGTTGAGCCGAGTTGAGTTATGACTGATTGTAATGATTTGATCCGCGAACGTTTGGCACGTTCCATTCTGATTCTTGACGGCGCGATGGGCACCATGATCCAGCGTCACGGCTTGACCGAAGCGGATTATCGCGGCGAGCGGTTCGCTGCTTGGCCACGCGATCTCAAAGGCAATAACGATCTGTTGGTGCTCACCCGTCCGGACGTGATCGGCAGCATTCATCGCGCCTATCTCGACGCCGGGGCCGACATCATCGAGACCAATAGTTTTAATGCGACACAGGTCTCAATGGCTGATTACGGCATGGAAGCACTGGCCTATGAGATCAATGTTACCGCCGCGCAGTTGGCGCGGGCCTGTGCCGATGCCTATTCCACGCCAGAAAAACCGCGCTTTGTTGCTGGCGTGCTCGGGCCGACCAATCGCACCGCGTCCATCTCGCCCGATGTCAACGATCCTGGGCAGCGCAATATCGATTTCGACACGCTAGTCACGTCCTATGCCGAAGCGACACGCGGCTTGATCGCGGGCGGTGCGGATCTGATCCTGATCGAGACTATTTTCGACACGCTCAACGCCAAAGCCGCTATTTTTGCCGTCAAACAGGTGTTTGACCAAGATGGCTGCGAGCGCCCGATTTTGCTCTCCGGCACCATCACCGATCAATCCGGGCGCACCCTCACTGGCCAGACCACCGAGGCGTTTTACAACTCACTGCGCCATGCCGCGCCGCTCAGTATTGGCCTCAATTGTGCCCTCGGCCCCTACGAACTGCGCCAATATCTCGAAGAATTGGCGCGGATCGCCGACTGTCACGTCTCGACCCATCCCAACGCCGGCTTGCCGAACGAACTCGGCGGCTATGATCTCAGCCCTGAGCAAATGGCGACCGAAATTGCTGACTGGGCGCGGTCGGGCTTTCTCAATATCGTCGGCGGCTGCTGCGGCACCACGCCCGATCACATCCGCGCCATTGCTGCTGCCGTCGCCGAGTACGCACCGCGCCCGCTGCCACAGCTCGCACCGGCCTGTCGGCTGTCGGGATTAGAGCCGCTCAACATCAGCGCCGAATCCTTTTTCGTGAATGTCGGCGAGCGCACCAATGTTACCGGCTCGGCACGCTTTAAAAAGTTGATTCAAGAGGGTGATTACGACACCGCATTAAGTGTCGCGCTAGAGCAGGTCGAAAACGGTGCGCAAGTCATTGACATCAATATGGATGAAGGCTTGCTCGATGCCGTCGCCGCTATGCATCGCTTTTTGAATTTAGTCGCCGCCGAGCCGGATATTGCCAAAGTGCCGGTGATGATTGATTCCTCAAAATGGGAAGTGATCGAAACTGGCTTAAAATGCGTGCAAGGCAAGCCGATTGTGAATTCGATTTCGCTCAAAGAAGGCGAGGCGAAATTTCTCGAACAAGCGCGACTCTGCCGACGTTATGGCGCGGCGGTGATTGTCATGGCGTTCGATGAAATCGGACAAGCTGATACTCAAGCCCGCAAAATTGAGATTTGCACCCGTGCCTATCGATTATTAACCGAACAGGTTGGGTTTCCGGCGGAAGAGATTATTTTTGATCCAAATATCTTTGCCGTTGCGACTGGCATCGACGAGCATAATAATTATGCGGTTGATTTTATCGAAGCAACCCGCGCAATCAAAAGCACCCTGCCCCATGCGCTGATTTCGGGCGGCGTGTCGAATGTGTCATTCTCGTTCCGGGGCAATAATCCGGTGCGCGAAGCCATTCATGCCGTGTTTCTTTATCACGCGGTCAAAGCTGGCATGGATATGGGCATTGTCAATGCCGGTCAGTTAGCCATCTATGCCGATCTGCCCGATGACTTGCGCGAAGCGGTCGAGGATGTGATTCTCAATCGCTGCCCCGATAGTACCGAGCGATTATTAGAGCTTGCGCCTAAATATAAAGGTGATGGCAGTGTTGAAATTAGTAGCGCGGAGCAAGAATGGCGGAGCTGGCCGGTCGAAGCGCGATTAAAACATGCGCTGGTTAAAGGCTTAACCGATTATATCGATCAAGACACTGAAGAAGCTCGCCTCGCACTCGGTCAGCCGCTTGCCGTAATTGAAGGGCCGCTGATGGCGGGTATGAATTATGTCGGTGATCTATTCGGCGAAGGCAAGATGTTTTTGCCGCAGGTGGTGAAATCAGCGCGGGTGATGAAAAAAGCCGTTGCTTATTTGCAGCCATTTCTCGAAGCCGAAAAATTGGCCTCGGGCAATGTGGCTAAAAGCAATGGCCGGATTTTGATGGCGACGGTGAAAGGCGATGTCCATGACATTGGTAAAAATATCGTCGGCGTGGTGTTGCAATGTAATAATTACGATGTTATTGACATCGGCGTAATGGTTCCAGCCGAAACCATTTTGCAACGCGCCCGCGAAGAACAGGTCGATATCATCGGCCTGTCTGGGTTAATTACCCCATCGCTCGATGAAATGGTGCATGTCGCAAAAGAATTGCCGCGTGTCGGCTTAGACATTCCGCTGTTAATTGGCGGCGCGACAACATCAAAACTGCATACTGCGCTCAAAATTGCGCCACAGCGCACCGCGCCGGTGATTTATGTACCAGATGCGTCGCGTGCGGTCGGTGTAGCGTCCAATCTGTTGAGTGATGAATTGCGCCCGGCCTATCTCGCGACGATCTCCGATGAGTATGCGCGGATTTGTCGCGAACGTGCTGGGAAAGCGTCGGCGCGTCAATCCATGCCCATCGCCGCAGCGCGAGCCAATCGACTGGCGTTCGACTGGGCGACCGCAGTGCCGCTTCAACCGGCGTTGCTCGATCCTGATTTTCGTGATGCTGCGCCCTGGTCGCTCGAAGTCGAGCACAGCGGCGGCGCGGTGATTGCAACTTTGAGCGATTTTCCGCTTGCCGATTTGGTACAAACCATTGATTGGCTGCCGTTTTTCCGTGCATGGGAGCTGGCGCATAGCCGTTTCCCTGAGATTCTCGACGATGCCGTCATCGGCATGGAGGCGCGTAAACTCTATGCCGATGCGCAGGCGTTTTTGACGCAGTTAGTGGACGAACGCTGGTTGCAAGCCCGCGCTGTGTTCGGGTTCTTTCCGGCCAATGGGGTCGGAGACGATGATCTGGCGCTCTATGCTGATGCGGCGCGGACGCAACCGTTGGCGACGCTGCACCACCTGCGCCAGCAGATGCCCCGCGATGCCGGACGTAATCAGCCGAACTTTTGTCTCGCTGATTTCATCGCGCCGGCGGCGAGCGGTCGCGCTGATTGGATCGGGGCGTTTGCGGTCACGGCTGGGGTCGGAATCGACGCGCATTTAGCCCGTTTTGCGGCCGATCACGACGATTACAGCGCGATTATGCTCAAGGCGCTCGCTGATCGGCTGGCCGAAGCCTTCGCCGAGCGGCTGCATCAACTGGTGCGTACCCGTTATTGGGGCTATGCGCCTGATGAACAGCTTACCAATGCGCAACTAATCGCTGAACGCTATCAGGGTATTCGTCCCGCGCCGGGCTATGCTGCCTGCCCCGATCATACCGAAAAAGGCACGCTCTGGACGCTGCTGGAACCGGAGCGGCGTGTTGGGATCACCTTGACTGAGAATTTTGCGATGTTGCCAACGGCGGCGGTGTCGGGTTGGTATTTTGCCCATCCCGAGGCGCGATATTTTGGTGTTGGGCGTATTCAGCGCGATCAGGTCGCCGATTACGCGCAACGCAAGGGGATGACGTTAGCTGAGGCGGAACGCTGGCTGGCACCGGTGCTGGGGTATGACGTTTAAGGGGATGGTTATTCTGGTCACGACGCTTTGAGCGGCGTGACATTGCACGCGCAGCCACACACAGCACTTGCGTAACGCACAGAAATATTTATAATTATTGGCTCGCTTCGAGTCGCTCGTCTCTAAGCAACCAACATAAAGCCGCTAACTGATCGCTGATTTTTGCTCAAACGTATTGACAGATGCTCAGGATGAGCATTGCTTGAGACCGCTAACAGCGGTTTAACGACGAGCTGATAGAGGACATTGCAAGTGGTCAGGCTTCGGTTTGGCGCTTTACCGTAAGGGGATGAACCCTCTCTCTGGAGAGCCTGATCGATTGAGGGAATCCGGCGCTACTGAGCGTCAAGGGCTTGAGTTGGGCGGTGTGCCGCGTCAACCAAGTGCAGATAAATCCATTGAGCACGTTCGCTCAAGTTAAATGGAGCAGCCGTATCGCCATGCGCCAGCCCCTGATCGCAGGTAACTGGAAGATGAATGGCACCCGCGCCAGTGCTGAGGCGCTGATTCAGGGTGTTATCGCCGGTTCGACTGGGATGAATCAGGCCGACATTGCGGTCTGTGTGCCCTTTGTATTTCTGGAACTCAGTCAGCGTTTGCTATCAGGCGCAAGCATCCATCTCGGAGCGCAGAACGTCTGCACCGAAGCGAGCGGCGCTTATACCGGCGAGATTTCAGCAACGATGCTCAATGAGTTTGGTTGCCGCTATGTGATCTGTGGCCATTCTGAGCGGCGTGACTATTACGGCGAGACTGATGTTATTGTCGCCAAGAAATTGGCTATGGTGATGTCGGCAGGCATGACGCCGATTCTTTGCGTTGGCGAGACACTCGAACAACGCGAACAAGGGTTTATGGAAACCGTGATTGCTCGACAGATCGATGCAATCATCGCTGCAAACGGCATTGCGTCCTTTGCACAGCTTGAGATCGCGTATGAGCCAGTCTGGGCAATCGGTACCGGCAAAACAGCGACTCCCGAACAAGCACAGGAAGTACACGCTTTTATTCGCACGCGCTTGAGCGAGCGTGATGCCGCAATTGGTGCCACAGTGCGCATTTTGTACGGCGGCAGCATGAAACCGTCGAACGCGGCTGAACTGTTAGCAATGCCGGATATTGATGGTGGCTTAATCGGCGGGGCGTCATTAGTTGCTGACGATTTTCTGGCGATCTGCCAAGCTGGTCACGCAGCGGCTTGATTTCCGTCTTTCTATTGAGTAGCGCATGCAAACGATTCTGACAGCTCTCCAAGTCTTTTTGTCGCTGGGTTTGATCGGCTTGGTGCTGATCCAGCATGGCAAGGGCGCGGATGCCGGTGCTGCTTTTGGCAGTGGCGCTTCGGCGACGGTCTTTGGTGCGCAAGGTTCAGGGTCGTTTTTGACGCGAATCACGGCAATTTTAGCGGCGTTGTTCTTCCTGACGAGCATGGCATTAGCTTATTATGCAACTCAGGCTAGCGCACCAGCTGGTTTAATGGATACAATAGACGGCGCTGTCGTCGCTTCACCTGCTCCGGTTGAATCTGCTCCGCGTCCAGCGAGTTCAGATGTTCCAAGCGTTCCGAGTGCAGCGACGGCTTCAGAACCGGCTGCAAACTCAGATGTTCCGGCAGTTGCTCCGGCAGCGAGCACGCCCGAATCCAATGAATCAGCCGCTGATAAGCAGCCATGAATGTGAGTGCAGTGTTAGTTTTAGCCGACGTGGTGAAATTGGTATACACGCTACCTTGAGGTGGTAGTGGCGCAAGCCGTGCCAGTTCGAGTCTGGCCGTCGGCACCAATAACAAACGGCATACCGTTTATCCGGTATGCCGTTTTTCTTTGCGTGAGTGTTTGCGATTCGGCTGTAACAGTTTGAAAAATCAAATAATTTGAATTGACGATCAAGTTGACAGCACGCCAACCCCTGCACTAGACTCCCGATTCCGCCGCATGTATGCACGCACAAAATTAAGATAGCGAGGGGGACAGAGTGCTCGACAACTATCTGCCAATCCTGATCTTCATTCTGGTCGGGATTCTGGTTGGTGTAGGCCCGCTGGTTCTGGGTTATCTGCTCGGCCCACGGCGTCCCGACAGCGAAAAAGATTCCCCCTACGAATGCGGTTTCGCGGCGTTCGAGAGCGCCCGTCTGAAATTCGATGTTCGCTATTATCTAGTCGCCATTCTGTTTATTATCTTCGACCTGGAGATCGCGTTCCTGTTTCCCTGGGCGGTGGCGCTCGGTGAGCTGGGCCTCTTTGCCTTCTGGGCCATGGTTGTGTTTCTCGGGATCTTGGTCGTGGGCTTCATCTATGAGTGGAAGAAGGGGGCCTTAGAATGGGAATAGAAGGCTTACTGGAAGAAGGCGTCGTTACGACGACCGCTGATAAGCTGATTAACTGGGCGCGTACCGGTTCGCTGTGGCCGATGACCTTTGGGCTGGCCTGTTGCGCTGTCGAGATGATGCACGCCGGTGCCGCACGCTATGACCTTGACCGCTTCGGCATTCTCTTTCGCCCTAGTCCGCGTCAGTCGGATGTGATGATTGTCGCTGGAACGCTGGTGAATAAAATGGCACCAGCGTTGCGCAAAGTGTATGACCAAATGGCCGAGCCGCGCTGGGTCATTTCAATGGGTTCCTGCGCCAATGGCGGCGGCTATTACCACTATTCCTATGCGGTGGTGCGCGGCTGTGATCGGATCGTTCCTGTTGATGTCTATGTCCCTGGCTGTCCGCCAACGGCGGAGGCACTGCTTTACGGCATCCTGCAATTGCAGGAAAAAATCCGCCGTACCAATACCATCGCCCGCTAACGTCCTGGTTCAGAGATCATGGCTACACAAATCCTGACCCGTACTGCCAGGGTGGATGCGCTCGCCGTGTCCATTCGTGCGCATTTTGCCGCGCCGGACTTCGAGCTGGTCGATGCGTTTGGCGAACTCACGCTGATTGTGCCCGCCGAGCGCCTGCTTGAAGTAGCGCAAACGCTACGCGATCACGACGATTTCCGCTTCGAGCAACTGATTGATCTCTGTGGCGTCGATTATGCGGCCTATGGCAACTCCGAGTGGGAGACCGAGGAGGCATCGAGCACCGGCTTTGGGCGCGGCGTGGATCGTGATGGTTCAATCGCCGCCGATGATCCGCAGCGTTTTGCCGTCGTGGTGCATCTACTGTCGCTTGCGCATAACCGTCGCTTGCGAGTGCGTACCCATGTTGGTGTTGATGCGCCAATCGTCGATTCGTTGATTCCGTTGTGGTCAGCGGCCAATTGGTTTGAGCGCGAAGCCTTTGATCTGTATGGCATTTTGTTCCGAGGTCATCCCGATCTGCGCCGCATTCTCACCGATTATGGTTTTATCGGGCATCCGTTCCGCAAAGATTTCCCCGTCAGTGGTCAGGTCGAGATGCGCTATGACCCAGAACTCAAGCGCGTTGTCTACGAGCCGGTGTCAATCGAACCGCGTGTCTTGGTGCCGCGTGTGATCCGCGAGGACAGCCGTTACGTCGGTTCTGGCGAGGAAACCCGTCATGCCTGAGATTCGCAATTACACCCTGAACTTTGGACCGCAGCATCCGTCAGCGCATGGTGTGCTGCGGTTGGTGTTGGAGATGGACGGCGAGGTGATCGAACGCGCCGATCCACATATCGGGCTGCTGCATCGCGGCACTGAGAAGCTGGCCGAATACAAACCGTATAATCAAAGCATTGGTTATATGGATCGGCTCGATTATGTGTCCATGATGTGCAATGAGCACGGCTATGTGCGGGCGATTGAAAAGCTGCTCGGTATTGAGGTGCCGGAGCGGGCGCAGTATATCCGCACGCTATTTGATGAAATCACGCGCATTCTGAATCATTTGATGTGGCTCGGAGCGCACGCGCTCGATATTGGCGCGATGAGCATGTTTTTGTATTGCTTCCGCGAGCGCGAAGATTTGATGGACTGCTATGAGGCGGTGTCGGGAGCGCGTTTACACGCGACCTATTATCGTCCGGGCGGTGTCCATCGTGATTTGCCGGAGCAGATGCCGCGCTATGACGCTAGCAAATCCAAATGGCATAGTGCGCGTGAAATAGCCCAGCGCAATCGCGCCCGCGATGGGTCGCTGCTGGATTTTATTCAAGATTTTACTGAGCGTTTTCCGAATTATGTCGATGAGTACGAGACGCTGCTGACCGACAATCGTATTTGGAAACAGCGCACCGTTGGCATCGGCGTAGTCTCACCAGAGCGGGCATTGCAGCTTGGCTTCACCGGCCCGATGTTACGCGGTTCAGGCATTGAATGGGATTTACGCAAAAAGCAGCCTTATGCCGCATATCATCAAGTTGATTTTGATATTCCGGTTGGCATCAACGGCGACTGCTATGACCGCTATTTAGTGCGCATTGAAGAAATGCGTCAATCCAATCGTATTATTCAGCAGTGTGTCGCGTGGCTACGCGCTAATCCCGGGCCGGTGGCGATTGACGATCATAAGGTCGTGCCGCCGAAACGGGCTGAAGTCAAGGACAACATGGAAGCCTTGATTCATCACTTTAAGCTATTCACCGAAGGCTATTGTCCGCCACCGGGCGAGGTCTATGCCGCCGTTGAAGCGCCGAAAGGTGAATTTGGCTGCTATATCGTCTCGGATGGGGCGAATAAGCCTTATCGTCTCAAAGTGCGTGCGCCGGGGTTTCCGCATTTAGCCGCGCTCGATGAAATGTCGCGTGGTCACATGCTGGCTGACGTGGTAGCCATCATCGGCACACTGGATATCGTGTTCGGGGAGATCGACCGCTGATGAGCTTTCGTAATGCACCCCAAGCTGTCGCGCATGACGTAAATAAGGCTGACTTATTCACGCCCGAGATTCGCACCGCAATTGATGCGCACATTGCTAAATATCCGCCTGAATGGAAACAGTCGGCGGTGATGCCGGCGTTGTCAATTCTTCAGGATGCGCATGGCGGCTGGCTAACCACTGATTTAATGAATGATCTGGCAGCTTATTTGGATATGCCGGCGGTTTCAGTTTATGAAGTCGCAACTTTTTACGGTATGTATGATTTGGAGCCACAAGGTCGGCATAAAGTCTGCATCTGTAATAGTATTTCGTGCATGTTAAATGGCTCAGAAGTATTAATTGAGCATGTTGAGCATAAATACGGTGTCAAAGTTGGCGAAACTACGGCGGATGGGCGATTTACGCTGAAAGAAGTCGAATGTCTGGGGGCGTGTCGTGATGCACCGGCAGTAATGCTGAATAAGGTCTATCACGAAAAGCTGACACCTGAGGCACTTGATACGCTGATTGATGGGTTGGAGTAAATCATGGTCGAACGTCAAAATACCGTTTGCTTCCGCAATCAGCATCTCGATGTAGCAATTCGGCATACGTTGGCCGCCTATCGTGATCTTGGCGGTTATGCGCAATGGGAGCGTATTTTGCGTGAGCGTCCCGATCCAGCCGATTTAATTGAAGAGGTCAAGCGTTCGGCTCTGCGTGGGCGCGGCGGCGCGGGCTTTCCGACCGGGTTGAAGTGGAGCTTCATGCCGCGTAATGCGCCGGGGCAGAAATATATCGTCTGCAATTCCGACGAGGGCGAGCCGGGTACCTGTAAGGATCGCGATATTCTGCGCTACAACCCGCATCAGTTGATCGAGGGGATGGCGATTGCGGGGTATTGCATCGGCGCGACCGTGGGTTACAACTATATTCGCGGCGAGTTCTATGAGCCGATCGCGCGGTTCGAGGACGCGGTGCGTGAGGCCTATGCCGCCGGCTTGCTCGGGCGCGATATTCAGGGATCGGGAATTGATTTCAATCTTTATGCACACATGGGCGCTGGTGCCTATATTTGCGGTGAAGAAACGGCGCTTCTGGAATCTATTGAAGGCAAAAAAGGTCAGCCGCGTTATAAGCCACCATTTCCGGCGCAATGCGGTCTTTATGGGCGACCGACGACGATCAATAATACTGAGTCGCTGGCGTCAATTCCGGTGATTTTGGAAAAAGGCGGACAGTGGTTTTTAGAGCAAGGTCGGCCAAATAATGGCGGGCCGAAGCTGTTTTCAGTGTCAGGGCATGTCAATGCGCCGAATAATTTTGAAGTGCCGTTGGGTACGCCATTTCGTGCGTTGTTGGAAATGGCTGGCGGCGTGAAAGATGGGCGCAAGCTGAAGGCGGTGATTCCGGGTGGTTCTTCGGTGCCGGTGGTACCGGGTGACATCATGATGGATGTTGATATGGATTATGATTCCATCGCTAAGGCGGGTTCGATGCTCGGCTCGGGGGCGGTGATTGTGATTGCTGAAGGAACCTGCATGGTGCGGGTGCTGCACAATTTGGCGCATTTTTATATGCACGAATCTTGTGGGCAATGTACACCCTGTCGTGAGGGGACGGGTTGGTTGGCGCGGGTCATCAAGCGCATTTTAGACGGTCAAGGCCGACCTGAAGATTTAGAGTTATTAGAGAGTGTTGCCGGTCGAATTGGCGGTAAGACGATTTGCGCGTTAGGCGATGCGGCGGCGATGCCGGTGCAGAGTTTCCTCAAGCATTATCGGCATGAGTTTGCTTATATGATTGAGCATGGGCGGAGTGTTGATGGCTAATTAGGAGTTAGCAGTTAATGGAGAGGAACCATATAAAATTAGTCCGCTGTGAGGTTTTGTATGTACTGGGATGCAAAAGTCGTTAAACCTTTATTCAATTATCGCATTTATGTTGAAATTGAAGATGGTCGTAAAGGTGTCTTTGATATAACGCCTTACCTTGATCGAGGTGTTTTCCGAGAACTGAAAGATAAACACTATTTTAATCAGGTAAGCATTCTTTTCGGCGCTATTACTTGGCCGCACGAACAAGATATTGCGCCAGAAACTTTAATTGAAGAAATGGTTCTAGTTGATAGCATACCTGACAATACGCTGCTTTCAAACGGCAATTCCGCTACGCTCCATTGCCGCCGGTGAGCTTGGTCGTTAGGCAGGGCGATGCAGCGGCAATGCCGGTGCAGAGTTTCCTCAAGCATTACCGGCATGAGTTTGCTTATATGATTGAGCATGGGCGGAGTGTTGCGGCTTGATGCAAGCCTGAGTTACTGTAGTCGCGTTGCCACTTTTGGCAACCCAGCCAGCATAACTGCGAAAAACGTAAAAGGGTGATATATGAAACACGTAACAAAAATCAGAAAAATTATTTTGATGCATGCGTTAATTTCTGGGGCATGTTTATCAGGTTGTACAACCGAAACAATTCATTATGTAGAACGCTCTTCAAGTACGCCTTCATCATCTTCATCATCTAGTTCTAACCCCTGTCAAACGATATATAAAATTTATGATGCATGTTATCGCGTAGGTGTTGGGAAATCATCAAGACAGTGTGCAATTTTAACAAAAAATGTTTATCAGGGTGTGAATCTTGGAAATCGTGATCTCGAAGCAAAAGTTAGTTTAATGTGTGGATTAGCTTGTAATCAAGCAGCAAACAATAAAGGATTCTTGTCTTACAGCTCTTTTAGTACAAGTTACTGTAATTAGGAATTAAAGGAATTAAAGGAATTAGAATTAAAAATTAAAAGAAATTAAAGAAGGTAAAGAAGGAAAGAAGGGGTCTGGTTGAAAGAAGGGGTCTGGTTGAAATTATTTTCCAAGCGCCAAATCAACCTGTAATCAATCGCCTAACAAACGTCTCCAGTCCGACCGCTCGCTACGCTCGCGGCGGCTGAGGCTGGCGTTAGAAGTAGTGTCAGTCCTTTATTTTGGTGGTCTAATAATGCATAAGATTATTGGTAAATGGAAAATCACTGAAATGGAGCAGTGAAATGGAAAATGGGGGTCGAAGAAAATGGGAGAAAATGGGGAAAATGGGGGTCAGGTTCAAATTATTTCAGCGGAAAAATCGGGACAGACCACGTTTAATATAGCACTAACGAAGTTTTGCACTGGATGCCGCGAACAGCAGCACTGATGAATCTAGCGTTAGGCTCCAAACAAACAAAAGGCGTCGTGAAGCTGAGTTTGTCTTCAACTTATGAAAAAGCGCAAGCTTCTCTTGAAACTGCTATCCGGTTCCAAGAATATCCAGTTTTCGGAAGCAGTAGCAATAGCTGAAGCTTTTGGGTTCCGACTGGACAGAGTGAATGGAAGTCATCACATTTTCGTTCATCCGAAGATTCCGGAATTGTTGAATCTGCAGGATTTGCAGGGCAAGGCGAAGCCATATCAAGTCAAGCAATTGCTCCAATTGGCAGAAATTCACAATTTTCAACTGGAAGACGAATCATGAAAGATTATCACGTCAACATCTTTTATAGCGATGAAGATGATGGCTACATTGCGGACATTCCGGATTTGAAAGCGTGTTCTGCATTCGGCGAAACGCCGAACGAAGCGTTGACGGAAGTTCTGAAAGCCAAGGAAAGCTGGTTGGCCTCCGCAGAAGCGCACGGCAAGCCAATTCCGCTACCAGAATACTGTCCGGTCATCTGATGCGATTTCTTTGTTTTTATATCAAAGCCATAGATTTTAAAAAGCTGAGTATAAAAGATTAAGTGCCATGACTAGTCTGCTTGAAAAAGCTTTTGATCTTGCTTCAAAGCTTCCCGCTTTAGAGCAAAATATTCTTGCTAGAACACTTCTTGATGAGATTGAGTCAGAAAAAAAATGGGATGAGCTTTTTGCTGAATCGGAAGACTTTTTAGCTCAGATGGCTGTCGAGGCTCTGCGGGAGGAAGCGCAAGGCATGACAACAGAGCTAGACTTTAATAAACTGTGATATCAAAAGCCACCGAAAAATTCTGGAAATGCTTTCGGGTATTGCCGCACGATATTCAAGGTAAGGCCAAAGATGCCTATGCCTTATTTCGTGAAGATCCGTGGTATCCAAGTTTGAACTTCAAAAGAGTTCATTCGAGTCTTCCAATTTACTCCGTGCGTATTACGAAAGATTACAGAGCAGTCGGAGTTTTGAGTGGCGAAAAAATCGTGTGGTTTTGGGTGGGAACTCATGCCCAATATGACGGCTTGCTGAGACAGTTGAAAACCGCAAGCTAACTAAGCAGCGGGCATCCGTCATTGTTTCGATCGCCGCATTTCTAGCTCCTAGCTCTAGCGTCGCTTGGCCGAACGAATCGCTACTGGTCATAGCCGATGCTCCTACGCTGAAGTATGGAAACGAGCAAAGAAAAACATTAAAGCGTGTCGCACCGCAATAGCGGCATCATCGCTAAAGGCTCCATTCAGGAGCAGAGCCATCAGGCCCCGCCGGTGAAAAGCCGGTGCCCATTCAAAAATTCCGCCCCTACATCATTAGGGCCGGCTTTCAACCGGAAAGGTTTTGATGACGGACAAGATCAACATCGAGATCGATGGCCGCGTCTGCGAGGCAGCGCCGGGCGAGATGATCATTGCGGTCGCCGATCGTGAGGGCATTTCGATCCCCCGGTTCTGCTATCACAAAAAGCTGTCCATCGCGGCGAACTGCCGGATGTGCCTGGTCGAGGCCGAGCAGGGGGGGCGTCCCTTCCCCAAGCCGGTGCCGGCCTGCGCGACCCCAGTCGGTGAGGGCTTAAAAGTCTGGACACGCTCGCCCAAAGCGATTGAAGCCCAGCGTGCCACTATGGAATTCCTGCTCATCAACCATCCGCTCGACTGCCCGATCTGCGATCAGGGCGGCGAGTGCGAGTTGCAGGATGTGGCGATGGGCTATGGCGGCGATGTCTCGCGTTTTAGCGAGCGCAAGCGCGTGGTGCTGGACGAGGATCTCGGGCCGCTGATTGCCACTGATATGACGCGCTGCATCCATTGCACCCGCTGCGTGCGTTTCTGTGCCGAGATCGCCGGTGTGCGCGAGCTGGGTGCAACCGGACGCGGCGAGGACATGCGCATCGGCACCTATATCGCCCATGCGGTCACGCACGAGCTGGCGGGCAACGTCATCGACCTCTGTCCGGTCGGGGCGCTGACCTCCAAGCCCTATCGCTTCACCGCGCGGCCCTGGGAGCTGACCGGACGCGACAGCATCGCCCCACACGATGGACTCGGCTCCAACCTGCGGCTGCATGTGCGGCGCGGTCAGGTGATGCGCGTGCATCCGAATGATAACGAGGCCGTCAACGAGACTTGGATCTCGGATCGTGACCGCTTCAGCTATGCTGGTCTCAATGGCGCGGATCGTCTCACCGTGCCGATGATTAAGCGCGAAGGCGAATGGCAACAGGTCGAATGGACGGACGCATTGACTCATGTCGCCGAGCGGCTCAAGGCGGCGGACAGCGCCGATACGGGCTGGCTGCTGGCTCCGAATGCGACGCTGGAAGAACTCTATCTAGCAGCGCGGATCGCACGCGGTCTGGGCTGTGACAATATCGACCACCGTCTGCGCCAACAGGATTTCCGCGCCGATGCCGCTGATCCGCTGTTCCCCTGGCTGGGGCTGCCGGTCGCCGAACTGCCGCGCCAGCGGGCGATTCTGTTGATCGGCTCTCACATCCGCCAAGAACAGCCGCTGCTCGCGCACCGTATCCGTCAGGCCGCGCTGGATGGGGCCGAGGTGCTGTGCGTCAATCCGCTGGAGCTGGAACTCAACCACCGCTCGACCCAAATTGTTAGCACTCCGGCACGGATGGTTGCCGATCTCGCCGCCATTGCTAAGGCGCTCGACGCACGCGGTTCGGGCGTGATGGCCGATCTGATCGGCGCGAGCGCACCGACTGACGCGCATACCGCCGTTGCTCAGACGCTGCAACAGGCAGACGGGCAGGGTGTGGTGCTGCTCGGTGCGCTGGCTGAAGCCCATCCCGATTACAGTCTGCTCAAGGCGCTGGCGGGCGTGATCGCTGAGGCGGCTGGGGTGCGTTTCGGTTATCTGCCCGCAGCGGCTAATAGCGTTGGTGCGCATCTGGCCGGTGCGCATCCGGCGATTCTGCCCGGCGCACATCCGGCTGAGACAACCAGATTAGCTATCGGCGCGATGTTCGACAAACCGCTCACTAGCCTCGTGCTCTGGGGGCTGGAACCGGATCGTGATGTGATCGACGCGGCGCGGGCGATGGCCGCGTGCGAGCGTGCGAAGTTCGTCGTTGCGTGCTCGGCCTTCGATGCGCCGTCACTGCGCACGGCGGCGGATGTGTTATTGCCGATTGGCGCTTTCGCTGAGACTTCCGGCACCTTCGTCAACGCGGGTGGCATCTGGCAGTCATTTCAGGGCGCGGTTGCGCCGCCGGGTGAGGCGCGTCCGGGCTGGAAGGTACTGCGCGTGCTGGGCAATCTGCTGGATTTATCCGGCTTTGAGTACCGCGATAGCGCCGAAGTACGTGAGGAACTGGCCGCGCTCTGCGCCGAGGCTACGCCCGACAACACACCGCGCACCAATCAAGCGGTTACAGGCCCGACGCTCATTGCTGAGACCGGATTAACCCGCGTTGGCGCTGTGCCCTGCTATGCGCTCGATCCGCTGGTGCGTCGCGCTCCGGCATTGGCGCGGATGCCCGGTGCTGAGTTCAGCGTCCGGCTACATCCCGATCAAGCCGCCGAACTGGGTTTGGCCGATGGTGACTGCGTGCGCATCACGCAGGGCACAGCGCAGGCTGAAGCGCACCTGTTCATTGATACGCGGATCGCGGTCGGCACGGCGCTCATTCCCGCCGCTGTCTCCGGCAGCGAAGGGCTGGGAGCCATGATCGGGGCAATTACGCTGGAACGTCTCAGCGGCCGCACGGCCTATTGCGAGAGAGGATAAGCGGCCATGATCGAATTGTGGAATGCACTGCCGGTCTTGATCCAGATTTTGCTCAAGATCACCGCCATCATCCTGCCGCTGCTCGGACTGGTGGCCTATTACACCTATGCCGAGCGCAAGGTGATTGGGTATATGCAGGTGCGCATCGGCCCGAATCGGGTCGGCTGGCGTGGGCTGCTCCAGCCGATTGCCGATGCGGTCAAGCTGCTGATGAAAGAGATCGTCATCCCCACCAAGGCGGACAAGACGCTCTTCCTACTCGCGCCCATGATCGCTATCGCCCCGGCGCTCGCGGTCTGGGCGGTCTTTCCGTTTGATGAAGGGCTGGTGCTGGCCGACATCAACGCCGGACTGCTCTATGTGCTGGCGCTCAGTTCGCTCGGGGTTTACGGCATCATCATCGCGGGTTGGGCCTCGAACTCGAAATACGCCCTGCTCGGTGCCATGCGCTCGGCGGCGCAGATGGTCGCCTATGAGATAGCTATGGGCTTTGCGCTGGTCGGGGTGCTGGTCGCGGCGGGCAGTCTTAATCTGGGCGACATCGTCGCCGCGCAAGAAGGCAATCTGCTGACGTGGTTCTGGCTGCCGCTGCTGCCGCTCTTTGGCGTCTACCTGATTTCGGGCGTCGCTGAGACCAACCGCGCCCCCTTCGATGTCGCCGAGGGTGAGTCCGAGATCGTCGCCGGTTTCCATGTCGAGTATTCGGGCATGGCGTTCGCGGTCTTTTTCCTCGCCGAATACGCCAACATGGTGCTGATTTCAGCCCTGACTGCGTTGCTCTTCCTCGGCGGCTGGCTGTCACCGCTACCAGCGGCGTGGACTGAAGGAAGCTGGCTGCTGAGTGACGGTTTCCACTGGCTGCTCGCCAAGACTTTCTTCTTCATGTTCCTGTTCCTGTGGCTGCGGGCGACCTTCCCGCGCTACCGCTACGACCAGATCATGCGCCTGGGCTGGAAGGTCTTTATTCCGATTACGATTGTTTGGATCTTGGTCGTGGCGCTCGCGGTGGTCTATCGACTGCCGCCCTGGTGGTCGGCATGATCTGGAGACCTGAGATGTTGCAAATCGCCCGCGACTATTTGCGCAGTCTGACCCTATCCGAGCTTTTTAAAGGGCTGTCGGTGACGGGCCGCTATTTTTTCAAGCGCAAGTTCACCGTCCAGTATCCGGAAGAAAAAGCGCCACTTTCGCCGCGCTTCCGTGGACTCCATGCCCTGCGCCGCTATCCGAATGGCGAGGAACGCTGCATCGCCTGCAAGCTGTGCGAGGCGGTCTGTCCGGCGCTGGCCATCACCATCGAATGCGAACCGCGTGAAGACGGCTCGCGCCGCACCACGCGCTACGACATCGATCTGTTCAAGTGCATCTACTGCGGCTTCTGCGAGGAGTCCTGTCCGGTCGATTCGATCGTCGAGACCGGCATCTACGAATATCACTTCGAGACGCGCGGCGAGCACATCATGACCAAGGACAAGCTGCTCGAAATCGGCGACAAATACGAAGCCGAGATCGCCGCCGCACGCGCGGCCGACGCGCCCTATCGTTGAGCGGGATGACACCTCATGGCTGAAAAATTGATCTTCTATATTTTGGCGGTCATCACGCTCTGGGCGTCGGTGATGGTCATCACCCGCAAGAATCCGGTGCATTCGGTGCTGTTCCTGGTGCTGGCGTTCGTCACCAGTGCCGGACTCTGGGTGCTGCTGGAGGCCGAATTCCTCGGCATCGTGCTGATCCTGGTCTATGTCGGCGCGGTGATGGTGCTGTTCCTGTTCGTCGTCATGATGCTCGACATCGATCTGGCGACCATCCGCGCCGGGTTCGTGCAGAACCTGCCGCTGGCGGGGCTGATCGCGGCGATCATGGCGGTCGAGATCCTGCTCATCGTCGGGCCGGGCAATTTTGGGTTGGACGCCTTCCCCAAGCCCGAACCGCTGGGCGCCGAGGTCAGCAATACCCGTGAACTGGGTCTGCTGCTCTATTCGGTCTACATCTATCCGGTCGAGATCGCCGCCGTAATCCTGCTGCTGGCCATCGTCGCCGCCATCCGGCTCACGCTGCGCCGGCGTCCCGACACCAAGTTCATCGATCCGGCCCAACAGGTGCGGGTGCGCAAGGGACCGGACCGCGTGCGGCTGGTCAAGATGGCCGCCGAGGATGTGGCACCAGTTGTCGATAAGGGAGACGCCCAATGATCGCGCTGTCGGACTATCTGATCCTGGGCGGGCTGCTGTTCGCCATCGCCGTGGCCGGGATTTTCCTCAACCGCAAGAACCTGATCCTGCTGTTGATGTGTGTCGAGCTGATGCTGCTCGCGGTGAACATGAACTTCGTCGCCTTCTCGCACTTTTTGGGCGACATGACGGGGCAGGTCTTCGTCTTCTTCATCCTCACCGTTGCGGCGGCTGAAGCGGCGATTGGGTTGGCTATTCTGGTGGTGCTGTTCCGCAACCGCCGCACCATCAACGTCGAGGATCTCGACGCGCTCAAGGGTTAATTGAGCGTTGGTGGATAAATGGACAGGATTAACAAGATGATTCAGGATTTACAGGATTTTTTCTTGGACTGAATCTATCTGGAGTTCTGTTCATGTCGTTGCCGGATGAAGCTTTGACGAAACGGGTGATTGGCTGCGCTTACCAGGTGCATAACACGCTTGGAGCGGGATTTCTGGAAAAAGTGTATGAAAATGCCATGGCGGTCGAGTTAGAACGACAGGGCATTGCTTTTCAGAAACAGGCACCGCTGCAAGTGTTATATCTGGGATGCGTCGTCGGAGAATATTTTGCAGACATGCTGATCGAACAACGCTTGATCTGTGAATTCAAGGCGATTGACCGTTTGTCTGCTGTTCATGAAACTCAATTGGTCAACTATCTGGTTGCAACCGGAATAGACACGGGCTTATTGATCAATTTTGGCAGGAGCGTAGAGATTCGTCGGAAGTTCAGGCAATATAAAAAATCCTGTGCATCCTGAAAAATCCTGTAAATCCTGTCTATTCAAATCGAGCGAATAGAGCGAACGAATGGAAAATGTCTACCTGACCATTGTGCTCGCGCCGCTGCTCGGCGCTATCGCCGCCGGCTTTTTCGGCGCGCGTCTCGGACGCCGGGGCGCACATCGCGCCACCATCGCGGGCGTGGCCGTCTCGGCGGTGCTCTCGCTGTGGGTGCTGGCGCGCTTCATCTGGGGTGAGGCGACGGTCTTCAACGGCCCGGTCTACACCTGGCTGGTCTCGGACGGGATGCGCTTCGAGGTCGGCTTCCTGGTCGACAAGCTGACGGCGGTGATGATGGCCACCGTCACCTTCGTCTCGCTCATGGTGCATCTCTACACCATCGGCTACATGGCCGACGACGAGCACAACTGGCCGCACGGGGCGCTGTCGGGCAAGAACAGCTATCAACGCTTTTTTAGCTATATCTCGCTGTTCACCTTCTCGATGCTGATGCTGGTGATGTCGAACAACTTCATGCAGTTGTTCTTTGGCTGGGAAGCGGTCGGTCTGGTGTCGTACCTGCTGATCGGCTTCTGGTCAACCCGTGAAAGCGCGGTGTTCGCCAACCTCAAGGCGTTTCTGGTCAACCGCGTCGGCGATTTCGGCTTCATTCTCGGCATCGCTGCGGTGGGCATGTATTTCGGTTCGATGGACTATGCCGAGGTGTTCGCCAAAGCGCCCGAGCTGGCCGACGAGCAAGTGGCGATCTTCGGCGGCGTGTCGCTGATGACGCTGATCGGCATCCTGCTGTTCATCGGCGCGATGGGCAAATCGGCGCAGGTGCCGCTGCATGTCTGGCTGCCGGACTCGATGGAAGGCCCGACTCCGATCTCGGCGCTGATCCATGCCGCGACCATGGTCACGGCGGGCGTGTTCATGGTGGCGCGCATGTCGCCGCTCTATGAGCTGTCGGAGACGGCGCTGAGCTTCATCCTCATCGTCGGCGCGAGCACGGCCTTCTTCATGGGTCTGATCGGTCTGGTGCAGAACGACATCAAGCGCGTGGTCGCCTATTCGACCCTGTCGCAGCTCGGCTATATGGTCACGGCGCTCGGCGCTTCGGCCTATGCGGCGGGCATCTTCCATCTGATGACCCATGCCTTCTTCAAGGCGCTGCTGTTCCTAGCCGCCGGCTCGGTCATCATCGCCATGCACCATAAGCAGGACATCAGCCACATGGGCGGTCTGCGCAAGTACCTGCCGATTACTTGGCTGACTGCGCTGATCGGCTCGCTGGCGCTGATCGGTTTTCCGGGCTTCTCAGGCTTCTTTTCTAAAGACGCCATCATCGAGGCGGTCGGGCATTCCCAACTCTTCGGCGCGGGCTATGCGACGGTGTTGCTGACGGTCGGCGTTTTCGTCACCGCGCTCTACAGCTTCCGCATGTACTTTCTGGTCTTCCACGGCCGTGAGCGCATGGACGAGCACACCCGCCATCATCTGCACGAATCGCCCTGGGTGGTGACGGTGCCGCTGGTGCTGTTGGCCATTCCCTCGGTGTTCATCGGCTGGTTTGCCGTTGAGCCGATGCTAATCGGCGATTGGTGGACGACCGGCGATTGGAGTCCAATCGTCGTCGCCCATGAGCACGACACGCTGCATCATCTGCGCGAGCACTGGCACGGTCAGGCGGCCTTCGTTGAGCACGGAATGCACGCCTTGCCCTTCTATTTGGCAATGGCGGGTCTGGCATTGGCGGCGCTGCTGTGGTGGGTGCTGCACGCTTGGAATCCGCGCATCGACGAGTTGCTTCAGGTGTTCGGCGGCCCGGTGACGCGCATCCTTCAGGATAAGTACGGCTTCGATGACTTTAACCAGCGTTTTCTCGCGGGCGGCAGTCGTAATCTGGGCCGCATGTTCTGGATCACAGGTGATCGCACCCTCATCGATGGGGGCATGGTCAACGGTTCGGCGCGTACCGTCGGGCGGCTGGCGCTGCGCTTCCGGCAGCTTCAGACCGGATATCTTTATCACTACGCCATTGCGATGATCATCGGGCTGGTTGGCCTGTTGACGATCTTCGTGACGCTCTGACGCCGAAAGGGAGAAGACTAGGCATGAACGAATTCCCCCTGCTAACGCTGACCATCTGGCTGCCGATCATCGGTGGTCTAGTGGTGTTGGCGAGTGGCGATCAAGAGAAGAGCCTGTCCAAATGGACGGCGCTGGCCTTCGCGGTGTTGACCTTTTTGGTCAGTCTGGGGCTGTGGATCGGCTTCGACTCGACTACGGCTCAGATGCAGTTCGTCGAACGCACGTCCTGGATTCCGAGCTTCAACGTCGAATACTTCCTCGGCGTCGATGGGCTGTCGATGCCGCTGATCGTGCTGACGACCTTTATTTCGATCTTCGTCGTCATCGCCGGTTGGGAGGTCATCCGTTACAAGCCGAGCCAGTACATGGCCGCGTTCCTGATTATGGAAGGCATCATGGTCGGCGTGTTCTCGGCGCTCGACGCGGTGTTGTTCTATGTGTTCTGGGAGGCGATGCTGATTCCGATGTTCATCATCATCGGGGTCTGGGGCGGGCCGAACCGGGTCTATGCGACCATCAAGTTCTTCATTTACACCTTCCTTGGGTCGGTGTTCATGCTGGTCGCGCTGATCTATATGTACTTCCAGTCGGGCAGTTTCAGCATTCTGGATTTCCATGCGCTCGAACTGGGGATGACGGCGCAGACGCTGATCTTCATCGCGTTCTTCCTGGCGTTTGCGGTCAAGGTGCCGATGTTTCCGGTGCATACCTGGTTGCCGGATGCGCACGTTGAAGCCCCGACCGGTGGTTCGGTGATTCTGGCGGCGATCATGCTCAAGATCGGCGGGTATGGTTTTCTGCGGTTCTCACTGCCGATCACGCCGGATGCGAGTGCGGATCTGGCCTGGGTCATCATTGCGCTGTCGTTGATTGCGATCGTTTATATCGGCTTCGTGGCGCTGGTGCAGCAGGATATGAAGAAGCTGATTGCTTATTCGTCGATTGCGCACATGGGGTTTGTGACGCTGGGCTTTTTCATCGTCTTTACGCTTGCGCTCAATCCGAGCGTGACGGGTGGGGCGGTGATGGGCATCGAGGGCGGCATGGTGCAGATGATCTCGCACGGGTTCATCTCGGGGGCGCTCTTTCTGTGTGTCGGGGTGCTCTATGATCGGGTTCATTCGCGTGAGATTGCGGATTATGGCGGTGTGATCAATACGATGCCCTGGTTTGGGGCGTTCATGGTTTATTTTGCGATGGCGAATGCTGGATTGCCGGGGACTTCGGGGTTTGTCGGCGAGTTCATGGTGATTCTGGCGACCTTCAAGGCGAGTTTCTGGTGGGCGCTGCTGGCGGCGACGACGCTGATTCTGGCGGCGGCCTTTACGCTGTGGATGGTCAAGCGTGTCGTTTTCGGCGAGGTCAAGAACGAGAAGGTCGCGGCGTTGGCGGATTTGGATTTGCGCGAGCGGATCAATTTGGGGGCGTTGGCGGCGGTGGTGTTGCTGTTTGGGTTGTGGCCCGCGCCGCTGGTCAACGTCATGCATGTGACGGTCGAGAATCTGGTCGCGCAGGTTGGCGTCTGCAAGTTGCCTGAGGCGGAGCGTGGGGAGTGTGTTTTGCCTCGACCTGAGACGGTGGCTTTGATTGGTCATTGATGCGCTCATTACGCAGGGTTTAGATTGCAGTCAGGCTCGATTACGAAAACTGGATTGCAATAAATGCACTGTTAGGCACAAAGAAGGGCGTGAAGGAAAATGTCTACCCTTCAGAAAATTCGACAGCGTGTCCTTGATCGCGATTACTTCCTGTCTTCGCATGCGGAAGAAGAGATGCTCGATGACGTCCTTGACAGGTTTGATGTAGAGAACGCGATCCTCAAGGGACGAATTGAGAAACAGCTTACCCATGATTCTAGGGGCACAAGATATCGTATTGAAGGGCCGTGCTTGGACGGGCGCATAATTCACGTTATTTGCCGGTTCCGAGAGGAATTGAATATGCTTGTCATTACTGTGTATGCGTTATAGGTGGCATCATGCAATGTGAATTTTGTGGTGGCGAAACCAAGAAGAGGAACGTCAGGCGGCAACACTGGTTCCAGCGGCAACTTTACATCGTTGAGAACGTAGAAGCTGAGGTTTGTACTGAGTGCGGAGAGCGGTATTTTCATGCTAAAACCTTGGATGCAGTGGATACGCTCTTATTGAAAAAACACCCGGTTAAAGAAATGCTCTGCGTTGAAGTTGTCGAATTTACGAAGGCGGCAGCATAGAAAGCCTGACCTTAGGCACTGATTCTGGCGGCGGCTTTTACGCTGTGGATGGTCAAGCGGGTCGTCTTCGGCGAGGTCAAGAACGAGAAGGTCGCGGCTTTGGCGGATTTGGATTTGCGCGAGCGGATCAATTTGGGGGCGTTGGCGGCGGTGGTGCTGTTGTTTGGGCTGTGGCCTGCGCCGCTGGTCAATGTCATGCATGTGACGGTTGAGAATCTGGTCGAGCAGGTCGGCGCCTGCAAGCTGCCTGAGGCGGAGCGTGGGGATTGTGTGTTGCCACGGCCTGAGACGATGGCTTTGAAGTAACCAGGATTTAGATTGCAGTCAGTCTAGATTGTAAGAATTGGACTGCAATCTAACTACATTGTTAGGTGAAAAGGGTTCTGCCCCGTCCCTAACATAATCAAATCAGTCGTTTAGGAGATATAAGATGATAGTAAAATGTGAAGCGGTTTATTTTCCTGTTACAGAAGTTAATAAAGAGAACGGAAAGTTTAATATCGACGGCAAAGAAATAACAGGCTATAGAATTGAGTCGTCAGATGAATCCAATTTAAAATTAACATGGGATTTGCCGGAATCGAAACAGGATATGATCTCTACTCTAGAAAAAACAAAATGGAAAAATGATGATGTTTCATATGATGATTTTGATTGCGATGCCGACTCTTATAACATTCGATCCTTTAACGAAAATGGAGATGAAATAAATGAAGATGATTATGAGGAAGTTGATTTTGATGGCGATTGCAATTTAGAGCTTGAGTATTTTGAAGTGGATAATGGTTTAGATCACATTACTTTATTTGACGACGATGAAGATGAAATTGTTATCAGTCCCAGTAATTTCTCAAGCTATGACGACTTTATTCTTAAAGTCAAAGAGTTGTGTGGTTGATTTTCCATAGGGCGACTTTAGCCCGTTACGATCCCCATACAGGCCATTTGATACATCTTGAACCTTCAATGGATGCGCACTCATGGGCAATACGAGAAGAAAGGTTTGCTAAAAAATTTACTTCCGCAAGAAAATATATTCTCAGTGATATTTTTACATGGCTTGATTCAAATATCGAAATAGAGCAAGTGGCCGTGCTTATTTCCCACCTGAAAGATCGTGATTTCCTTGCGGGAGCTAAAATTGTATCAATTGATGAACTATTAGCTGAAATTCGTGAAAAAGTAGTTGCCTGTGGCATAGTCGCAAAAAATGCTATACCAGAGCAGTATCCATTATTAAGAACATTGCAGCTATCTCATAATGGCTACTACAAAGCATTATAACAAACCGCTTAAATGCGTTCCGGCTACAAAAAGCGTGTTTTACACTGGACTTGCGAATGCTCACCTTTTGGCAGGGCGCTAGCCATCACAAGGAATTGCACCATATGCCAAAGCCATACGAATTCGGAACAGAGGCAGAACTGGTTCAGCGTCTTGGCGACACGAATACAGTTAGCGCAGCAAAATTATTCTTTGCACAACAAAGTCCAAGCATCACTCACGTAGTCGAAACCGGGGTAGCCGGAAACACCTTTAGAGCCTTCCGCAACCTGCCGGTGCAGCCCTCCGTGACGTTCCGAACCTGGGCGACGAATTACGTCACAAGAACAATTCACGAATTGAGCGCAATCTCAGACTGCCAGTCCTACGCTCAGTATGTGCACGATGCCACCAACAGCCTTTGCGAAGAATGGCGACGCATTACTGGTTCAGAAATGGGATACGGACGCGGAGCCAAACTGTTTAACCTTGTATTGAAGAAGTTCGCATGCCTTTCATCCTTATCTGAAGGACAGCGATCAACTTTGATAGATCTTCAGCATATACCCTTAGACAGCTACACAATTATTGGCCTTCGCGCAATAGCTCCAGAGTTTTTCATACCGAAGAACGCAACCATGAAATTTGTTGAAACGCCGGCCCAGTATGCAGATTTTCAGGCAGTTATTCGCGAAATTGCTAATAAGGCAGGAGTTCCTCCAATTTACTATGACGTACTGGCATGGAACATGGGGCATTGATGGCTAACACTTGCATCAGCGCCGACTAAATACTGCAATACTGCGCGCCGAGCTTTTCGCAAGACTAAAAAGCCTTGTCAGCGCATTGTTAAGCTAACTAAATAACACGTTAAATTTAGAACGTTGACGATTGCAGCCAATAATTAGAAAAAAAGCAACATTTATAGCACCTATAAGTAATTAAATGGCTAGTATAGTTATGAATTTACAGGAAAAAGTTAACCAGACGGAAGCAAATATGGAAAAAACCGAGTATTTTGAATTGTTTTGAGAAAAGGAGTCAGGTTCGATTTAATTTTCACCCAACAAATCGAATCATCCAAATCACCTAACACGGTGCTCCAGCCGAATCTGGTTTTGCTTTTATTTGATCGGCTGAGTTTGCCGTTACATGCGTAAATAGGGGGCTGACCCCTATTTCTTCTGTTTCTAGACAGTCTCTAAAAAAAGGTAAATATAAGATGAATATAACATTGATATCGCCTTATCCGGATCTGTTTGCATATGGTATCCGTATTTTGTCTGCATGTCTGAAAAAGAATAATCATAATGTTAAAATTATTTTTTTACCTAATGGCATCGGTGTTAATTATAGTGAAAAAATGTTAGATGCCCTCGTTGAATTATCTGCCGATTCAGATCTTAATGCAATTTCTTTGATGACGGATTTTTTGTCTAAAGCAATTCAAATAAGCGAATATCTGCGTGCAAAAACTTCAGTTCCCATATTGTGGGGGGGCATACACACTATGCTATGCCCAACTCAATGCTTAAAATATGCGGATATGATTTGCGAAGGCGAGGGCGAGGATGCTTTTGTTGAGTTGGCGAACCGTTTAGAGGCTGGAGAAAAAAATCCACAGGTAGCAGGAATTCGTTATCAAGACTCAGAGACTACCAATATTAGCCAGCGATCACTAATTTTGGATCTTGATTCACTCCCGTTTCCTGACTATGCGTTTGATAACCAGTTTATATTAGATGATCGTGGCGTTCGCTTAATGAATGCTGAAATTCTCACTAAATATAATACTGGTATGTACGCCACTATTGCGACACGTGGCTGCCCATTTAGTTGCACTTACTGTTGTAACAGTACATTTAATTCCATAAACCCTAAGTGTAGTACCGTCCGTAGGCGGGGAATTGAAAACTTGCTATTGGAGCTTGTGTGGGCTAAAGAAAACATCCCAAACATCGACAGAATTGCTCTTTTTGATGATGCTTTTATGACATATTCTAAAAAATCAATCGAACAATTTTGCGAAGGTTACCAAACGCGAGTAGGTCTTCCCCTTAATATTGGTGGCATGACACCAACTACTTTCGACAAAGAAAAATTAGGCTTACTGGTAGGCGCTGGTTTGAATGTAGTTAGAATGGGAATTCAAAGTGGAAGTGACCGCACTAAAAAGCTATATGGAAGAAATTATTCTAATAATACTGTAATAAAAGCAGCGCACGGCATTAACTCATTTAAAGATATCATCATGGTTCCAGCTTACGATATAATTATAGACAACCCATGGGAAAAAAGAGAAGATTTAGTCGAAAAATTGATGCTCCTATCTGAGCTGCCACTTCCGTTCATGTTAAATATATTCTCATTAACATTGTATCCGGGCAGCAAGCTTTATGAGATAGCACAGGAATCAGGTTTGTTAGAAACTAACCCGAAAGTTGTCGAAAAAAATTATTTGATTGTAAAAAATGTATATTTAAATAAGCTATTTATACTCCTAAATCAATATAGCCGTATAGGATGGAGAATTTCTCCGAAAATGATGAATTTGTTGACGAATCCATGGATGTCTAAGGTTGGTATTAGCTGGAGTTTCTATGTTTTATTGAAGCTTGGAGCCCTTGTTGCGCGAGCATTTTGGGTCGTGTTCCGTATCAAAGCTAGTTGGAACGCAATCAGTTCAGGTCAATGGTTTCGAATCATTAAGTATCTCAAACAATTTTAGTGAAAATGTCTAGCAGCGTAGGTTAGGTTGCCGACTTTTGGCAACCCAACATAACCAGCGAGCATTGCTAAACATACGATTATTGCAGAGGAAAATCATGAAACTAAAAGTGATAATACACGACGCTGAAGAAGGAGGTTATTGGGCAGAAGTTCCTTCCATACCTGGTTGCGCTACTCAAGGTGAAACTTTTGACGAATTATTGAGCAATATTTATGAAGCAGTAGAAGGATGTCTATCCGTAGATGTTCAAGAAATCTTAATAACAGAAAACGACAAAATAATGGAGATATACTAAACTCATTTGAAATTTTCGTTTTTGAAACCAGCTTTGCATTCATTTAGTTTATGCTTAACTACACACTGTCGACTGATCAGTTGATTGAGCTGCAAAAAGCGCATCGTCAAACACAGAATAAACGTGAAGCCGATCGGATCAAAGCGGTAGTTCTCTTGGCAACGGGCTGGACAGCGGAACAAGTAGCCG
>NZ_FNOW01000041.1 GCF_900107145.1 Allochromatium warmingii | reverse complement strand
TGGCGAAATCTTAGCTATAAATTAAGTTTTGCTCAATCTTGGATTGAGCAATTTATTCCCTGGATTCTTATAGAGACTTAAGCAATTAACTATAATAGCTGCATTTTGAGCGATGCTTGATGGCTGTGCGGTTGGTCACGGTACCCGCTCCATCTACGCTTGAGGGTAGCGCCCCAAAAATGCCGCTTCGTTCTTGGCCGCCGCCCAGATTCGTCACATCGCCATCTGGGCGCGAATCTTGTGACGACACTATCTAGGCCAACCGCTCCCTAAAATGATGCCGCAATTTAGCCAGCTTCGGCGCAATCACCGCCTGACAATAGCCTTGATGCGGATAGCGGCGGTAATAATCCTGATGATACCGCTCGGCAGGATAGACAGTCGGTAACGGCGCGACTTGCGTGACAAGCGGCGCCGGCCACAGATGCCCAGCATTCAGTCGCGCAATTATCTGCTCGGCCTGCTCGCGCTGGTCGTCATCGTGATAAAAAATCACCGAGCGATATTGACTGCCCACATCTGCGCCCTGACGGTCGCGGGTGGTCGGATCATGGATGGTAAAAAACACGTCAAGCAGCGTGCGGTAATCAATCCGCTTGGTATCGAACGCAAGTTGCACCACTTCAGCATGACCGGTGGTGCCGGTGCAGACCTGTTGATACGTCGGATTGGCTACCTGTCCGCCGGCATAGCCCGATTGCACTGACTCCACGCCCGCGAGTGCTTGAAAGACTGCTTCTAAACACCAAAAACAGCCGCCGCCAAATGTTGCTTCGCGTATCACCATGATCCACCTCCCCTATTTAGCTAAACACGGTGTCAGACAATTCGTCGTATCAGTGCGCCCACCGGACGCGGATGCTCAAGATGGAGTCGCTCGGCGATTCTGCCAAGATGAGTGTGGTAACTTTCGGTGAATGGTGAACGCCTGCGCGTGCGGGGATTGGTGCAGGGGGTGGGCTTTCGCCCGACAGTCTGGCGGCTGGCGCAGGAGCTGGGGTTGTGCGGTGATGTGCGCAATGATGGCGAGGGTGTGCTGATTCGACTACAGGCGGCAACATCCGAGACACTTGACCAGTTCTGCACGCGCTTACAGGCTGAGTGTCCGCCGCTGGCGCGGATCGACGCCATCGAACGCGCACCGCTCACCGAACCGTTGCACGCCACCAGCTTTACCATCAGCGCCAGCGATCACAGCGCGATTCATACCGGAATCGTCGCCGATGCCGCGACCTGTCCGGCGTGTCTGGCCGAGATCCGCGACCCGCGCAACCGCCGCTATCGCTATGCTTTCACGAATTGCACGCACTGCGGGCCGCGTCTGAGCATTATCAACAGCCTGCCCTATGATCGCGCTGGTACCAGCATGGCCGCGTTTCCGATGTGTGCGCAGTGTCAGGCGGAATACCGCGATCCAGCGGATCGCCGCTTTCATGCCCAGCCGAATGCGTGTCCGGCATGTGGGCCGCAACTCTGGTTAGCGGATGCGAGCGGACAGCGGCTCGATTCGGCGCATTGGGGCGCAGTCGATGCGCTGGCGGCAGCCAGTCAGCGCCTCGCCGCTGGGCAGATTTTGGCGATTAAGGGCATTGGCAGTTTTCATCTGGTTTGCGATGCGGGCAACGCGGCAGCGGTGGCGACCCTGCGCCAGCGTAAACAGCGCGAGGCGAAACCACTGGCGCTGATGGCGCGGGATCTCGACGTGATCCGCCGCTGGGCACATCTCTCGGAGCGTGAAGCAGCCTGTTTGCGCAGTCCGGCGGCACCAATTGTGCTGCTTCAGCGGCGCACTGATGCGGATGCTGAGAGCTTGGCTCCGGCGCTCGCGCCCGGGCAATCTACACTCGGTTTGATGCTGCCCTCTAGTCCGCTGCATCATCTGTTGCTTGCCGACTGGGAACGCCCGTTGGTGATGACCAGCGCCAATCGCAGTAACGAACCGCCGTGTACGGATAATGCGGATGCGCTGCGGCGCTTAACCGGCATCGCCGATCTGTGGCTGCTGCATGATCGGGATATTAGCAATCGCGTCGATGATTCGGTGTGGCGCGATCTCGACGGCGCACCGCGTCCGCTCCGGCGGGCGCGTGGTGATGCGCCCGCGCCGCTGCCGCTGCCATCGGGATTTGCGACCAGTCCGCCGCTGCTGGCGCTCGGCGGTGAACTAAAAAATACCGTCTGCCTACTCCGCGATGGAGCGGCGATCTTGTCTCAACATCTGGGCGATCTCGACGATGCGCCGACCGCTCGTGCGTATCGCGACACGCTCGCCCGCTATGCGCAACTCTTTGAGCATCGCCCGACCATGCTCGCTGTTGACGCTCATCCCGATTATCACAGCTCACAGTTCGGGCGGACGTGGGCTGCTCGCGACGGTCTGCGGTTGATCGAAGTGCAGCATCATCATGCGCATCTGGCCTCGGTGCTTGCCGATAACGACTGGCCGCTCGATGGCGGCGCGGTGCTAGGTGTGATCTTTGATGGCCTCGGTTGGGGCGCAGATGGCACATTCTGGGGCGGCGAATGGCTGCTCGGCGACTATCGCCAAGTCGAGCGCGTCGCCCATCTCCGTCCGGCGGCGCTGCTCGGTGGCGCACAGGCGATCCGCGAACCCTGGCGCAATCTGCTGGCGCGACTGGAGGACGCCGGCGGCTGGGCGCACTGGTGTGACTGTTATTCTGATGTAGCCGTGATCCAGCAGCTTGCCGCGCATCCGCTCACCGCGCCGCTGCGCCAGCTCCTCGCGCACGGACTGAACGCGCCGCTGTCGAGTTCGGCTGGGCGGCTGTTTGATGCGGTGGCCGCTGCACTGGGAATCAGCGCCGAACGGCTGCAATATGAAGGACAGGCGGCGATTGAACTCGAAGCCCTCGCCACGCTCGCTGGCGAGATCAACGCTGCCGACGGCTATCCGCTGGCGCTCGCTCAAGCGGTTGATCCAGTTGTGCTCGATCCGGCACCGCTCTGGGCACCGCTGTTCACGGATTTGCAATGCGGCGCTACCCGCAGCGCAATCGCAGCGCGGTTTCATCGTGGCTTGATTCGGGCAGTGATTCAGACCAGCACCCAGCTTGCAACCCGCTATGCGGTCAAGACAATCGTGCTCTCGGGTGGGGTGTGGCAAAACCGGCTGATGCTCGAAGGCGTCGCGGCTGGGTTACGGCAGGCCGGATGGCAGGTGCTGATGCATCGTCGCGTACCGGCCAATGATGGCGGGCTGGCGCTCGGTCAGGCGTGTGTTGCGGCAGCGGCGGCGGTGTCAGGGGACACCGCCTCAAGGCGAACAGACAGACAGATCGTCTGAGCTATTCTTGCGCCGCAGGTGGGATTAGATCGAGCAGACGTTGCCGCCCGGCCTTATCTAGGGCACGAAAGCCCTCAACCAGCGCCCGCTCCTCGACCGTCAGTGGGCCGCATTCATCCAGCAGCAGCAGCCACGCTGGGGTCACATCCCCAAAGGCAGCGGCTAACTGACAGGCCGCTTCCAGACCCATGCGCCGAATGCCCTGCTCGTAATTGCTAATCCGCGATTTGGAATATTGGTCTTGCGTGCGCTTTGACAGCTCATTGAGCGACCAGCCGCGCCGCATCCGCTCATTACGCAACCGTTGTCCGATGCGTGCTGAGAGTTGAGCAAATTCAGGTTCCACTGTGCGATGACCCCGCTTATGTTGTGTGTTCGACATTCGAGTGTGTCTTCAAGAGTGAAGCACGGCTTACACGTCTGACTATAGCAAATCTAACGCGAATCGCCGGGCAGGTTGGGCTATGATCGAATTGAACCAAGCCAGGCACCTGCATCCTAAGGTGCCGAACTCCTGAGTTTTAATCCAGATTGGGTGTCACATGTTAAGAAACTGGTCAGACGTTTACTCGATTGGCATCGCCGAAATCGACGAGCAACATCGTGGCTTTTTTGCCGCCGCGCATCGCCTCTACGAGGACATCCTCGACCGCGATGGCGTCAATGCCGTCGTCGAAGCCATCACATTCATGCGCGATTATGCCAACCGCCATTTTGAGACCGAAGAAGCATTTATGCGCGAGCATAATTACCCTGGCCTCAAGGATCACCTGCGTCAACATACGGCTTTTTTTCGCCGTCTCGACGAGCTGGAGAATGATCTAATGATCTTCGGCCCCAGCCAGGATCTCGCCGACCGCGCACTCGATATCACCCAGGACTGGCTCATCGATCACATTGCCGATGAGGATATGCTGTATTCACTGCATGTCAAAGCCGGTAACGCTCAAGTGACTACCTGAGCTGTCCGCTGCGACACGAAGCGAGTTCACATCCGTCCGGTGGACAAGCATAGCGCAGTCGGGGCAGATTGTTACAATTGATTGGATTGTTTGCGCACACAGTCCTGTTTTTAGGCCGCGACCGCACACTAAAAGCAGACGATTTAGTACACTCTTTCACGCGGCGGGAAAGATTCAACCGTCAGCGGTTTGGTTCGCACCGGCTTGTAGTCGAGGCGGTCGCCGTCCTGATAATACAGGCTGTGTTTTAACCAAGCGTGATCGTCGCGTTCAGGATAATCGGGTCGCGCATGAGCACCGCGACTCTCCTGACGATGCAGCGCCGACTGCGCAATCGCCATCCCCACTGCGATCAGATTATCGAGCTCCAACGCCTCGATGCGGGCGGTGTTAAAAACCCGCGAATGATCGGTCAAGCGCACGTCGGTCAGCCGCTCGCGGATCGTTTGGAGCCGTTCGATGCCCTCGCGCAGAATCGCCTCGGTGCGAAACACCCCGGCATGATCTTCCATACAGGCGCGAAACTCAGCCCGCAGTGTCTGCACCGTTGGCCCGCTGCCGCGTTGCTCCCAGCGTGTCAACCGCGCCAGCGCCTGTTCGATGCTTGCCGAATGCGCCGGACGCGGATAGGGATGATCGCGGACAAAGGTGCGGATGTCCTGACCGGCCAGCCGCCCGAAGACCAGAATATCGAGCAGGGAATTGCCGCCGAGTCGGTTTGCGCCATGCACCGAGGCGCAGGCGCATTCGCCCGCTGCGTAGAGTCCCAGCACGACCTCTTCTGATCCATGACCGACCGGCATGACCACGCGCCCAAACCGATCTGTCGGGATGCCGCCCATCGCATAATGCGCTGTTGGAAAGACCGGAATCGCGGCCTGCGCTGGATCGACGCCAGCAAAAATGCGGCTTAATTCGCGAATCCCCGGCAAGCGTTTGGCGATCACTTCCGCGCCGAGATGATCGAGCTTTAACAGCACATGATCGCGCTCTGGGCCGCAGCCGCGTCCGGCTTTCACTTCGGTGACAATCGCCCGCGAGACGACATCGCGGCTGGCGAGATCGCGAGCGTGTGGCGCGTACTGCTCCATAAACCGCTCGCCCTGACTGTTGATGAGATAACCGCCTTCGCCGCGTGTGCCCTCTGAGATCAACATGCCCTTGCCGGCGATGCCGGTCGGATGGAATTGAAAAAATTCCATATCCATCAATGGGATCCCCGCTCGCAGTGCCATCGCGCAGCCGTCGCCGGTGTTGATGTGCGCGTTGGAGGTGGTGCGGAATACCTGACCACAGCCGCCGGTCGCCAAGAGCGTTGCTTTCGCTTCAATCAACAGCGGCTCGCCGCTTTCGATTTCTAGCACCAGCGCACCGCAGAGGATGCCTTCGGCGTCGCGCACCAGATCAATCGCAAAAAATTCATCGAAAAAATGGGTGCGGGCGCGGATTGCTTGTTGATAGAGCGTGTGCAAAATCGCGTGTCCGGTGCGATCTGCCGCCGCACAGGTGCGGGTCGCTTGCTCGCCGCCGAAATGCTGGCTCTGACCGCCGAACGGACGTTGATAAATCTTGCCGTTCGCCAGCCGCGAAAACGGCACGCCAGCATGTTCGAGTTCGTAAACCGTCGGGATCGCTTCGCGGCACATGAACTCAATCGCGTCCTGATCGCCGAGATAATCCGAGCCTTTGACGGTATCGAACATGTGCCAATGCCAGGAATCAGGCTGGACGTTGGCCAGCGCCGCATTGACGCCACCTTGCGCGGCGACCGTGTGCGAGCGCGTCGGGAACACTTTGGAGACCACCGCAACGCGCAGATCGGCGCTGGCCAGTTGCAGCGCGGCGTTCAGTCCTGCGCCGCCTGCGCCGATGATGAGGGCGTCAAAATGTCGGGTGGGTAGGGGCATGGGGGGTGTTTAATCGAGGTGTTATTCGCACCAGATCTTGACTGCCTGCTGCGAATTGCGGGTTGATTGGTGGGGAAGCCGATAGCGACGGCGCAATGCGGGGCGAATTTTAGACAGGATTAACCGGATGATTCAGGATAAACAGGATTAAAAAAACTGTAAAAACACCGTGTCATCAATCCGATCAATCCTGTTTCAGGTTTTTTTAAAACGCCGGGCCGCTTTGCTTACCGAGTTTTTTCAGAATCAGCGCCAGCGGACAAAAGCCGGTGAATGCCGACTGAAACAGATTCGCGCCAACAAAGGCGGTGAACCAGAGAAAATACGGGCTGACGAAATGTGCCAGCACCAGCGACAGCACAATAAAAGCACCGGCAACAGCAAAAACAATGCGTTCAATCGACATAAAATTCTCTACACTTAAAGAGGGTGAATGGCGCAAGCTGGATCGCAACAGCTAAATCTTACTGAGTCGAGGCGGCCGTGTTCAACCATATCGGGAACGAAACAACGGAAGCGGACTGGTCGCGGTTGCTTGCCGGACTGCAACAGCCCGCTGCCTATCCACATCCCGCCGCGACCATCGCGCACATCGAGACGCATATCTCGCATGTGCTGCTGGCCGGTGAGTATGCCTATAAATTCAAAAAACCGCTCAATCTTGGCTTTCTCGACTGCTCGACGCTGGAGCGCCGTCAGTTCTGTTGCACCGAAGAATTGCGCTTAAATCGTCGGCTCGCGCCCGAGCTGTATCTCAATGTCATCACCCTCACCGGCACGCTCGATGCCCCGCAGATCGGCGGCGTCGGGCCAGTGCGTGAATATGGCGTCCAGATGCGCCGCTTTCCGCAATCGGCGCTGCTCGACCGCCAGCCGGTGACCGCCGAGCTGATGACGCGGCTGGCCGAGCATGTCGCTGATTTTCAAGCGGAAATCCCCATCGCTACCGCTGCCAGCGGCTTCGGCTCGCCAGCCCGCGTGCTCGAACCGATGCGCGAAAATCTAACTCAGATTCGCGCCTACACCGACCGCCGTGATGAACGGGATCTATTGCAGACAGTGGAAACTTGGATTGATGCCCGCTTTCCCATTTTGCAACGGGTGATCGAACAACGTCGCGTCGAAGGGCATGTGCGCGAAGGGCATGGCGATATGCATCGCGGCAATATCGCGCTGGTTGATGGCCAGATTCAGATTTTCGACGCCATTGACTTCAACCCGAATCTGCGCTGGATCGACACCGCCAGCGAAATCGCCTTTTTAATCATGGATTTAGAGCAAACTGGCGAGCGCAGTGCCGCCCAGCGTTTTCTCAATCGCTATCTGGAACGCAGCGGCGATTATGGCGCACTCGCTGTACTCGATTTCTACAAGGTCTATCGGGCGCTGGTGCGGGCAAAAGTGCTCGCCATTCGTTGGGGTCAGAGCGATCTACCAGCGACTACGGTTCAGCCGTTACGCGCAGAATTTGCACGCTATCTGGCGCTGGCGCAGTCTTATATTCAGCCGCGCCGCCGACAGTTGCTGATTGCCAGCGGTTTGCCCGGCTCAGGGAAAAGTCGGCTCGCAGCGCGTCTGCGCGAAGTCCTGCCGCTGATCCATCTGCGTTCCGACATCGAGCGCAAGCGGCTGTTTGGCTTTGAAGAACTCGCGCAAACCGCCAGCCGTCCTGAGCATGGCATCTATTTTCCGCGTGCAACGGATTGGACGTATGAGCGCCTGCATCGGCTCGCTGACAGCATTTTGGCCAGCGGCTATGACGTGCTAGTTGATGCAACCTTTATTAGCCAAGCACGTCGCCAACGCTTTGCTGATCTGGCCGCCCGCCATCAGGCGCAATTTGCGATTTTAGCCCTTGACGCACCGCTAGCGGTGTTGCGCGAACGGGTCGCACGGCGTTTGGCGCAGGGACGCGATGTGTCCGAGGCCGATCTCACCGTGTTAGAACAGCAATATGCCAGTCGTCAGCCGCTAAACGCGACCGAACGCAAACACGCTTTGATTGTGCATAGTCATCTCGCTACCGACTTTGCTACGCTACTGGAAGCACTGAATGGTATTCTGGAGCGTTCCAGGTGCCCACCTGATTAGCGGTGATGATCGATGTCCGATATCTTTCTCGGCGTGCAACCGATCTTTGATCGGCAACAAAATGTTGTGGCCTATGAACTCTTGTTTCGATGCGCCAGCGGCGGCTTTGAAGGGCAGGGTATTGATGCCGATACCGCCACCTCGCAAGTCATCATCAACGCCTTTGCTGATATCGGCGTCGAGCGACTGGGACAAGATAAGCTACTGTTTTTGAACCTATCCGAAAGCCTGTTGGCCAGTGATGTGATTCAGGCGCTGCCACCGAATCGCGTCGTGCTCGAAGTGCTGGAAACAGTACACGTCACTCCAAAATTGGTCGCTGCCGCCCGTGAATTAGTCAAACAGGGATTTACCCTCGCGCTCGATGATTTCGTCTATACGCCTGATTGGGATCCGCTCTTATTATTAGCTGAGATCGTTAAATTCGACGTACTCGGCGATAATCGGGCGCAAATTCGTACCAAGCTGCATTCCTTGCCTTCGGGCTGTCAACCGCGCTTATTAGCTGAAAAAGTCGAGACCCGCGAGCAATTTCAAGACTGTCTTGATCTTGGCTTTGAGCTATTTCAAGGCTATTACTTAGCACGCCCGCAGGTGCTCACCGGCAAACGCCCACCGGATAGCCGCGTGCATACTCTGCGCTTAATGACACGGCTGCAAGATGAAAACAGCAGTGTCACTGACATCGAGCAAATCATTAGTCAAGATGTCACGCTGAGTTATCGGCTCCTGCGTTTTCTCAGTTCCGCTTCAGTTTCACAGGGACGCACTATCGACACGATAAAACAAGGGATTGTGCTGGTTGGATTGCGGCTCGTGCGCCAATGGGCGGCGCTGCTGATGCTGAGTAATTTAAATGCCAGCGAGCATTCACATTGCTTAACGCGCTCTTTGACGTATGCGCGGTTTTGTCAGCTCATTGGCGAGCGTTATTTTCCCGCCGACAAAGACACGTTATTTACGGTCGGTTTATTTGCCAATCTCGATGAACTTTTGCAAGTTCCTTTAATGGATGCGCTGGAACATCTACCGCTTGATGAGCGCATTAAACAAGCCATTTTGACGCATGAGGGATTATTAGGTCAGGTACTGGCACAGGCCAAGCGATTTGAATACGGCGCTCGCCTATCCGATGTCATTGTACCCGATGTGAAAATTGAAGCATTAGCTGTATGTTTTCTTGAAGCCTTTGCGTGGGCGAATGATCTTCAAGCGCAGATTCAGCATTCGCATTGATTGATTGTTGGTGGCTGACTGCTGGCGCAAATAGGCTCTATTGCCGTTTTTGCTTCCGATTCGCTCCAACTTAATCAAACCAACATTGGTTCACCGCCCAGCGACTTGCTACAATCTCGCTCCCTTCTGCCCATTCATCACCGGCTACGCGAGCCTGGGAGACCTGTCTTGTCCGCGCTCATCGATCATCGCTATCTCATCACCCCCGGCGGCGCGTTGCGTGGCAGCGTGCGCGTGCCGGGCGACAAGTCGATCTCGCATCGTTCGATCATGCTTGCCGCACTGGCCGAAGGGCGCACTCAGGTCAGCGGCTTTCTCGAAGGGGCTGATGCGCTGGCGACGCTGGCGGCATTTCGGGCGATGGGGGTTGCCATTGACGGGCCAGATCGCGGCGAATTATTGATCGAAGGGGTCGGACTGCGCGGGCTGCGTGCGCCGCACACCGTGCTCGATATGGGCAATTCGGGTACGGCGATGCGCTTGCTCGCTGGCCTGTTGGCCGGACAGGGATTTACGGCCACGCTAGTCGGCGATGACTCGCTGACGCGCCGTCCGATGCGCCGTGTCACCGAGCCATTGGCGCTGATGGGCGCACAGATTCTCACCAGCCCGAGCGGTACCGCGCCGCTGACCATTGCGCCAGTTGCGCAGTTGCGCGGCATCGAATACCGCTTGCCGATGGCCAGTGCGCAGGTGAAATCCTGTCTGATGCTGGCTGGACTCTATGCCGAGGGCGAGACCTGCATCATCGAACCTGAGCCGACCCGCGATCACACCGAGCGCATGTTAACCGCGTTCGGCTACTCGGTGCGCCGTCATGGACTGCGCGTTTGTCTCAGCGGCGGCGGACGCCTGACTGCGTGCCGACTGAGTATTCCGGCAGATATTTCCTCAGCGGCATTCTTTCTGGTCGGTGCGAGCATCGCGCCCGGCTCGGATCTGCTGCTCGAAGCGGTCGGCATCAATCCGACCCGGGTCGGCGTGATTAACATTCTACGGGCGATGGGCGCGGATATTGAATTGCTCGACAAGCGCACCGCTGGCGGCGAGCCGGTGGCCGATATTCGCGTGAAATCGGCACGCCTGCGCGGTATTCAGATTCCGGTCGATCAAGTGCCGCTGGCGATTGATGAATTTCCAGCGATTTTCATCGCAGCCGCCTGTGCTGAAGGCGAAACTGTGCTCACCGGCGCGGCAGAACTGCGCGTGAAAGAAAGCGACCGGATTCAGGTCATGGCCGATGGACTGGCGCAACTCGGGATTCAGGCTGACCCGACGCCCGACGGCATTCGCATTCAGGGCGGCACGCTGGGCAGCGCGAGCGGCGAGCAGGCGATTCATGCGCATGGTGATCACCGCATTGCCATGTCGTTTGCGATTGCTGGACTCCGCGCCAGCGGGCCGATTGAGATCCGCGATTGCGCCAATGTTGAGACTTCGTTTCCGGGCTTTCCGCAACTGGCGGCCCGCGCTGGGCTGGGCATCGACGAGCAGCGCCCGCAATGAATATGCCCGCAATCTCGATCTTAACCATCGACGGCCCCTCAGGTACCGGCAAGGGTACGCTGATGCAGCTTTTAGCCGAACAGCTTGGCTGGCACACGCTCGACAGCGGGGCGCTCTATCGCGTGTTGGGATTAGCCGCCACGCGGCAGGGCTTGGAACTCGACGCTGCCGAGGCACTGACCTTGCTGGCTGCCGCGCTACCGCTGGCATTTAACGCCGGACGGGTGCTCTTATCGGATGAAGATGTCAGCGACGCCATTCGCACTGAAGAAGCTGGGATGGCCGCCTCACGAGTCGCGGCGCATCCGTGTGTACGCTCGGCGCTGCTGGACTGGCAGCGGCAGTTTGCGCGTGCTCCGGGGCTAGTCGCCGATGGGCGTGATATGGGCACCGTCGTTTTTCCACATGCTCAACTGAAAATTTTCCTCGATGCCAGCCCCGAAATCCGCGCCGAGCGGCGCTATAAACAGTTGAAGGAAAAGGGGTTGAATGCTAACCTCCCGCAATTGATAGCGGACATCCGCGAACGCGATGCACGCGACCGCTCCCGCCCGGTGGCTCCCTTGTGTCCAGCCGACGATGCGGTCTGTGTGGATTCCACGCAGATGTCCCGTGCTGAAGTGCTCGATTGCGTTCTGGAAGAGGTTAGGCGCGTCTTCCCGCACGCAGTCGCCCGAAGCTAAGCCGACGCGCTCTCCGCGCTGCCCGCCCATATTATTCCGAGCAATCGCGATTATTCTGGGTTTGGTCAGTGGTGAAGCGTGGTCGCATCCCAACAGGGTCGACGTGGAGAACGTCGGCCTTTTCGTTTACTTAAAACACCCCTCGTCCCGGATGGGACGGGTCAGCGCGCCCCTCTCAGGATACTTGGATCTCATGACCGAAAGCTTCGCCGAACTCTTTGAACAGAGCCTGAACACCACCCAGCTCCAGCCGGGTACTATCGTCGTCGGCACCGTCATCGACATCACCGCCGATAACGTCGTTATCAATGCCGGACTGAAGTCCGAAGGCATTATTCCACGCTCGCAGTTCATCAGCCCCGAGGGTGAACTGGAAGTGGCCATCGGCGACGAGGTTGAAGTCGCGCTCGACGCCGTTGAGGACGGTTTTGGCGTCACCCGTCTCTCACGCGAAAAGGCCAAGCGGTTCGCGGCTTGGGATTATCTGGAGAAGGCGTTCGAGAATGCCGAGACCGTCAAGGGTCTGATCAACGGCAAGGTCAAGGGCGGCTTTACGGTCGAACTCGGCTCGGTGCGGGCGTTTTTGCCCGGCTCGTTGGTCGATGTGCGTCCGGTGCGCGATACCACCTATCTCGAAGGCAAAGAGCAAGAGTTCAAGGTCATCAAGCTCGACCGCAAGCGCAACAATGTTGTCGTGTCGCGCCGCGCCGTGGTGGAAGAAGAGTACAGCGCCGAGCGCGATCAACTGCTCAAGAATCTGGAAGAGGGCATGGAAGTCAAGGGTGTGGTCAAAAACCTCACCGATTATGGCGCGTTCCTCGATCTGGGCGGCATCGACGGTCTGTTGCACATCACCGATATGGCATGGCGGCGCGTCAAGCATCCGTCGGAAGTGGTCGAGATCGGCGACGAGATCAACGTCAAGGTGCTCAAGTTCGACCGCGACCGCCAGCGCGTCTCGCTCGGTCTGAAGCAGATGGGCGAAGATCCGTGGGTCAACATTTCGCGCCGCTATCCTGAGAGCACCCGCGTGTTCGGTAAGGTCACGAACATCGCTGATTACGGCTGCTTTGTGGAGATCGAAGAGGGCGTCGAGGGCTTGGTTCACGTCTCCGAAATGGATTGGACGAACAAAAATATCCATCCGTCGAAGGTCGTCAATCTGGGCGATGAAGTCGAAGTCATGGTGCTCGACATCGACGAGGAGCGCCGCCGCATCTCGCTCGGCATCAAGCAGTGCGCGATGAATCCCTGGGAAGAGTTCGCCGTTACCCATAAGAAGGGCGATCACGTTTCCGGCAAGATCAAGTCGATCACCGATTTTGGCATCTTCATCGGTCTGGATGGCGGCATCGACGGTCTGGTGCATCTGTCTGATATTTCGTGGGACGAGGCGGGCGAGAACGCGCTGCGTCGTTACAAGAAGGGCGATGAGCTGGAAACTGTGGTGCTGTCGGTCGATCCCGAGCGCGAGCGCATCTCGCTGGGCGTCAAGCAGCTTGATAAAGATCCGTTCTCCAGTTTCGTCGCGCTGCACGAAAAGGGTAGCGTCGTGACCGGCGTGGTGGCAGAAGTCGATGCTAAGGGCGCGACCATCACGCTTGGCGATGGTGTCGAGGGCTATCTGCGGGCGTCTGAGATTTCGCGTGACCGCATCGAAGATGCCCGCGCCGTGCTCAAGGTCGGCGAAGAGATCGAAGCCAAATTCCTCGGCGTTGACCGCAAAAACCGCACCCTGTCGCTGTCGATGAAAGCGAAGGATGCCGAAGAAGAGCAGAGCGCGATCAAGGGTTATGCGCGTGAAGCCAGCGGCATGGCGACCCTCGGCGATCTGCTGAAGGAACAGATGGAAGAAGCCCAGCGCGGGAATTAAACGCTTTTTGAGCGTCCAGCCGCCAGCGATCAGCTTCCAGCATCTTGAGCTGGTCGCTGGAAGCTGGCGGCTGATAGCCAGTGACTCCAGAACAAGGCGGACTGATGACCAAATCGGAGCTGATCGACAATCTGGCCGCGCAACAGGCGCATCTGGATCTCGCGCACCGCGATGTTGAGGAAGTGGTGCGAACCCTTCTCGAACGCATGAGTGTGGCGCTGGCCGCTGGAGAGCGCATCGAAATTCGTGGTTTTGGGAGCTTTTCGCTGCACTATCGTCCGCCACGTTTGGGACGCAATCCCAAAACCGGCGAATCTGTTGCCCTCGCTGGCAAATATGTCCCGCACTTCAAGCCCGGCAAAGCCTTGCGCAATCGCGTTAACCGCGCTTTTAAAACCCCGCCGCATCCTTCCGCCGATTAAGTCGGTTTCTGGAAATTAAATAGACAGGATTAACAGGATTTTGCAGGATGCACAGGATTTAATTCATTGTTTTTAATCCTGTTAATCTTGAAAAATGCTGTTAATCCTGTCCATTTTTATTCTTATAAAGCCGCAGCAGTTTGCGGTTCTGTTCTCGCCAGCGCCCGTTTAGCGGCAAAGCGGCACACAAACCGCGATCCATGTCCCAATTCACTCGCAATCGTTAGCCGTCCGTCGTGGCGATTGAGCACATGCTTGACAATCGCCAGCCCTAATCCGGTGCCGCCAGATTCTCGCGACCGCGCCCGATCTACACGATAAAACCGCTCCGTCAGGCGCGGCAGATGTTCTGCCGGAATGCCCAGGCCGTCGTCGATGACGCTGAACTCAATGCCCTCAGCACGGCGCTGCCAGAGCAGGCGAATGTCGGTGCCATCCGGTGTATGTTTGACTGCATTGAACACCAGATTCGACAGGGCGCTGCGCAATTCAGGCGGATTGCCGAGAAGCAGCAAATCTTCGTCGATCTGCGCGGTAAATTGGTGGCGACCCTGACTCAAGGCTTGCGCTTCTTGCAGGATCAGATGCAGCTCATCGGGCACATCGACGGCGGTTTGCTCTTCGGCGCTGTCGCGCATTTCGAGCCGCGATAGGGTGAGCAAATCTTCAATAATCGAGCGCATCCGTTCGGTTTGATTGTGCATCAGCGTCAGCGGGCGACGATGCGGCTCCGGTGTGCCTGGTGCATCGAGCAGATTTTCGAGAAAGCCAGCAATTACCGTCAGCGGTGTGCGTAATTCATGCGAGGCGTTGGCGACAAAATCGCGCCGGATCATGTTGAGATGATAGATTTTCGTAATATCGCGCCCGACGACCAGCCGCTGTTTTTTGCGCTCACCAAAGGGCGTGATGCGCAGTGATAGCATGATGGTGCGATTGTGTTCGGGCGCAAGATCGAGTGGGCGCATGTATTCGCCCGCTTCAATAAAAGGCAGAATTTCCGGTTGCGTCAGAATGTCGGTAAACGAGCGCCGATCATCGTCCGGCCAGCGGATATTCATGAGCTTCGCCGCTGCGGGATTGGCCCATTCGATGCGATGCTGTTTATCGAGAATGACCAGCGCATCCGGTACGGCATTCGCTGCTTCACGAAAGCGCCGACTGAAGCGGATTTGTCGCTTGCGGCTTTTGCGTCCGCGTTGCTGATAGCGGGCGATGCCGCGATAGACCTCGCCCCAGAGTCCGAGCGGAAACGGCGGGGCGAGCCGATGTTGACGCCGCATCAGCAGCGCCAGCCGGATCAATAGCCAAGGATGGCGGAGCAGTGGCGGCAGCAGTACCCAGGGCCACAGCCACGCCGGATCTGCGCCCAATGTCACCGCTAACCAGCCTAGCGCCAGCGGCGCGAGCACTAGTGCCAGATCAAACCGCACTGCCCGCCCCAGCTCGCCGCGTCCGGCTGCCATCCAGTCGCGCATCGCGGTCAAGTCTTGTCCGAAAAGCGATAGCCGACGCCGCGCACGGTTTGCAGCAGTCGATCATGGCCGGTCGGCTCTAGCGCCTTGCGTAAGCGGCGCACATGCACATCGACTGTGCGTTCTTCGACGTACACTTGATCGCCCCAGACTTGATCGAGCAGTTGTGAGCGGCTGAAGGCGCGGTCAACATGGGTCATAAAAAAATGCAGGAGTCGATATTCGGTCGGTGCGACCTCAATCGCTCGACCAGCGGCGGTGACGCGATGTCCCAGATTGTCCATCACTAAGCCACCGATTTCGATTTCATCGGTCGCTTCATCCGGCTTGGCGCGGCGCAGGACGGCTTTGACGCGAGCGACCATCTCTCGCGGTGAAAATGGCTTGGCGATGTAATCATCTGCGCCAGTGTCGAGTCCTTTGACGCGATCTTCTTCTTCCCCTCGGGCGCTGACCATGATGATCGGAATGCCTTTGGTTTTGGGGTTTTGTTTAAGCTGTTGCGCCAGCTCTAGCCCCGAGCGTCCGGGTAGCATCCAGTCAAGTAGGATGAGATCTAAGACTTCGCGGCTTAGGAGCTTACGCGCTTCGTCGGCATGACCGGCCTCCAGAACGCGGAACTCGGCGCTTTCGAGCGCAAACCGCATCACCTCGCGGATATCTGGCTCGTCATCGATGACAAGAATGGTCGTCATGAGCGGGGAACCTTGTGTCTTCAGACTAAAATCGCGCAGACGGCCTGCACGATTAAAGATGGGCATTTTATTGACGATCCATGACAGGCGCGTGACTGTCTGGCGGCAGACTGCGCGGCTTGTTTGATGGTGTCCGGCTTTTGGCCGCTGAAAACGCGGAAAAACGCGGAAGGCTTGTCGAATCGCCGCTGGAAGTCTAGTGTAATCAGCTTTCCCGCAGCGGCGACGCGGTGGGCAGTGTGGATTGGAGGTGAAAGGTAATGAGTACAGGCGACATCCGGCAACGTGAACCGATTTATCAGGGTAAGGTGATCGAGGTCGCCGTTGAGACCGTTGAACTCCCTGACGGTCAAGCGGTCGCGTTGGAGATGGTGCATCATCCTGGGGGCGCGGCGGCAGTGGCGCTCGATGAACATGAGCGTGTTTGTCTGCTCCGTCAATATCGCCATGCCGCACGCGGCTGGATTTGGGAGCTACCGGCCGGGCGGCTTGATGCCGGTGAGACGCCATTGGTCACCGCTCGTCGTGAGCTGGCGGAAGAAGCCGGTCTGATAGCAACTGAATGGCTCGATCTCGGTGCGTTGCATAGTTCGCCGGGGATTTTTGATGAGGTGATTTATCTCTGGCTCGGACGCAATCTGAGCGAGCAGCCGACCGCGCATGAGTCGGGCGAGGTGATCGAGATTCATTGGATGCCGTTGCGCCAAGCACTCGACTGGTGTAACGATGGCACGATCACGGATAGTAAAACGCTGGTCGGACTCTATCGCGCCGGCGCTTATCTCAACGCTCAGGCGGAAATGCGCTCAGAGGATCCCGGATGTTGAGTGTTTCACTGGTCAGCGGGTAGCTTCCAGCTAGGGGATTGATGGCGATGCAGGCTTTGAAATTTCAAACCACTATCGACAGTCGGCGACGGCTGGAATTGGATCTGCCACGCGAGATTCCCGAAGGGCAGGCGGAAGTGATTGTGTTAGTCCCTGATTCATCGAACAAGCCAATTGAGCCGCAGTCGGACTCGCTGCGGGCGCTATTTGTGCGCCTAGATGCACAACCAGTGCAACATCTTGCTACCCGAGAACAAGTCGATGCGTGGCTGGCTGAAGAGCGAGCCAGTTGGAACAACACGCTATGAAGCGACTATATTGGGATAGCTGCATCGTCATTTATCGTGTTCAAGGTATCGCGCCCTGGAGTTAAACCGATATGTGTTTGAACACGCAACTGAATTGCGTGCGCAACATCGGCTGGCAACGCCGGATGCGTTGCATCTTGCAGCCGCTATTGATGCGGGTTGCGAGGAATTTTGGACGAATGATCGGCGTCTTGAACACGCAGCGGCTGGACTTTTAGCTGTGGTTACGTTCACAGATAACGCACGATCCTAAACTTTTCGGTTACCGGAGCGGTTTTATGAAAGTCACAGTCGATGTCGATATCACCCCTGAAGAAATGCGCAAGCTCTTCGGTCTGCCCGATGTGGAAGCCTTTCAGCGGCAACTGATGGACGACATCCGCGAGCGGATGCACGCCGGTGCCGAGGGCTACGATCCGCTCAAGCTGTTTCAGCCGTATATGGCCGGAACCCTAGCTTCGTGGGATTTCTTCCAGAAATTGCTAACCAATCTGCCGGCAACTAAAACGGACGCAGATACCCCCCCGGCTGGGCGCACCCGCTGAATGCCGATCTTGGTAAACGCATGATGCAACGGCGGTTTTTGGGGCTAATACGACACCGAGCACGCAGCGGCGGCTGGTTCAGTCTGCTGCCGCTGCTGCTGGTCAGCAGTCTGAGTCTGGCGCAGGAATGCGTAGACTGGGGCGCAGCGGGGATGCCCGATCCGCGCTATATCATCTGGCAAAATGGCACCGTCTACGATCAGCAGACACGGCTGATGTGGAAGCAATGCGTAGAAGGTACCGAAGGCGATGGCTGTGCGCTCGGTCAACCGGCAACACTGCGTCTCAGCTCGCTCAAGCGGTCGCAAGAGGCGTGGACATTCGCCGGTTTTGCCGATTGGCGCGTGCCGAGTCGAGAAGAATTGCGCTCGCTGCTTCAGCGGCGCTGTTATGGCGTTGGCATCGACAGCGTGAGCTTTCCGCGCACCCCAGCGGCCCGTTTTTGGACTGCCGATCCGGTGAGCTATTACCGCGACAGTGCTTGGATACTCGATTTTGCCACAGGACATCAGGGCTATGGCAATCGCTATGATGCGCTCTATGTACGACTGGTGCGCGATGCGCACGCTTGTTCACCAGCGCGACCGGCGACCTGTTTGCCTAGTCCTGAGCGCCAGTTTGAACGCCATGACCGCACGGAGCGTTCCTCGGCGTTGCTGCCGGATAAATAGGCGTTCAGTTTTTAGCCTCCAGCTATCAGCTAGGCAAGCTGATGCGGCGCAGTCAGCGCGACGCCATCAAGATACGCGCAGCCATCATCACCGAGCTGCAAGCGCCCCTCAGCAAACCAGCGCACCACAGCCGGATAAATAACATGCTCGCGCTGGAGCACCCGCGCCGCTAAGGTCGCCGCGTCGTCGTCGGCAAGCACCGGCACCCGCGCTTGCAGAATCACCGGGCCGCCGTCAAGTTCTGCCGTGACAAAATGCACGCTCGCGCCGTGTTCATGCTCACCTGCATCCAGCGCCCGTTGATGCGTGTGCAGTCCTTGATATTTGGGCAACAGTGACGGATGAATATTAAGCAGCCGCCCCAGATAGCGGGCGACAAATTCCGGCGTCAAGATGCGCATGAACCCAGCTAACACCACTAACTGTGGCGCATAGCTGTCGATGAGCGCCGCAAGCGCCTGATCGAAGCTGGCGCGGTCGGGATAATCGCGGTGATTGAGTACGGCGGTCGGGATGCCGTGACGCCGCGCCCGCTCTAAGCCAAAAGCATCAGGTTCATTGCTGATGACGGCGCACAGCGCAAAGGGTGCGCCCGCTGTTTGGGCGTCAATCAACGCCTGAAGATTGCTGCCGCTGCCGGAAATCAGCGCGACAACAGTAAGCGGTACCTGTTCACTCACCCGCCGCACCACCGCTATACACCACGCTCGGCGCACCACTGCTCGGCTCGATGGTGCCGATGATCCATGCCGTTTCGCCCTGCGCTCGGAGCTGTGCGAGTGCAGCTTCAACTGCATCTGCGGCCACGCACACCACCATCCCAACACCACAGTTGAAGGTGCGGCGCATCTCAGCATCGGCGATGCCGCCCTGTGTTTGCAGCCACGCGAACACGTCCGGTTGTGTCCAAGAATCAAGCTCAATCCGCGCCTGCGTGCCGTGCGGGAGAACACGCGGCAGATTCTCGGTCAGTCCGCCGCCAGTGATGTGCGCCAGCGCATGAACTCGGATCGTGCGAATGAGCGCCAAAATTGTGCGCACATATAAGCGCGTCGGGGCCAGCAGGGCTGCGCCGAGTGTTGTCTCGCCGAGCGGTTGGCTGAGATTCGCGCCACTGGTTTCGATGACTTTGCGGATCAAGGAATAGCCGTTGGAATGCGGCCCAGAAGAAGCCAGCGCAATCAGCCGATCCCCAATCTGCACCCGTTCGGGCTGGATGATCGCGTCTTTTTCGACAATCCCGACGCAAAAACCGGCCAGATCATAGTCACCGGCATCATAAAGTCCGGGCATCTCCGCCGTTTCGCCGCCGGTCAGCGCACAACCGGCCAGCTCGCAACCGCGTGCGATACCGCTGATAACCGATGCAGCAACCTCGACATCGAGGCGACCGGTCGCGTAATAATCGAGAAAAAACAGCGGCTCGGCCCCGCTGACGAGGATGTCATTGGCGCACATCGCCACCAAATCAATGCCGATGGTGTCATGCTGCCCCAGATCAATCGCCAGCTTGAGCTTGGTGCCCACGCCATCCGTCCCCGAGACCAGCACCGGCTGTCGAAACCGCTCCAGCGGCAGTTCAAACAGCGCACCGAATCCACCCAAGCCATCGAGCACACCCGGGCGGCGGGTCGCGGCAGCCAGCGGTTTGATCCGCTCCACGAGCCGAGCGCCCGCGTCGATATCGACCCCAGCGGCACGGTAGCTCAGGGCAGGAGATGAAGAAGTGGATGAATCCTGCGGCACGCGATGGCTCCGAATCTAAACAATCTGAAGCGCGATAGTATATCGCCCAAGCCGCCTAAGCCGTTAGTATCGGCTAGAAGCCAAAAGCTGGCCGCTGACGGCTGATAGCTGGTGGTTAATAGCTGAAAGCTGCTCTCAAACCCCAAACCAACACAGCGGCACCCGCATTTCCGCCTCACTCAGCCCACCATGCACGCCAATCTGCACATGCGGCGTTTCACTCGGCAGCATCTGGCGCAGAATATGCCGCGCTCGCGGTAGCAGACAGTAATCGCCAACCCGATCACGGATGCGCGGATGCGCTGGCCCCGGCCCCAGCCAGCCGGCGTCAATCACCGCTTGACTGGGCATCAGTTCCACAACCTCAGCCAGTTCACTGGCGCAATAGGCTTCAAAACATCGCGCCCGATCCGCCCGCACCGTCGCCCAGGCCGCACGCGGTTCGCCACACAGCGGCAGCGTTAAGCAATCGACAAACTCAGGATGTTGTGCGAGGTCGATCACATCTTCGGGCTGGATGTCGAGTTGTCCATGATCGGCGCAGACCAACAGCACCGTATCCGTTCCGGCAGCGGCGCTGAGAAAGGCGTCGAGCGCCGTTTCGATTTCGGCAAGATGAGTACGAGCGGCGGCACTGTTCATGCCGTGTTCATGGCCGATGCGATCCAGTTCTGGCCAGTAAACATAAACATAACGTCGCTCGGCGGCGGTTGTAGCCCGTCCCCAGTGACGACGCGGACGAATTGCACGTAACGTCTGCTGAAACAGCTCGGCGAGTGACTCAAACGGCCGCACCGTGCTACTGCCCTGATGAGCGCGGTTGAAATCGGAATAGGCGATAAAACGCGGCACAACGCTCTCACTCGGCGTGCCGATGCGGTCAAACAGCGGACGCTTGCCGAATAACTGACGCGGATCAATCCCCGCTGCCCGATAGGACACGCCCCCATAACGCGGTCGTCCGGGGAGCACGGTGAGCACCGCGCCGAGTTCACCAAAATAGGTAAACCAGCCGGTCAACCCATGTTGCAGCGGCGCAAGTCCGGTGAGATAAGTCGGGATCGCTGAAGCGGTCGTCGAGGGAAATACGGTGCTGATTGTGCCCCAGCGGGCGCGACTCAGCAGACCAGTGGGCGCGTGTGCGGCGAGCCAATCGGCTCCCAATCCGTCGATGACCAGCAGCACCAGATTGGTCGCCTGCGTTAGTTCATCGAGCGCCAGCCCAGCCAGCGGCGGATGCTCGCTCTGTCCGCCGCGTGCCTGAATCACGCTGCTCATGAGATTCAGGAGGCCGCTGCTGGTGTAGTTGGGATTCATTGATGACCATGCCCACGCAACAACGGCCCCAAAATTGGCCACACATTGTCCAACAAACGCACTTGCGCCGCTGCCGTCGGGTGCAGCCCATCGGCCTGCATCAGGCTCCAATCCTCATCAACACCCTGCAACAGATTCGGCACCAGCGGCACGGCGAGTGCTTGTGCCACCTCACCAAACACAGCTTGAAAGCCCGCCAGATAGGACGCACCATAGTTCGGCGGCAAACGCACGCCAACTAATAGCACCTGTGCGCCTGCGGCCTGTCCGCTGTTGACCAACTGCGTCAGGCGCTCGCGCAGATCAGCGACCGCCCAGCCGCGCAGACCATCATTGGCCCCGAGTTCAATCAAGAGCACAGCCGGATGATGACGGGCCAGCAACGCCGGCAGGCGCGTCACGCCGCCAGCGGTTGTCTCGCCGGAAATACTCGCGTTGACCACCTGATGCGGCAGGCCAGCGCCAGCGATCCGCTCGGCAAGCAACGTCACCCAACCGTGTTGGGTATCAAAGCCATAATTGGCGCTCAAACTGTCGCCAAGTACCAGCACGACCGGCGCGGCAGGTGTCATCTCAGGTGTCACCGCATCGGCCAGCGTCGCACTCAGCGGCCAGTGCCACAGCGCCAACACTGTAATCAGCATCAGGAGTCGATTGTTCATGTCGGATCAAGCGGCGACGGCCGTCTCGCGTGCAAGTGGATTGAGCAAGCATGTTACCGGCCCAGCCGGTCGCTTGACCATCCTCGCCGGTCTGGAACTGGCGATCCATGCTGGGGAGGCGGTCGCGATTCTCGGCGCATCCGGCTCGGGTAAATCAACGCTGCTCGGACTCTTAGCCGGGCTAGATGATCCGAGCGCCGGTGAAGTCTGGTTATGTGGGCAGCGCGTCGATCAACTCGACGAAGATGGCCGGGCGGCATTGCGAGCCGGACGGGTCGGCTTTGTGTTCCAGAATTTTCAACTCTTGCCGACGCTCACCGCTCGTGAAAATGTGCTGTTGCCGCTGGAATTAACCGGCACGCCCGATGCCGACCGCCGTGCGGATGCGGCGCTGGAGCGCGTGGGTCTGAGCACACGCATGGGCCATTATCCGCGCCAGCTTTCCGGCGGCGAACAGCAACGCGTGGCCATTGCGCGGGCTTATGCGCCACATCCTGCCGTGCTCTTTGCCGATGAGCCGACCGGCAATCTCGATCAAACCACCGGCGAACACATCATTGATCTGTTGCTCGAACAGCGCCACAGCAGCGGCGCAGCGCTGGTGCTGGTGACGCACGATCCGCGTTTAGCGGAACGCTGTGATCGGCGGTTGCAGATGCGTGATGGGCGTCTGGAGCCATTGCAATGACTACTTGGCGTTTAACATTGCGGCTGTTACGCCGCGATTGGCGCAGTGGTGAGCTGTCGGTTTTGGCGGCGGCGCTGGTGCTCACGGTCGCGGCGATCACAGCGGTTGGCTTTTTTACCGACCGCGTCGAGGCGACGCTGCACCGTCAGGGCAGCGAACTGATTGCGGCCGATTTGGTGCTCGAATCGGCGCGACCGCTTGCTGAAACCTTTGCTGCTCGCGCCCAAGCACAGGGCTTGCGCATCGCGCAAACGCTCGAATTTCGCAGCGTGGTACAAGGCGAGCGTCCGCAATTGGTGCTGATGAAAGCAGTCGATGCGGCTTATCCGTTGCGTGGTCAGTTGCGCATCCGGTCGGCGCTGGATGCATCCGATCAGGCGGTTGCTGCGGGGCCGCCAGTCGGTGAAGTCTGGGTCGAATCGCGCTTATTGCGGCTGCTCAATATCCGCATCGGCGAGAGCCTGAACATCGGCGCGACCCGTCTGCGCATCGGGGCGATTCTGAGCGCCGAGCCAGATCAGAGCCGCGCTTTTTTCAATATCGCGCCGCGTGTGCTGATGAACCGCGCCGATCTCGACGCCACCGGCTTGATTGGGCCAGTGAGTCGCGTCACCCAGCGGCTGTTGATCGCCGGCGCAGTGTCCGAAATCGACACCTATCGCGCTTGGGCCAGCACCCAGTTAAACGCCGCGCTCACGCTCACGGCGGCCCGCGATGCGCGACCGGAATTTAGCGCCGCGCTCGAACGCGCCTCGCGCTTTTTGCATCTGGCGACGCTGGTGACGCTGCTGGTTGCGGGCGCGGCGATTGCGCTTGCCAGTCAACGGCTAGTCGAGCGGCAGACTGATACCGTAGCCGTGATGCGCTGTCTCGGTGCGCCGCGTCATCTGGTGCTGCGGGTGTTGATCGGGCGGCTAGTGCTGTTCGGGCTGGCGGCGAGTCTGCTCGGCTGTCTAGTCGGTTGGCTGGGTCAAGCGGGATTATTCGCGGCATTAGATGACTGGATCGGCGTTGAGCTACCGCCGGCCTCGCCCGCGCCGCTGTTGGTCGGCTTGGCGACGGGGTTGATTGCGCTGCTCGGCTTTGCGGTGCCGCCATTGCTACAACTGGCGCAGGTCACGCCACTGCGGGCACTGCGGCGCGATCTCGGCACGCCGCGTCTTTCAGCAGCATTGACGCTGAGTGCAGCGGGCGCGGCGCTGGCGCTGTTGATTCTGTGGCAAGCGCATGATCTGGAACTTGGGCTAAAGCTCTTGGGCGGCGTGCTGGCAACGCTGCTGGCGCTGATTGGCAGCGTGCTGCTGCTGGTGCAATTCGCTGGACGCCTGACCGGACGGGTGCGCGGCGTGTGGCGATTAGGATTAGCCGCATTGACGCGCCGTTCAGCGACGGCGGTGTTGCAAATTAGCGGCTTTGGCATCGGCATTTTGGCGCTGTTGCTGCTGGCGGTGGTGCGCGTCGATTTGCTTGAAGCGTGGCGCGAGACCGTGCCCGAGGGTGCGCCGAATTATTTTCTCACTACTATTCAACCGGCAGATGTCGCGCCATTGCAGGCGTTTCTCAGTGAAGCGGGCATCGCCGCGCCGCTTTTGTATCCGATGATTACGGCGCGTCTGACGCAGATCGGCGACCGCGCTGTCGAGCCGTCGGCCTATCCCAATCCGCGTGCGGCGCGACTGGCCAGCCGCGAATTTAATCTTAGCTATGGCGCAGAGCCGCAGGCGGATAATCGCATTGTCGCCGGGACGTGGTGGTCTGAAGGTGCTGAAGCTGCGCCGCAATTTTCGGTTGAGCGCGGCATTGCCGAAACGCTCGGAATGCAGCTCGGCGAGACCCTGACCTTCTCGGTTGCCGGGCGCACGGTGACTGGGCCGATCACCAGTTTGCGCGAGGTGCGCTGGGATAGTTTTAACGTCAACTTTTTCGTCGTCGCCTCGCCCGCGCTGCTGCAACAGGAGGCGGCGAGCTATATCACGAGCCTGTATCTGCCAGCGGCCCGCGAAGGGGTGATCGCGGAACTCAACCGGCGTTTTCCGAGTGTGGCGACGCTGGATGTTGAGGCGCTGATCGATCAAGTTCGCGCTGTGATCGAACGCGGAGTGATGGCGGTGGAATATGTGTTTCTGTTTACGCTGGCCGCTGGGCTGTTGGTGATGTACGCCGGATTGCAAGCGAGTTTGGAGCAGCGGCGGCGTGAGCATGGCATTTTGCGCACGCTGGGCGCGGGACGGCGCACGCTGTTGACCAGTCTGGCGGTGGAGTTTACGGCGGTCGGGGTGCTGGCGGGGCTGTTGGCGTCGGTGTTTGCCGAAGCGACCGGCTGGCTATTAGCCACGCAGTTATTTGAGCTGGACTTTCAGCTCAATCCCGCGCTGTGGTTGATTGGAGTGCTGGGATCCGGTGTTGTCATTGGCTTGGCCGGAACAGTGGCGACCTATCCGCTATTGATTCATCCGCCGTTGCGCGAATTGCGGGGTGGGTGAGTGCTGGTCACGAAGTTTTAGCGTTGTGACCGTTTATGCCTATAGTTGTGACGACGCTGGAGCTTCTTCACAAGAAAAGGTGGCGGCTGATCGCTGGCAAGTAGGATGGGCAAAGTAGTCATGCGATGATGCTGTTTTTTAGATGCAAATGTTGGGTTGCCTGTCCGCTAATGTTGGTGGTTTAAGCGTGGATAAAATGAACAAGCAACCCAACCTACGCTGTTGATCGAGTAAACGAGGCTTTTGCTTGGAAACCGAAACGCTGTCTAAAATCGGAGTCACGCCAGAGGCTTGAACGTAAATCATTGATAAAGCGAAGCTAAAAGAAAAGTTGACAGCGTTCGGTTAGAGTGATAAAAATTTTATACCTTGCATTTGATGTGTAATCAAGCAGAATTTGACCTCATTTTTGAGGTCGAAATATAGTTCGGCAGAAGGAGAAAGATGACGATGACAAGAAATCAGCAAGAACACGACGCAGAAATTGTTGAGCAATTTACCAAGCAGGCAATTCCCTTCACCGAGTTGCCCGGACACTTGGATTCAATCCAAATGCTTATTGAGATGAGCAAGGTTGCCGGCGATGACCTTGTCCTTGATGTAGCATGTGGGCCTGGGCTGGTCGCTTGCGAATTTGCCAAGGTGGCTCAAAATGTTACGGGGATTGATCTCACCGAAAAGATGATCGAGCAAGCCAAGAATCGTCAAAAAGAGCTTAGAGACTGTCTAAAAACTAAACTATTGATTTTGAAGTAGATTTTTTCGAGAATATGGCAAATTTTGCGAGTTAATTAACCCACTCATATCGTGAATATGACTTCAGAAAAAAACTCTTCGCCAAAATATCCAAGCGATATCTCCGATGAAGAATGGGAGATTGTCGAAAAAATTTTCGAAGAACTTGAGCCTTATACAACAGGCCGCCCAAGATCAAGTGATCTACGCGAAATCTTGAACGCTATCTTTTATTTAAACAAAACAGGTTGTCCGTGGCGTTATCTCCCAAATGATTTTCCATCTTACAAACTGGTTAACTATTACTACAATAAGTG
>NZ_FNOW01000057.1 GCF_900107145.1 Allochromatium warmingii | reverse complement strand
CAACGGCTACGTGCGGTTATACAATCATCAGATCCCGCAGAAGGCGCTCGGACACATCGCGCCGATTCAAGCACTCAAGGACTGGCAACAACAATACCCCGAACGCTTCAAAAAGCGTGTCTATAATCTCGCGGGACTTGACAACTAAGCTAGTGCTTCGAGACAAGAGAAAGCTGGCGGCTGATAGCTGGAAGCTGAGGGCTAAACCCTCGGCAATACAATCGGCTCGCGCTTTTTAGGGTTCGGTCGATATAGCGCCGCGACATGACCGACGCGGCTGATGAGATCTGCGCCAGTACGCTCGCAGATTAGACCAATAGCAGCATCGCGTTCGTCACGGTCGCCAGCGTTGACGCGCACTTTGAGCAATTCATGATGCGCAAGCGCGATCTCAATTTCAGCCAGTACCGCGTCGGTGAGGCCGTACTGACCGACCAAGACCACCGGCTTGAGATGGTGGACTTGGGATTTGAGCCAGCGTTTCTGTTTTTCGGTGATGGGCATAGCGCGATCTTTCAGGACTGTGACGAGTGGAATCAATCGTGAAGCGCAGAATCCTACGCTAAATTTTCATCCGGCGGCAGTCACGACATGGATCTTTGGTTGGTCTATATTGAGTGCGGGGCCGAGGGATGCACAATCAGTCCAGCGGCGACCGTGCGCCCCTCAGCCATCAGAATATTGTACGTGCGGCACGCTGCCGCCGTAGTCATCACCTCAACCCCAATCCCCGCCGCAAGTAGCGGTGCATAAAGCGCCACATCGAGCAACGCGGGTGCCTCGCCGCTGCCGATCAAAACAACATGCGGCGCGAGATCGACGAGTGGCGTCAGATGCTGTGGGCGCAGCGCGGCGAGTGAGACTGGTTCCCAGGGCGTGATGATGGTCGTCGGGGTCAGAATGAGGCTCTCGGTATAACAACGCCCCGCGAGACCAATCCAGCCCGCGCCATAGCTGTCGATGCGATAACCGCTGCTGTGATCGGCTTCTGAGAATTTCATCAATCTCGCGTCCTCCGTTTCGGTTACGTGAGTGAAATAGGGTCGGCTTTCCACCGACGGGGCCGTGAGGCTCTGCCCTAATGTATTGCCTCTCTGGTAGTGCCCTAATCGATAGGATTTATTGATTGCGATAGACTGTATCAAATCTGACGCTCAAGAGGTTTGTCTCAATGCATTGTCCAAACTGCTACTCTACACAACTAGTCAAAAATGGTTTCAATGCGCTTGGGAAGCAACTTTATCGATGCAAGGACTGTCGTCGTCATTTTGTTTTAAATCCAGCTAAAGAACGGATTTCTGATGACAAAAAGATGCTGATTGATCGATTGTTATTAGAGCGTATCTCATTAGCAGGAATTGCGCGTGTTGTCGGCGTATCAGAAGCTTGGTTGCAAAACTATGTTAATGCAAAATATGCTCAGACACCGCGTGAAATTCTAGTAAAAAAAAGTCTGCTGGGCGACTAACGATTGAGTGTGACGAGTTGTGGTCGTTTGTAAGAAAACTTGATAATAAACAGTGGGTTTGGTTGGCGATGGATCGAGATACACGAGAAATTGTTGGCGTTTACATCGGCGATCGCAGTACGAAATCTGCTCAAGCTTTATGGGATTCTCTACCGCTCGCATATCGTCAAAGTGCTTTCAGTTATACAGATTTTTGGTCAGCTTATGAAAAAGTGTTTCCTAAAAACAGACACCAAGCTGTTGGAAAAGAAAGCGGTCAAACAAACCATATTGAACGATTTAATTGTACGCTACGGCAACGTGTTTCGCGATTAGTTAGAAAAACAGTGTCATTCTCTAAAAAACTTGAAAATCACATTGGCGCAATTTGGTATTTTGTTCATCATTACAATGCTTCACTTCGGCTGAATTAAAATGCCTGATAAATCTATTTTCCTATAAATTAGGGCACCACCCATGGAGGCAATGGCCAAACGTTTAGCCGATATTCAAGCACGAGATGCTACCCATCTAGAGCGACGCGCAGCCAGTGATCGGCTGACTTTTAGTACTGCACTGCGGCGTATTGCCGGAATTTTGATGCCAGCGCGACAGCATCAAGGATTGACCGTCGCTAATACGACTACGTTAGACCCATTATATGAGGCCATGCGTTTGGTCGCGGCTGCCTCTGACATCGTGTTGACTGCCCCAGCAGAACGCCAAAATGCCTTAGCCTATCCGCTCGATGATATTGCTCGCCGTTCACATATCCGCACGCGGCGCGTGCTGTTACGTGATGACTGGCATCGACGCGACAATGGCCCCCTATTGGGTTATTTGGCCGAAGACTTGCGACCCGTTGCACTGCTTCCCGATGGCCCACAGCGTTATCGTTTGCTTGATCCAAGCACGCAAAGCGAACGCCCGCTAACCAATGCGTTGGCTGAACAACTCAGCGGCGAAGCGCAAGCACTCTATCGCCCCTTTCCGGCTCATTCACTGACGATACGTGAGGTGCTGTCTTTTGGTATGGCTGGTCTGCGCCTTGATCCCATCACCGTATTGATGATGGGTTTGTTGACCGGCTTGCTGGCATTGGTTACTCCAATCGCCAGCAGTCAAATTCTTTCCAACGTTATCCCGCGTGCTGATCTTTCCATGCATTTAATGCTCATCGCGGGTTTAATGTTGGCGGCACTTGGCTCGGCGGCTTTCACTGTGACACGCAGCTTTGCCATGCTGCGGCTACAAACGCGTATGGATGCCCGCATTCAAAGTGCTGTCTGGGATCGGCTGCTCAGTTTGCCAGTGAGTTTTTTTCGTGAATACAGTGCCGGCGATCTAGCCGACCGCGCCAATGGAATTAATGCAATTCGTGAGATTCTCAGTTCAACTGTGGTGCAGGCGGCGCTGAATGTCGTGTTCTCGGTTTTTAGTCTGATCCTGCTATTCTGGTATAGCGGGACGCTGGCACTGGTCGCACTGGCAATTGTGGCTATCGTATTAGGGCTATCATTTTTAATTACCTTGATGCAATTGCCCCTACAACGCGAAATGATTGGGCGCGGTGGTAAGATTGAAGGGTTAGTGTTTCAGCTTCTGTCCGGCTTATCAAAACTACGTATTTCAGCGAGTGGGTCGCGGGCGTTTGCACGCTGGATTGATGAATTTAGTATCACAAAAGAACTCACCTATCGCGCCCGTCGTCTCAGCGCGATACAACAGGTAATTAATACACTATTCCCATTGATCGCATCACTGACTTTTTTTGCCGTCATTAGTTTTGTATTAAATACAGAACCAGATGCCAGCAATACCCCGCTGACTTTAACGCACAGCGGATTTGGTATGGAGCAGCTTCTTGGTTTTCTGCCAGCCTTTGGTCAATTTAGTACTGCTATGATCGGGTTGCTCGGAACGCTCACAACCTTGATTATGATTGTTCCACTGTATGAACGTGTGCGGCCTATTCTCGACACCTTACCAGAACGTTCAGAACTCAGAGCTGATCCGGGTGCGCTTGACGGTCGAATTGAATTTTCTTCGGTATTGTTTCGTTATGATCCGCAAATCCCACCAGCAGTGAATCACGTTTCAGCACGCATCGCTAGTGGCAGCTATGTCGCATTTGTTGGTGCCTCTGGTTCAGGGAAATCAACTCTTGTGCGTTTATTGCTTGGTTTCGAGCAACCTGAATCGGGCGGTATTTATATTGATGGGCGCGATATTACCGGACTCGATATGCAAGCAGTGCGCCGTCAAATTGGTGTCGTGTTGCAGAACGGGCGCATTATGGCGGGATCGCTATTTGAAAATATTGTTGGCAGCTTACCTCTAACCATTCATGATGCGTGGGCGGCGGCTGAAATGGCCGGTTTCGCTGATGATATTAAACAAATGCCGATGGGGATGCACACGGTATTAGCTGATGGCGCTGGCTCGCTGTCCGGTGGTCAGCGCCAGCGATTGATGATTGCACGTGCTTTAGTACATAAACCGCGTATTCTGATTCTGGATGAAGCCACTTCAGCATTGGATAATCGCACGCAAGATGTCGTTAATCGCAGTCTAGCGAAATTGAACATGACCCGTATTGTCATTTAGCTCCTGACGAATCGCGGGCGTGGTGCGGGCGTTGCGATGTAGGTTCAGATTCATGATTAGATGTTCCCTTAGGTCGGTGATAGTGTCGTCGGCAGTCGCCGCTTGGTCGTCCTCAGCTCATCACTGAGTGTGCGCAGCGCCTCGCGGGCTTGGAACAAAGGATAGCTCCTTTTCGGAATATAATCCCACGGGACGGAACATTTGTCGCGTCCCGTGCGATGCTATTCTGCGTCGTGCGCAGCTTGCTATAGCTGAGATCCCCTTGAGCGTCCCGCCCTGATGGGCGCACTCAATTCTAAAATCTGCTTCTCCAGCATCTGCTCACTACACCCGTCGGCTAATTTTCCGCACGAGCATTTGATCAATCAGCGTTATTCTTGAATAGTCGCATCCTGAAATCAGGTGTTGATCGGTAGCACCGGATGATTCAAAGCTGATTGCTATTCAAGAACGAGGCCCACATCAAATGCTCGTGCGTCTTATCCTAGTCATTGCCCTGCTCATCGCCGTACTCTGGTTTGTCCGTCGTCTGCGTGCCTTGCCACGCGCCCAACTCATGCGTCATCTGCGTCAAGCGGCACTCTGGGGGGTGATCGGGTTGCTTGGAGTGGCGGTGTTGACGGGGCATCTCAATCCGCTGGTGGCGGCGCTCAGCGCTGCGATTCCAGCACTGCTGCGCTTGATTCAATTCCTGCGCCTGATGCCCGAACTGCAACAGTTGCTACGCTCACTCGGTTTGGGGGCGGGAAGCGGTGCGGCCAGTGGTTCAGCGCATGAACATGAACCGCCGCCACGCGCCGATTCCGGTGTTTTAACTGAGCACGAAGCCCGCGCCATTCTCGGCCTTGATGCACACGCCGATGCCGAGGCCATTCGCGCCGCGCATCGCCGACTGATGCAACGCTTGCACCCGGATCGCGGCGGTTCGGATTATCTGGCCGCTCGCATCAACGCGGCAAAACGTCGGCTATTAGGAGATTGACCCAGTATGGCTACAGCTCCCAAAGCGAAAAGCGCCTATATCTGCACCGCCTGTGGCGCACGCTATCCGAAATGGGCCGGGCAGTGTCAGGACTGCGGTGCGTGGAACAGCTTGCAAGAAGTCGCCGAACCGCGCCGCCGCTCAGTCGAACGGAGCATCGGCTATGCCGGCGTGATCGAGCGCAACGCCATCGAAATTCTTGCCGATGTCAGCCCTGAGGAACGCGAGCGCGTGCCAAGCGGGATCGGCGAACTCGACCGCGTACTCGGCGGCGGTTTAGTCGCGGGATCGGTGGTGCTGATTGGCGGTGATCCAGGCATCGGCAAATCGACGCTGCTGCTGCAAGCCAGCGCAGCACTGGCCGCCGAACAGCCGGTGCTCTATGTCAGTGGTGAGGAATCACCGCAACAGATCGGGCTACGGGCGCGGCGCTTGGGTTTGGCCGGCGGCGGGATTCGCTTATTGGCGGAAACCTGTGTTGAGCAGATTTTGGCGCAAGCTGAACACGCGCAACCGCGTGTGATGGTGGTCGATTCGATTCAGACGCTTTACACCGAAACGCTACAGTCTGCGCCCGGCTCGGTGTCGCAAGTACGCGAAGCGGCGGCGCAATTGGTGCGCTTTGCCAAGCAGCGCGATACCGTGGTGTTTTTGGTCGGGCATGTGACCAAAGATGGGGCGCTGGCTGGCCCGCGTGTCCTCGAACACATGGTCGATACAGTGCTCTATTTTGAGGGCGAGCACGGCGGCCCGTTTCGCATCGTGCGCTCGATCAAAAACCGCTTCGGCGCTGTCAACGAACTGGGCGTATTTGCGATGGGCGATCAAGGATTGCGCGAGGTGAAAAATCCCTCGGCGATCTTTCTCTCGCGCCACGATCAGCCGGTATCCGGCAGTTTGGTGATGGTCACCCGCGAAGGTACGCGCCCGCTGTTGGTCGAGGTGCAGGCGCTGGTTGATGACAGTCCGTTGGCCAATCCGCGCCGCGTGGCGTTGGGCTTGGATCAAAATCGGCTGTCGATGCTGCTTGCGGTGCTACATCGGCATGGTGGCATTGCGATGTTTAATCAGGATGTATTTGTGAATGTGGTCGGCGGGGTGCGCATTGCTGAGACGGCCGCCGATTTGCCGGTGTTGCTGGCGGTGCTATCGAGCTATCGCGATCGCCCGTTGCCGCTCGATTTGGCGGCCTTTGGTGAGATTGGGCTATCCGGTGAGGTGCGTCCGGTGCCCAACGGCCCTGATCGACTGCGCGAAGCGGTCAAGCACGGCATCCGGCGGGCGATTGTGCCCAAAGGCAATGCGCCCAAAGAGGGCGTTGACGGGCTGGAGATTATCGTTGCTCGCACGCTGGGCGAGGCGCTGGCGGCGGTGTTTTGAAGGTGATGGTGAATAAAGCGGCGGTTTAATCTGATGAGCCAGTTATTGATTCAAGCCTATTTGCGGAAATTAGATGTGCTGCGTCAAATGAGCGGCAGTCACAATGAAACCGTATTGCGTGAAGCATTTAAGGATTTGCTCACTAAATGGGGTGAGCCGTTGAGTTTGACCTTTGTTGCTGAATACCGCATCACGACACCCGCTAAAAAGCAGATTAGCTTAGATGGGGTATTATTGCATGAAGTGCGTTTACCGTTGGGTTATTGGGAAGCAAAAGATCAAAAAGATAAGTTAGATGTAGAGATTCGCACAAAATTCGAGAAGGGCTATCCCCGCGATAATATTTTATTCACGAACGATCAAACGGCGGTGTTATTCCAGAATGGTCAGGAGGTTAAGCGGTGCGATATGACCGATCCGGCGGCGCTGGAGCCATTGATTCAGCAGTTTTTTGCATTTGAGCGGCCAGAAATTGCGGATTTTCGCGCAGCCGTGACGCAGTTTGGACAGGATTTACCGGCGGTGTTAGCGGCATTGCGTGAAATGATCGCGGCGCAGGAGGTGAATAATGCGGTATTTCAGGTGGCAGCGGAGGCGTTTTTAACGCAGGCGCGGGCGGTAATCAATCCTGATTTGGGGCCAGCCGATGTGCGGGAGATGTTGATTCAGCATATTTTAACTGAAAATATTTTTGCACAGATATTTAGTGAGAGTGAATTTCACCAGAAAAATAATGTGGCGCAGGCGCTGTATGATTTGGAGGAGAAGTTTTTTACTGGATCATTGAAAAAGCAAACGCTCAAGGGGTTGGAGCCATATTATGCGGCGATTCGGTCAGCGGCGGCGCTGATTGCGAGTCATAGTGAGAAACAGACGTTTCTTAAAGTGATTTATGAGCAGTTTTATCGGGTCTATAATCCAAAGGCGGCGGATCGGTTAGGGGTGGTATATACGCCAAATGAGATTGTGCGCTTTATGATTGCCGGAGCGGATTGGTTGTGTCAGCAGCATTTTAAGCGGCAGTTGATTGATAAGGATGTTGATATTTTGGATCCAGCGACGGGAACGGGGACTTATATTTGTGAGTTGTTGGAGTATTTTCGCGGTCAAAAAGACAAGCTCAAACATAAATATCAGCATGAGTTGCACGCGAATGAGGCGGCGATTTTGCCGTATTATGTGGCGAATTTGAATATTGAGGCGACCTATGCGGGTATTACCGGGGAGTATCTCGATTTTCCGAGTTTATGTTTTGTCGATACGCTGGATAATGTGGGATTGCATACGGCATCTAGCGGGACGACAGGGGATTTGTTCGGGGCGGTGAGTGAGGAAAATGTCGCACGCATTAAGCGGCAGAATGGGCGGCGCATTAGTGTGGTGATTGGCAATCCGCCATACAATGCCAATCAAGCGAATGAGAACGATAATAATAAAAATCGCGTGTATCCGGCGATTGATAAGCGGATTAAGGATACTTATATTGATGCGAGCACAGCCCAAAAAACCAAGCTCTATGATATGTATGCGCGGTTTTTCCGGTGGGCAAGTGATCGGTTAGCCGATGATGGCATTCTGGCATTTATCACAAATCGCAGTTTTCTCGATAGCCGAACATTTGACGGATTTCGGAAAATCGTTGTTGATGAATTTCACGAGGCTTGGATTGTTGATCTTGGTGGCGATTGGAAAAAAGCCGATGATCTACGCGCCAGCGGTGGCAATGTTTTCGGTATAGGTACAGGCGTTGCTATTTCATTTTGGGTTAAAAAATCTCACCGAAGTAACAACAAGTCGCCGTGTCGCATTCATTATATTTCAGCCAATCAAATTACTCAGTCGGCTACGGAAAAACTAAATTTGTTAAGCAATACCAGTTTGCAAAATATGGATTATGATGACTTGCGCCCAGATACGCGGAATAACTGGTTAGATTTAACTGAAAATGATTTTGAGACGTTTATTCCGCTGGCGAGCAAGGAAACTAAAGCTGCAAAAATACAAACAAAAGAGCGAGCAATTTTTAAGCTTTTTTCACTTGGCGTAGTAACAAATCGGGACGATTGGGTTTATGGTGAATCGGATGAAGAAGTTAGCAAAAAAGTTAATTATTTAATTAATAACTATAATGCAGAATTATTGCGCCAGTCTAGCGGTCAAGCAGTTGAATATGGCACGGAAATAAAATGGACGCGAGCAGTTAAAGCTGATTTATGTAGAAATGTTGCTTACCAATTTGACAAAACAGCAATAGTCGAAGCTAATTATCGACCATTCGTAAAAAGACGTTTATATTTTAACCAGAAATTAAACGAAATGCAGTATCAGTTACCGTCAATTTTCGGAACAGGCAATACTAAAAATAAAACCATTATTTTTACTGATCCAACAGCACAAAAACCCTGGATGGTTTCTGTAGTCGATCAAGTAGTAGATTTGCATTTTGTTGGTGCAGCCGCTGGTGCAGTTTGTATTCCATTTCAACGGCTTACAGGAGACGGTGAATTTGAAGATAACATCACCGACTGGTCATTAAAAAAATTCCGCACGTATTACAAGACCCTTGCCCCCTCACCCCAGCCCTCTCCCACAGGGAGAGGGAGTAAGAAGGTGCGCACAATCGAAAAAGAGCACATCTTTCAGTATTGCTACGCCGTCCTCCACGATCCCATCTATCGTGAAACCTACGCGCTCAACCTCAAGCGTGACTTCCCGCGCATCCCGTTTTATCCCGACTTCTGGCGCTGGGCCGACTGGGGTCGCGCCCTGCTCGACCTCCATCTCGGCTACGAACAGGCCGCCCCCTACCCACTCAAGCGCATCGACACCCCAGATGCCCGCACTCGTGCCGCCGGTCTGTCCCCAAAGGTACGCCTCCGCGCCGACCCCGCAACCGGCACCATCGACCTCGACAGCGAAACCAGCCTCAGCGACATCCCGCCCATTGCTTGGACATATCGCCTCGGCAACCGCAGCGCCCTCGACTGGATTCTCGATCAATACAAAGAAAAAACCCCAAAAGACCCGACCATCCGCGAACACTTCAACACCTACCGCTTCGCCGACCACAAAGCGCACGTCATCGACCTGCTCCAGCGCGTGACCACCGTCAGCGTCGAGACCATGAACATCGTTGAAATGATGCGCACTGTGGCGCGAACGGCGAGCGATTTGGACTGATTTAGACTGAATCAGTGGCGCCGCACTCAAGCTCGGTTCAACACCTGCGCCAACCCCTCGCGCAAGGTCGGATAGTGCAACGTCACGCCCAATTCCTCGCGCAAACGGCGATTCGACAACCGCCGCGACTCGCTCATATAGCCCATCATCCCTTCGGATAGCTGCGCGGCAGCGTCAGCCATCGAGATCAGCGGCGGCGCTGGCAGACCCGCAAGCTCCGCAATCTGGAGAAAATACGCAGTCATGGTACTCGGATGGCCATCGCTGACATTGAAGATCGCGCCGTTACGCCCGTGCGCCATCGCCGCGACACAGATTGTCACCAGATCATCGACATGAATGCGATTGCTATAGGGCGCTTCCTCGGAACGCACCAGCGGCAGCCCGCGCTGCAACCGTTCTAGCGGCAGACGCTCCGGGCCATAGATCCCCGCCACGCGCAATATCACCAGCTCACCGCCTGATGCTTGGCTCCAGCGCCGCAACTGCGTTTCAGCATCCAGCCGCCGCTGCGACCGCGCCAATGTCGGCTCTGTCGGCCACTCCTCATCAACCCACGCGCCGCCGCAGTCACCATAAACGCCGGTGGTACTGATGTAGACTAGGCGACTGGGATGACCGGTGTGCTCAAAGGCCGCGATCAACTGGCGCGTGTGCGTATCTTCAGTGCCGCTGGCCGGCGGGGGCGCAAAATGGAACAGGTGCGTTCCGGCCAGCGCCAGCGGCACCGAATCGGCAGCGGAACCCGTCAGATCGTAGCGCAGGGCTGGAATCCCCGCCGCCGTCAGTCGCGCCAAGCTCGCTGCGCTCTGCACCACACCGCACACGCTTTGCCCCTGCTCCAGTAGAACGCGAGCAAGCCGTTCGCCGACATATCCACAGCCGATAATCACATTCTTTGGCATAAGCCTGACTTCCAAGATGATGAATTTTAAAATCGAAATTCTACCCGATGGCCCGACCTTTACCGCCGAATCTGGCGAAACCGTGTTACGGGCGGCACTGCGTCAAGCGGTCGAACTGCCGAACGGCTGTCGCAGTGGGCATTGCGGTGCCTGTGCGGTGACGCTCAAAGGCGGCATGATTCACTATCCCAGCGGCATGATCGAGGCGCTACATGGTCAACCGGCGGGCACCTGTCTCACCTGTCAAGCGGTTGCGCATTCGGATTTAGCCATTGAAATTGGCCCACCGCCAACTTTGACATTATGAGCGGTGCGGCGGCGTGCAAATAAGCACTGCATTAAAAATGTCTTCAAACTGGCAAGCTGCTGGAGTGTTGTGTGTTACTACCTGTTGTGATTCGTCCGGTTCTGATTGCGCTCGCTGCCATCGTATTAACAGCCTGCGCGAGCAGTCCGGTTTCATCGGTTTGGACATCGCCGAATCAATCGCTCAAAGGCTATGAACGGCTGGTTGTGTTCGGGATTACGAATAGCCCCAAAGTGCGGCGAGCCTATGAAGATCAATTCGTCGCGCAATTACAAGCGCGAAATGTGCAAGTGCGGGCGGGCTATGAATTGGTCGCAGATCGCAATTTAGGTCGGCTGGCACGAGTGACTGAGGGCTATGCGCAAATTAAAGCCGATGCCGTGATTATTACGCATTTAGTCACCGATGAACAACCCGCGATCAAACCAGAAGCACGACTTGAAACTGTGCCTAATCATTATCGGCATTTAATCGGGTATTACAGTAAAGTGCATGAAGATGTCTGCGCACCGGATTATTATCGGGATCTAAAATCATTGCGCTTGGAAGCCAATGTTTATGATGCCAAGCGCGAGCAATTAGTCTGGTCGGGCCGTTCGCAGCCGCTCGATCCGCATTCCGAGAAAACCACGATTGGTCAGGTGGTCGAAGAAATTGTTGAGCAGATGCAGCGCGATGGGGTGTTGAAGCAATAGCGGTTGGAATTGTTTGCAACAATTGAAAATGCGTGACTGCAACGCTTATTGCTCTCTGCAAGCCTTCCTGTCAATAACACGATCTTCCGGTGCCCCCCACCATGTCCACCCCCCCGCTTGACGCCCTAACCGACTCCCACTGGCACGACTGGCTGACTTGGGCCGAGACGCAGGGACTTAGCCCACCCGCTGACCCCGCCTTTGCGACCATGCGCCAGCGCGTGTGGGAGGCGAGCGAATATGTCGCCATCACCGCCGCCCGTCATCCGGCTGAGTTCGCCGAACTGTTGGCCAGCGGCGATCTTGCGCATACCTACGCGCCCGGTGATCTGGCCCAGCGGCTCGCCGCTCGCCTCGCTGATGTGACCGATGAAGCGACGCTGCACACGGCGCTGCGGCGTTTTCGTCGCCGCGAAATGCTACGGATTATTTGGCGCGACCTCGCTCATCTGGCCCCATTGGACGAGACGCTTGAAGACCTCTCCGAGCTGGCTGATGTCTGCATTCGCGGGGCGCTCGATCAGCTTTATCCCTGGGCCTGCGCCGAGTTCGGCACCCCGCACGATACCAGCGGTCGTCCGTTGCAGTTGCTGGTGTTGGCGATGGGCAAACTCGGAGCGCGTGAACTCAATCTCAGCTCAGATATTGACCTGATTCTCGCCTACGCCCAGCCGGGCACGCTCGACGGCGGGCGGCGGGCACTCACCTATGAACAATTCTTCGTGCGTCTCGGGCAGCGGCTAGTGCAGGCGCTGGCCAATCAGACCGTTGATGGTTTTGTGTTTCGCGTCGATACACGACTGCGGCCCTTTGGTGAGGTCGGGCCGTTGGCGATGAGTTTTCAGGCGATGGAGGATTATTACCAATCGCAGGCCCGCGAATGGGAACGCTACGCAATGATTAAGGCGCGTCCGGTCGCCGGTGATCCCGACGATATTGACCAGCTCATGACGATGCTGCGTCCCTTTGTCTATCGGCGCTATCTCGATTTCGGTGCCTTTGAATCGTTGCGCGAACTCAAGCGCCTGATTGCCAAAGAACTCTATCGGCGCGGCATGGATGCCAACATCAAGCTCGGCCCAGGCGGGATTCGTGAAATCGAGTTTATCGGTCAGGCATTTCAACTGGTGCGCGGCGGACGCGATCCGGCGCTACAGGTGCGCCCGATTCGGGCGGTGCTGGCGCTGCTGGCGCAACGCGACCTGATGCCCGCCGAGGCGGTGGCGCAACTCGATGCCGCCTATGTGTTTCTGCGTTTAGTCGAAAATCGGCTCCAAGCCTACCGCGATCAACAAACTCATCGGCTGCCCGATGATGGCCCGGGACAGCTCAGGTTGGCGCGTGCAATGGGCTATGCTGATTGGGCGGCATTTGCGGTCGATCTCGATGCACACCGCCGCCGTGTGCAAGAGCAGTTTGATGCCGTGTTCGCGCTGCCGACGACCGAAACCGAGGTCGAAGATGCGCCGCTCAGTGCTGTCTGGCAGGGCGACCGCGATCCCGCACACGAACTGGACTTGCTCGCCCGCGCTGGCTTTACGGATTCGGAACAGGTGCGCACCCGCGTGCAGCAGTTCCGCGACGCCTGTGTGCGCAAGGGTTTGAGCACTCGCGGCCATGAGCGCCTGAGCCTGATTATGCCGCATGTGCTCTGCGTCGCCGCTGGCTGTGCGCATCCAGATTTGGCGCTGGAGCGGGTGTTGCGGGTGATGGAAGCCATTGTTCGCCGCAGTGCCTATTTGGCGATGCTCGCCGAGCATCCATTGATTCTGACCCATTTGATCCAGCTTTCTAGCCTCAGCCCGTGGTTTGCCGATCAAATTGGCCGCCATCCGCTGTTGCTTGATGAACTGCTCGACCCGCGCCGCCTCTATGCCCCGCTGCGCCGCGAGAGTCTCGAAGCTGAACTCGACGCGCTGCTGGTGCCGGTTACTGCCGACGATCTGGAACAGCAGATGGAACGGCTGCACCAGTTCGCGCAGGGCAATCAACTGCGCGTTGCCGCTGCGGATCTGACCGCGACGATCTCGCTGATGGTGGTGAGCGATTATCTGACCGAAATCGCCGAGGTCGCCGTGCGCCGCGTGTTTGCGCTCTCGCACGCGCATTTGATGGCGCGGCATGGTCAGCCGACGGACAGCAGCGGCGCGGATAGCGGGTTTTTGGTGCTCGGGTACGGCAAACTCGGCGGCATCGAACTGGGCTATGGCTCGGATCTCGATCTAGTGTTTTTACACGGTAGTGATACCGTCACGGCCATGACCGATGGGGCCAAAGCGATCAGCAATGAGCAGTTTTATGCGCGACTCGGACAGCGCATGATTCACATGATGACCACGCGCACCCCGTCCGGTCAGCTCTATGAGGTCGATATGCGCTTGCGACCCGATGGCGCAAAGGGGCTGCTGGTGCGCTCGCTCAAGTCATTCGCGCACTATCAGGCCGACAATGCTTGGACATGGGAGCATCAGGCGCTGGTGCGGGCGCGTCCGGTCGCCGGTGATCCGCAGTTAGCGGCGCAATTTGCTGAGATTCGCCGGGCGATCCTGTGTTGCGAACGCGATCCGGCACACTTAAAACGCGAAGTGCGCGAGATGCGCCACAAAATGCGCACCACTCTCGACCAAAGCAGCGCCGAACGCTTCGATCTCAAGCAGGGCGCGGGCGGTATTGCCGATATCGAGTTTATGGTTCAATACGCTGTCCTGCGCTGGGCGGCGCAACATCCGGTGCTGACCGACTGGACAGACAACGTGCGGTTGCTCGACACCTTGGCACGGCTCGATTTGCTGCCGGGGCAGTGTGCTCAGGATCTCACCGACGCCTATAAATCGCTGCGTGCGGCCTATCATCGTAGTGCCTTGCGTGCGCAACCGAAGAGCGTAGCCGCTGCGGAATTGCGACCAGAACGCGAGCGCGTGCGGGCGTTGTGGCAGGAATTGATGGACGACTGACGCCGCGTGCGGTGTGCCGTCCGCAACCTTTCTTTTTTTCATTAGATTGCACTCGGGGCCTAGCGTCCCGAGACGAGCGGAGTGCTAACACATGGCGACGATGGCAGACCGTGACGGCCTGATTTGGCTGGACGGCGAACTGGTGCCTTGGCGCGAGGCCAAGACCCACGTACTGACCCACACCCTGCATTACGGCATGGGGGTCTTCGAGGGCGTTCGGGCCTATCCGACGGCCCAGGGCACGGCCATCTTCCGCTTGGAAGAGCACACGCGGCGCTTATTCAATTCTGCGCATATTTTGGGCATGGCGATGCCCTTCGATCAGGACACATTGAATCAAGCGCAACGCACCGTTGTGCGCGAAAACGGCTTGGAATCGGCTTATATTCGCCCGATGTGTTTTTATGGCGCAGAAGGTATGGGATTGCGGGCCGATAATTTACAAGTACATTGCATGGTAGCCGCTTGGTCATGGGGCGCGTATTTGGGTGAGGACAATATGCGCAACGGCATCCGTATTAAGGTGTCGTCCTTTACCCGTCATCATGTCAATACCACCATGTGCCGCGCCAAAGCGAATGGCAATTACATGAATTCGATGATGGCGCTGCAAGAAGCCTTGCGCGATGGCTATGATGAAGCACTGCTGCTTGATGCAGCGGGTTTTGTCATGGAAGGCAGTGGCGAGAATATCTTTATTGTCCGCGATGGCGTGCTTTATACGCCGGATTTAACCTCGGCGCTCGATGGCATTACGCGCCGCACGGTGATGACGCTGTGCGAAGAATTAGGTTTGTTGGTGATTGAAAAACGCATTACACGCGATGAAGTCTATATTGCCGATGAAGCCTTCTTTACTGGCACTGCCGCTGAAGTGACACCGATCCGCGAAATTGATGGCCGTGCGATTGGTTCCGGTACCCGTGGCCCCATTACTGAACGGCTGCAAACGCTCTATTTCGATCAAGTTCACGGGCGGCGTAGCCTGCATCCTGAATGGCTGGCGCTGGTCTAAAATCATCCAGCATCGCGTTTAAAAAACGGGGGAAGGAATGATGTCGAATACCGCGACCGCAACACGTCCGGCATTGCCATTGATTGAGGTCAGTCATCAGGATTTACCGCTGTGCTGTCCGCGTCCCGAGGCTCCGGTTTGGAATCTACACCCGCGAGTGTATTTGCCGATTGAAGATGAACCGCATCATGAAGCAGTCTGTCCGTATTGCGGGGCGCGGTATCGGTTGGTTGAGTGATTGATTAGCAATCATCGGGTACGCATTGCGTACCCTACCAGCTCCAGCTATCTGAGGTGCTTACATGGCAAAGTTTCTAAATACAAGTGCGACCAACTATTTTCTTGAAGAACTCATCAAGGATGCCAAAGATCGACTTATTTTGATCAGCCCGTTCCTCAAATTAAACGATCGTATCAAAGAGCTTTTAGCAGATAAAAATCGCCTAAAGATTGATGTGCGAATTGTTTATGGAAAAAGCGAACTTCAACCAGAAGAAATTAGTTGGCTTAAAGGCTTGACCTATATTCGCACTAGTTTTTGCAAAAATCTTCATGCTAAATGCTATTTAAACGAAGAGCTTTGAATTATTTCAAGTTTAAATCTCTACGAATTTAGCCAAGTCAATAACAACGAAATGGGTGTCTTAATCCGTAGATCTGATGACGGAGAACTCTATAAAGATGCTTATGAGGAAGCGCAACGTATTATCCGCGTCAGTGAAGAGGTAAGAATTTCGCTTGAGCGCGTCCATAATGATAATGAAAGCAAGCCTGAAGCAGAGGAAACGTCATCTGATAAGCTAACCACTTCAAAACTTGCCAAAAAGCTAGGTGTAAAAACTGGTGAATTAACAGATAAACTTGTGGAACTCGGATTATTAGAGTTGCGCGATGGAAAGCACTATATTACCGCTAAAGGTAAGGAGTTCGGCGGCGAGTTTCGTATGAGTCCAAAATTTGGCCCGTATTTTCTTTGGCCAGAAAATTTTTCAGATTGAACCAAATTAGTCAAAAATTTAGAGCAGGTAAAACGGTCACGATGCAACCTTTTGTACAAATACAAAGGTTATTAAGCGTAATACTGTATACCCGATGTGCGACTTTTTAACGGTCTATGTGGATGCTTGACGTTTGGTTGGAGCGACAAGGCCGTCTGAACTACGCTGAGAAGAGGGTCCACTC
>NZ_FNOW01000017.1 GCF_900107145.1 Allochromatium warmingii | reverse complement strand
GGCGAAGATGCCTGTCGCACCCGCCACGACCATAGCCCCGAGAATCTGGCCCTGCTGCGTCGTATGGCGCTCAACCTCTTGCAGCACAATGGGCCACCGAAGGACAGTCTGCGCCAGCGAAAACTACGCGCCGCGCTCAACGATAACTACCGGATGGAGCTACTGCTCGGCGAACACAATAGGAAAACTATATAGCGCGATCGCCCTACACTCGTTCTGGAGTGATCGCTAACGCGCCCAATCCATCACGCACAACCGAAACCGCGCAATACTCTTGCGCAATGAATGCGTCAATTGTTCCAATTCTAATGCCGTCCGTGCTGAATTTTCCGCCTGCATACGATTTGCCTCCGCTTGCGCGACAATGCTTGACACATTACCCGCCATATCGCGACTCGCCGTGCTTTGTTTGCGCAGTGCCTCGGCGATGCGCTCAACCGATGTCGCCACAGTAGTCGCTTCGGCTTGAATGCGTGCAATGCTTTCGCCGGCGCGATGCGCAAGATCAACCCCCTGTTCGACCTGCTCAACGCCTTGATCCATGCGCCCCACTGCCGCCCGTGCGCCAGCTTGAATCGTGCCAATCATCGCCGAGATTTCCTGCGTCGAACGCGCCGTGCGCTCGGCAAGCTTGCGCACTTCATCCGCAACCACGGCAAATCCGCGCCCTTGCTCACCGGCACGCGCAGCTTCAATTGCAGCATTGAGCGCCAATAAATTAGTCTGCTCGGCGATTTCCTGAATAGTGCTGACAATGGCGCTAATTGCTTCCGATTGCTGACCTAATTCCAGCACCGTGCGCGACGCCTCGCGGACGCTGACAGCAATATTCGTCATTTCATCGACAGCTTTACCAATTACTCCCGCACCTTCGCGGGCGCTTTGTCCGGCAGAGGTCGAAAGCTGTCCAGATTGCTGCGAATGCTCGGCAACCTGCTGAATACTCTGGCTCATTTGCTCAATACTAGCCGCCATAGTTTCAGCCGCTTGGCTTTGCATTCTGGAACCATTCGCCACAGTGCCCGCATCCTGAACCAGTGTATGCGCATTGCTTTCTAATACTTCCGTTGCGGAACGAATGGCATCAATGGCTGCACGTAATTGTGCTGACATGCGTGCAGTTGCGGCCAGTAATCGCCCAACTTCATCCATTGAATGCACACTCATTTGCGCAGTTAAATCCCCGTCAGCAATCTGTTCTAATGCTAGAACGACCTGTGCTAAGGGTCGGCCGACCCACTGACGGGTGCTGAGATAGACTAAAACTCCAGCAATTAAAGCTAATAGCGCCCCGCCCGCAAGCAAATACAGCCGCATGATACGCGCCGCTTCAGTAAATTCCTCTTCATAACTTCCAGCGGCAACGATCCAATTCCAAGCCTTAAATGGTTCATAAACCACTAATTTTAAGCGCGGGCGCTGTTCACCGCGTTCGTTATTCAACCAGGGATATTCAATCACGCCCTCACGACGATTCAGTATTTCACGAATAAACGCACGGCCGCTGCTATCCCGCGAATCAAGAATATTCGTACCTTCTTTAGCCGGATGAATAGTCAGTCGCCCTGGTTCTTGATCGGCATCGAGTGCATAGATATAACCAGTCTGACCGATTGTCATTGAGGTGATATGATGCTTAAGTTCTTTTAATCCAGCGGAAAAATCTAACCCAACTCCCAACGCACCGACGATTTGATTCTGCGCATCAATCAGCGGCTGATAATGCGTCATGTAATCATGTCCGAATAATTTGACCTTACCAGTATAGGATTGACCGCCTTTGAGTGCAGTTGCTGCTGGATGAGTTGTGCCTAATTGCGTACCGAGCGCCGGTTGACCGGTTTCGCGTTTGAGTGATGTACTAACGCGAATAAAATCACTGCCCTGCCATATGAATAGTGATGCTGTGACGCCTGTGCTCTGGGTGAAACGATCAATTAGCTCAGTATCACCATTAATGGTCACGCCATTGATTTTTAAGAGCGGGGTTAATTGACCATTGAGCGTGAGTTGTTGCGCTGTCTCGCGTTGCACGGTACCGGGTAAAAGTAACATGAGTGATTGCGCCTGTTTCACCACCGCCAATTCTAAACTAAAGGCGTAGGCTTCAATCATACTGATTGCGAGATGATTAATTTTGCGCAGATTCTCGACCTGCTCAGCTTTTTGGCGTTCCAGCAGCCAGCCGCTAAAAAGCAGCACGCCAAGCCCAATGAGCAGCATCAGCACGCCAGCAAGGACGATATTGAGTTTAGTTGCAACGCTGAGTTGTGTGCGCACGCGAAGGGGATGGGCAGCAGATGTCATCGTGGTTCTGCTCTGAAGGACGATGTGATGTAACAGTATTATTGGTCAAAATCGCGCACAGTGCTGAGATTGAATCTGCAATTAAATTTGTGCGCCGACCCTACATCGATCCATCCACGCCGAGGTAGGCTAAAACGATCATCGCGGGCAGGCTGCGCGGTTGATGAATACCGCACGGACACCTGCCCGATGGATTGCGCTCAATCGTAAATTAATTCCGACCAGCGCCCCTCTTCAATTAACCGCTGCTTGAGCTGTTTCCATTCGGCTTCAGATCCGGCTTGTTTAGCCATGACGCGATCAAATGCCTGCGTTACTTTGCTCAAACCGGAGAGAAAGACATGCGTATTGGATTCGCGCATCAAGCGCAACGCTTCTGCTGCCCGCTCAGTTAATCCCTGTTCGAGCGCCTGTGATGAACTCATTAACGGGCGCGTACCTAAAGCGCGGAAGGCTTGAAAGGTTTTTTCGTCATAATAGTGCGTCAAATCGCTGCTCTCGTCATTGGCGTACATTAAATCTAAGCCGCTATGACCGCCGTAATATAATCGCACCTGACCTTTCCAATCGCCGCGCCGTTCGTAAATCAGTTGCGCAAAAGCACGGAATGGCGCAATACCGGTGCCGGTGCCAATCATCAGCAGATTGGCGCGATTATCTAACGGCATCCGAAATGGGCTGAGATAGGGGCCGCTGATAGTGAGTTTATCGCCAGATTTGGCATCGCATAAATAATTAGATGCGACACCCGGATATTGCTCACCGCTGATTTCATCGAGATAAAAACAGCGCCGCACCAGAATATCTAAATGCACGCCACCGCCAATCGGTACATTCCGCGCATTAGCGATTGAATAGCGGCGCAAGTGCATTGCATTGCCAAATTCATGCGGCCCAGGCACTAAAACGCCGATGCTTTGACCTTCGACGAATTGAAAAGCTGGATCGAGCACTTCGAGCGTGATATGACGCACCTCATCGGTGGTCTCGGGCGTGATGCGCTGGCTGGCTTTAATGACGGCTGGCGCAGTTGGGCCGATGTAGGTGATGTCTTGACTCATCCAAACACTCCGCTTAGATATTGAAATGGTTTGATTTTTTTGGAACCACATAGGCGCAAAGCACGCAAAGTTCTTTAAGAATTTTTTAAAAAATCTTTGTGTTCTTTGCGCCTTTGCGGTTAAAAAATTACTGAACGCCGTTCGATGAGCACTGGCCCTGACCGCATGAGCAGCCGCCATCGTTCCGGCGAAATGGGCCAAGCTGTGGGTGACGGGTTTGAAAGCGTGCATAAAACCATTGCACGCTCACCCAGAGTGCAAGCATGACAAAGACCACCAGCGGCGCGAGCAGCAGCTTAACCATGCCCGCCCCCTAATCCAGCAAAGCCCATGAATACCAGTGATAACAAACCAGCGAGCATCAGGCTTAAAGCCGCACCCTGACTGACATCCGGCACTTTGGCTAAGGCGAGTTTTTCGCGCAGTCCGGCCATTAACATTAGTGCCAGCGTAAATCCAGCGCCGGCACCTGCGGCATACACGAGACTTTGTACAAAGTCATATTCTTTGGTGGTCTGGAATAATGCGAGACCAAGAATCGCGCAATTCGTCGTAATCAGTGGCAGAAAGATGCCGAGTGAACGAAATAGCGCCGGACTGGTTTTTTTGACGAACATTTCGACCAGTTGTACTGCTGAGGCAATCACGGCGATATAACAAATCAACCGCAAAAATTCGAGTTCTAGCAGTGTCAATAGCCAATTGATGCCGTAGGCGGCAGCGGAACTGACCAGCATCACGAACAGGGTTGCTAATCCCATATTCCAAGCGGTCTCTTTTTTCGCTGAGACGCCGAGAAATGGGCAGATGCCGAGAAATAACGCTAGGACGAAATTATTGACAATCGCGGCGTTTAAAAAAATCAGCGGTAAGGGTTCAGCGTGCATCGGCAGGCGCTCCGGTGAATGTCGTAACGCGGCGCAGGCGATTTAAGCGCAGCCAATTAAAATATAACAGCCAAGCTCCGAGCACGAAGAAGCCGCCCGGCGGTAAAATCATAATCAACCAGGGCTGAAAATCTGGCCCGAAGAGTGAAATGCCGAGAATGGTTCCGTTACCGAGGATTTCGCGCACCGTGCCGAGGGCTAATAACGCGAGCGTAAAACCAATGCCGGTGCCCAGACTATTAACAATGGTGGTTAATACGCGCTGCTTTGAAGCATAGGCTTCAGCACGTCCGAGAATAATGCAGTTGACGACAATCAACTGAATAAAAGCACCAAGCGCGGCATAGAGTTCGAGGCTAATCGCTTGAATGGCGTAATCGACCAGCGTGACAAAGGTGGCAATGATGACGATATAGCTGGCAATACGGACTTGTTTCGGAATCCAATGCCGCAGCAATGAAATCAAAATACCGGAAAACACCAGCACAAAAGTCGTCGATAACCCCATGCCGAGCGCATTGATGGTGGAATTGGTGACGGCGAGCACCGGACACATGCCGAGCAGCATCACAAATACCGGATTTTCTTGCCACAGACCGCGAATAAAGGTATCCGCCGTCAGCGTTTCTTCTTGCGTCAACAGCGGCGCACTAGCCGCCGCTGTGGCGCGGTCTTGAGGGGCCTCGGCCATGTCTGGATGTCCTCGCTCAGTTCGGTTGCGTCAGCTTGGCTAGATCGCGCTGAATGACAGGCGCGGCGCGTTGCGCGGCTTGATTAGCCGCCTTGCCCATCGCCCGCGAGGAGATGGTCGCGCCAGTGATGGCGTCGATCTGCCAGGGCGCAGTTTTGGTACCGTGTTTGACGGTGACGATAGGATTGGCGAGCGCGGTTCCGGCAGTATCGACACGCGCTTCGAGGGCGCGGAAGTTTTCGCGGAAGGCCGGATCGGTGTCGAGTTTGTCGCCAAAGCCGGGCGTTTCATTCGATTTGAGCACCTGACTGCCGACGATGCACTGACAGCTTGGATCATAGGCAAACATGACCTGTACCGGCCCAGCATAGCCGCCACCGCTGCCGACAATGGCGACAGCTTGCAGTTGACCGGCAGCGGTATAGGCGGCATAGATCGGTTCGCCGCTTGCGCCGCTCGCGGTGGCTTCCAGCCGCCCGTCAGCGGTAATGATGAAATCGCGTTTCGTGACCGCCCCAGGAATCACCTGAAACACCAACTGCTCAGTGAGCAGGCGCTGTTTTTCGGCAATCATCGGTTGGGTGATCTGATCGGCCAGCACCACCAATAACCCCGAAAGCGTGGCAATCACTCCGAGTGTGCGCAACATGGGCCACACTGGAGTTGCGGTGGGCTGAGTTTGAAGCTCGACGTGCATGGTGTGTCTGTCCTAAAAAATCCGGTTAATCGCGTCTATTTCGCGCCATAGACACGCGGTTGTGTCCAGCTTGAAATCAGCGGCCCGACGGCATTGCCGAGCAAAATCGCGTACATCACCCCTTCCGGCAGCCCGCCGAACAGCCGGATGATGACGGTGAGTGCGCCGATAAAGAGGCCGTAAATCACCACGCCTTTTGCCGTGACGGGCGAGGCCACCATATCGCTGGCCATGAACCACGCGGCAAGCATCAATCCGCCCGAACAGAGCACAAACCAGGGACTCGGATAGAGACTCGGATCCAGCAACCAGAACGGCAGCGCCATCAGCACCGCGCCGGCCATCACGCTAACCGGAATGCGCCAATCGAGCATCCGTTGCCACGCGAGCCACAGGCCGCAGATCAAAATCAAGAGCGCCGAGGTCTCGCCCGCTGAACCAGCGATCATGCCGGTGAAGCTGTCGAGAATCGGGGTTTCGATGTGCTCGAATTTTTGCAGCGCCAGCGGCGTAGCCCCGCTCCAGCCGTCGAGATTCAGACCAGCGATCCAGTCATCAACGGCAATCGGCTGCATAAATGGCGCGGTTAAGGTCGAGGGGATGACTTCGGTAAAGCGGCCGGGCGCGAATGCCGGTGTCCAAGTGGTGATCGCCACCGGAAACGCCGCCTGCACGAAGGCACGACCGACCAGCGCCGGATTCATCACGTTGTAGCCCAGCCCGCCGAACAGCGCCTTGCCGAGTGCGATGCCGACAAATGCGGCAACGGCGGCCATCCAGAGCGGAAAGCCCGGCGGCAAGGTCAAGCCCAATAGCAATCCGGTGATGACCGCCGACCAATCGGCGACCGTATTGCCGCGACCGCTGGCGCGAGCAAACCACCATTCGGTCAGCACAGCCACGCCGGTTGTCGTCACCAGCAGCAGCAACGCACTCAGCCCGAACTGCCAGACCGCAAACGCGGCAATTGGCAACAGCGCCAGCACCACGGTGCGCATGATTTTATCGACCGTCACCACGCGCTTGAGATGCGGCGAGGTGCGGATTTCGATGCCTCTAGTCATAATCGAATTTCTTTAGTTTTCCGTTGTTAGACGGCAAATGAGACAGGATTGACAAGATTTTTCAGAATTAACAGGATGATGAGAATGTTTGACTAACGGGCGCTTGAGCAATATGGGTGACAAAGCAGAAGCTTTGTCACCAGAGTAAAAAAATCCTGTCAATCCTGAAAAATCTTGTTAATCCTGTCTATGACGACGCTGCTCAGTGATGCTTCGCTGCCTCGCGTCGCTGCGCATCGCGATTGATTGATTTAGCAATGCGGAAATATTGCGTGAGCGGAATATTCGACGGACAGACAAATGCACAGCAGCCGCATTCAAAACATTGATCGAGATTAAACTGTTCGGCCATCACGCCATATTCACGCGCTACCGCTAATTCCCCCAGCATCGACGGATTGAGCGACACCGGACAGGCTTTTAAGCATTCGCCGCATTTAATGCACGGATAGACCTGCCGCCGCGCTAATGTCGGATCTTCCGGCTCCAATGCCACCACACCGGACACTGATTTCGTCACCGGCACATCGAGCGACGCCACCGCCATGCCCATCATCGGCCCGCCTAAAATCACCTGACCGAGTGGCCCGTTTAAGCCAACTTGATCGAGTAAAAAGCGCACCGGCGTGCCAATCGGCACTAAAAAATTACCCGGATTTTTGACCGCTGGCCCGCTGACTGTGACCACGCGCTCAATCAGCCCGCGACCCTGCGGCACCAGCTCGCCCATCTGCGCCAGCGTGCCAACATTGAACACCGCAACGCCAATCTCCGCCGGTAGCCCACCGGCCGGCACTTCCATACCCAGCAGCGCGGTAATCAGCATCTTTTCTGCGCCTTGCGGATATTTCGTCTGCACCGCCTCGACCGTAATCGGCAGATGCGCCGGAATCCGCGCCCGCAAATGACTCACCGCATCGAGCTTATTATCTTCAACGCCGATGATGGCGCGTTGCGCACCCGTAGCCCGCAATGCAATGCGAATGCCGCGCAATAACAGCTCGGTTTGTTCGAGCATGATGCGATGGTCACAGGTCAAATACGGCTCGCATTCGCAGCCATTAACCAACAGCGTTTGAATTTCACATCCGGGCGGCGGTTGTAGCTTGACATGACTGGGAAAAGCACCGCCGCCGAGTCCGACCAATCCGGCATCTTGCACCGCCTGAATGATCGCTTGGGCGTCCATCTGCTCAATATCCTGCTCGCTGCCATAGAGCACTTGTTGACTGGCCGCGTGATAGACCTTGAGGATAATCGCCGGTGCTTTTGGCCCCTCGGCTGTGGTGGTCAAGCTAATAGCGCGAATGATGCCGGTGGCAGGCGCGTGCATCGGCACCGAAACAAATTGATCGGCGACCGCAATCGGCTCACCGCGCACCACTTCTTGCCCAACTTTAACCATCGGCAGCGAAGCGCGGCCTTTATGTTGCTGCAACGGAATAATTAACTCATCGGCAAACGGCAAGCGACGAATTGGCTTACCAGCCGTGAGTTCTTTATGTTCGATGGGATAAATCCCGTGATCGAAGGTTTTATGACCGTTGAGCAAACGTGTTAAACCCATGCTGATGCGCTGTATCAGACTGTCGTGCCCAGTATTAGGCACGTCATTGGAACTCAGAGCCGCTGTTTGGTGCTTCATAACTGGACTCACCGCTGTAATTGGAACCGCAAAGGCGCAAAGAACGCAAAGCATAAAAAATCCTTTTTTTAATCACAAAATTCCAGCTTTGTGAATCAATCAACACCTAAAAACACTTAGCATTCTTCGCGTTCTTTGCGGTTCACACACACCTATACATCAAACAAACAAGCGGATTTACTGATATTTCTCCGCCCGTTTAATCAGTTGGGCAACACCCGCTTCCGCTGGATTCCAGGGCAATCCGGGATGAATACATCCAGCAGCGCATTTCTCAGCGGCCTTGACAATATCCTTATAAGCCCCGCCTTTTGGATCGGCAATTTCGATCTTCTTATTGCCGTTGTATTTGAAGATCTTGGGATTGATGGTCACGCACTCATCACAGGCGGTACATTCGGGCGTTTCCACCCACACCGGCTCCCAACCTTCAGCCCCATTCTGAGCCGCGCCGTTGGCACCAATCGCACCGTTCTGCGCTGCGCCATTCGCCGGAGCAGTCAAACCTGACAATCCACCTTCGCCGACCGCCAGCGCCAGCAGACTGCTGGTAAGTTTTTGCGCGATCTCGGCTTGCGCCTGCTGGCGCACCGCCTCGACATCCACCTTATTCAGCTCGCCGCACAGTCCACGCAACTGCGTCCAATAGGCGCGGCGCTCTTCACAGCTATGAATCAGCTCTTGCGCCACCAGCACGCGCATCAGTCGGTTTTTGCCGTCTACACCCCAGATATAGGGATGCAGCCCGTCGCGCGCGTCCTCAGCTAAATCGAGGAACTCATGCACCGGAATCATGCTGTCGTTCCACGTCTCAGGCGGCGCTTTGCGGAAATGCTTGCGGAAGCGCCCTTCGGTCATCGCAAAATCGACGAAGGTAAAGGGCACGGTCATCGTGGCGGGCTGGCCTTTTTCGTCGAGGTACTTGAGCGTCCAGTTGATCCAGTCCGCATCCAGATTCGGATTGCCCTCAACCGAACAGCACTCTTCGAGACTGACGCCCGCGTCGGGATCAAAGCGGAACAGCGGATAGGCCCGCGATTCGACCGCCATCCGGCCATGCTTGTTCGACAGATCGTCGCCGATGCCATGTTCCGGCTGACAGGAAGTGTAAATCGAGAACACTGCCGGACGCCGCGCATTGAGACCGTCGATATAGCCTTCAAGCAGATGCGTCAGATGCGATGCCGAGCTAGAGAGCACGAACGCCGAGCGATGCGCCATGCCGATCAAGCCCATCTCTTTGCGGATCTCAGTTTTGCCCTTCCACTGCTTGCCGTAGGGGGCCATATCCGCCACCTGCCCGACAAAACCTGAGGTACAGGATTGACCGCCGGTGTTGGAATAGCTCTGGGTATCGACCACCAGAATCTTGACCGGCGTGCCGGACATCAGCGCCCGCGACAGGTTTTGGAAGCCGATGTCGTACATCGCCCCGTCACCGCCGACCGCAACCACTGGCGGACACAACAGCCATTCTTCGTCCGTGAAGTCCTTCCAGCCGAAATAGGTCAGATTGCAGTTCGGATCCGCCGGATTGAACTTGCCATCGAGTTCCAGCCGCGCCTGACGCACCGCCTTAAAGCCGTCGCCCATCTTGCGCATGTGGCCCTCGAACAAGCCCAGCGCCACTGACGGCGAATCTTGGAACAGATTGTTCGACCACGGGAACGGATAGGGGTTATAGGGGAAGGTTGCGCCCCAGACCGAGGTACAGCCGGTGGCGTTGACAAAGCCCATATTGGCGCGTGGTTGCTTGTCGGTGTATTGCGCTTTGAGATGGCGCAATTTGGCCAGCAGTCCGGTCACCCATTTGAGCCAATCGGGATCGACCGGCTGTGTGCCCTGATTGACTAATTCTGCCGACAGCCCCGACAGGGTGAGATCAGCGTCTTTATGACGGTCGAGCGCCTGCGCAATCGCCGCTGAGTTGGATAAATCCATACCCGACGCCAGCTTGAGCCGAATATGCGTCTCTAGCCGGTTAATCAGATCGTCGATTTCGGCCAGATGCGCCTTGACCCGCGATTGCATCAGCGCCGTGACCGTAGCGGTGAACAGATGAATCGCCGTCTTTTCACCACAGCCCATGCACGATCCGTCACCGGACACCATCGACTGATAGTTGGTTTTATCCAACAGCAGCGTTTCGAGTGCGCCGACCTTGTTATCCAGATCCTCGACGCGGATGAACTCCGGCGCGGTGGTCGGCAGATCGAGCCACAGCGCCCAGCAATCCTGAAGCTGCTTGATGCTCGTCTCAGTCTGCGGCTCGGCGACTAATGCACCGTCGTTACAGACCTCGATACACTCCATACAGCCTTTGCAGGTGTAGGGATTGACAGTGAGGCTGAACAATCCACCGCTGCCCGGCTGCTTTTTCTCGCGGTTCGTCCAATAGGGCTTGGTGATCGCAAACTGATAATCGCCGAGTGCGTCGAGCAGCAGCGCAAATTCTTTCTCAGCGATGGCCTTCTGTTCCGGCTCGCCACTGAACGCTGCCAGCGTTTCGAGCACCGCTTGATCCATCAGCGAGCGCACATCGGCGGTCTCGCCTGCGGTGGCGATGAGATCGCGCATCCGCTTTTCGACGCTGCGCGTTTCGCGGCGCAGATACTGGGTCGGCATCCCGCGCTCGACGCGAGTGATCGCGGTGGCGAACACATCTGCAATCGAGTTGACTAGACCCGGAATCGCGCTATCAGGACAGATCGAGAAACAACTGCCGCACGCGGTGCAGTTTTCGGGTAAGAACTTCGGATATTCAAACCGAATCTGCGTCATATCGCGGTAGACGCCGGTGGACGCGGGCATCAGCGACAGCGCCATGTGCGGATCGGCCAGATTGTCACTGCCGCGCCCCGAAGCGTAGAACGCGCCGGTTTGCTCCCAGAAGCGATGCACGTCTGAGATCCGCCCCTCGCCCTCGGGCAGACTCTTGAGCATGATCGGCAGACTCGGCGCGGCGCGTGTCAGCAGCTGACCGGCCACTAATGGCTTGTCGGTGATCTCGACAATTTCATCAAAGCCACGGCGCACGATGCGCAGATTATCCTGTACCACGCGCTCGCCTTTGGCACCGAACTTGGAGCGCAACTGTTCTTCAATCGCGTTAAATAGCCCAGCTTCATTCAGCCCCGCCCGCTCCATCAAGGGCGATGCCGCGAAGAACGCGCCCTGAAAGGCATTGCCCTGCATTCTGAATTGCAGTTCCGCGTTCGACGCTTCTTCACGCGCAATCTTGAAACCGTCGATATAAAACACGCGAATTTCGTGATCGACGATGAATTTGCGGGCCGCTGGCGGAAAACTCGCCCACACCTGTTCGGCGCTCTCGAAACTCGACTGAATCACAAAGCGCCCGCCGCGATGCAATCCGGCAAGCGGATTGGAATGTGTAAACACATTCGGGTCGGGACTCAGCACCACATCGACATAGGTGTATTCGCAGTTGAGGCGAATCGGCTCCGGCGCGGCAGACAAGAAGTAAGTCGTCGGCTGACCTTTTTTCTCTGAGCCATATTTCGGATTGGCGCGAATGTCATAGCCCAGCAGCTCATAGAGCGTCATCGCCAGATTTTTGCCGGTCGTCACCGCGCCCCAACCGCCGACCGAGTGCATCCGCACCGTCACCGCACCTTTGGGGAGCAGATTCGGATTCTCACTGCCGCGAAGCGCCAGCTCACCGATGCGCGGATAAGCGTCTTTCAACTGTTGCAGGCGGATTTCATCTTTCGGATCGGCTGGTTCGCGGACAAAATCAATCGATAGATAGAAAAATGGCCGCGCTGCGCCTTCGGGCAACATATTCTCGACTGCCGCGATCAAGCCCTCGGGTTGCAGATCGCGTGATCCCAGCCCATAACAGCCGGAATACAAACGCGGCATCTCGCCTTGTTTATAGGTCGGATAACTCGGATAGGGCAGCGACTCGCCCTTCGCCACCATCGCGTTTTCTAAGCATTTGGCCAGCGCCGCCCGAATCTCGCACATGATCGGCAAATCTTCAGCCAGCGGCTGATCGGTGCGCTCCAGAATCGCCACGCCCTTTTTGCCTTGCAGCAGGCGAGCGATGACATCACCGGGGAAGGGTCGGAACATGGTCAGATTGACTACGCCGATCTTGAGCTTGCGCGTCTCGCGCAGATAATCGGCCACCGCTTCGGCCTGTACCACCATGCTGCCCTGACCGATGAGCAGATATTCGGCATCTTCGCAGCGATAGCCAGACGCCCGCGCATAGCGCCGTCCGGTCAGCGCGTAATATTCGGCCATCGTTCGGTCGGCAATCGACTCGATGTGATCGAAGAAATAGGGCCGCTGCGCCGCGACCGACTGCATGTAAGCATCCTGATTCTGCACCGTGCCGGAGCTGACCGGATTGTCTACATCCCACACCAGCGGCACGCGCCGCCGCGTTGCGCCATAAACCAGCCGTTGTGCGGGCGTCGGGCATTCGATGATGTCATCAGGACGGCCACAAAATTCCTCGACCAGTGCGCGTTCGGGGACATTCAGCGGTTCAATCAGATGGGTAGTCAGAAAGCCGTCTTGACCGACCGCCGCTGGGGTCAGTGTCAACTCAGCGATCTTGCGGGCGATGAGATTCAGGTCTGCCGCTTCTTGCGCGTTCTTGGCAAACACCTGAAAAAAGCCGGTGTCGTCGATGCAGTGATAATCGTCGTGGGCGCAGTGGACATTGAGGCTCGACTTGGTGATCGCCCGCGAGCCGATATTGAGCACATAGGGCAACCGCTTGCCGACCGCCGTATACAGCGATTCGTGCATAAACGCCACGCCCTGCGCCGAGGAGAAATTCGTCGCCCGCAGTCCGGTCATCGCCATGCCAGCGGTCACAGCAGCGGCGGCGTGCTCAGATTCCGGCTCAACAAAGATCAGCGGATTGCCCGAGATATTCAGATGCCCGTTGGCGACTTCCTCGGCCCAGTACTCGCCCATCTGTGTGGAAGGCGTAATCGGATAAGCGCCAGCGGCATCGGAGGACTCGCGCTCGCAGAGAATGACAGCACTGTTGCCGTCCATCGCCATACGGGTGCCAGGATACTTAAACGGCTTTTCGTCTTTCTTTCCGAACATAGGCCTTCTCTAGTGTTGAATCTCGCTGTCATGTGACCCAGCCCGCACCGCTCGACCGGCGGTTTGTAGGCGGGGCTATCAGCATCGCCACCTTACGCGGCAGTGACTTACACCGCCGGCAAAGCGCCCTTTGTCCCCTTGCGCAGCACCTTGCGCGCATCGCGTCCCTTGACCACCGTGCCATCCGCTTCCAGCCAGACAATCGCGCCGGTCGGACACCGCTCAATGGCGACTTTGGAGGCTAGGGCATTATTGGAATAATCAATCACCGCGAGGTTATCTTTGATCTGAATCAAACCTTCGGGTGAGTCCTGAGCACAGCGCCCGCAGGCAGTGCAGGCGACTTCGCAGTGATGCTCGGCTTGATCGCCGAACTCTAGGTTCTTGCAGGCCACCCACAGCCGGTGACTGACCGGATGTAGCTCAAACAAATCTTTTGGGCAGACGGTGACACACTCGCCACACGCCGTGCATTTGTCTTCGATCACGACCGGAATGCCCTGACGGTTCATATAGATCGCGCCGAAATCGCACACGATCTCGCAGTCGCCAAATCCCAAACAGCCCCAGGTGCAGCCGCGTCCGCCACCAGACACCAGCGCCGCTGCACGACACGAGGGCAATCCGCTGTAATGTGCCCGCAAATAGGCGACATTGCCGCCGCCATCGCAGGCCAATCGCGCCACCCAGCGTTCGTGGGCACTCAGCGCGACGCCGAGAAAATCGGCAATCACCTGATTCATCGACTTGGAGTTGACGCTACAGCGTGCCGGGTCGATCTCACCCTTGACCAGCTTTTCGGCAAACGGACGACAGCCGGCCTCCCCGCACGCACCACAGTTGGCCTTTGGAAGCAGATCCTCGACCTGATCGATGCGCGGATCTTCAAACACATACAGCCGTTTATTGGCAATGACCAACAGCAGGGCGAGGAGCAGGCCCAGCGCGGCCATAAAACCCACGGCGGTGAGGATGGTTGCCATAGATAGATCAATCCGGCGGCGACGCTCAGCCCCGCACCGTCCGGCAAGCGCAGCGGCGATGAACAAGGACTGACTCAGGATTCGGGAATGGTGGCGATCGGGTGCGTGCGCGTGGTTGACCGAGGCACGCTGACCGCCTGCTTAGGAACGAGGGGAAGTTTACGGAATTGTGATCTATTAAAATTGCAAATTATGTAAATCGTGAGTATTGAAACTTGAGTTAGTGTGGAAGTGGGGATCAGCAGGTGTCGGGGGCGGCGGCGCAGACTGGCAAGTCCTTCAGCATTTCCAGCGCAACCACGCATCCAGCGCCGCGAGCCGCTCCGGTGTTCCGATATCGAACCAATGGCCGCGATGCTGCTGACCGCCGACGCGCCCGACCGCCATCGCCTGCCGCAACAGCGGCGCAAGCGGAAATGCATCCGCCTGCTGTCCAGCGAATAGCTCCGGGCGATAGAGACCGATGCCGCTAAAGGTCAGGCGCGGTGTACCTGTCTCCTGAACACGCCCCGCTCGCAACACAAAATCCCCGTGTGGATGCTGCGGCGGATTCGCCACCAGCACTAACTGTGCTAAATCATCTGCGCCGAGCTGTAGATCCGTCAGGGCAATATCTGTCCACACATCGCCATTGATGACCAAAAATGGATCTGGGCCAAGCAGCGGCAGCGCACGAAAAATCCCGCCGCCGGTTTCGAGCGCCGCGGCTTCGGGCGAATAGCGAATCCTGACCCCAAACGCTGACCCATCGCCGAGCGCCGCTTCAATCTGCGCCCCAAGATGCGCGTGATTGATGACTAGCTCACAGATGCCAGCCGCCGCTAGCCGTTCAATATGGTAATAAATCAAGGGCTTACCGCCAGCAACCAGCAGCGGCTTAGGCGTGTGATCGGTGAGCGGACGCATCCGCTCGCCACGCCCGGCGGCGAGGATCATCGCTTTCATGCTTGGCGCGGAATCGCGTCGCACTCTTGGAAGATGCGCCGATCACAGGTCGCGCACACCGTTTTGTCGAGCTTTTGGAAGATCGCCCGCACCGCTGCTGTCTTGGACTGGAACACATTGCGTCCGCCGGTTGCTTCGAGACACCCGCACTGCTCTAGCGATTCCCACAGCCCTTGCTTGACATTGATGAGATACATCTGACCGCCGTCGCGTTGCCGCCGTTCGGCTTCGGCAACCAGCGCGTGACCGCCCTGTAAATCGACAAAATTCATGCCGTTGGCAATCAATGCCAGATGTTTTTGGGTCGGATATTCGGCGCGTAGCCGATCAAAATAGTGCTCGACATGCGCGACCGAGCCAAAAAACACCGAACCGTCGATGCGAATAAACCGTAGTTGTGGACATTGCACAACTTCGGGATCACTCGAAAAAGCGTGTTTCGGTAATCGCGCATCCGGGGCCATGCTGACAATGCGCGGTTTCGAGGTGCGATCCAGGTAAATCATCAGTGACAGTAGCACACCGGCAAAGATAGCAAATTCCAAATCAAGCAATACACCGGAGAAAAACGTCACCGCTAATACCGCCGTTTCGCGTTTCGATGAATGCAGAATATGGCGGATTTCTTTAAAGTCGATCAATCCCCAAGCGACTAAAAACAAGACACCGGCCATCGCTGCTTTTGGCAAATAACTGGCGTAGGGCGCAACTAATAACACAATAATCATTAGCAGGAAGGCAGCGAAAATCGAAGCTAAGGGCGTGCGAGCACCCGCTTCATAATTCACGCCACTGCGATTAAATGAACCCGTTGCGACATAGCCGGAAAAAAATGATCCAGCGATATTCGATAAGCCTTGACCGATAAATTCTTGATTGCCGTCGATGCGATAGCCGCCCCGCGCTGCAAGTGAGCGAGCAATTGAGACGGCTTCAGTCAGTGCAAATAGGGTCACGGCCAGTGCGACAGGTGCCAATTCGCGGATATGCTCAAACGTTAGCGACGGAGCTGAGAGCGGCGGCAGCGCCGCCGGAAGTGCCCCAACATTGGCGATACCGGTCGTCGCTTCACCCAGCCAAGTATTCAGACCCAGCGCCATCAGACTGCCGCCGAGCATGGCGACAATCATGTACGGAATGCGCGGCAGCCAGCGCCGACAAGCGATGCCCAGCCCAAGCGTTACAATAGCGACGAGGGTGGCGCTGGGATTGAGCGTGAATAGATTGCGCAGAAATTCGAGCAAAATGTCATAGAGCGGGCCGCTGCTATCCATGTCAATGCCGAAAAAATGTTTAAGCTGTTTCGCGGCAATTAATACCGCCGCACCGGCTGTAAATCCGACAATCACCGAATGTGAAATAAAATTCACCAGCGCCCCAAGTCGCGCAAAACCGAGGGTTAATTCGATGATGCCGACCATAAAGGTGAGTGTCAGCGCCAGCGTGACGTAATCAGGCGTCCCGGGCGTGGCCATCGTCGAGAGCGCCGAAAAGAGCACCACCGATGCCGCCGTTGTCGGCCCGGAGACCAGATGCCGCGAGGAGCCAAACCAAGCGGCGATGATCGCCGGAATCATTCCCGCATACAGACCGTATTCAGGCGGCATGCCAGCGATGGTGGCGAAGGCCACACCCTGCGGTAGCACCACAATCGCGCCGGTCAACGCTGCAAGCAGGTCGGCGCGTACATCGCCGGCTGTGACCTGTGGCAACCAGAGGCGATGCGGGCGCGTCCACGACCAGTCAATAGATTTGACGATCTGTTTGCCGGTGGTGAGAGGATGTTGCGTCCGAAGACGCTGCAACAGCGACTGAAGTGGGTTCATGGTGAATCGGGTACAGCTTAAAGTGGATCGCGCTAAACGCCCGATGACGTTGGGCGCGGCGCGTGAGTGGGTCAAGCGAAATTAGGCCGTCAAGCGTCTTTCGGCCTCGTGATATTTGGCTGCTGTGCGTTCGATAATGTCAGCCGGTAGCGTCGGGCCTGGGGCGGTTTTATTCCAATCAAGCGTTTCGAGATAATCGCGCACGAATTGCTTATCGAAACTCGGTGGACTGATTCCGGGCTGATAGGCATCAGCAGGCCAAAAGCGTGAAGAATCGGGCGTGAGCACTTCATCAATTAAATACAGCTGCCCAGCATCATCTAAGCCAAACTCGAATTTAGTATCGGCGATGATAATGCCGCGTTCTAACGCATAGGCGGCGCAGCGCGTATAGATTGCAAGACTAACATGGCGCACCTGTTCGGCTAATTCCCGCCCGATTAAATTAACCGTGTGCGCAAAATCAACATTTTCATCATGGGCACCGAGTTCGGCTTTGGTCGAGGGCGTAAACAGCGGTTCGGGCAGGCGATCCGCTTGGCGCAATCCAGCCGGTAGCGCAATGCCGCACACCGCGCCGCTGGCCTGATAATCCTTCCAACCGGAGCCGATCAAATAGCCGCGCACAATGGCCTCAACCGGCAGCGGTCGCACCTGACGCACCACCATCGCCCGATCCCCGAGCGCGGCAAGCGTGTCCGGATCGGTGATAACGGTTGATACGGGAATATCGGTGAGATGATTGGGGATCAAATCAGCGGTGCGGGCAAACCAAAATCGCGATACCCGCGCCAGCACTTCGCCCTTGCCGGGGATGGGATCGGGCAGCACGACATCAAAGGCCGAGAGCCGATCACTGGCGACAAACAGCAGATGCGCCGCGTCGAGGCGGTAGATGTCGCGGACTTTGCCGCGTGCGATCAGGTCGAGCTGGGGTAGATGGGAGTGATAGAGCGCAGGCATAGCGGTTGATCCAGAACCAATAAGGCGGCGATTATAAACGGCAATCTAGTGTGCATGACGAGGTGTGACGCCATGCAGGTCAAAGCGCATCCCAAAAATCCCGCCCCGGAATCGGCGGCAGTGTATCGCGCAACCGCTGTGCGGGCAGTCCGAGACGAGCGGTATAGAGGATGCGATAACTCAGCACGCGCTCGACATAGCGGCGGGTTTCGGTAAAGGGAATGCTCGCAATCCACAGATCGGCGGCAAGCGCCTGATCCGGTAGCCACTGCCGCACCCGCGCTGGCCCAGCGTTATAGGCAGCGGTGGCCAGCGCGATATGCGCAAACTGATCGCGCATCTGTGCCAGATAAGTGCTGCCGAGCGTGATGTTGAGTTCAGGATCGAGCAGCGACCAGCGCGTTAGCGGCGGCAAGCCACGTTCGGCGGCTAGTTCAGCGGCAGTGGTCGGCATCAGCTGCATCAGCCCGACTGCGCCTGCCGGTGAAGCAATGGTCGGCGCGAACACGCTTTCTTGACGGATCACGGCCTGAATCCACTCCGGTTCAATGCCGATCTGCTGCGCTTGTTCGGCGGCCAGATCACGATAGGCAAGCGGAAAACGGATTTCTAAATCATCCCAATAGCCGGAGCGGGCAAGTAAGAGAATGGCTTGATCGTGCCAGCCGCGCTCGTGCGCGAGGCGGGCGGCGGCCATCAGCTCCGAGGTCGTGAGCTGGTCGGCCAGTGTGCGCCATTCGCGCCGAATATCGACATCGCGCCCCAGTTGATCGAGCGCGAGAATGCGCCGATAGGCGGGATGTTGCGCCAAAGTTTGTAACTGCTCCGGCGTCACCGGCACCGGACGCTGTTCGAGGTTGTAAGGCAAATCGAGCCGATCTGCTGCCATAAATCCCCAAAAACTGCGCTCGCGGGCCGCAGCGGTGAGGGTAGCGCGAGCGGCGTCGGGTTGTCCGATAAATTCCTGCGCCACGCCTTGCCAGTAGAGCCAGCGTTCGCGCTTGATCTCGCCGTCGGGCATCCGCTCGATCCAAGTGGCCAGCCAATCCCAGGCTTTGAGCTCAATCGCCGCTCGCAATCGCCGCTCCTGTTCGGGCAGATTCTCCGCCGTCACGGTCAGCGCATCCCAATAATTCAAGCCCAGTCGGTCGCCAGCTTCAGCCAGCGTGCGCCCAATCGCGATGTGCGCGTGTTCGCGGGCAGCGGGATCCTCCGCTAACAGCGGTTCCAGTCGCGTGAGTGCGAGCGTCGCGGTAGCGGAATCACTGCGCACCAGTGCCGCCAATCCTGACGCCACAATCGCCGCCCGCTGCGGATGCGGCTGTTGGAACAGACTGGCGTCGAGGATAGAGCGCGGTGTTTGCTCGACCTTCAGCCACAGCTCAAACCAGGGGCGCTCGGCTTCGGGCAATTGCTGACCGAGATAACGCGCCAGTCCGGTTTCTTTGGCCGCCAGCGCCAGCCGAATCCGTGCCCATAATCGTGCTGTGGTCAATTCGCCGACGGCTGTCCAGTGCGCAAAAACCGGATCGCACGCTTTTGGGCGCGACTGACCCGACAACCAGAGCGGCTCAATCTGCGGTAGCGCCTCGGCAGCGCGGTCGGTCTCGATCAGGGCGCGGAGATAAAAACACTGCCGCTCAATCGCGTCATCGGGTTGATAAATCCGCGCATAATCGGCCCAGCGTTCGGCATCAGCGAGGCGGCGCAGATAGGCCAACCGTAAACGTCCGGCCAGCGGCGTGTCGGCATAGTCGGTAAGAAAATGCTCAATCCGCGCATCGGGCGTCTGCGCAAATTGACGAGTTAATTCAGCAAACAGCAGATAAGGATACAGCGGCGTGTCGCGCTGGGCCTCGGCGAGCGTCTGAAAGGCCGTGAGATCACCGCGCTCTAACGCGGCTTCAGCAGCGAGAAAGGCGTCGGTCGGATCGGTCTGCGCCGCTGTCGGATGTGGTGCCGACAAGACGCCAAGCGCCACAACCGTTAGGATAGCGGGCCATTTTGACAGCCTTAGCCTTTGCTTACAGGATACAAACCACATGCGAACCACCGTTGTAGTCATCATCTCAATCCTGGTCGGGGCGTCCTTCGGCGGCGTGATGACGCTCGGATTTGGCTGGGGCATCGGCGCGGCCAGCGGAATGCTGGTGGGCACTCAGGCGGGCGTGTGTCTCGCTGTTGAAACCGCCCGCAAGCAGGGGACGTTGGAGACTGCCGCACTCGATGCCGTGGTCGCAACCAGCATCGCGCATATTCGTGCTCAGGGTACCTCAGTGCCGATGCAAACTGAGATCGAATGGGTCAGTGATGCGGCTGGATGCGCCAAGCTGGTGGAGCAGTTGGATCAAGAGTAGCTGCCAGCGTTTTTAGGCGACTAATAGCCAATTCATGAATAGACAGGATTAACAGGATTTCACAGGATTGACCGGATTAAATAGGTGTTTTTATCCGGTTAGTCTTAAAAATCCTGTTCATCCTGTCTAATTAAAGCATTTCCGCTGGCGGCTAAAAGCTAACTGCTCTGTCACCGCTTCGCTAATGCCACCGTGTAATGTGCGCCCTGTTTGAGCTTGTCATAATTGCCAAACACGTCGGTCAGATTGCGCTTCATGTATTGGCGCAAGCCGTTGATGGTCACCAGATACAGCCGCCCGCCCGGACGCAAGCGTGCATGAGCATCGTGTAATAGCAGCGCCAGCAGTTCTTTGCCAACTTTAGCCGGAACATTGCTGGCAATCAGGTCAAAGCGGCGCTCGCGGTCAATCTGGTCAAAGCCGTTGCTTAACTGCGCTTCAGCATTGGTCAAGCGATTGCGTTGCGCATTGCGGTTGGCGTATTCGACCGCGACAAAATCTTTATCAACCAACAGCGTGCGGCCCTGTGGCGCGAGCGCCGCTAAGGTCAGACCAATCGGGCCATAACCGCAGCCGAGATCCAAGCAATCATCAGTCGGCGCAATGTCCAGATGATCGAGCAGCAGCCGCGTGCCGTCGTCGATGTCTCGCGGTGAAAATAGCCCCCAAGTGCTGCAAAAATTGAGCGTGCGGCCCGCAAGCTGGGCAGAAAATTCAAGATCGCGGCGGAGCGTGGCGAGGTGGTCGGGGGTTAGCATAAAGAATGGCGTGGCTCTGAGGCGCTAAATAAAGACAGGAAACTGTTGAGTCAAACAGCATGTCCGATCCCATCCAATCTGACAACCCACGCCAAATCTGAATCTTTGACAGGAGCTTGAGCGATGTGTCTCGCCATTCCCGCCCGCATCACGGCCCGCACCCAGATTGATCCGGCGATTGATACCGCACAGGTCGATCTCGGTGGCGTATCGCGTGAGATTTCGATTGCGCTGGTGCCCGAAGTAGCCGTCGGTGACTATGTGTTAGTGCATGTCGGCTATGCCCTGAGCACCCTGAGCGCGGACGAGGCGCAGGAAACGCTGCGGCTGATGGCCGAAATGGCGCGGCTGCTGGATAACGATTCGAGCACGGCATGAAATACGTCACCGAATTCCGCGATCAACATCTTGCGCATCAGCTTGCGCAAACCATCGCCGCCGAGGTCGATCCGTCGCGCAGCTATCGGCTGATGGAATTTTGCGGCGGCCACACCCACGCGATCTTCCGCTATGGTGTGCAGCAGTTGATGCCGCCTAATCTGCGCTTTGTGCATGGCCCCGGCTGTCCGGTGTGCGTGCTGCCGATGGCGCGACTCGATCAGGCGCTTGCTCTGCTGCATGAATATGATGTGACGCTCTGCACCTACGGCGATCTGCTGCGCGTCCCAGCAAGCGGCCGTCAGACGCTGCTCAAGGCGAAAGCAGCGGGCGCGGATGTGCGCATGATCTACTCAACTCAAGATGTGTTGCAGATCGCCCGCACGGAACCTCACCGCCAGATTGTGTTTCTCGCCATCGGCTTTGAGACCACCACCCCGCCGACCGCCGTGCTCCTCGAACAGGCGCGGGCGTTGCAGCTCAAGAATCTCTCCGTGCTCTGCAATCATGTGCTGACCCCGCCAGCACTGCGGGCGATTCTGACCCCATCGCTCGAACACGCTATGCCGCTGGATGGCATTCTCGGCCCGTCGCATGTGAGCACGATTATTGGCACCGCGCCCTATGAATGCGTGCCGCGAGACTTTCATGTGCCAGTCGTGATCGCCGGATTTGAGCCGCTCGATGTCATGCAGGCGGCGCTGATGCTGGTGCGTCAGCTTAATGCTGGGCGCTGCGTGGTCGAAAATCAGTATCGCCGCGCCGTGAGCGCAGCGGGCAATCTGCGGGCGCGTGAGCTGATGGCGCGGGTGTTCGTGATCCGTTCGAGTTTTGAATGGCGCGGACTGGGTTTTTTGCCGGACAGTGTGCTGGCGCTCGCCGCTGACTACGCCGATTTTGACGCCGAGCGCCGCTTTCCGGTCAGCGTCATCACCGCACCTGAGCCGTCCGGCTGTGACTGTCCAGCGATTTTGCGCGGGCTGAAAGAGCCGACACAGTGCCGACTGTTCGGCAGCGCCTGCACCCCAGATCATCCTATCGGCGCGTGCATGGTGTCCTCTGAGGGCGCGTGCGCCGCCTACTGGACACATCGCGCTTATCTAGCACCGACCGCTGCTGCTGAGACTTGATTATGACTCTGACCCCATTGTCACCAGCGCCCACCGCGCCGCTCGATCTCGTACATGGTCGCATCGACCTCACGCACGGCGCAGGCGGTCGCGCCACTGCGCAGTTGCTCGACACGCTGTTCAAACCGGCGTTCGCTAATGAATGGCTGGCGCAGGGCAACGATCAGGCGCTGTTCAGCGTTCCGCCCGGGCGCTTGGTGATGAGCACGGATGCGCATGTGGTCGCGCCGCTGTTTTTTCCGGGCGGGGATATTGGCTCACTCGCCGTTCACGGCACGATTAACGATGTCGCCATGTCCGGTGCCCGCCCGCTGCATCTGGCTGCCAGTTTTATTCTCGAAGAAGGCTTACCGCTCGCCGATCTCGCCCGCATTGTCGCCAGCCTAGCGCAAGCGGCGCGTGACGCTGGCGTTGCGGTGGTGACTGGAGATACGAAGGTCGTCGAACGCGGTAAGGGCGACGGCGTGTTTATCACCACCACCGGCATCGGCGTTGTGCCGGATGGACTCCTGATTTCTGGCGATCAAGCGCGTCCGGGCGATGCGATCTTGATTAACGGCACGCTGGGCGATCACGGCATCGCCATTCTGTCACAACGGGCACATCTGGGATTTGAGACCGTGCTTCAGTCGGATTCTGCCGCGCTGCATGGCTTGGTCGCTGACATGATCGCGGCGGTGCCGGAGATTCATTGTCTGCGCGATCCGACCCGAGGCGGCTTGGCAACCACGCTCAATGAACTGGCGCACCAATCAGGTGTTGGAATGCGGATCCATGAAGCGGCGATTCCGCTGCAACCGGCTGTGATTGCTGCCTGTGAATTACTCGGACTCGATCCGCTGTATAGCGCCAATGAAGGTAAATTAGTGGCGATCTGTCCGGCAGCACAGGCTGAAACGCTCTTAGCGACGATGCGGCGTCATCCACTCGGAACGCAAGCAGCAATTATTGGCGAGGTGGTCGCCGATCCACTGCATTTTGTACAACTGCGCACGCGCTTTGGTGGCGAGCGGTTGCTGGATTGGCTCACTGGGGAGCAATTGCCACGGATTTGTTAAGTGGATTTTCTTTGGTTACGAAGCTGGAGCTTCGTTTTGATACAGCAACGTAGGTTGGATTGCCTGATTATCCCAGCCACTTTCAAATGACCAACATTCGCGCACAGGCAACCCAACCTACGTAGCTAATGGTCATACCGTTCGGCAATCATGCGATCAATGTGACGCATGACTTGTGAACTCGCTTCTTCCGTAGCCCGCATCGCTTGCAGAATAATCGCTTGCGTGTCCGGAGATATCGCGTCCTTCCCGTCTAATAAAGGAATAAATTGATGCACATTTTCATGGACACGTTTATGCGAAACATTCATCGCGTTATAGGCCTGAGTCTGGCCGAAATATTCACGTCCAACGGTGTCATACCAACGCCCTAAGCGACAGGTGTGATGATCCACCTCAATTGCTTTGACATGCTCCGATTCACGGCCATTGGTAAAAATAGCCATATATGCATGTTGTTTATAAAGCATGTGATCGACTTTAACTAGGGTACCAAATCCCATATCACGGGTATAGGTGGCGCGTTGCTGTGTTTCACGCGCCGACTGAGCGAAGCGTCCAAAATGTGCTTCCATATCGCCGATCACCGCACTTGATTGGTCGGCAATTTCGCGCATGGCATCAGAATCGGCCAGCATTCGTTCGCTCTCGCTGCGTAGCTCACTGATAATCTGGCTGATCGATTCGGACGAGCGACGACTACTTTCAGCCAGCTTACGCACCTCGTCGGCAACCACTGCGAACCCGCGTCCAGCCTCACCGGCACGGGCCGCTTCGATGGCGGCATTGAGTGCCAGCAAATTGGTTTGATTGGCAACGGTGGTGATAATTTGCACAGCGGCATTGATATCCTGAGTACGCACATTGAGCCGCGCTACCGCATCGGCGACCTGATTGATACGCATGGTCATGGCTTGCAGATGAATCACCACTTGACCCACTGTGGATTGACCATCAATGGCTTCGCGTGCGGTGACGGTTGCTAAATCAAAGACGCCCTGCATTTCTTGACTGACGCCGGAGAGATCTTGCTGAATCATGGCGAGATTGCCGATCAGATGCGGGCCGTTGAGCCGCTGGGTCTGAACAAGCAGGTGATTGGATTGTGGTTCGCGCTCAAGGGTGGCGGTCTGTGTGTCGTCGGATCCTGATCTGCCCGCCGCAGTTGGTCGCATTTGCGGATCGATATGTGTCAATACGGCGTTAATATGGCGGCAAAGCTGCGCAATCGCATCCTTCTGCTGTCCGCAGTCAATCTGTTGTGTGAATTGACCGTAATGAGCCTGCTCAATACACTGACTTAAGTGTGTCAGTGGTGCCAGACAGGTGTTTGCGATGCGCTGTCCCCACATCGCTAAAACCACAGCAGGTAAGACAAACAGTGCCGCCCACGCTGCCTGTGTTGGCATCATCCAGACGAATATGACGGTAACAAATGTTAAAGCGGCGAGTAACCAGAACAACAATACAAGCTGCGATTGAAACGGTGCGTGTTTCACGATACTGAATCCGATGGGCGAACAAGATAAATAGGTTACAGCCCTAGCTTAGCAACGTATAGGTTGGGTTGCCTGTTCGCCCCGTCCACTTGCAAATCACTAACCTTTACGGAAAGGAAAATGTTGGGTTGTGTACAATTTGGATTGGGTCATTTAACGTCAATTTCGCCTATGGCACACAACCCAAACTACGCTGCTTAATTTCACGAGATAGTATCAAAGGTACTGCCACAATGCCAATGATTGTAAACAACTACCAGATTTCACAAATTTTTAACATCGACTTAAACGTTGCTTATAAAGTACCCCTCTATCAAAGAGAATATATCTGGAGCAAAATGCAATGGGAGTCCCTTTTTGATGACTTGCTAGAAAATAATCCTGATTATTTTATTGGGTCTATAATTTGTATAAACCCAGGAAATGATGCGCTTGCTCATGTTCGATATTTGGAAATTGTAGACGGTCAGCAACGTTTAACTACAATTTCTTTGCTATTTGCAGCACTCTATTATTCACTAAAAAATCATGAAGATAAAAATCAAGTTTCTCATACTTTATACACAATAGAAAGAAAGCTAGTATTTGATGGTGTTTTACGAATAAGTCCACAAATTCAAAATCACAACTTAAGTGACTATAAATCTATTTTAGCTAAAATTAATCTTATTGCAGAAGCTAATCCGGTTGCTTTTGCTGGGAATAGAAGATTTTTCAAAGCTTTTAATTACTTTGTTTCGCGAATCCAAGAATTTGAACTAGAAAATAGCTTGGATTTAATAATGAGTTTTATCAATAAACTAAACAGGGCTTGCTTAGTTAAAATAGAGGTTGAAAGCCACTCTGACGCTTACACTTTATTTGAATCTTTAAATAACAGAGGTATGCCGCTAACAGCTATTGACTTGATAAAAAACAAACTGCTTTCACGTCTTGAGAATGAAGAAAATAGCCTCGAACAATACTCTGAAATATGGAATAACATTTTAAATAATCTTGGTGATGATTATGCTACTCAGGAACGCTTTTTTCGTCAATATTACAACGCGTTTAAAGACGAACTAAACGAACCATTCCGAAACAAGCAAAACCATCAAAATCCACTTGGATTAATCGCTAAACGATCTAATTTGATTTGGATATATGAAAAATTAATTGATAATAATGCTAAGCAGCACTTAAATGACTTGAGTAATGCCAGCAGATGGTATTCTTTGATGTTAGGGCGCAGATGGTATTCTTTAATTTTAAGTAATAGCGAATATTCTTTGGTATTAAATAACGAAAATGAATTAGTAAATTTAGAAAAGCCTTTCAAAGATCTTGAACGCATTCAGGGTTCTCCATCTTATTTGTTGATGTTGTATTTATTGATAAAACGTCAAGATTTATCAATAAATCAATTTTGTGAAATCATAAATTTGTTGGTCAGTTTTTTTGTGCGCAGAAATTTGACTGACAAACCGCCAACACGCGACCTTACAAGGTTATTTATGAACATCGTTGAAAATCTATCTCAATATAAAAATAGCGATGTTGTTGAAAATATTCGTTCGGAATTATTAGGAATTTCAGTTGAAGATGAAGAGTTTCGTGAAAAACTAAGCAGCGATATATACAAAGAGAATGCTAACGTTGCTAGATTTATATTGTGTAAATTAGCTGAACAAGGTATGACTAAAGAAAATTGGGTTGATCTTTGGGCTGAACGAAGTAAACAATTTTTATGGAGTATTGAACATATTTTCCCGCAAGGTGAAAATATACCTGATGCTTGGGTAGAGATGATTGCAGATGGGGACAAAAATAAAGCTCAAGAATTTAAAGAAACGCATATTCATAAACTTGGAAATTTAACACTTTCAGGTTTTAATTCTAATTTAAGCAATAGAAGCTTTAAAGAAAAACGCGATCTTACCGATCAGCGCGGACTATCTATAGGCTATAAAAATGGTCTCAATCTCAATGCTGAATTAGTGAATTTAGAATCATGGACTATCAAAAATATTGATGAACGTACAGAGCAACTCGTTAACCAATCAATGAAGCTTTTTAGCTTACAATCACAGGAAAAAGTCAGTTAATTAGTTAATTTGACCATCAGCCGCGATGAGAGCGGGCAATATTAAAAGTAGGTTGGGTTGCCTGTTCGCCCCGTCCACTTGCAAATCACTAACCTTCACGGAAAGACAGCCCAACATAAGCATCGTGAAAAATGTTGGGTTGTGTGCCGTCCACACTCGAACCTCAAACACCCCATGCAACATCAAGCCCGCAAGCGTTTCGGCCAGAATTTCCTGCATGACCCGCTGGTCATCGACCGCATTCAAGCGGCTATTGACGCTCGTCCGGGCGACTATTTAGTCGAAATTGGGCCAGGTCAGGGCGCAATCACCAGCGGATTATTACAACGTGCTGGAGCACTCGATGTCATTGAACTCGACCGCGATTTAATCGAGCCATTGCGTCAACGCCTAAGCACAGTTGGTACCTTGCGTATTCACAATGCTGATGCGCTTGCTGTTGATTTGCGCACCCTAATTGATAATAAAGAAACCAACAGCCCAATTTTGCGGCTGGTCGGTAATTTGCCCTATAATATTTCAACGCCGCTACTCTTTCATTTTCTCAATCAGCTTGATGTAGTCCGCGATCTGCATGTGATGCTGCAAAAAGAAGTTGTGGATCGTATTGTTGCCGAGCCGGGCGATAAAACCTATGGTCGCTTGTCGGTGATGATTCAAAGCCGCTGCGCCGCGACCTGCTTATTTCACATCGGCCCTGGAGCATTTAAACCCGCGCCAAAAGTGGATTCAGCATTTTTGCGTTTGCGTCCATTGCGACCGCTGCCATATCCAATTACCGATCCGCATGTGCATGAACGCATTGTCGCCGCTGCATTCGGTCAGCGGCGTAAAACCCTGCGCAATAGCTTATCTAGTTTAATTAGTCCCGAATTATTCGAAGCAGCGAATATTGATCCCAAATGCCGTGCCGAAGAACTCGACAGCGCCAGCTATGCGCGGCTGGCTAATCTCGCCGCCCAGCATTCAAGCTGAACCCGCGTTGGCCGTTATAATTGGTATGTCCACCGCCCGCCGGAGACGCGCCGATGACCGTTCAACTGCACTCCCTGCATCTCGCCACTCGTCAGACCCTCACTTCCGCTCGCCAACTCAGTACGCCCGCCGCTGAATCCGATGTCCGTGAACCAGCGAGCGCACTCTCGCGCTTGCAGGACAAGGCGCTCAATGCTATCGCCCGCGAGCTGCCGGGCATGGATGCCGCTGGGCTGAAACGACTCGATCCGGCTGAATACACGCCGGAGAAGGTCGCCGAGCGCATCGCCACCTTTGTCGGTTTGGGCTTAGACAGTGCGCGGCAGCGCGGGGCCACCGATGAGGAATTGCAATCCATGCACGCCAGCGCCATGCGCGGTGCGGAGCAGGGGTTTAAGGAAGCCAAAGAGCTGCTGGCACATCTTCAGGTGCTCAATGGCGCGGTCGCCGAACAGGTGGACGCCACCGAAAAACTGACATTTGAGCAGCTCGCCAAGCTGTCACCGGCCTTGAAGCTAACGGAAGCCGCACCGCTACAAACCGCCAGCGCGACGACGAGTTTCGCGCAAGCGTCACGGTATAGCGAAGCGCAAGATTTTAGCTTGCAGCTTCGGACACGCGACGGAGATACGGTGCAAATTGAATTTAGTCGGCAATTCGCTGCCGAGAGTCAATTTGCGGCAATCACGGATGGTGAAGGAAGTGCGGCGATGATACTGGATGTCAGTCAAGCCGAACAAACTGGCTATCAATTCCGCGTGCATGGTGATTTAAGCGAAGAAGAACTCACCGCTATTCAAAATTTAGTGCAGGATGTCAGCCAAGTTGCCACAGAGTTTTATAGCGGTGATGTCCAGCAGGCATTTGAGCGCACCGCTGATTTACGTTTCGATAATACGCAATTAGCGTCAATGCGGCTGTCGATGAGCCATACCGAACAGACAAGCGCCGTGCAGCGGTATGCCAGCACCCAGCGGTTAGAGCAACCGGAAGCCGTCCAGCACGCTGGGCAGCGTCTCGGCCATCTGGGGCGCGAACTGCGTGAAAATCTGGAACCGGAGGCGCTCCAATTCCTCAACGAACCGTTCAAGCTAGTCAGCGATCTGTTGCGCGGCTTGGTTGAGCAAGATAGCCGCTTCTTGAGCGCCGATGCCGAACAACAGACGCGCTATCAGGATCAGCTTGAGCGGCTGTTGAAGTTCGCCGAACCGCCCGCCGCGCCCTCGGATGCAACCTTGAGCGAGCGCACTGTGCAATGAGCGGCAAAATGCCTTAGCATCCGTGCCAACGACGTTGTAATACGATGACCGGCCACCCCGGCCGAGTCGTTGGCTTGAAGGAGCAGTGCGCGTGTCACATCAGCCCATACCGTCCGCGACCCGTGGGTGGCGAGAATCTTGGCCGGTCATCGCAGTGGGCGGGGTGGCCAGCGCCGCGCTGCTGTGGACGAGCAGCGCCTCGCTCCTCGGCTGGCTCCTCGCCGCGCTGGTCTTCGCACTCGCGGTGAGTGTGGCGGTCATGCAGTCGCGGAGACACGCCACCCACATCGCACACGCCTGTGCGCAGATTCAATCCCAATTCGATCAGCAGCGCCAGCACCGCGCCACGCTTGAACAGGCATTCGAGCGGCTGGCGATTGAGCTGTTTCCGATCTTCGTGCGCCACATCCAGCACTCGCGCCAACTTACCGAAGAAAGCATTACCCATCTGACCTTCACTTTTGGTGAATTGGTCGCGGATTTAGAGCGCGTGATGCAAACCAGCGGTTCAGATGAACACGGCGACACGCATAATTTATTCGAGCAATTCGCGCACAGTCAGAGTGCCTTAACCGAGGTGATCGCTGATTTTGAGGTGATTTTGCGCCGCGATTCGGCAATGACCGATCAGGTTGACCGCTTGGCGGGATTTGGTGAGCAGATGCGCCAAATGGCACAGGATGTGCGTTCAGTGGCCGAACAAATCAATTTACTGGCACTCAATGCCGCGATTGAAGCGGCCCGCGCCGGGGAGCAAGGACGCGGGTTTGCGGTGGTCGCCGATGAGGTGCGCAAGCTGGCCGGATCGTCCGCCGATACCGGCGCACGCATTAGCGCCAAGGTCGAAGAATTGGCGCGTTCACTCGGCGAGACGCAAACGCTGGTCAAATCCTCAATGCGCAGCGCCGATACGCTGGTGCGTGAGTCAGAACAAAAAGTCGAAACGGTGATGAATCGACTGCGCCAAACGACCGAGGCGCTCAATGAGGATGCGCAGAGTTTACGGGCGCTGAGTGAGCATATTCGCACCCGCATCGCCGCCTCGATGGTCGATCTGCAATTTCAGGATCGCACCAGTCAGATTTTGGAGCATGTCTGCGACGGTCTCGATAGTCTCAGCACGCGACTCACCGCCACCGCCCAACACGATCCGGCGCAACAAGCGCGTGATATTCTGGAGATCGACAGTCTGTTAGCGCAGATGCTCCAATCCTATAGCACCATCGAGGAGCGCGATCTGCATCATGGCACGGCGAGCACCAACCCGCCGCCTCACGCGCCGCTGACAGCGGCCTCGGAATTGACATTCTTCTGAAACGGAGTCCGGCATGGCGAAGACGATTCTGGTGGTCGATGATTCGGCCTCCTTTCGCAGTGTGGTAGGGATCGCGCTCAAGGGCGCGGGCTATGAGGTGCTCGAAGCCTGCGATGGCTGTGACGCGCTGGCAAAGCTGAACGGCACCAAGATTCATCTGATTGTCAGCGATGTGAATATGCCGAATATGGACGGCATCACGCTGGTCAGTGAGGTCAAAAAGCTCCCTAACTACAAGTTCACGCCGATTTTGATGCTGACTACTGAGAGTCAACCCGAGAAAAAAGAAGCCGCCCGCGCCGCCGGCGCAAAGGCGTGGCTGGTCAAGCCATTTCAGCCGCCGATGCTGTTAGATGCGGTGTCAAAGCTGATTCTGCCATGAACACATCCCGCGCTACGGCCAGCGATCCCGAACGGCTAATGCTCACCGGTGAGCTGACCATTTATACCGTTGGCGAGACGCTTGCCCAACTGCGGGCGCAACTCGCCGAGCAACCGATTCGGGCGCTCGATCTATCAGAAGTCACCGAACTCGATGGGGCCGGCTTGCAGGTGTTGCTGTGGTTGTGTGACACGGCGCAGGCACGCGGGCAGCCACTGCGCGTAGTGGCGCACAGTACAGCAGTGGCTGAGGTGCTCAATCTGTTGCAGTTGAACGAGCGATTGGCGCTCACGGCGTCGCCGAGCGGAGGCACCACGTCATGAGTCTCGATAGTGCGCGTCAGGCGTTTTTAGCTGAGGTCGCCGAGCTGCTGCAATCGATGGAAGATGCACTCTTGGCGCTGGAAGATGACCCGACCGATGCCGAGTCGCTGAATGCTGTGTTTCGGGCGATGCACACGATTAAGGGTACCGGTGGTGTGTTCGGCTATGACGCCATCGTTGAGTTTACGCATACCGTTGAAACGCTGATGGATCAGGTGCGCAGTGGTCAGGTGCCTTTGACGCGCCCGTTGATCGAGACGCTCTTTGCCTGCCGCGATCACAGTGCGCAACTGGTTGATGCCATTGTTGCAGCGGATACACCAGATGCACCACTTGATCCCGAATTAGCGCAGGCTGGCGCGGTGCTGTTAGCGCGGTTAGCTCCGGCGGGCGCGGTGGCAGCACCAGCGCCGACCGCCACGCCGACCCGCGAGATGCGCAATCTGCCGGTAGCCAGCGATCTCTGGATGTTGACGCTCAAGTTCAAGCGCGACAGCTTCCGCGATGGCATCGATCCGCTGTCATTTCTGCGCTATTTGGGATCACTCGGCGAGCTGGTGCATGTCGCGGTACAACTTGATCCCGAAGCACTGCGCATCGAAACCTTTGACGCCGAAAGCTGTTATCTGCAATTCGGCATCGGCTTTCGCGGTGAGGTCGATAAACCGACGCTCGCGGGCGTGTTCGAATTTGCCGATCAAGATTGCGAATTGCGCATCCTCGAACCGGATACGGCGCAATCGAAATATTTAGAACTGCTCGCGGCCGTCCCCGACGATCAGGTCGGCTGGATTGGGGATTTGCTGTTGCGCATCGGGGCGCTGACGGCCGGTGAACTCGAACGGGCATTGCAAACCCAGTCGAGCGAAGGCGCGGGCGAGACGCCCGAAGCGCGGAAACGGCGTGTCGGTGAAATTCTGGTCGAACAGGGTTCGATTAAACCGGCGGTCGTCGAACAAGCGGTACGCACGCAAGATGCCGCCCGCGCCCGCCGTCAAGAAGAGGCGCATTTTATTCGCGTCGATGCACAACGGCTCGGGCATTTAATCGACCTGATTGGGGAATTAGTCACCAGCAGTGCCGCCATTCGCGTCTTAGTCAAGCGGGCGGGCATTGAAGATATGAATGAGGTAGTCGATGGTGTCGATTATCTCGTCTCAGAAATCCGCGATAACGCCCTACAATTACGCATGGTGCAAATCGGTGAATCCCTGTCACGTTTTAAGCGCGTGGTGCGCGATGTCAGTCACGAACTGGGCAAAGAAATCGATTTAAGTGTTACTGGCGGCGAAACCGAATTAGATAAAACGGTGGTCGAGAAAATGATCGACCCGTTGACGCATTTAATTCGCAATGCCATAGATCATGGCATCGAAACGCCTGAAATCCGCCTCGCACACGGCAAACCCGCACAGGGCACGGTGCGCATCAATGCCTATCACGATTCGGGGCATATTGTGGTGGAAATTGCCGATGATGGGGCCGGATTAGATACCGCACGGATTCGCGCTAAAGCCGAAAGTGTCGGCTTAATCAAACCAGATGAGGTGCTCACGCATGAGGAAACCTTGCGCTTGATTTTTGCTCCGGGACTTTCGACCAAAGAGCAAGCGACGAATTTATCTGGGCGCGGCGTGGGTATGGATGTGGTGCGGCGTAATATTGAGGCGCTACGCGGCACGGTTGAACTGGATAGCCGTCTTGGTGAAGGCACGCAGGTGACCATTGTGCTGCCGCTGACCTTAGCAATTATCGACGGTTTTCTGGTTGGCGCAGGGCCGGATCAATATGTGATTCCGTTAGCGCAGGTGGCCGAATGCGTTGAAATGGGCGCGGCCAGTGGGGTCAAACGTCATAGCGAGCATTACATCAATTTGCGCAATGAGGTCTTACCCTTTATTCGGCTCACTGAATTGTTTGAAAATGCTGATCCCGCGCATCGCACTGGACATCGTGAAAGTTTAGTGGTGGTGCGCTTTGGTCATCATAAAATGGGGCTGGTGGTTGATACCTTGCTCGGTGAATTACAAACCGTGATTAAGCCACTCGGCAAGGTGTTTGAGCGGTTGCGCGGCGTGGCCGGCGCGACCATTCTCGGCACAGGTGATATTGCGTTAATTCTCGATGTTGCTGAATTAGCTGCAATTGCCGAAGGACAGCGGTCAGGTAGTGGTAAACGGTTAGCCAGCGCCTAAACGCATATTGGAATTTACCGCGCCTTAAATCAATACTGATTGACAGGTTTTTGTAGGAGATGCCTGCATGTTTCGCACTATGACGATGGCCAAAAAGCTCATTTTGGGTTTTGCCACGATTTTACTGTTATTAGTGATCGTTGGTGTGCTGTCTTATTTCACCATTGAGGGCGCTTCAACCGGTTTTGCTTCGTACCGCGAAAAAGCGATTCGTGCCAATCGGATGGGCGAAATGCAGGCGGCGATGCTAATGGGACGGATGGAAGTGAAGGATTACATCAAGACCCATGCTGAGGAGGATGTGCAGCAGTTTGAGCAATATTTAGCAACAACTGAAAATATTCTAAAGGAATTACAAGGAATTGTCCGCGATCCAGAGCGCAAAGCTAAAATTGATGCGTCTACGAATCATATTCAAACCTATGGTAAGACCTTTGCGCAGGTTGTTAGTCTCACTACAGCTAGTGATCGACTGGATGCGGAAATTCTCGCGGTCAATGGCCCAGCGATTGAGCAGCGCTTGACGCAAATTCTTGAAAGCGCCAATCAAGCTGGCGATACAGCAGCAGTACTAAAAGCAGCACGCGGGTTACGTAGTTTATTATTAGCGCGTCTTTATGTGCGGCGCTTTGTCGGTGATAATGCGCAGGCCGACTCAGATCGCGTGAATCGTGAATGGACGGAATTAGATGCGCAAATGGTAGATATGGATGCTGGTTTGCAAGATCCGCAGCGCCGTGCGCTACTTGCTGAAGTAATGCGGCTGAAAGCCGAATATAAAACGGCATTTGATCGGACTGTTCAGTTGATTGAAGAACGTAATCAATTGATTGAAAAAACTTTAAATGTACTTGGGCCGCAATTTGCGGCTGATATTGACGCAATTAAACTGGCCTATAAAGGTGAACAAGATACGATTGGGCCGCAAGTCCAACGTGCTAATGATCGCGGCATCTTCATCATTTCGGTGTTATCGTTATTGGCGCTGCTGTTTGGCGTTGGAATCGCTTGGCTGATTATTCGCGGCGTGATGGCGCAATTAGGCAAAGACCCAGGCGTGATTGCGGATGTTACCAAACAGGTCGCTGCCGGTAATTTAGCGATGGATTTTGACCAAACTAATTTGCGCGGCGTTTATAAAGATATGTATGGCATGGTCGAGCGCCTGCGCCAAATTGTCGGCGAAGTGCGGGTCGGGGCGGATAATCTGTCGTCAGCATCGAGCGAGGTCAGCTCCACCGCGCAGGCGCTCAGTCAGGGCGCGACCGAACAGGCGGCGAGCGTCGAGGAAACCACCGCCAGCATCGAGCAGTTGAATGCTTCGGTGCAGCAAAATACCGAAAATGCGCGGGTGACTAACGGCATCGCTAAGAGTTCGGCGGAAGAGGCGCGGCGCGGTGGCGAAGCGGTCGCCCGCACGGTCGCGGCGATGAAAGAGATCGCCAGCAAGATCGGTTTGATCGAGGACATCGCCTATAAAACCAATCTGTTGGCGCTCAACGCGGCGATTGAAGCGGCGCGGGCCGGTGAGCATGGCAAGGGCTTTACCGTAGTTGCGGCAGAAGTGCGCAAGCTCGCTGAGAACAGCGGCGTGACCGCGCAAGAAATCAACCGCTTGGCGAATAGCAGCGTGGCGATTGCTGAGGAAGCCGGCAAGCTGTTAGAGCAGATGGTGCCCAATATCGTCAAAACGGCGGATTTAGTCGAAGAAATCACCGCCGCGTCTGGCGAACAAGCCGCCGGTATCAGCCAGATCAATGAGGCGATGAGCCAGCTAGACAAGGCCACGCAGCAGAATGCCTCATCGTCCGAAGAGCTGGCCGCGACTGCTGAAGAGTTGAGCGGTCAGGCCAGCCAGTTGCAGGAAACCATGTCGTTCTTCCGCACCGGTGGAGGCAGCGCCCGCGCCAAGAATAAGAGCCGCGCCCGCACTCTGGCACCGGCGGTGAGCCGCGTCCATGATGACGATGCGGGCACGGTTGATCTCGACGACTTCGATCACAAGGATTTTGAGCGGTTTTAACCGGAGGGCGGCATGGGCGAGTTGGTTTTAAGCAACCGCGCAAGCGCGGCAACACACAGCGAGGCCAATGATGAGGTCACGCAATATCTGACCTTTGCCGTGTCGGATGAGCGCCTAGCCATGTCCATCGACGCGGTTAAAGAGATCATCGAAACTCCGAGTGTCACCCGCGTGCCGATGACGCCCGATTATATTCGCGGCGTCATCAATCTACGCGGCAGCGTGGTGCCGGTGATTGATCTGGGGGCGCGACTGGGGCGCGGGCCGATTGTGCTGACCAAACGCAGTTGTATTGTGTTAGTCGAAGTGCGGGTCGGCGACGAGGCGCATGTGCTCGGCATGTTGGTCGATGAGGTGAAAAATATTCTCGAAATTGCCCGCGACGATATTAAACCGCCGCCGGAATTTGGCTCAGAAATCCGCACCGATTTTATTGAAGCAATGGGCCGCGTGGACGATGTGTTCGTGATTATTTTGAGCGTCGATCACGTCTTGTCATTGCAAGAACTGGCTGCACTGCGCCGCATTAGTCAGGACAGCGCGTCTGGAGGCGTGGATGGGGAGTCGTGACGCTGCGCACGACCTGTTGTCAATCCCAGATGTCGTACCGTTGAAGGATAGTGAGTTTGAACGCTTTCGCCAGTTCATCCACGAGCGGGCCGGTATCAATCTGGCCCCACATAAACGCCAGATGGTCAGCGCCCGTCTGCAACGGCGGCTGCATCATCTGGGGTTACACAGCTTTGATGCCTATTTAGATCGCGTCTTTGATCCTGGCCAGGATCAAGAACGCCAGCAGTTGATTGATCTGCTGACGACCAACGAAACCTATTTTTATCGGGAACCGGCGCATTTTGACTATCTGCGCGAACAGGTGCTGCCGAGCTATCGCGGACGGACGTTGCATCTGTGGAGCGCCGCCTGTTCGAGCGGCGAAGAGGTATACACGCTGGCGATGGTGCTGGCCGATGCGCTGGGTACAACCGGCGAGTGGCAGCTTCTCGGCACCGATATTAGTCAGCGCGTGCTGGCGCAAGCACGCCTGGGTATCTATCCGCTCGAACGCGCCCGCCATCTGCCGCGAGCTTGGCTGGAGCGGTACTGTCTCAAGGGCGTACGCGCCCAGAGCGGTAATCTGCTGATTGATCCGAAGCTCAAAGCGCGGGTGAAGCTGGAGCCGCATAATTTGCTGCAACCCCGCCGCGACGGGGAGCAATTTGAGATTATTTTTCTGCGTAACGTATTGATTTATTTTGATTTACCGACCAAACAGCGTGTCATCGACCGCCTGTGCGCGGCACTGCGCCCAGGTGGACTGCTGTTTATCAGTCATGTCGAATCACTACACGGCTTGAGCGCACCGCTGGCGATGATCCGCCCGTCGATCTTTCAGCGCCCGACAACCGAACGCGGTGCGCCATGAGTGCGGCGCTGGCTTCAGCCAAAGGGATTAAACGTCATCTGGTGCGCCCAGGCGAACACGTTGTAACTAATGAGCCGCTGGTCTTAACGACGCTGCTCGGTTCCTGTGTCGCAGTCTGTCTCTATGATCCGGTCGCGCGCTTGATGGGCATGAATCACTTTTTGTTGCCGATGCGTAATCCGGCCAGCCGCGATCCAGTGCTGGCTACAGATGCTGGGCGCTATGGCGTCTGGGCGATGGAACTGCTTGTCAACGATCTGCTCAAACGCGGTGCGCGGCGCGAGCAATTACGCGCCAAAGCCTTCGGCGGCGCAAATGTCCTGCGCACTGCTGATGATGTCCGTGATGATGCGTTCAATATCGGCGCATCCAATGTGCTGTTTGTGCGGCAATTTCTCGGACGCGACGGCATTCCGCTGGTGGCGCAAGACCTCGGCGGCCTACACGGACGGCAGATTCATTTTTACGGCGGCGACTATTCGGTGTTTCTGCGCCGGATTCCACGCACCGGCGTCGAGCGCGTGCTTGGCGATGAGCAACGTTATCTACGCCGCGCTATCGATGCCAAACAACGCGGCACACCGCCGGATTTTTTTGAATGAGTGGTCAGCTATCAGCCTCCAGCTTTCAGCTTCCAGCCGCCAGCTAGTTGGGTTCAGATGAAGTATTGGAATAGCTGGTGGCTGGAAGCTGATAGCTGGTAGCTCTCAACTATGACCGTCAAAGTATTGATCGTAGACGACTCAGCCGTCGTCCGTCAGGTGCTGACCGAACAACTCGCCGGAATCGCTGGCATTGAAATCATGGGCGCGGCGCGTGACCCACTGTTTGCCCGTAAGCTCATAGAAAAACAGTGGCCGGATGTCATCGTGCTCGACATCGAGATGCCGCGCATGGACGGCTTGACCTTTCTGCGGCAACTGATGGCCGAGCGCCCAACGCCGGTGATTATCTGCTCGACGCTGACCGAAAAAGGCGCAGATATCACCATGCAGGCGATGAGTGCCGGAGCGGTAGACATCATCGCCAAACCGAAGCTCGGGCTACGGCAGTTTTTGGAAGAATCCAAAACGCTGCTCGGCGATGCGATCAAAGCCGCCAGTCATGCGCGGATGGAACGTGTCAGTGCCAACTCGCGGGCGAAAGCGTCGGTGATGACCCCAACGCAAAAACTCCCTGCTGATGCGGTGCTCAGTGAGCGCCCGTCTACGTTGATCGCTGAAACGACGGATCGCGTGGTAGCGATTGGCACCTCGACCGGCGGCACCCAGGCGCTCGAATATGTGCTCACCCGCCTGCCGCGCACTGCGCCGGGGATGGTGATTGTGCAGCACATGCCCGGCGCATTTACGGCAGCCTTTGCTGGGCGTCTCAATCAGCTCTGTCAGATCGAAGTGCGCGAAGCCCGCAACGGCGACCGCGTGATTCCTGGGCTGGCGCTGATCGCCCCAGGTACCGATCATCTACTACTGCGGCGCAGTGGGGCGCAATATCGCGTTGAGGTCAAAAGCGGGCCACTGGTCAGTCGGCATCGTCCTTCAGTCGATGTACTGTTTCGCTCCACCGCGCAAGCCGCCGGGCCAAATGCCGTCGGTATTATTATGACCGGCATGGGCGATGACGGCGCACGCGGATTGCTAGAAATGCACCAAACTGGCGCGTTGACGATTGCCCAAGATGAGCAAACCTGTATCGTCTATGGAATGCCCAAAGAAGCCGTTAAGCTCGGCGGCGTTGATGCCAGTGTTGGACTGCCGCGCATCCCCGACATCATCACCCAAGCCCCGACGCGCTTGGCATATAAACGGCTGCATGGTGGTGCGCCGCCCGCGACCTGAGCGGCGTGCTGATCGCTGGCGGCTGAAAGCTGGCCGCTGTATCTTGGCGCACACCCACAAGTCAGTCTATAATTTCGCGTTTAGTTCGCCATCACCTCGGCGACACCTATCTCAGTCGCTTCTCGACTTATTCCAATCTTTTTTACCATCCAGGCCAATCCTGGCCGAGGATCCGTGAGGTTCGCCGTGAATCCGCGCTCGAAGGCTCTTGTCTGCTGCCTAGCAATCGTGCCCCTGTTGCTTTCGGCTTGCGCGAGCAATCCCACTCTGACGGCCGATCAAGCCGCATCAGCCAATGCGCCGCCGATTGACACCAGCAATCTGCCACGTTTAGTGCTATCCGGCGCAACCCTCGCTGAGGTCAAATCGTTGGCGATGGGCGCGGCGCGAAGTCGTGGCTGGATGATCCGTTATGCCGACTCGACGCCAGATCGATTGGTCGTCGGGCGACCAGCGGAAGCCTCGGTGCTCGCGCTCGCTGCGCCGAATTTAACCGCCGCTTCCGGCGCGATGCTGGAGGTTACGACGTTATTAAAAGATGTCGGCGGTGGGGTCGAAGTGGCGACGCTGGCCGAAGTGGTGACGGCTAGTCAGCAAGGCGCTGCGGCCGATCGCATTGATTACACTGAGCAATTCCGCGAGCCGTTGACGCAATCGCTCCATTCACTGCGCGAACGCTGGATGCGAGATCGCGAGCGCCTTGCGCGTGCTGCGCCGCCACCGGAAGGTTGGAAGAGTGCTTGGGAATTGCCGTTAGCGGCGGCCGCTGCTGTGCAATCTCCACCGCCTGCACCGCCGGTTGTAGTCGCTCCGACACCACCAGCACCTACCTCGGCTCCAGTACCTGTTGCAGCGCCGCCTAAACCGCCCGCTGCGCCGCTGAAGGTCGCTGCCCCCGTGCCCGTTGCACCCGCTGCCAAGCCAGCGCCACTGGCCAAGCCCGCTGCGCCGACCAAAGCGGCGACGCCTGCGGCTAAACCAGTGGTTGCGGCTAAAGCTGCGCCACCGGCGAAGCCCGCCACGCCCGCAAAACCGGCAACTCCAGCTCAAACCGCAGCCGCCGTGCCGCCGAAACCTGCAGTCGCGAAGCCAGCGGCCCCTAAAGCGCAGTGGTCAGCGAAAGCCGAGCAGTACGCCCGTCAACGCGGCTGCAAAGTCGGGAGCAGCGGTGCGCAGTTGATCGAATCACGCAAGGATGGTGAGGTGTACAAGGTTCCGTGTCAGGGCAGTGACAGTTCGTTGATCCGCTGCAAGGGCGGTACCTGTCAAGGTTTGCTGTAAACAAAACGGATGCGCCGTGTTGCTATTCGGAGACAGCGTAATTCACCGGCCGCAACCGCATCTGCCCCGCCGCGAACCACACGTCTATATGCTTGAGATAGGACATGCCGAGTAAGGCTTGCTCGCCGGCCATATTCGGCAACACGGTTGCCTTGACCTGATGCGCGACCAAGCCGCCAACATCAACGCTCTCTAGCCAAGCTGTCCAACTGCGCACATTGCCATTGCCGGTTTTGCTCACCGCGCCGGGATAGAGTTTTAATCCCAGTTGCTGCGCCACCCCATAGGGCAGCGCCACATCCGCCGCGCCGGTATCGACTAACAATTCGATGCGTTGCCCATTGATCCGCCCAGTAACAACATATTGATCGAGCTGATTCTGTTTGAGCACCACTTCCGGCACGCCATCTTGACCCAAATACGCCACCGGACGCGGATTGGGATTGCCGCGCCGTCCGCTTTGGCTCAGCGCAAACACGATGCCTAGTCCCATCAACACGATAAGCAGTGCCCGCGCCAAACGCCAAGATTGCCACGATCGCTTCAGGTTCATCGCAAAAAGCCCCGCAATGTCAACGTATCGCCGCGTTGTATCAATTCCAGCGGTTTCAAAAAGCTCATTCCGAGCAATACCTCGTCCTCATCGGGCATATTCGGCAGCACACTCGCCCGCACGTTATGCGCCACCAATCCGCCGAGTTCCACCCGCGCCAAGCGCGTCGGCCAGGTGCGCGTGATGCCGTTGGCGGTGCGGCTGCTGCCTTCGGGGCCGAGCCGGACATTCAACTGTTGCGCGAGTTTTAACGACAGCGCCACATCAGTCGCGCCGGTATCGACCAAAAATCGCACTGGCATGCCATTGATGGTGCCGCTGGCGACATAATGCCCAGCGCGATTGCGGTACAACACGACCGCAACTGTGCCGTCAGCTTCGCGGCTGGTGAGCGGCTGCGCATTGGGATTGTGCTGGCCATCAAGCCAATACTGAAACCCAAACACCAGCAGCGCCAAACCGCTGATCCAGCCGCCGAGCAGCATCAGCCGACCTAAGCGGGTCGGCCAGTCGGCGCGGGCACGAGAACGCGAGCGCGACCGTGAATTAAACACGCAATAGCAACCGCGCTGGATCTTCCAGCACATCTTTAATGGTTACGAGGCATTGCACCGCATCGCGGCCATCAATTAAACGATGATCGTAGGTGAGCGCCAAATACATCATCGGCGCGATGACGATTTGCCCATTCTCGACAATCGGGCGTTCTTGGATTTTATGCAGACCGAGAATGGCGCTCTGCGGTGGATTCAAAATCGGCGTCGAGAGCAGCGAACCGAATACGCCGCCGTTGGTAATCGAAAAGGTACCGCCGCTCAATTCGTCATAACTGAGCGAACCGTCTTGCGCTTTTTGAGCAAAGGTGGCAATTCCCTGCTCAATCTCAGCCAGACTGAGTTGATCGGCATTGCGCAGAATCGGCACCACCAGACCACGCGGCGAGCTAACCGCGATGCCGATGTCGTAATAGCCGTGATAGAGAATATCCTCGCCATCAATCGAGGCATTGAGCACCGGAAAGCGTTGCAATGCCTCGACCGCCGCTTTGACAAATAACCCCATCAGCCCCAGCCGCACGCCATGACGCTGCTCAAAGCGATCTTTATGTCGTGCTCGCAGCGTGTTGATGGCGCTGAGATTAACTTCATTAAAGGTCGTCAATAGCGCCGCGTTCTGTTGCGCCTGCACCAGTCGTTCGGCGATGCGGGCGCGGAGGCGCGTCATCGGTACGCGCTGTTGTGGGCGCTCGCTGTCACCTGTATTGCTGGTGCTGGTGAATACCGGAGCCGTCGCCGCTGTGCTGGCTGATCGGGATCGCGCTAAATCGGGATGCCGTTCCGGTGCCTGCTGCTCGCGGGTGTCGAGATAGGCCAACACATCAGCTTTCTGAATCCGCCCATCGCGGCTGGGGATGTCACTGGGTTCTAAGCCGAGTTCATTGACCAACTGCCGTGCCGATGGGGTGACATGCGGTGCTGGGCGAGCGGTGGGCGCTGGCGCGGGAGCTGAGGTCGGCGCGGCTGGCGCTGGATTCGGGTTCGGATTCAGCACTGGACTCGGATGCAAGGTCGGCTGCTCCGCCGCAGCCGGACTCGGAGCCGGATGCTGCGTTCCAGATCCCAGCAGCGCCAGCAGATCATCCGTCTGCACTAACTCACCCTCAGCGGCGAGAATCTCCATCAACACGCCGCCATCCGGCGCAGGCACTTCAAGCACGACTTTATCCGTTTCCAATTCAACCAAATTTTCACCCGCTTGCACCGCCTCACCCGGCTGCTTGCTCCAAGTCAGCACACGGGCATCGGCGACCGATTCGGGTAACGTAGGGACGCGCACTTCGAGACTCATGGCGACGGAATCCTAAGGTTCGGGTTCGAGTTAGGTGCGCCGCCGAGGGCCGCTTCGATGAGCCGTTCATGCTGCTCGACATGGGCGGCGCGATGACCAACAGCAGGCGCGGCGGAGGCCGGACGTCCAACATAATAAGCGCGTTTACCGGCTGGCAGCAGGCGCTGAAGGCGATGCTTGATTTGATCCCACGCGCCTTGATTTTGCGGCTCTTCCTGACACCAGACAATCTCCTCGACATGGGCATAGGGTTCGAGTGCCTGGACAAACGCCGCTTTTGGGAAGGGATAGAGTTGCTCGATGCGCAATAACGCGACCTGATTGCGTCCGCGGGCGCGGCGGGCTTCAAGCAGATCGTAATAGACCTTGCCACTACACAAGACCACGCGCTCAACTTCTGCCGGATCAATGGGGTCACTTTCGGGGATGATGACTTGATACTGTCCCTGCGTCAGCTCATCGAGCGCCGAGACTGCCAGCCGATGCCGGAGCAGACTTTTGGGCGTCATCACGATCAACGGGGTACGATACGGGCGCACCATCTGCCGGCGCAATAGATGGAACAGTTGTGCCGGTGTTGTCGGGACACAGACCTGCATATTATGCCCAGCGCAGAGCTGTAAAAATCGCTCCAGCCGCGCCGAGGAATGCTCCGCGCCCTGACCTTCCAAGCCATGCGGCAGCAGCATCACCAGCCCGCAATGCAGTCCCCATTTGGTGCCCGCCGAGCTAATAAACTGGTCGATGACGACCTGAGCGCCGTTGGCAAAATCGCCGAATTGCGCTTCCCAGAGCGTCAGCGCGTGCGGTTCGGCAGTGGCAAAGCCGTATTCATAGCCCAACACCGCTTCTTCCGACAGGATCGAATCAATCGCAATAAATGCGCCCTGCTGCTCGCTGAGATGTTGCAGCGGTGTATAGGCCGCGCCTGTGACTTGATCGTAGAGCTTGGCATGACGATGGACAAAGGTGCCGCGTCCGACATCCTGCCCCGACAGCCGCACCGGAATCCCCTCGGCAAGCAGCGTGGCGTAGGCGAGATTTTCGGCATAGCCCCAGTTGAGCAACTGTTCACCCTGCGCCATTTTCTGCCGCTCTTCCCAGACTTTTTCGACACGCGGATGCAGCACAAAGCCTTCGGGCAGCCGCAGCAGCGCGGTACTGAGCGTGCGCAACGTGTCCAGCGGCACGCCGGTGTCAATATCTTGATCCCAGCTTTGCCCGCGACAAAAACGCCAATCGACGCGCCGACTGGTATCCAGTCCACAGAGCACCGCACGGGCGATCACCACGCCCTGTTCCAGCGCCTGACGGTAGGCGGTGATGAGCGCCTGTTCATCTTCCGGTGTAATCAGCCCGTGCATCAACAGCCGTTCGGCATAGATCGCGCGCGGTGTCGGGTGCTCGCGGATTTTTTGATACATCAGCGGCTGCGTTACTGCCGGTTCATCGGCTTCGTTATGGCCGAGTCGCCGATAACACATCAAGTCGATGATGACATCTTTATGAAACTGATTGCGAAAATCGAGCGCCAGCCGCGTGACGAAGATCACCGCTTCCGGGTCATCGCCGTTGACGTGAAACACTGGCGCTTGCACCATCTTGGCGACATCCGTGCAATAAGGCGTCGAACGCGCATCGAGCGGATGACTGGTGGTAAAGCCGATCTGATTGTTGATGACGATATGCACGGTACCGCCGGTGCCATAACTGCGCGTTTGCGACAGTTGCAGCGTTTCCATCACCACGCCCTGACCAGCAAAGGCGGCATCACCGTGAATCAGCACCGGTAAAACTTGATCGCCGCTGCGGTCGCCGCGTCGCCGCTGCCGCGCCCGGACTGATCCCTCGACCACTGGATTGATGATCTCCAGATGCGACGGATTAAAGCCCAGCACCAGATGCACAATCCCGCCCGGCGTGGCGACATCAGTAGCAAAACCCATGTGATATTTCACATCGCCGACCATCTGCCGCCAATCGAGCTGCACCCGCCCCTCGAACTCGTCAAAAATATCGGCTGGTGGCTTGCCGAAAATATTGGTGAGCACATTGAGCCGCCCACGATGCGCCATACCGATGACGATTTCTTGCATCCCTCGGCGTCCGGCGCGTTGTACCAGTTCATCGAGCAGCGGAATCAGCGCCTCGCCACCTTCGAGCGAAAAGCGTTTTTGTCCGACATAGCGTTGATGCAGATATTTTTCTAAACCCTCGGCGGCCGTCAGCAGCGTCAACAGCCAGCGTCGGCCTTCGCTGTCTAACTCGGGGCGGGCGCGATAGCCTTCTAAGCGTTTTTGAATCCAGCGTTTTTCCTGGGTGCTGGTGATGTGCATGTATTCCGAGCCGACCGTGCCGCCGTAAGTCTCCTGCACAATGTCGAGAATTTCGCGCAAGGTGAGACGATCCGGCGCATAAAGTGAGCCAGTATGAAACACCTGATCGAGATCGGCGGGCAGCAGGTGGTGATAGGCTAAATCCAGATCCGCCACATGCGGCACCTCGCGCAGGCGGATCGGATCGATGTCGGCGATCTGATGACCGCGATAGCGATAGGCGTTAATCAAACTGAGCACAGCGGCCTGTTTTTCAGCCGCGACCGGATCTAAACAGCGTGGCGTCGAACGGGCCGCTTGGGTGGGGGTCGTCTCGGCAAGCTGGCGAAATCGCTCACGGATTGGCGTGTGCGGAGTTTCCACCGTTCGCGTGCCGGGCGTGACCCGCTGCCGCCACTGATCAAAGCGCACCCGCCAGGCCGGATCAATGCTGTCTGGATCGAGCAAATAGCGTTCGTACAAATCCTCGATAAAGGCCGCATTGCCGCCATAGAGTGCGCTCGAGCCGCGCAACAGGTCTAAAAGTGTGCTCATGCTTCTGTGTTCAATCGCCTGTTAAGGATGGATCAGTAGGGTGGCGGAGCGTGCGCCGGCAGCGGTCTGAGGTGGCAGTTTTATAGCATACTCGTTGGGGGCTTTTAGCCTCTAGCGGTCAGCTATCAGCCGCCAGCTTCCAGCGATCACAGCCACGCCCCCCCTAGCCGCCAACGCCGGAAAGGAGTTAAGCTTGTCCCCATTGGCCGATGCGCACTATCCCTCAGGTAACAGCGATGGACGACACACTCAAACGCTTGCTCGATGCCGAAATGCGCGCCGAACACTTGGCTCAACAGGCCGAAACCGAGCGCGATAGCCTCATTCAGCAGGCGATGACCGAAGCCAAAGCCGCAAACGAGCGGTTTACCGCCCGCATCCCTGACCTACATCGCACCTTCATCGCCAAAGCCGAAGAACGCGCCGAGCAGACCATCGCGGAGTTGCGCCGCCGCTATGATGAACGGCATGTGCAACTGCGCGATCAGGCCGAGCAGCGCGAAGACGAGGCGCTCGAAGCCGCGTTTCAGTTGCTGATCGAACTCGGACGCTAAGCGACCGCGACGGGTCATACTCTTTTAGGGACAAGCGACTGGCGAGGCCTGTTGTATGAGCGGTTCCGATCAAGCCTATCTCAACACGCGGGTGACGTTGCTGTCATTGCAGCTCATGTCACCCGAAACGATTACCGCGCTGGCACGGCTGCCACTGGCGGCGCTGGCCGAACGCCTCGGCATGGAGGCACTGCTCGATGATGCCAGCCGCGTCACGGTGCGGCGGCGCGTGCTGGAGCAAGCCTTGCTTCAGACCTTGCTCAATGAAATGAGTCTGCTGGCGCGGCCCATGATCCCGATGCACCGCGATCTCGTCCGCGCTTGGGCACGCAAGTTTGCCCTCTCCAATCTCAAAACACTGATTCGCGGCAAGCTTTACGCGCTCGATCCGCAGGAATTACACGCGCATCTGTTCGAGCTACCGGAAGCCTTGCGCTTGCCGGAAGAACTGCCCCGTGCTGAAAACGTGCCGGAGCTGTTGCGCCAGCTCGAAAGCGGCCCCTATCACGTCATCGCCCGTCAAGCCCGCGAAGTCTACGAACAGCACCGTGAGCCGTTTTTAATCGAAGCGGCTATCGACCAACGCTATTACGCCGAGATTCAGCGCCGCATCATGGGACTCGACACCCATCATCAGGACGCTCTGCGCCGCTTAATCGGCAGCGAACTCGACTGCGTGGCGCTGCTGTGGCTGGTGCGGTATCGGTTTTCGTACCGCCTCTCGCCGTCGGAAACCTATTATCGTCTCGTCCCCTCGCCGCGTTATCTGGGTCGCGAACGGCTGCTGGAATTGGTCAATCTCGACAGCTTAGAACAGGTGCTGGCCGCACTGCCGGCGCCGCTGGCGACGGCGGTGCAGGGCTGCACGTCTTTAGCCGAAACCCAGCAACGGTTAGCGACCTACACGCTCGAAGAACGGCGCTGGGTGCTGCATCAGAGCCAATCAGCTATTGCGCGGGCGCTGGCCTATCTGATGCTGCGCGAATCGAATTTGTTTGTGCTGTTTGCGATTGCGCAAGGGCGGTTGCTGAACTGTTCGGATACCCTGATCGAACAGGCGCTGGAATTGGTCGAACCACAGGCCGCGCCCCTCGAACGTCGCGCCGCCTGATTTTTTTGCATCATTTGGGCGTGATTTGGCTTCAAGGAGCGCGTGCGCAATGTTCAGCTCAACTGCGATTAAACATATCCGACTGCTGGTGCTGACCGAAAGCCTACCGCTGGCTTCGCTGGCGCTGGCTGAAACCGAGAGTTTTCATCCCGACACCCGCGCCCCTGAGCACGACGGACTGCCGGGCACACCAGCCCATGCGTATCGGGATGTGTTCAATCAGGCGCAAGCGCGGCTCAATAAGATCGCTAATCTGATCCCGCTGGCCGAAACGCCGCCGCTGGATGTGCTGCGGGCGGTTGAATTCGACGAACTCAATACGCTCAATACCTGGCTCGGGCAGATCTGGGAGCAGGCGTCGGCGTATGAAGAAGCGTTTTATGCGCTCGACGAAGCCGAGCGACTGGCCAGCGAGCATGAAGTCTTGCTCGATAATTTCGCCGAACTCAATATCGACCTCGGGCGCTTGGCCGGACGCACACGCTTTTTGGCGTTTCATGTCGGCGTGGTGCCGCGTGAGAATCTGCGCCAGCTCGAAGATGCCGCTGCGTTAGCGCAGCATCTGCTGCATGTGTATCTGTATCGCGGTGATACCGCGCATGTCGTGCTCGTCGGGCCGACCGATGACGATGCCACCTCGCCGATTGCCGCCGTGCTCAATGCCGCTGGTTTTCAGCCGCTGACCATCCCGCCGGAACTCGACCGCGAACCCGACGTGCTAAGGCGCGAACTGGCCGCTCGCCATCGTGAGATTGCCGAGCAGCGGGCAGCAAAACAGCAGGCGCTGGCCGCATGGGGCGCAACCCTGCATGAGCAACTGCTGGCGGCACGGAAAACGCTGATTCTGGCCGAACCGCTGGTGACGCTCGATCCGTCGCTGCGCAGTGCTGGACGCATCGCCTATCTGAGCGGCTGGGTGCCGACCCGCGCCCTGCCCGATCTGGAACAGCGCCTGAGCACCCTGCTCGATCTGCCGTTTGATCTCGCGGTGCGCGATCCGCGTCCCGATGAACGGCATCTGGTGCCGACGCTGAGCGTGCGCCATCGCTGGCTGCAACCCTTCGCACTGCTGGTCAATCAATACGGCATTCCGGCTTATGGCGAGATCGACCCGACGCCGTTGTTTGCCGTGACCTTTTTGCTGATGTTCGGCAGCATGTTCGGCGATGTTGGACATGGCGCAGTGATTGCGGTGGCGGCGTGGCTGGCGCGGCATAAAATCCCGACTTTTTATCGCTTTGGCATTTTTGCCGGTCTGTCGTCGATGGCATTTGGCGTGCTGTTCGGCAGTCTGTTCGGCTATGAAGAGATTTTGCACGCAGTCTGGATGTCGCCGCTGCATGATCCGATCCTGATGCTCGAAGTGGCGCTGGTGTGGGGCGTGGTGTTTATCATCGTCGCCTGTCTGCTCGGCATCTATAACCGCCTTGTCAACGGCGATTGGACGGGCGCTCTGCTCGAACGTCACGGCGTCATCAACTTGCTGTTTTATCTCGCTTTTCTTTGGGGCGGTTATGGATTGGCCAGCGGTCAGGGTTTTGGCACGCTGCCGGCGCTTGTGGCCAGCGGTTCGCTGCTGGCGCTGGCGGCGTTTCAGTGGCAGCACCTCCATGCGCCGACCGGCGAAAAAGCCTTAGTCGTGGTGATTGAGACGCTCGACACCGTGATTGTCTATCTCTCTAACACCCTGTCGTTTTTGCGTGTCGCTGCCTTCAGTCTCAATCATGTCGCGCTGGCGCTCGCCGTGTTCACGCTGGCCGATATGATGGGCGTCTTTGGACATGCCGTGACCATTGTTTTAGGCAATATCTTCATTCTGGTGCTGGAAGGCGGCATCGTGATGATCCAAGTGATGCGGTTGCAATATTACGAAGGATTTTCGCGCTATTTTTCTGGTACCGGCCATCGCTTCGTGCCGCTGCGGTTGCGCCAACCGCGCCCGCCTTCGGCTTGATTGCTGCACCTGACAATCCCGCACGCCCGCTGTTTGATCCCTTCCACTCGCTCAACTCAAGGAGCATTGCATGTATTGGCTTGTTGCACTCATGTCCGTCGCCATTTTCGGCCTGATCGTCACCGGTCTGTTATTAGAAATCCGCCCGGCACTGGCTACACGGGTGCGCCCCTGGCACCGGCCAGCACTCGGAACCCAGTTGCTCGTCTTTGTCGCGGCGCAATGTGCGCTGCTGTTTTTGGGCGTCTCCGATGTTATGGCGCAACCCATGACCGACGCCGCTGTTGAGATGACCACCGGCATGGGCTTGGCGATTTTGGGCGTCGGCATCCCGACTGGCCTCTCGACTATCGGTGCCGGGATTGCGGTCGGCCCGATTGGGGCGGCTTCGCTCGCAGCGGTCATGGAACGTCCTGAGGCTCTGGGCCGGACGCTGATCTTCCTCGGCTTGGCTGAAGGTATCGCCATCTACGGTCTGGTGATGAGTATTTTGCTGCTCAATCGCCTCGGCTGAGTGCGCCCAGCATGGACACTCCAAGCGAACCGGGCCAGCCGACCCGATTGCTGTTTCTCGGCGAGGAAAATCTCGCCGACGGCTTTCGGTTGATCGGTTTTGAGGCACATCCCAACCCCAGCCCCGCGCAGGTCGAGCAGATTTTGCGTCAGCTCCAGCACACCCATGACAAGGCGTTCGTGCTGGTTGATGAGGCATTGATGCGCGAAGACATCCCGCAGCTCAAGCGGGTGCGGCGTGAGGGCGGGCGCATCTTGGTGATGGCCGTGCCCAGCCTGCAAGGCCCGACAGCCCTGTCCAGCGATGTTGCCGAACGGCTGGCCGCGCTGTTCGGGACTGCCACACTTCGATCCGAATGAGTCCGGGGAACGGCCGTGAATCTGAATCAAGTAGACGAACTGGAACGCGCCATTCTGGCGCGGGCCGAGCGGCTGGCGAGTGAATACCGCGAACGGGCGGCACGCAGTCGTGACAGCCTGTTGCGCGAGTCCGCCGAGCGCCTGCGGTTGCGCGAAACCCGTGAAGAGGCCAGCGCCAAAGCCTTAGGCGAGCGGGCATTTCGGCAGCGCGTGCAATCCACTGAGCTGAAGATGCAGACGCATCTCGACCGCCTGCGCTGGAATCTGGTGCTCGATGTCGAGCGGCGGCTGACTGAGCGCATGGAACGCTTTATGGCCGATCAAGAGGTCTATGACGCTTGGTTACAGGCGTTAATTGTCGAGGCGGCGACCGCGATGGAAAGCAGCGAGATTTGCATTGCCGCCAATGCCCATGACCAACGGCGCTTGTTTATGAACTGGGATGCCGTCGTCGCGGCATTGCCAGCGGATACCGAGGCGACCTTAGCGCCGGCCCCCGACGCCATTGACACCCTCGGCGGGGTGTTGGTGACCAGCGCCGATGGCCGCATCCGCGTCGATCAAACCTTCGAGGGCCGTTTGCAGCGGCTACGGGCGCGTATCCAGCAGACGATTCTGGAACGCTTGCTGCCCAACGGCCTCGATGCCAGCACTCCTTTTAGCGGCTGAACAGAACTATGAGCGACACGAACAAACTCGGCGTTATCCGCGACATCAATGGCCCCATTGTTACCATCGAACTGCCCGGGGCACGCAGTGGCGAGCAGGTCAAGATCGGCGAACTCGGGCTGTATGGCGAGATTATCTCGCTCAACGGTCAACGGGCGGTGGTGCAAACCTATGAATCGACCGATGGGGTGCGACCCGGCGAACCTGTGGTCGGCTTAGGCTGGCCGCTGTCAGTCGAGTTAGGGCCGGGGCTGATGGGTGGAATTTTTGATGGCGTGCAGCGGCCGCTGTTAAAAATTGCGCTGGAATCCGGCGATTACATCCGGCGCGGCCTGACCATACCGGCGCTGGATCGTACAAAGTTGTGGGCGTTCGTGCCAAATCAAGAACTGGAGCCGGGCGCGACCGTTGGCCCAGGGGTGGTGCTCGGGCGCGTGCAAGAAACGCTGACGATTGAGCATCGGATTCTGGTGCCGCCGGGCATCAGCGGTGAGCTGGAAGAAATCGCGCCCGCTGGTGAGTACGACATCGAATCGACCATTGCGCGGGTGCGCGATCAAAAGGGCGTGAGTCATCGGCTCAGTCTCTATCAACGCTGGCCGGTGCGCAAGCCGCGCCCGTATCTCAAGCGCGATGATGGTGTGTCCCCATTGATTACCGGACAGCGGGTAATCGATACCTTTTTTCCGCAAATTAAGGGCGGTAAAGGCGCGGTACCTGGCCCCTTTGGTGCCGGAAAAACTGTGGTACAACAACAGATTGCACGCTGGTCGAATGCTGACATCGTGATTTATGTCGGCTGCGGTGAACGCGGCAATGAGCTGGTCGATGTGTTGGAGACCTTCCCCGAACTCGACGATCCGTACTCGGGGCGCAAGCTGATGGAGCGCACGCTGCTCGTCGCCAATACGTCGAATATGCCGGTGGTGGCGCGTGAGGCGTCGGTCTATGTCGGGATGACGATGGCCGAGTATTACCGCGATATGGGCTATGACGTGGTGATGTTGGCTGATTCGACCAGTCGTTGGGCTGAGGCGTTGCGCGAGGTGTCGGGGCGCTTGGGTCAGATGCCGGTCGAGGAAGGCTATCCGGCCTATTTGGCCTCGCGCTTGGCAGCGGTGTATGAGCGAGCCGGACGGGTGGAAACCTTTGGCGCGGGGTCGGGTTCGGTGACGTTAATTGGTGCGGTCTCGCCGCCGGGTGGTGATTTCTCGGAGCCGGTGACCAGTCACACCAAAGATATTATTGAAACCTTTTGGGCGTTGTCGAAAGAATTAGCCGATGCGCGGCATTATCCGTCGATTGATTGGGTAACAAGTTTTTCCAGTCATGTGCAGACGGCGGCGGAATGGTGGCATAGTGAGATTGATCCCGATTGGGAAAAGCGGCGCGGCGCGGCATTAGCATTATTAGCGCGGGATGCAGAATTGTCGCGGATTGTCAATCTGGTCGGGCCGGAAGCCTTATCTGATGCACAGCGTTGGGAATTAGAAGGGGCGTCGTTAATTAAAGAAGGCGTGTTGCAGCAAAGTGCGCTTGATGAGATTGATACCTTCTGTTCGCCAGCGAAGCAATATGCGCTGCTCGATTTGGCAATTACGATTTATAAACGCGGTGAAGCGTTGATTAAATTAGGGGTGCCGGTGACTGAATTACAGCGATTGCCCTTGTTGGCGAAGATGCGGCGCATCAAGTCGATGTATTCCAGCGAGCAGTTAGAGCAAGTGCAGGCGTTCCGGCTGGAGGTCGATCAAGCGATGGAGGCAATTCGCATGGAATATGCGAAGCAGGGGGAGCTGATGGCGGTGAGTTGAGGGTTGTTTAGAGTGTGGGGTATGCGGTGCATACCCTACTATTTTAGCGCCGCTGGCAGCGGCGTTGCGGATTTCGTTGGAATGAAAGGTGTGTTGATTGGATTGATTATTGAATATCAGTTTTGTATGTGGCACATAATTTAATCTGCATAGCTAATTTCACACCATATCTTACTTAATAAGAAACCTTAGATGCGTCTTAATTTAATATCACTTTTTGCTGGTGCAGGCGGTCTTGATTTGGGACTTGAATTTGCTGGATTTAAAACGCTTGTCGCAAATGAGTTAGCGCCAGAAGCTTGTGAAACACTACGAAAAAATCAATTACTAAGCAGTTTAAGCGGCAAAGGACTTGAGAAATTTATAGAAGATGCGTCTAAACAACGATGTTTTATGCAATTAAACCAAACGGAACTCAAAATGTTTTTTAGCCGATTGCAAGACAATCGTATTCCTTGTTTGCAAGAAGCAAAAATACTTGAAGGCGATATTCGAAGTATTTCAAGTGACGTATTTAAAAAAGCCGCCAAAAATGAGGAAATATTTGTGATTGCTGGTGGCCCCCCCTGCCAGCCTTTTAGTAAAGCAGGGAAGCGGAAAACTTTCGATTGCTCAAAAAACGGTGACCTTTTTTATGAGTTTGTTCGTATTGTTCGAGATTTAAAGCCACGCTGGTTTATTTTTGAAAATGTAAAAGGATTAGAATTTACTAAAACAGATGTAGTTTACTCAATTTGTAAAAATTGCAACACTAAAGCTATTGCTGATTTTCGATTGAGACAAAATTGGGATTGCGAAAATTTTCGAAGCTTTCCATGTTCTAAATGCGGCAACAAAAATACTCACTTAGAGGTAATAAACGAATCAGGAGGTTCTCTTAAAATTATCGAAAGTGAGTTTAAAAAAGTTGGATATATGTGTTTTGCTCGTACTTTAAATGCAGCAGACTTTGGAGCGCCTCAAATTAGAGAAAGGCTTTTTATTGTAGGGAGTCGTGATGGTAAAAATTTTGAATGGCCACAACCAACACATCAAAGCCTAAACGAAAATACTCACGCTGTCCAACAAGATTTTTTTATTGAAAAATTCCTTCCACCTTGGCGAACAATGCGCGAAGTGCTTTGGTCGCAGGGTCATTGGCACTACAAAAATTATAATCATGATACCGCAGTTCTTTGGGTAAAAAATGTTGTCAGGCCACATGATGAACCTGTTACTTGGTCACTAGATCGCCCCTCTCCAACTATTGGAGCGCATCAAGGTGCAAAACTGGCTTTTGCACCTCATGGCGTTCCAAAAGAGCAAATTTTTAGGCAACAGTGGCATACTCTTGGTCGAAGGCAAGGAGATACTCCGCCAGTATTTGTTGAGCATCAGTATCTTTCAGATGAAGAATTGCTTAAACTTCAAACATTTCCGCGATGGTGGTATTTACATGGCACTCGTATGCAACGTGTTTTTCAGATTGGAAATGCAGTTCCGCCAGTTTTAGCAAAAGTAATTGGAGAAGCCATCAAGAAAGCAGATTCAACCGCATGATTACATTAAAAGCATTTTCAGACTCGCAATTTCGAGACGCAACAAAATTGCTTGCAGCTAAGAGGCTGTCTAAAAACTAAACTATTGATTTTGAAGTAGATTTTTTCGAGAATATGGCAAATTTTGCGAGTTAATTAAAATCACTCATATCGTGAATATGACTTCAGAAAAAAACTCTTCGCCAAAATATCCAAGCGATATCTCCGATGAAGAATGGGAGATTGTTGAAAAAATCTTCGAAGAACTTGAGCCTTATACAACAGGCCGCCCAAGATCAAGTGATCTACGCGAAATCTTGAATGCTATCTTTTATTTAAACAAAACAGGTTGTCCGTGGCGTTA
>NZ_FNOW01000056.1 GCF_900107145.1 Allochromatium warmingii | reverse complement strand
GTTCAACGTAGGTCTCACAGACCTGACCCTGCACCCTCAACTGTGCGCTTCAAAAGCCTAGATTGGCTTAGAAAAGCGCAGATTTGAATGAGGGGTAGACATGCGAGCTTCGTCGCAGTCGTGACTTGGGTCAAGTTCGGTCGTTCGCGTACACTTTCAAGCCATCATTTGCGCTTACGCTTTCAGGTTCACGCCCATGTATCACGAAACACCCGCTCCGATTTATCTCAAGGATTACTGCCCACCTGAGTTTCTCATCGATCAGGTTGAACTGCGCTGCGAACTTGATCCCGAAACCACCCGTGTGCAAGCGCGGCTCACCATGCGGCGCAATCCGGCAGCTACCCGCGATTCCAGTGATCTGCGGCTACATGGCGAACAGTTGCAGTTGCGGCAGGTGGCGCTCAATGGTCATCCGCTGCCGCCGGCTGAATATCAGGTCGATGAGCGCGGCTTGACGCTGCATCGGGTTCCCGATTGTTTCACGCTCGACACCGAGGTCGAAATTCACCCCAGCGCCAACACCGCGCTTGAAGGGCTGTATCAGTCCGGCGCGTTGCTCTGCACGCAATGTGAAGCCGAGGGCTTTCGCCGCATCACCTATTTTCTCGACCGCCCCGATGTGATGGCGCGTTACACGACAACGCTGATTGCCGATCCGCTGCGCTATCCGGTGTTGCTATCGAACGGCAATCCAGTGGCCCGCGCCACCCTGCCCGATTGTCGCCACAGCGTGACCTGGGTCGATCCGTTCCCAAAACCGAGTTATCTGTTTGCGCTGGTCGCCGGTGAGTTATTTAAGCGCGAAGATTGCTTTGTCACAGCGTCGGGGCGCGAAGTGGCGCTGCAAATCTTTGTCGATCCAGCGGATCGCGATAAAGGCGAGCACGCGATGCGCTCGCTCAAAACTGCAATGCGCTGGGATGAACACCGCTTTGGCCGTGAATACGATCTGGATATTTACATGATCGTCACTGTCAGTCATTTCAATATGGGCGCGATGGAGAATAAAGGACTCAATATCTTTAATGATAAATTCGTGCTTGCGCGACCGGATACCGCGACTGATACCGATTTTGATGGTATTGAAAGCGTCATTGCCCATGAATATTTCCATAATTGGACGGGCAATCGCATCACCTGCCGTGATTGGTTTCAATTAAGCTTAAAAGAAGGGTTGACGGTTTACCGCGATCAAGAATTTTCCTCGGATATTGGCTCGCGGGCCGTCAAACGCATTCGTGATGTGCGAACATTGCGTACCCATCAATTTGCTGAAGATGCTGGGCCATTGGCGCATCCGGTGCGGCCAGAATCCTATATTGAAATCAATAATTTCTATACCGCGACTGTGTATGACAAGGGCGCGGAAGTGGTGCGAATGCAGGCGACGTTACTCGGGCCGGAAGTATTCCGGCGGGCAATGGATTTGTATTTTACGCGCCATGATGGACAGGCGGTGACAACCGAGGATTTTGTGCGCTGTATGGAAGAAACCAGCGGGCGCGATTTCACTCAATTCCGCCGCTGGTATACCCAAGCCGGTACGCCGACGTTGCATATTCACAGCGAATACGACGCAAATGCTGGCCGCTATACGCTCACCATCCGCCAAGAAACACCCGCCACGCCCGGTCAGCCGCAAAAATTCCCGTTCCAGATTCCGCTTGCTGTTGGATTGATCGGGCCAGATGGCGCGGATTATCCAGTCTGGTTAGACGGCGAACCCGAACCACCCGCCGCCGGAACCCGGCTGCTGGAGCTGACTGACGCCGAACACCGCTTCACCTTGATTGGGCTGAACGCACGTCCGGTGCCGTCGTTACTGCGTGGATTTTCCGCGCCAGTGCAGGTGGTGGATGATCTGAGCGTGGACGAACGGCTGCTGCTGATGGCACATGACAGCGATGGGTTTAATCGCTGGGATGCGGCGCAAACGCTGCACGAACGGCTGTTGTTGGCGCTGACGGCGGATGCCGATGCGCCGATCTCAGCGGCCTATCTCGGCGCATTTCAGCAAGCGTTGTGCGATACCCAAGCAGATCCCGCATTGCGTGCCGAGGTGTTGACGCTGCCGACTGACACCTATTTAAGCGACCGGATGACGGTGATTGATGTCGAGGGTTTGCATCGTGCGTATCGGCAATTGACGCGCTATCTCGGCAGCCAGTTACGCGCCGAACTGCTCGCGGTCTATCACGCCAACACCGAGACCGGCCCCTATGCGTTCAATCCGGCAGCGGTCGGACGGCGGGCGCTGAAAAATCTGGCCCTGAGCTATCTGGTTCACGCGAATGACGCCGAAGGCTTGGCATTGTGTCAGGCGCAGTTTGCCGCTGAACAGAATATGACTGATGTCCTAGCCGCCTTGCGGCTGCTGGTTGCGCAGGGTGGCGAGCTGGCTGAGACGGCGCTGGCGCACTTTTATGCGCGTTGGTCAGGTGAATCGCTGGTCATCGACAAATGGTTTGCGGTGCAAGCTGCCGCGCCGCGTGATGATGCGTTGGCGCGGGTGCAGGCGCTGTTGCAGCATCCCGATTACAGCGCGTTGAATCCGAACCGCGTGCGCAGTCTGGTGAGCACCTTTAGCAACGTCAATCAGGTGCGCTTTCATGCCGCCGATGGGGCCGGTTATCGCCTGTTGGTCAATCAGGTGCTGGAACTCGATCCGATCAATCCACTGCTGGCGGCGCGTCTCCTCAAGCCGTTGTTGCGCTGGCGGCGCTTTGATCTAGCGCGGCAGGCGTTGATGCGTGGGGAATTAGAGCGCGTGCTGGGCTGCGGCACGCTGTCGGCGGATGCGTTCGAGGTCGTCTCAAAGGCGTTGGCGTGATCGGGCGACTGGATCGCTATCTACTCAGCGAGGTGACCAAAGCATTTTTGGTCATCGTGCTGGTGCTGGTGCTCATCATGGCCAGCTTGATGTTTCTGCGCACGCTGGAAGAAGTCAATCTCGGCGGGCTGGGCAGCGATGTGGTGTTTCGCTATCTGGGGTTACAGATTCAGCGCAATCTGTCCAGTTTGCTGCCACCAGCGTTTTTTTTGGCGATGTTAATGACCTTATCGCGCCTGTCACGCGACAGCGAATTGATTGCGATGCAGGCGTGTGGAGTCGGGCCGCCGCATCTGTATCGCACACTGCTACTGCTGGCGCTGCCGGTGGCGCTGGTGACCGGCTGGGTGGCGCTGGTGCTCAAACCGCAGGCGGCAGCAGGTATCTACGAAATTCGTTTACAGCAACAGCAACAGGCAGCGCAGATCGCCGGACTGCAAGCCGGACGTTTTTATGTTGCCGGACAGATTGTGGTCTATATCGGCGCGATTGACCGCCGCAAGGCGCTCGGCGATGTGTTCGTGCTCGATCAACGCAGCGGCAAAACGCGCTTAGTCGTCAGCACCGCCGGACGGCATCGGCTGGAAGACGCCAGCGGCGATCATCTGGTCACGTTATTTGACGGGCATCGTTTTGATGGGCAGGCGGGCGCGGGAGCCTATTTAATCGGCCAATTTGACCAGTATCAGCTACGCATTGCCGGAACTGGGCCGACTCAGCAGGCGTTAAGCAAACGTGCCGCGATTGCCACGCCGCTGCTGTGGCGTTCGCAGACGCTGATTGATCGCGTCGAGCTACAACAACGGCTGGCCGCACCGGTGTCGATTCTGACGTTGGCGCTGTTGGCGATTCCACTAATTGATCCCTCACCGCGTCAAAAAACCTCGGGGCGTATTCTGCTGGCACTGCTGGCGTATTTCAGCTTTTTTAATCTGCAACGCTTGGCCGAACGCTGGATGGAAGCGGGCGTGACGCCGGATTGGCTCGGCAGCCTCTGGTATCAGGTGGCGATTCTGGCATGTGTGCATCTGCTGCTGTTGCCGGATCGGGTGGGATGGCGGTGGTTGTGGCGGCGGGGATAGCTGGAATGTTGCTGATATATTGGAAGCGGCAAGCACTTACAGCTGCCGCTTAGATTACAAAGCGTTAGCGATGCAACGCGGACTATTTTGGCGTTTTGATCTGGAGCTGAACTGCCGCACCGGACGCTTTAATCTGTCCGTGTCCATGCGTATGCCCATGATTATGCGCGTGTTCATCATGCGGCGCAGCGGCAGGCAGCGGCCGACCGGCGGCTAAATCCGCCGCTGCGCTCAGTGGATCGGTCGCGCTGGTGATATGCACTGCGATGCCTTCGCGGGCAAGACGCTGCACAAAACCGCCGCCGGCGCTCTGCGTCAACACGGCTTCAACCCCAGCGGCAAATAGCGGATGATCGGTGCCGTGATGGTCATGCAATGCTAGACCAGCGGGTAAATCCAGCCGTTCGATTTCAACCGGCGCGGTCTGCCCATCGGCTTCGAGAATTAAAAAACGCCGCGTTTTACCGGCATGTCCAGTAATGGTGCGGAAATTCTGACTGGTAACAGCGATGCGCATGATTGGGATTCCAAAAAACAGCAAGCGTTGGCGAATAGAAACCTGTGTTTTAGATTAGGCGACAGCAGTCACCAGTTGCTGACATAAACCCATCGCCCAATCTTCCATCACCGAATTAGCGACCGGCATGGGGGTTTCCATAAAAGTGATTAAAAAACCATGATCGGTTTCGGCGACACCAATTGAGCGCGGACGGCAGGCTAATAATTCCGGTTTGGGCAATGAGATGCCAAAGCAAAATACCAGATTTTTCGCGGCGCGAATCTCTTCGCCGATATGACCTTCGGGCAGGGAACAGGTGTGGGCGTAATGATCGAACTCGGCAATAAATACCGCACTGCGATGCGATTCAATGCAGGCACGAAAATAACCGCAAATTGCTTCGACCGAATCGAAGGGCGTTTCTTCGCGTGTGAGTTCGAGTGAATAAATCGGGTATTCGGCAACTGTCAGTGATTGATTCATAGCGGCGTGTCGCAGCCAAAGCGAAATGAGCGGAGTCGCATAAGCGTAAAGTGTGCGACACCGAGGCCGCATTGAAATTGCGCAAGCTGTCCGCACTGCGCTTGGCTCAAATGGCGCTCAATCTTCAGCCAGCCGCCGCAAATTGGGAATATCGAGTAAAAACAGATTCGGGGCCGTTTCCACCAATAATCCTTGACGCTTGAACTCGGCAATGGTGCGGCTGGCCGTTTCGGTGGTCACGCCGAGCATCGCGCCCATATCTTCACGGCTAAATAGTGGACATTCGCTGGTTTCGCGGTCGCGCACCAGCCGCAGCAGCAGCCGCGCCACGCGCTGCCGCGCCGAGCCGGTCGAGAGTTCGGTTAGCCAGGCATCGGCTTCGGTCAAAGCGTGTTGCCAACGTGCCATCAGTTCCCGATGTACCAGCGGATTATCGTGCCCGAGATCGCGCACCAGTCGCGCCGGAAAGCGACAGACTTCAGTGGCATGTAGCGCAATGGCATCGTGTTGATAGCGTTCATCAAGCAGTGATTCCAGCCCCAATACATCGGTACTGCGCACGATGCGCACGATCCGCTGACTGCCGTCGGGCAGATATTGCACCAGTTTGAGCATCCCCGAGCGCACGGTAAACAGGTATTCGCCGCTATCACCGGCGAGATAGAGATGCTGTCCGGGCTTGAGTCGATACTGATCAATGGGGTCATGGATGCGGGCAAAATCGGGTTCATGTAGACCCGAAAACAGCACCGAGGTGCGTAGGGCGCAGTTGAGACAGTTGGCCTCACCAGACCAGGCTTCGCGGAGTGAAACAGCTTTTGTCATCGGCGTTGATAGGCTCCTATACAGTACACCGCTGCCACAGCGGGCGGCGCGGCGCTCAGGTCAGGATTGAGGGACATCGTGTCGGCATGAGCTGGAGACGGACGCGCTTGGCGCGAGCCAAGTTCCATTACAATAGTACCCGAAGTCGGTGATGTGGGCGGGACAAGGCTGTCATTGATAAAACGCATGGATAGCACAGAATCGCGTCGGCGCGGTGCGCCAGATGTCCCGACCCAGCTCCGACAGTATTTAGCGTTTGTGATTCCCCAGGAAAACGTATGACCCTGCTTACTCTCGATTCTATCGGTCTGTCATACGGCCTGCCGCCGTTGCTCGATTCTGTTTCATTTGCTATCGAGCGCGGCGAGCGTCTGTGCTTGATTGGGCGCAACGGGGCGGGCAAATCGACGCTGTTGCGCATTGTCGCCGGCGAGGTGCAGCCCGACAGTGGGCGCGTGCATGTTAATCAAGGACTGCGCATCGGGCGGCTGGCGCAAGAAGTGCCCGGCGCGGTTGAGGCGAGCGTGTTTGAGGTCGTCGCTTCGGGACTGGGGGCGCTGGGAGCACTGGTGCATGAATATTTCAGCCGCTCGCACGCCCTCGGCGCAGATGCCAGTGAACAGGAATTGGCGCGACTGGCCGAACTGCAACATCAGTTAGAAACACAGGGCGGTTGGGAAATCGAACAACGCACTGAGCGTGTTATCTCGCGGTTGGGGCTGGATGCTGACGCGCCGCTCCAGTCGCTTTCGGGCGGAATGCAACGACGGGTGATGCTGGCGCGGGCGTTGGTGGTCGAGCCGGATTTATTGCTGCTCGATGAGCCGACCAACCATCTCGATATTGAGAGCATCGCTTGGCTAGAAGAATTTTTGGTCAGCTTTCAAGGTGCGCTGCTATTTATCACCCATGATCGGCGCTTTTTGCAGCGGGTCGCTACGCGCATTCTTGAATTAGATCGCGGACGGCTCAGCGACTGGCCTGGCGATTATGCTAATTATCTGCGCCGCCGCGAAGAACGCCTGCACGCCGAAGCACAGGCGAATGCGCACTTTGATCGCAAACTTGCCGAGGAAGAAGTCTGGATTCGTCAAGGCATCAAGGCGCGACGCACGCGCAATGAAGGGCGGGTGCGGGCGCTCGAATCGATGCGCGATGAACGGCGAGCGCGGCGCGAATTACAGGGCGCGGCGCGGATTCGTGTAAGTGACGCGGATCGTTCCGGTAAGCTGGTTGTGGAAGCCGAGAATGTGACCCAGCGTTGGGGCGAGAAAACCGTTATTCGTGACTGTTCGACGCTGATTCTGCGCGGCGACAAAATCGGCATCATTGGCCCCAATGGTGCTGGAAAAAGCACACTACTCAAGCTGTTACTCGGCGAACTGGAGCCGCAACAGGGGCGGATTCAGCGCGGAGCCAATCTCCAGATTGCCTATTTCGATCAGATGCGCGCCCAGCTCGATCCCGAAAAAACCGTCTGGGATAATGTTGCTGGCGGCAGCGATCAAATCGACATCAATGGGGCCAGTCGTCACGTTCTGTCCTATCTCAAAGACTTTTTGTTTACACCGGAACGCGCCCGCCAGCCGGTCAAGGCGCTCTCGGGCGGCGAACGCAATCGCCTGTTGCTGGCTAAACTGTTTACACGTCCGGCCAATCTGCTGGTGCTTGACGAGCCGACCAACGATCTTGACACCGAAACCCTTGAATTGCTTGAAGAATTACTGGTGAACTACGCCGGTACGCTGCTGCTAGTCAGCCATGATCGCGCCCTGCTCGACAATGTCGTCACCAGTACGTTGGTGTTTGAAGGCGACGGAATTGTGCGCGAGTATGTCGGCGGCTATGAAGATTGGCTGCGCCAACGCCCGCGTCCGATTGTCGCCGCGCCCAAAGCAAACACGCGCCCGGCTACGCCGCCGACAGCACAATCCAAGCCCAGCCGCGATAAACTCAGCTATAAAGAAACCCGCGAACTGGCCGAATTGCCCGAACGGATCGAGGCGCTTGAACACGAGCAAAGCGCATTACACACCCGTTTAGCGGATCCGACGCTTTATCAAAGTGATGGCGCAGCCGTGATTAGCGTGCAAGCGCGTTTAGCTGCCATTGAAACCGAGCTAACTGCCGCCTATGCGCGTTGGGAATTGCTCGCCGAGCGCGAATAAAGCGCCCACACGCGCACGGCATCCGCCCCGATTGCTTTCAATCTTTTAATTGATTTGGAGTCACAGCAGTGAAATTCACGGTCGAGCAATTCCGCGCTTGGAAGCGTAAATGTGTCACCCTACTAGGCATGTCCGGTGTGGGTAAAACCCATCTATCAACACTGTTGCGACGCAGTGATTGGTTTCATTATTCCGGCGATTATCGCATCGGCACCCGCTATCTTGACGAACCGATTTTGGATCTCATCAAATCGCACGCCATGCGCGATCCATTTTTGCGCGATCTCTTACGCCGTGATTGGATCACCATTCGCAATGTAATAAAAATTCACGATCTTGGCCCGGTGTTAAGTTTTATTGGCAAACTCGGCAACCCCGAACACGGTGGCTTACCGCTTGATGAATTTAGCCGACGGCAGGCGCTCTATCGCCAAGCGGAAATTGCCGCGATGCTTGATTTACCAGAATTTGTGCGCAAAGCACACGAAGTCTATAACTACGCCCATCTCGTCAATGATGTCGGCGGCAGTCTGTGCGAACTCGACGAACCGCGAGTGATAGAAATGCTCGCCCAACACAGCTTAATTCTCTATATTCGCGTGCCTGAAGCTGATGAAATCAAACTCATCGAACGCGCCCAAGCCGATCCCAAGCCGCTATATTATCGCCCAGACTTTTTACAAACAGCGGTAAAAGACTATTTAGACCTGCGCCAACTCGATTATGTCGCGCAAATTGAACCCAATGATTTTACGCGCTGGGTATTTCCGCGTCTCTTTCATTCACGGGTGCCGCGCTATGAAGCCATCGCCCAACCGCACGGCTATACAGTTTCATCAGAAGATGTCGCGCAAGTGCGAGATGAAGCGGATTTTCTCTCCCTCGTTGAATCCGCGATTGCGCGTGCCGCTTAAATAAAAACCGAGCAGTTCGGCGAAATTTCCGCGTTTTTCCGCGCTTTCTGCGGCTCCCGAACTGCATTTGCTTTTTGCTCGATTGCTGCTGACTGAACGCCGCTGTTATGCCCATCGTCGCCCATAATGACCTACCCACCTTTGCGCGACTGCGCGAAGAAGGCCAACAAATACTTGATCCAACGCTTGCGCTCCATCAAGACATCCGCGAATTACATATCGGGCTGCTCAACATCATGCCAGACGCGGCCTTAGCGGCCACTGAACGCCAATTCTTTCGCTTAATTGGCGAGAGCAACCAAATTGCGCAATTTTATGTCCATCCCTTTACGCTCAAAGAACTAACACGCGGCCCCGAAGCACGCGCACATATCGAGCGTTATTATCAATCATTTGAGCACATCCGCGCCGAAGGATTAGACGCACTGATTATTACCGGTGCCAATGTCACCGGGCCAGATTTAGCCCTTGAGCCCTTTTGGCAACCGCTAATTGAAGTGGTTGATTGGGCCTATGACAATGTCTGTTCGACGCTCTGTTCGTGTCTAGCGACCCATGCCGTGATGCAATTCCGCTATGGCGAAAAGCGGCGACGCCAAGCCACAAAACGCTGGGGTGTCTTTCCGCATCGCGTGCTGGAACGCACACATCCATTGGTCGCCGATGTCAATACCTGCTTTGATGTCCCGCATTCGCGGTTTAATGACATCAGCCACGAACAATTCACTCGCGCTGGATTACAGGTGCTGGTCGAAAGTGATGAAGCTGGTGTGCATATCGCTGTCAGTCCTGATGGTTTTCGGCAGGTATTGTTTCAGGGGCACCCTGAATATGACACGATTTCACTGCTTAAAGAATATAAGCGCGAAGTGGGACGTTTTGTGAGCGGTGCGCGGCCTGATTATCCACCCTTTCCCGATCATTATTTCGGACTTCAGGCGCGAGCGATTTTGGATGAACATCGCCAGCGGGTTTTAATAGCACTCGCGCAGAAACACACGCCACCTGAATTACCCGAACGGCTGATTACCGCCAGTTTAAATAATACTTGGCACGATACCGCTGAGGGTGTGATTGGGAATTGGATGGGGCTGATTTATCAACTCACGCATCTTGATCGTCGTCAGACGTTCATGGCGGGTATTGATCCGCGTGATCCGCTGGGGTTGGCGGGTGTTTTTTGCCGCTGAAATCGCTGAATAACGCGGAAAAAATCTTTTTATCGTGACGAAGCTCCCGCTTCGTCACGCAGAACACTTCTAAACTCAAACTCCCCCAATCGCCACTGGCGGCTGACCGGTTGCGCTCTGACCCTGTTTTGCGCCACGCCCGCCACCAGTCGCATTGCTTGACTGTCCGCCGCCATGCTCATCGGGTTCGCGCATCGGACGCCCGGCCATGATGTCGTCGATCTGATCCTTGCCGATGGTCTCGTAGGTTAGTAGCGCCTCAGCCATCGTATGCAGTTTGTCGAGGTTGTCCTCCAGAATCTGCTTGGTGCGCTGATAGTTGCGGTCGATGATGTCGCGCACCGCCTGATCGATGGCCAGCGCCGTTTCCGGCGACACATGGCGTTGCTGAGTCACCGAGCGCCCTAAAAACACCTCGCCCTCATCTTCAGCATAGGCCAGCGGCCCCATCGTGTCGGAGAGACCAAACCGCGTCACCATTTTGCGAGCAATCTCGGTGGCGCGTTCGATGTCGTTCGAGGCACCGGTCGTCACTTGCTCCGGCCCGAAGATCATTTCTTCGGCCAAACGTCCGCCAAATAAGCTGGAAATCTGACTTTCCAACTGACGCTTGCTCATGCTATAGCGGTCGCGTTCAGGCAGAAACAGCGTCACACCCAGTGCGCGACCACGCGGGATGATGCTGACTTTATGCACCGGATCGTGCTCAGGTACCACCCGTCCGACAATCGCGTGTCCGGCTTCGTGATAGGCCGTTAACTTCTTTTCCGACTCCGACATCACGATACTGCGCCGTTCTGCGCCCATCATGATCTTATCTTTCGCTTTCTCGAACATATCCATGCCGACATCTTCGCGCCCAGAACGCGCCGCAAACAGCGCCGCTTCGTTGACCAGATTAGCCAAATCCGCGCCCGAAAAGCCCGGCGTGCCGCGTGCGATGGTGCGGGCATCGACATCTTCGGCAATCGGCACCTTGCGCATGTGGACTTCGAGAATCGCGGCGCGTCCAGCCAAATCCGGCAGTCCAACCACGACTTGACGATCAAAACGGCCCGGACGCAGCAGCGCCGGATCAAGTACATCAGAGCGGTTGGTCGCGGCAATCACGATCACGCCTTCATTGCCAGTAAAGCCGTCCATCTCAACGAGTAACTGATTTAAGGTCTGCTCGCGCTCATCGTGTCCGCCACCGAGACCCGCGCCCCGCTTGCGGCCTACGGCGTCGATTTCGTCGATAAAGATGATGCAGGGGGCGCTTTTTTTCGCTTGCTCGAACAAATCACGCACCCGCGATGCACCGACACCGACGAACATTTCGACGAAATCCGAGCCGGAAATGGTGAAAAACGGCACCTTAGCTTCACCCGCAATCGCCCGCGCCAGCAGTGTTTTACCGGTTCCGGGCGGGCCAACCATCAGTACACCACACGGAATGCGACCGCCAAGATTGGAAAACTTCTGCGGATTGCGCAGAAAATCGACCAATTCGCCGACTTCTTCTTTGGCTTCTTCCACCCCCGCCACATCACGCAAGGTCACGCGCACCTCGCCCTCAGCGTGCTGGCGGGCGCGGCTTTTACCGAAATTAAACAGCCCACCAGCCCCGCCGCCACCACTGCGCCGCATGAACCAAATCCAGATTCCGGCCAGCACGACGAACGGCAGCCACGCGCTGACTAACTGCATCAACAGGCTCGGCTGCTCGGGCGGCTTGGCGCGGATGACGACGTTATGTTTGAGCAGATCGCCGACCAACCCCGGATCACCCGGATCATAGGTTTCAAAGCGCGAGCTATCACTGCGCATCCCTAAAATAGTTTCATCCTGAATGGTGACTTCCTTGACGGTACCGCTGGAGAGTTCTTGCAGGAACTGGCTGTAGCTCAGTGTACGGGTCTCGACCTGATCGGACGTGGTGAAGCTGTTGAGCATCATCACCAACCAGAAGGTGACGGCAATCCAAAGCAGAATATTCAGGATCTTGGCATTCATAGTTTTCGGGCTATCCTCGTTGACCACATCGGGAATCAGGGCGCGGTGTCAGCACCAACGCTGGATCGTGACAGGTTAGATCGGGTCGGGGGCGATAAATCCAACTGGGTTGTGCGCGGCAGTGTGCAGCAATTTGAGAATATCAGGGTTTCAGCTCGGCTTCGAGCGGCGAGCCTTTGCGCCTTTGAGCCACCAGCTTTCAGCCTCCAGCGTGCTAGGTGTGCCAGTAGCACCCAGGCGTTCGACGTAGTATTAAGTGTGTGTGACGGATTTCAACTACAGGTTTATCTATGCCACTCGGCCCTATCATGCTCGATTTGGCGGGAACGACACTCACCGCCGCCGACCGCGCTGTGTTGCGTCATCCAGCCGTCGGCGGCGTGATTCTTTTTGCGCGAAATTATGAATCGCCCGCACAACTTGCGGCGCTGACCGCAGCCATTCACGCCGTGCGCGAGCCTCGGCTGTTGATCGGCGTCGATCAGGAAGGCGGACGGGTGCAGCGGTTCCGCGATGGATTTACGCGCTTGCCCGCCGCAGGGCGGTTTGGTCAGCTTTATCAGACACGACCGGCGCAGGCGCGGGCGGCAGCCGAATCCATTGCTTGGCTGATGGCCGCTGAGTTGCGGGCGGTGGGCGTGGATTTCAGCTTTGCCCCGGTGCTCGATCTGGATCGCGGCATCAGTCAAGTGATCGGAGATCGCGGGTTGAGCGCCGATCCGCAGACGGTCGGTGAACTAGCCTCAAGCTGGATGCGCGGCACCCGTCAGGCGGGCATGGCATGTGTTGGCAAGCATTTTCCCGGACATGGTGGCGTGGCCGCAGATTCACATACCGAGTTACCGCAGGATCCCCGTCCCTTTGTCGATCTGGATTTAGCCGATCTTGTCCCCTTCCGACGCCTGATCGCGCAGGGATTAGAGGCGATGATGCCAGCGCATGTCGTCTATCCGCGCATCGACGCTCGCCCGGCAGGATTTTCGCCGTTCTGGTTGCGCACCATTTTGCGCCAACAGCTTGAGTTTCAGGGCGTGATTTTTAGCGATGATCTCAACATGGCCGCCGCTGCTGCCGGTGGCGAGCCGGTTGAGCGGGCACAGGCCGCGATCTCAGCCGGTTGCGATCTGCTTCTAATCTGTAACAATCGCCCGGCGGCCGTCGCCATGCTGGAGGCGTTCGCCGCTCACTGCGATCCCGCAACCAGTTTGCGGCTGATGCGCATGCACGGGCGCAAGCCGCTGGATCGTGCCCAGTTACACGAACATCCCAACTGGCAGCGGGCGGTACGCTACGTTGCTGAACTTGAATCACTGGATACGCTGAATCTGCCGTTCAACGATCCGACTAATCCAGAGCCAACATTATGACTCAAAAGCTCAATCCAGAAACCTATGCCGCTGTCGCCAGTCGCGCCGAATGCCTCGCCACCGCTGCCGACATCGACGCGGCGCTCGACCGCATGGCCGCTGACCTGACAGCACGCCTCGCCGGTCAAGATCCGCTCGTGTTATGCGTCATGACTGGGGGCACAGTGGTCAGCGGGTTATTACTACCGCGACTTAATTTTCAATTGCGGCTCGATTATATCCACGCCAGCCGCTATCAAGGGGCCACACGCGGCGGTGAATTGGATTGGCGGCATCGGCCATCTGAAGCGATTCGCGGCGAGCATATTTTAGTGCTCGACGATATTCTCGATGAAGGAATCACCTTAGATCAAATTGTCCGCGCCTGTTATGAAGATGGCGCAGCGAGTGTCACAACAGCGGTGTTAGTTGAAAAAGAACGCCCCCATGCCTGTACAGCGGATGTCGTCGGGATTTGTCTACCAGATCGCTATTTATATGGCTATGGATTGGATTACAAAAATTATTTCCGCAATGCGCCGGGAATTTATGCGGTCGCTGAGGTCGATTATTGATTGTCACCGCAATCTGTGCTGTCTGAATTGGCTAGAATCGAGGCTGATTCAGATAGTAACCAATTTCCAACCTGCGCAATCAAGTGTTCCAACGCTGCCGTCGCAATAGGGCTTAATTGGCAATGCGCATAATCGAAGCACGCGCCGGTGACAGTGATTAAATAGGCTTCCGGTGCGTGCCCAAATAATCGCTGACACCACGCGAGCAATTCCGCTGGATCGAGCACATGCGCCAGCGTTGAATGCGCCGTTACATCCGGCGCAATCCGCCGCACTGCTATCGCACCCGGCTCACCAATCGCCGCCGCATCCAAAAAAATCACCCGTTGACAGCATTCCAGCTCGGTGACTAATTCTGCCGTCAACACATGCCGCGCTAATGCAGTTACATCAGCCGCTAAACCGCGTTCGACTAATCGCTCAACCGCGATTAAACCAATCGCATCATCACCGCGAATTGGGCTGCCATAACCGATAATCAATGTGTGCGTGGGCATTGATATTGATATTGGCATCAGTCTGTGCGTCAGCGCGTCAGCCGATTAACGACGGATCCCGCTGCATCGCGCAATTCAATCACCAGCGGCATTTGACCAAAAGCGTGCGAGGCACAGGATAAACAGGGATCATAGCAACGAATCACTGCTTCGACGCGATTGAGCATCCCTTCTTGCAGATGATTGCCGTCAACATAGGTTTGTGCAACTTCGCGGATTGCTTGATTCATTGCCAGATTATTATGTCCGGTCGCAATCACTAAATTAAGCCAAGTAATCAAGCCATCATCATCAATGCGATAATGGTGCATCAGCGTCCCGCGTGGTGCTTCGGAAACACCGATGCCTTCATAGCGATTACTCCGCGCTCGCGCTCGTACCCGCGTCTCTAAAATAGCCGGATCTTTAAGCAGTCGTTCGATCATTTCTAAGCCGTATAGAATTTCGACCAGCCGCGCATAGTGATAATGAAAACTGCTGACAATCGGGCCGGAATCCTGAAGCATGTGAAATTCCGCTAACGCCACATCAGCATAGGGCGTGCCGCACGCTTGAACATTATTCAGCCGTGCTAATGGGCCGACGCGATAAATGCCTTGCGGATAGCCCTGCGGTTTGTAATAGGGGAATTTCATGTAACTGAAATCCTCGACCGCTTCGCCAATCAGCCGCTCGTATTCTTCTGGCGGTACCTGATCTTCCAAAATTCGCCCCTGCGCATCTTTCACGCGCAGTACACCATCATAATGCTCTAAATTGCCCTGTGGCGTGACCAGACTCAAAAATAGCGTCGGCTGAGTACCAAAATGCGCGGCCTCATCTTTGAATTTCGGCACCAGCGTTTTATAAAACGCATAGGTGCGTTTGGCGATTTCCAGCCCCTCGGGCAGCAGCTTGAGCATGGATTCGCGCTTTTCGGCGCTCAACGGCTCGGCGACACCGCCGGGCACAACCCAGGTCGGATGAATTTTTTTGCCGCCCAGCGTCTCAATCATCGTCTGGCCGATCTGACGCAGGCGGATGCCATCCCGCGCCAGCTCTGGGTTCTGGCGCATGACGCCGAAGATGTTGCGCGTAGCTGGATCCGAATCCCAGCCGAGTAACAGATCCGGTGAGGACAGATGAAAAAACGACAGCGCGTGTGATTGCACCAGTTGCGCCAGATTCATAATCCGCCGCAGCCGGTCAGCCGTTGGCGGGATGTCTACAGCAAGCAGATGATCGCAGGCTTTATTGGAAGCGATGATGTGACTGACCGGACAGATGCCGCAGGTGCGGGCGGTGAGTGCCGGCATTTCGCGGTAGGGTCGGCCTTCGCAGAACTTCTCAAAGCCGCGAAATTGGGTGAGATGAAAGCGGGCGTCCTCTAACTGACCATCTGCGTCAAGCTGAAGCGTGATGCGGGCATGGCCCTCGATGCGCGTGACTGGCTCGATGGTGATGGTGCGGCTCATAGCAGAATACCCTCGGGTGGGATGTGAACAGATGTCGCGTCCCGTGCCATTGTATTCCGCGCCAGAGCTATCCGCCCTTGCGCGTGTAGCTATTGACAGAACAGTTTCGCCCAAACAACGCGCACGGACACACTGAGCCACTCAAAGCTAATCAGCTAAACGCTGCTGAAGCTGGGTGATAAATTGGGGGGTAAAACAGGACGCTTTTTGAGCGATTTGAGGCGACTTAACGCGCATCCGTGCGTTGGTAAGTCTTTGAATGTATGGAGCCGATGAGCGGATTTGAACCGCTGACCCACGCATTACGAATGCGTTGCTCTACCAACTGAGCTACATCGGCTAATGGGCCGCTTAATATATCCGAAGCTATAATCTACATCAAGCATTAGCGAGCATCAGGCAGGGCGATCGCGCTATCAGAGTATTGACAATCATCAGTTGAGCAGGTAGCCAAGTACCTTTTGTCTCGACGCCTGAGCCGCCGATGTCGCCGAAATTGTTAGATCCCCGTCCGTACTTTGCTGATCTTGCCGATCCACGTCGCGAAACGCGTAACAAGTTGCACTCCCTGCACGACATTCTGATGATTGTGCTGTGTGCCGTCCTCAGCGGCATCGAGGACTGGGTGGGCATGGAAACCTTTGGCAAGGAGAAGGAAGCGTGGTTGCGCACCTTTCTGACGCTTGCCAACGGAATTCCCTCGCACGATACCTTGAGCGATGTGATCGGTCGACTCAATCCGGACACCTTTGCCGAGGCGTTCCAGGCCTGGGCAACGGCGGCCTTGGCTGGGTTATCCGGTGAGCAGGTGTGTGTGGACGGCAAGACGTTACGTGGCAGTCGCGATGGGGCAACGCCGGGCGTGCACCTCATCAGCGCCTTTGCGAGCCGTGCCCGTTGGGTGTTGGCCCAGCAAACGGTCGGAGAGAAAACCAATGAAATCACGGCGATTCCGGATCTCCTCGGGCTGCTGGATCTACACGGGGCGACCGTGAGCCTAGATGCCATGGGTTGTCAAAAAGCGATTGCCCGCACCCTCGTGGCGGGCGGAGCTGACTACGTCCTAGCGTTGAAAGATAACCATCCGACGCTGCATGCGGAAGTGAC
>NZ_FNOW01000018.1 GCF_900107145.1 Allochromatium warmingii | reverse complement strand
AACAGATCGCATAAATCATTAAAATACGATTGCGCACCTTGCCGCTCATTGAGCGGACTGGATTGCCAAGTGGCAATAAATTCATCGGCTGTCATCGCATCAATCCTCATATTCACCGCATCACCGCATCATAATCATTTGGCAGCATAGCCATATTTTGCTATGTTGCCTGCTTCGCGTGTCACGCTCTCTAATCAACCGACCTAAGCTATTATGACCCACGATTTTAAAGTTATCATTCCCGCCCGCTATGGCTCAACCCGTTTGCCCGGTAAACCGCTGTGCGATCTTGCCGGTCAACCAATGATTCAGCGCGTTGTCGAATGCGCTCGCGCCAGTGCCGCCAGCGCCGTAATTGTCGCTACTGACGATCAACGCATTCTCGATGTCTGTGCGCACTTGAATATCGACGCCGAATTAACCGCCGCCACGCATCGCAGTGGTTCAGATCGCATTGCCGAAGTCATTACGCGACGCGGCTGGAATGATGAGACGCTTATTATCAATGTGCAAGGCGATGAACCCTTATTACCGGCGAGCTTAATCAATCAAGTTGCCGCGAATCTCGCTGCTCGTACGCATCTCGGTCTGGCGACGCTCGCGTATCCAATCACTGACAGCGCCAGCTTATTTGATCCAAATTGCGTTAAAGTGGTGTTTAATCATGCTGGTGAGGCGCTGTATTTTTCGCGTGCGCCAATTCCCTGGCAGCGTGATGAATTTGCCGCACATCCGCATCAGCTCCCCGCTTCAATTACTTATTGGCGACATATCGGAATCTATGCGTATCGCGTCGTAGCACTCAAGCAATTTGTTAATTTAGAACCGGCTCCGCTTGAATTAGCCGAATCACTTGAGCAATTACGGGCGCTCTGGCATGGCATGGCGATTCATGTCGAGGGTGCATTAGAAGCGCCCGGGCCGGGGGTCGATACAGCCGAGGATTTAATGCGCGTGCTGGAACACTTAGAACGCTTAAACGCCGCTGTTTAATGTATCAGCCGATTGATTAAAGCATTGATTAGAGCAATGACGGGGACGCGGGACGGGTGCGACCAAAATGCTGATAAGCTGATTCAGTGGCCATCCGACCGCGTGGCGTGCGCATTAAAAACCCTTGCTGAATTAAAAAGGGTTCGAGCACATCTTCAATGGTGCCGCGTTCTTCACCAATGGCCGCCGCGAGACTTTCAACTCCGACCGGGCCGCCGTCGAATTTCTCAATCACGGCCGCGAGTAAGCGCCGATCCATGTGATCGAAACCGAGCGCATCAACTTTGAGCATAGCTAATGCGCGGTCGGCAATGGCCGCCGTAATGCGCCCATCACCGCGCACCTGCGCATAATCACGCACGCGACGTAACAGCCGATTGGCAATGCGCGGTGTGCCCCGCGAGCGGCGGGCGATTTCGGCGGCACCATTGGGGTCAGTCTCAATGCCGAGAATCCCCGCCGACCGTTTGACGATTGTGGTCAAATCCTCAGTCGAGTAATACTCGAGCCGTTGCACGATGCCGAAACGGTCGCGCAGTGGCGAGGTTAGCAGCCCAGCGCGGGTGGTTGCGCCGACGAGCGTAAAGGGCGGCAGATCGAGTTTGATCGACCGCGCCGCCGGCCCCTCGCCGATCATAATGTCGAGCTGATAGTCCTCCATCGCCGGATAAAGCACCTCTTCGACGACTGGACTCAAGCGGTGGATTTCATCGACAAAGAGCACATCGCCTGGGTCAAGATTGGTCAGCAGTGCGGCCAGATCGCCGGGTTTTTCCAGCACTGGCCCCGAGGTTTGCCGCAAATTAACCTGCATTTCGTGGGCGATGATGTGCGAGAGCGTGGTTTTGCCGAGTCCGGGCGGGCCAAAAATCAGCACATGATCGAGGGCTTCTTTGCGCCCGCGTGCGGCGTTGATGAAGATGTCGAGCTGTTCGCGCACCGCTGGCTGACCGACATAATCGGCAAGTTTGCGCGGGCGAATGGCGCGATCTAAGGCGCGATCATCGGGGGCGGCGTCGGCGGTAATCAGACGGTCGGGGGTGTTGGTTGACATGAATTTGGAGCGTGTCCTAAGCACGCAACGGCTGGATCGTTCTGGTCAGCTTAACCAGATGCGCTGATAATGTCTGCCATCTGAAGGCCGCCGGGGTTGCCGCATGATGCCGCCACGCTTGACACCGACGTTCGGTTTGATCCTGATTTTAACGCTGACGCTGGGCCTGCTTACGCCGCTGGACAGTTGGGCCAAAAAAAGCCGCTCTTCCGGCGGTTACTCGCGCCCATCGTCGAGCCTCAGCCAGCGCACCCCGACGACGCGCCCGAGTCGTACTGTGCGCACACCGTCCGTCAGCGGTGGCTATAGCCGTCCCAGCAGTTCGGCGACTAGCTCGACCGCCCGCGCCGCGCCCTCGGGCAGTGCGACCGATCAAGCACTGTCGCGCCAAGCCTCAAAACGGGCGCTCGATGACTTTCAGTGCCAGCGCCAAGCAGCGACCGCAACCAGTTCCGGCAGCGCCAATCACTCGAATAACGCGCATAGTTCTAATCATTCAAGCACTTCAAGTAATTCAAGCAGTTGGAGCGGCTGGACAACGCGCCCCTCAACTGCCCGCACCGCCCCGCCGCCGCGTCGTCCATCAACGCATTCGGTCAACTGGTACGGCCACCGCCCAAGCAATCGTTACACGCTGCCGAAATATTATCGTGGACACACTGCGCCGAGTTTTGGCCCCTGGAGCGCGGTGCTGCTATTTGGTTTGCTCCAAACACTGTCAAGTCCGGGACACGCTGAGTTTTTCTATCATCATGCCGAGGATCCCGCCTATCGCCAATGGCGCACGGAAGCTGAGGCGCTGGCGCGTGAACATGCTGAACTGGCGCAGCAACTGGCGGCGCTCGATCAACAATTAGCGACCTTCTCCGGGCCGCGTGATACCCAGTATCCCGCGCCCAACTTGGCGATAGAGACCGATGATCTTGCTACGGAATCGGAACCAACAATGAATACAGCAACCACTGGCTTTCCGTTCGCGGCACTGCTCACCGGACTGTTTATAGTGCTGCTGCTTGCCGTATTGCTGATCTTGATGTGGCGGCGATTCGCCCGACCAGCCACTAAAGCGCGACGCTCGCAACACGGTGAATCCTCGCGGAGCGGCTATCGTCCTGATTGGTTCCGACTCGGCATGACGCTGCCACTGGATCCCTCGCTGTTCATTCTGGCCGCGCCCTGGACACAGATCCAAGCGCCGCCCGCCGCCAGCAACAGCGGTCTGCTATCGGTCGAGCGCCTCGGCGCAGTCAGCGGCGCGGGCGTCACCTGGCATCGGCTCTATGTCGCTGATGATGAAAGGTTTTTTCAGGTGCATTGCGACGCGCACGGCCAGCCGGACGAGTGCCGCTATTTTGCGCCGCTCGATGTCGTCGAACCGGCGGACGCAGCGGAATGGGGCGTGTGGTTAGATCGGGATGAAGGCTTGATCGGCTGGCCCGAATTTGAGACCCAAGACGGGCACCGCTATGCGCGGCTGTGGTCGCCCGGACAAACACGCATTGAACCCTACGCCCTGCGCGAAACCCTAGAAACGCTCAACGGCGTGCAAGCTGCGCCCGCACAGCAACAGGCGATGCTCTACGCCCGCACCACTGGAGCCGCGCCACCTGCGCCCACAACCGAATATCTCTTGGTGATGGCACAGGAACAGGGTGATCGCGCTTGGGTCGCGTTGCATCTCGGAATTGATATTCCGATTGCCAGTTTGAATTTAAGTTAATTGTCGGCAACTGACTTGGAGTATTTAACCATGCTTGAAACACTCGCATTATTATGGGAGACGCTCACCAGCGGCCTGCCGATTTTATTGCTGCATTTTTTCATCACGCTGGCGCTATTAGTGCTTGGCATCGTGATTTACGCGCTGATTACACCTTTCCGCGAGCGCGAATTGATTAAACAGAGCAATGCCGCCGCTGGTTTAACCCTCGGCGGTGCGTGGATTGCATTAGCGATTCCATTAGCCGCCACCTTAGCGACAAGCGGCGTGTGGCTGGATATTGTGCTGTGGGGGAGTGTCGCAGTGCTGATGCAATTGCTCACCTTTGGCGTTTTTACGCTGCTATTTCGAGATTTGCGCACGGCGATTGAATCGGGAAATGTCGCAGCAGCCGCGTTATTAGTCGGGGTACAGGTAGCGGTGGCGTTGCTGAATGCAGGGGCGATGGTGGGATAAGAGCGCGTGTGATGGTAATTAGCTCGTCACGAAGTTGGCGCTTCGTGACAAGAAAAATAATTGGTAGCGCCCTAATCGATAGGAATTATTGATTGCGATAGACTGTATCAAATTTGACGCTTAAGGAGTTTGTCTCAATGCATTTGTCCAGACTGCTACTTTAAAAAAACTGGTCAAAAGCGGTCGAAATTAGCCTCCATCGTGGCAGCGAAGGCCAACGATGTCTTTCTTGGTGCGGAAATATTCGACGAATCGCTGACCCTTGCGCCCCGTTTAGTGTGTTGCGTTGGGTGCTAGTGGAGCGTCGTTTTTTGGGTAGTGCGCTTGAATCTGCGATTTGGTATCAGGCGCGGCGGGGTGAAACGCTTGCAAGTGCCTGATTGGATTGGCGGAGAGAGAGGGATTCGAACCCCCGGACCCTTTCGAGTCAACGGTTTTCAAGACCGCCGCTTTCGACCGCTCAGCCATCTCTCCGAGGTTGGAACACGCTAAGGCGTTCCAGAAATGCAGATAGTAATTATACTGCAAACATCTCAAATTGACCAAGCTTTGTGTCGGTCGATGCACCTGATTAGCCTCAACACCGCCAGCGCCCTCACTGGCATCGCCAAACGCACCCTCTGGCGCTATATCCAAGACGGACGCCTCAAAACAGCGTGCGATCTCAGTGGCGCAAAAACCCATGTCGAACTCACCGACGCCCTCGCGCTCAACGCCACCCAACTCACTTCCGAACAGATCAGCCTCGCCCTTGCTGCCGACAGTGGTGATGCCATTGCTCAATGCGAACTCGCCCTCTGGCTGCTCGACTGCCAACGCCTCACCCTCGCCCGCGACTGGTTTGCCCAATCCGCCCGTAGTGGCTACCCTGACGCGATGTGTTGGCTTGCACGCGCTTATCTGACCGGCGAAGGCGTCGAACTCAATCTGGAAACCGGCGTGCAGTGGCTCGATAAAGCTGCTCACAAAGGCCACCCGCTTGGACAAGCGCTGCACCAATTTCTGCACAGCCCCACCGGACAGGAACTGCTACATGCGCAAAACCAGACCGCATTGAATCAAGCACTCGACGATCTTGAACGCCACGTTATCCTAAATACGCTGAACGAAATGGCAGACACAGCGAGCACCTAAGAGTATGAACAAACACACTATCCGCACCGATCAAGCACCGCAAGCAATTGGCACCTATTCACAGGCTATTCGCGTTGGTCAGACGGTTTATCTGTCGGGGCAAATTCCGCTGGTGCCCGAAACGATGGAATTAGTCAGCGGCGACATGAGCGCCCAAATTCGCCGCGTGTTTGACAATCTGCGAGCGGTCGCGCAAGCCGCTGGTGGCGATTTGGGCGACATCGTGAAACTCAATATCTTTTTGACCGATCTCGCGCATTTCGCGCTGGTCAATCAAATCATGGCCGAATATTTCGTCGAACCCTATCCGGCGCGGGCAGCGATAGGCGTGGCGGCATTGCCAAAGGGCGCGGCGGTCGAAATGGACGGCGTGATGGTGACGAACTCATGCGCTTGAATCCAATCATCACACTCGTTCAACGTCGTCTGTCAGTGCTGGCGCTGCTGTTCCTCACCGGCTGTAGCGCGGTGCCGACCCGTGATGCCGTCATCCCGCCGGTGAGCGGTGATTTTGCCGGTGCGCCCGGCGTGACCACCTTTATTCAAACGATGCAGCAGCACGGCTATGCGCCCGAGCGCACGGCCGCGATTCTCTCGCGGGCACAGCGCCAGCAGTCGATTATCAACTTGATGGATCAACAAGCGCCGAGCAAAAGCACTGGGCCGAACGGCGCTTGGACGCGCTATCGGGCCAAATTCCTCGGCGAGGATTCGATCAACAATGGCGTGGCCTTTTGGCGGCGCAATGCGGCAGCACTGGAACGCGCCACAGCCCGCTATGGCGTGCCGTCGGAATACATGGTCGCCATCATCGGTGTTGAAACGCGCTACGGCGGTTTTACCGGCAAAACGCGCATTCTCGACGCGCTGGCTACGCTCGCCTTTGCCTATCCGCGTCGCGCTGAGTATTTCACCAGTGAGCTCGAAAACTTCCTCATCATGGTGCAAGAAGAGCGCCTCGACCCCTTCGGGCCGCGTGGGTCGTTTGCGGGCGCGATGGGCTTGAGTCAGTTTATGCCGTCGAGTTTTCGCGATCATGCCGTCGATCATGATGGTGACGGCCACCGCGATCTGTGGAATCCAGCGGATGCGATTGGCAGCGTCGCCAATTATTTTCGGCATCACGGCTGGCAGGTCGGCGAAGCGGTCGCAGTGCCGGCGCAGGTGCACTCAGCGGCCAGCGCCCATGCGCTCAAAACTGGCTTTAACACCAGCTATAGCCTGAACGAATTGGCAAGTCGCGGCATCACGCCAACGCGGTCGCTCGGGAGCGCCAGCGCGGTGAGCCTGCTCGAACTTGATGCGCAGGGCGGCTATGAATATTGGCTCGGTCTGAAGAATTTTTACGTGATTACCCGCTACAACCACAGCACCTACTACGCGATGGCGGTGCATCAATTAGCGCGGGCGATCCGAGCGCGTGTGGACAGCGGATTATGAGCGGCGTCACGCACAATGCCTGAACTAGGTGTGCAAGATCACGCAGCGGAGCCAGACGATTTGCGCCACCTGCCGGTCAGCGCACTGGCGCGGGTCGGGCCGAAGCTCGTCGAACGGCTTGAACGGCTTGGGATTCGCACGGTTCAGGATGTGCTGTTTCATCTGCCGCTGCGCTATCAGGATCGCACCCGCCTAACCCCGCTGGCTGAGATCCGCGTCGGGCTGGAAACCTGGGTTGAGGGCGAAATCCGTGATGCGGCAATCAGCTATGGGCGGCGGCGGTCGCTCAAAGTCTGGATCGGCGATGCACTGGGCGCGGGGCTGCTGCTGCGGTTTTTTTATTTTTCACCGCAACAGGCCGCGCAATTCCAGTCCGGCGAGCGGGTGCGCTGTTATGGCGAAGTGCGTCAGGGGCCGCAATCGCTCGAAATGGTGCATCCTGAATATCGGATTCTGTCCCACACCGACACCGATGCGCCGCTTGCCGCCGCGCTCACGCCGATCTATCCCTCAACCGAAGGGCTGCAACAAACCAGTTGGCGCAGTCTGACCGATCAGGCGCTGGCGCTCATGGCCCGCACCGCGCCGACCGAATTACTCCCGCCCGAAATACTCACCGCGCTTGGCTTGCCGACGCTCACTGAGGCGCTGCGCGTTCTCCATCGCCCGCCGCTCGGCACTCCGCTACAGGATGTGACCGAAGGCCGTCATCCGGCCTGTGTGCGACTGGCATTTGAAGAACTGGTTGCCCATCAGGTCAGCTTGCGGCGGATGCGCCTTGAACAACGGCGGATTCGTGCGCCAGTGCTCGCTGGTGATGGTCGATTGCGGCAACAGTTACGCGCCAGCTTGCCGTTTACGCTCACCGCGTCACAAGAGCGCGTGGTCGCTGAGATTGCCGCCGATCTCGCGCAAGCCCGCCCGATGCAGCGGCTGTTGCAGGGCGATGTCGGGGCCGGCAAAACCATCGTCGCGGCGCTCGCTGCGTTACAGGCGCTGGAGTCGGGCTGTCAGGCCGCGCTCATGGCCCCAACCGAATTGCTCGCTGAACAGCATCAGCGCAATTTAAGCGGCTGGCTTGGGGCGCTGGGTCTCGAACCCGTGTGGCTGGCAGGGCGGCACAAAGGCCGCGAGCGCGAAGAGCGGCTGACGGCGATTGCATCCGGCGCGGCGCGAATGATTGTCGGCACCCACGCACTGTTACAGGATACTGTTGCTTTTCAAGATTTAGGGCTGGTGATGATCGACGAACAACATCGGTTCGGCGTGCATCAGCGGCTGAAATTACGCGAAAAAGGCGGCGGTGTTAATGGCGCACCGCATCAATTAATTATGACGGCGACGCCGATTCCGCGTTCATTAGCAATGACGCTCTATGCCGATTTAGATTTATCCGTGATTGATGGTCTGCCACCCGGCCGCACCCCTATTTTAACGCGAGCCGTACCCGATACGCGGCGCGATGAAGTCATTGAGCGTGTGCGCCAAGCCTGTTTAGCGGGACGCCAAGCCTATTGGGTTTGTACCCTGATTGAAGAATCCGAAATGCTCGAATGTCAGGCGGCAGAAGACACCGCACAACAATTAAGCGCCTGTTTAACTGGCTTGCGTGTTGGTTTAGTGCATGGTCGGCTCAAAAGTCAAGAACGCGATGCCGTGATGGCCGAATTTGCTTCGGGGGCGCTGGATTTATTGGTCGCAACAACGGTAATTGAAGTCGGCGTTGATGTACCGAATGCCAGTTTAATGATTATTGAAAATCCTGAGCGATTAGGCTTGGCGCAACTGCATCAATTACGCGGGCGCGTGGGGCGCGGGGTGGTCGAGAGTCATTGCATTTTGCTCTATCATGCGCCGCTCTCAACTATAGCGCGGGAACGGTTAGGGATTATTCGGGATTCCACCAGCGGCTTTGAAATTGCCGAGCGCGATTTAGCGATTCGTGGTGCCGGTGAAGTATTAGGAACGCGCCAGACTGGGAGTGTGCAATTTCGCATTGCCGATCCCTTGCGCGATCAATCGTTGATTGCACAAGCACAGCGGGCGGCAGATCGATTGCTGGTCGCTTATCCGGAATTAGTGATGCCGCTGATTGAACGGTGGTTGGCAACGCGGGAGCGGTATGGGGGAGTTTGACTCGACGTGAGATGATAAGATAAATTTTGGTCTAATTCACTGTTTTTACTGACGCATATCAATATGAACACACATTTACCTATAAAATTTCGTCTTGATATTCAAGGGTTACGCGCTATTGCTGTATTATTAGTTATTCTCACTCACGCGGGTATTCCGTGGGTTTCTGGCGGTTTCGTTGGAGTAGACATTTTCTTTGTTTTATCGGGATTTTTGATTTCTGGCTTACTATTACAGGAATATGAGAAAAATGGTCGATTATCATTAAGTGCATTTTATTTACGCCGATTGCGGCGATTATTTCCAGCTCTTTTGGCTGTGTCAATAGTGACGGTTTTAGTTGTTGGTTGGCTATTTCCTCAAGCAGATGGTCGTTTAATTTTGGCTTCACTACCATTTGCTATAAGCTGGACAAGTAATCTTTTCTTTATTTTTAAAGAGCAAAATTATTTTAACGAGTTAGGTGAGAAAGATGTTTTTCTCCACACTTGGTCGCTTGGCGTTGAAGAGCAGTTTTATTTATTGTGGCCTATGCTGCTGCTTTTAGCACTGTTAATTGCTCAAAAGATATTGAGTTTAAAGAAAATCCTGCTGATTTTTATTGTTTTATCTTTTATTATCTCTGTGATTTGGTCATATGTATATCCAGTTTCTGCTTTTTACATGATGCCCTCTCGCATCTGGCAGTTTGGTTTAGGCTGTTTAGTTTATGTTTACTCGGAACGCCAAACTCAAAGTAATATCTCCAAATATCAATCTAATATTTTTCTGGTTTTAGGGTTAATGATTATTTTTGCTTCAGCTTTTTTCTTAAATAAGCAAATGACTTATCCTGGTTATTGGTCACTATTACCATCAATTGGCGCTGCATTTATAATTTTTTCTGGAAGCACCAAAAAAGACAGCGCTCTAATTTTAGCGCATCCAATATTAGTATGGATTGGCGATAGATCATATTCATTGTATTTATGGCATTGGCCCGTGATTATTGTAATCGGAATGTTAGGTGTTAAAGAATATGGCAACTACGCCTATTTTGGGTTGGCTTTTCTTTCAACTTTACTCTTATCTATTGTTAGTTACCGTTTTGTCGAATTGCCATTTTGGAAAAATAATCTGGCATCAATACCTTCAAAAACATTTTTACTCGGTTCAAGTGCAGTTTTTTTACTTATTTTAGCTATCGGATTTCATGTGCAAAGAATTCCGGTTAATGTCAGTAAGCCGCAAATTGATTTAGCTGAATCTATTCGCAGTGATCTGCCTGTAATCTATCAAATGCCTTGTGACGCTTGGTATCATCATGCCAAAGTTGAGCCTTGTATCTTTGGAAAAACTGATGCACCACAGACTGTTGTCTTGCTTGCAGATAGCATTGGAGCACAGTGGTTTAGTGCTTGGTCAAAGATTTTTGCTCCACCAAAATGGCGTTTTGTTGTATTGACTAAATCAGCGTGCGCGATGGTAGATGAAGATTACTTTTATCCGCGTATTGGCAAAGTTTACGATGTTTGTAAACAGTGGCGTGAAGCGGTATTAACGCAAATTACCAGCTTTGACCCTACTGTTATTATAGTTGGTAACGCAGCAACCTATGATTTTTCGCCAAATCAATGGGTAGAAGGTAGCAAGCGAGTTTTGGATCCACTCAGCAAAATTGCTGAAAGAGTAATAGTAGTAGCTGGTACACCCGTTTTAGGGTTCGATGGGCCGAATTGTATCGCTCGTCAGTTACAGTCTTCGCATACAATAAAATCAGATGACTGTGTAAGCGATCTTTCTATAGAAAAATTTAACCATGTTGCGGAATTGTTAAATCAAGCTGCAAATGGTTTAAATAATGTTCAAGTTTTAAACCCAGCTAACTTTGTTTGTCCAGAAAATCAGTGCCGTGCGTTATCCCAGATGGGTATTCCGGTCTTTCGTGATTCTCAACATCTTACGGATAGCTTTGTAATTTCTATAGAAAAACAGTTAAGCAGTCAGTTGCCTTGGATCGCAAATTACTAAACGAAAACAGACGATCTAATAGCTTTATCTCCAAATTTTTGTAATTCAGAGAATTTGATAGTGCAGCGCAAAACAAACCAGCAGCCTATTTCTGTTGACGCAGCCCCCGCAACACCTCCCGCGCTGCCTGATAATCAAACTGCTTGATGTCCGCCTCCAAGCGATTGACTTGCGTCCCAAAGGTCTGTTGCAACAGCGCTTGATGCGCGGCAAAAAACGATTGAGTCTGGCTGGCGGCTGGAAGCTCCAAAAGCTTAAACCCCACTGAATGTCGGTTGTCGCCAAACGCTCGCCAGCGTATGCTTGCCCGCCCGTATCCGCCCCGCTCACCCGTCTGCATTCACGAGTTCTCTGCCCCGCATGACCGAATACGCGCTCATCTTGGTCGGCACTGTGCTGGTCAATAATTTCGTTCTGGTCAAGTTCCTCGGACTGTGCCCGTTTATGGGCGTGTCCAAGAAGCTCGAAACCGCGACCGGCATGGGTTTGGCAACCACCTTTGTGATGACGCTCTCCGCTGTCATCAGTTGGATCGTCAACGCATGGGTGCTCGAACCGCTCGACATCGGCTATTTGCGCACCATCTCGTTTATTTTGGTGATCGCCGCTGTGGTGCAATTCACCGAAACTGTGATGCGCAAAACCAGTCCGATGCTCTATCAATTGCTGGGCATCTTTTTGCCGCTGATTACAACCAATTGCGCTGTGCTCGGCGTGGCCTTGCTCAATCAACAGGCCGCACATACTTTTATTGAATCGGCGCTCTATGGCTTTGGCGCGGCGCTGGGCTTTTCGCTGGTGCTGGCGCTGTTTGCTGCGATCCGCGAGCGCGTCGCGGTAGCCGATGTGCCCGAGCCATTTCAGGGCAGTGCGATTGCCTTGATTACCGCCGGCCTGATGTCACTGGCTTTTATGGGCTTTGCCGGTTTGGTCGCGCATTGAATTGAATATTGAGTTGAATCAGTCGCCTCGGCATCGTATTTCATATCAACGCGCTATAACCGGTTTGCCAGTATGTTAGCTGCCATTTTGGCCCTTGCGGCCCTCGCGGGATTTTTTGGGATTCTGCTGGGCTATTCCGCGATTCGCTTTCGCGTCGAAGGCGATCCCATCGCCGATCAAATCGACGCGCTCTTGCCGCAAACCCAATGCGGTCAATGCGGTCATCCGGGCTGTCGTCCCTATGCCGAAGCCCTAGCCAAAGGTGAGGACGACATCAATCGCTGTCTGCCCGGCGGTGAAGCACTGGTCTTAGCCCTCGCCGATTTGCTCGGACGCGAGTCGGTGGCGATGGAGATTAAAGAAAAGATTCCCTCAGTCGCCTTCATCAATCCCGAAGGCTGCATCGGCTGCACCCGCTGCATTCAAGCCTGTCCGGTGGATGCCATCATCGGCGCGGCGAAACAATTACACGCCGTTCTTAACAGCGAATGCACCGGCTGCGAACTCTGTGTCGCGCCCTGTCCGGTCGGCTGCATCCAGATGCGCCCATTACCCGCCGAGATTCAACGCTGGCGCTGGCCGTATCCGCAGCGGCAGGCCGTGTCACCTGAGCGCCCGAGCGTCCCCCGGCAGGATGCTGCCTAAGCACGATCAGCACGAGTACCGGATTCATGGCTTCTTCCGTCGCATCAGCAACCCCGAACACCGCGCAGCGGCTGTGGCGCTTTCACGGCGGCATTCATCTGCCGGACGAAAAAGCACTCGCCAATGCCAGCCCGATTGCCAGCCTACCGCTCGCCAACCGGCTGTGGGTACCGTTGCAACAGCATATCGGCGCACCCGGTCGCCCATTGATCACTGTCGGCGACCGCGTACGCAAGGGCCAGATGATCGCCGAGCCGACCGGCCTGATTAGTGCGCCCGTTCACGCGCCGACCTCGGGCCGCGTGCTGGCGCTGGAACCGCATCCGGTGCCGCATCCGTCGGGACTATCCGCGCCCTGTGCGCTGATCGAACCGGATGGTCTGGAGACTTGGGCCGAATTACCGCCGCCGCTGGCTGATTATCCACAGCTCGATCCGGCACTGATCCGCGAGCGCATCCGCTGGGCCGGCGTCGTCGGCTTGGGTGGTGCATCGTTTCCGACCAGCGTCAAACTCACGCCCGGCAGCGAACGCGCTATTCACACGCTGATTATCAACGGGGCCGAATGCGAGCCGTATATCACCTGTGATGATCGCCTGATGCGCGAGCGAGCAACCCGCATTCTCGACGGCGTGCGCATCCTGCATCATTTATTAGCGGTGCATTCGGTTTTAATTGGCATTGAGGATAATAAACCCGAAGCAATAACCGCCATGCAACAGGCATTGGCCGCAACTGATCTAGCCAGCTATACCGATATTATTGCGATTCCGACGCTCTATCCCAGTGGCGGCGAGAAACAATTGATTCGGATTTTAACTGGCAAAGAAGTGCCGAGCAGTGGCATTCCGGCGCATATTGGCATTGTTTGTCAAAACGTCGGCACCGCAGCAGCGGTTGCTGATGCGGTATTGGAAGGCCGACCATTGATTACGCGCGTCATAACCATTACCGGACGTGCCATTACCAGCCCGCGTAATTTAGAAGTCCCGATTGGCACCCCGATTGAGCATTTAATTGCGCAGTGTGGCGGTTATCGTGAGCCACCGCGCAAACTCATTTGTGGCGGGCCAATGATGGGCTTTGAATTGCGCGAATCCGCCACCCCGATTACCAAAGCAACCAATTGCGTGCTGGCGCTCTCAGCGGCAGAAGCACCAGATCCCGAACCCGCATTAGCCTGTATTCGCTGCGGACGTTGTGCTGAAGTCTGCCCCGCGAAATTATTACCACAACAATTATATTGGCACGCTCGCGCTAAAGATCTCGACCGCGTGCAGGATTACAATGTTTTCGACTGTATTGAATGCGGCTGCTGTGCGCAGGTATGCCCGAGTCATATTCCATTAGTGCAATATTATCGCTATGCCAAAACCGAGATTTGGGCGCGTGAGCAAGAAAAGCGCAAATCTGAGCAGGCGCGGGCGCGTCATGCCGCAAAACAAGCGCGTTTAGAACGGCAAGAGCAGGAAAAGCAGGCGCGATTACGTAAACAAAAAGAGACGTTAGCGACAGCATCTAAATCAACGGATGCCGGTGAGGATTCCAAGCACGCATTGATTGAGGCGGCACGGCAACGCGCAGCAGCGCGTAAACTCACTGATGGGGGCGCGTGAGGATTCGGAGCTAGACCAATGAAACTTGTCCCAGTCGAGCGCAATAATTTGCCGGTGTATTTAAACTTATGCCAGAGTTATGAGGGTGAGTTTTCAGCGATCACTGGAAAACAACCCAATGAAAAGGGCGTATTTGAATTGGATACCCAGCTTGGCGGGGATGTGCTGGGTTATGTGCTGTATGACGAACGCACGCCGCTTGGTTTAGCTGCCGTGAAAATGAAAGATCGCGGACAAGCTTGGGAAGTTTGTGAGTTTTATATTGTGCCAAGCGCCAGAAAACAGGGACTCGGCAAACAATTTGCACTGGAATTATTTAAGCGCTACCCAGGATGCTGGGAGATTAAGCAAATCAGCGGTGCTGAATATGCGACAGCGTTTTGGCGCAAAACGCTTGCCGAATTGACTGGCACTGCTTTTGAAGAAGATGTCTATCAAGATGAATATTGGGGGGCGGTGGTGCGGCAGCGGTTTGTTGTGTCAGCATAGCTGACACAACAGTGAGCTATCGCCTCAAAACACCGGCCCCCAATAAACCCCAAACAGCAGCACTGCGGATGCGGCGACAGTAATTAAAATATTGTCATCGATGGGGCCAAATTCATAGCGTTCAACAATCGTCGCTATGATTGCTGAAATCACGCCCCACACCGGAATAGCCGGTTGCGCCAAGCTGCCAATGATCCAACCTAGCGGCGCACTGACAATCAGCATAAATACGCTGCCAATTGGACTTTTTGAGCGTTGGCGAATAACAGCATTGCGCACAATTCCCGTCACGCCATCGCCAAATGCCATGTAAAGTGCGGGCAAAATAGCCAGCCAGGGATCATTTAATAACCACCATAGCCCAGCAATCGACAGCGACCACATGAGCGCGAATTTCACATCGTTGCGATTTTCGTCAGTCTGGAACCAATAAAATCGCAATCCAGTTACATGGGTGAAATTGGTCAGCAGTGTCAGCAGCAGGCCGCAGATCAGCGGAAACCAGGGATCAACAAACACCAATGGCACGGCGATTGAGCCGACACCACCGGCAAGCATATGAACGATTTTGCGGTTGTAATACACAGCGCGGATCGGCTCCATGCCGCGCCGCACCATCGCTTGATAGGGCAGGCGGGTGAGCCTGAGCACGGCCAGCACATAGAGGCTTAATCCGGCCGCCCAGTAAAGCTGGGTCAAAAATGGTGGGTCGAGCGTCATCAGGCGTTACATCCGCGTCAAGGTCAAGAAGTTGGCGCGACATGATACCCGAAGCGTTTTTGGGTGTGCTGGTCACAATGCGGCCGGTTCACAAGCTGATTGTATCGGGAGCGTGTCGCCCAATACGGCGGCACGGCATCTAGCTCGCTATACTGTAATGTCTGTCTTACTTCATTTCTCCACCTTCGACCCAATCCCATGCCGCGCACACTGTCGCCCGACTCGCCCGTGATCCGCGTGGACGCTGTCAGCTTTTCCTATGGCGAAACGCTGGTGCTCGAACGTATTAACTTGAGCATCGTCGCCGGGGAATTTGTCGGACTGGTCGGCCCCAATGCCGGCGGCAAAAGTACGCTGCTTAAGCTGATTTTAGGCTTGCTTGAACCACAAGCTGGGCAAATTCACGTCCTCGGTCGTCCACCACGCACCGCCGCTCGCGCTATCGGTTATGTGCCGCAGTTTCCAAGTTTTGCGCGGGATTTCCCGATCTGTGTTGAAGAAGTGGTCACAATGGGCCGCATCGGGCGCGGTTCACGCTGGGCGCTGGGCTGGTCGAGTCGCGCTGATCGGGCAGCGGCGCGGCAGGCACTCGCTGAGGTTGAGGCGGCAGATTTAGCGCGGCGGCCCATCGGTCAGCTTTCAGGCGGCCAGTTGCAGCGCGTACTGCTGGCGCGGGCGCTGGTCGCTGAACCGCAGATTCTGATTCTCGATGAGCCGACGGCCAATATCGATCAACGCGCCGAAAGTGACATCTTCGATCTGCTCGCCGAACTCAACCAGCGGCTGACGATCCTGCTGGTGTCGCACGATATCGCCTTTATCTCCGAATATGTCAGCCGCGTGGCCTGTCTTAATCGCACCCTGACCTGTCATAACACCAGCGCCGTCAGCGACGACACCATTCAGCATCTCTACGGCGGCCATATCCGCCAAGTCGAGCACCAGCATGGCTGAATTTTTCACGGCACTCGTAACCTATGGATTTTTGCAAAGCGCCCTGCTCGCCGGACTGCTGGCCAGCGTCGGTTGTGGCGTGATCGGCACCTTTGTTGTCGTCAAGCGCATTGCGTTTATGGCCGGTGGAATCGCACATTCTGTGCTCGGCGGTATGGGCGCGGCGCTCTATTTTGGCTTTGACCCCTTTGTTGGCGCACTGCTCTCTGCGATAGTCGCGGCCTTGCTAATCGGCGCGGTACGCTTGAGCTGGAAAACCCAAGAAGACACGCTCATCGGGGCATTGTGGGCGATTGGCATGGCGATTGGCGTGCTGTTTATTGCCAAAACGCCCGGCTATACCTCGGATCTGATGAGCGTGTTATTTGGCAACATTTTGCTGGTACCGACGCACGAACTGTGGTGGATGGCGGGGCTGGATGTGGTGCTGATCGTCGCGGTGGCGCTTGGTTATCGGCAATTTCTTGCTGTCACCTTTGATGAAGAATTTGCCCGACTGCGCGGCGTGCCGGTGGCGCTGTTTTATTTGCTGCTATTGTGTTTAGTCGCCGTGACTGTGGTGCTCTTGATTCAAGTCGTCGGGCTGATTTTGGTCATTGCGCTGCTGACGCTGCCGGCGGCGATTGCTGGACAATATGTGCATTCGCTGGCGGCGATGATGGTGGTGGCGACTGGACTCGGTGCGCTCTTTACGACGCTGGGTCTGGCCCTTTCGTTTGGGCCGGATCTCCCCGCCGGGCCGACGATGATCTTGCTGGCAGGTGGCGTCTACCTAGTGTCAGCCGTGGTCAGTCGTCAGCTTCAGCGACGGCGGGCGTGGCGTCAGGCGACCACACAATCCTAAGATACTGCGTGCATGTCAAAACAGAATTGACGGCGCTTGCTTGTTTTGATGCAACCTGCGCCCTATTCTTTCTGACTATCTAGTCATGCCATGACGGAACTGTGATGCGAAGTGTACAAATTACTGAAGCCAAAGCCCATTTTTCTGGGTTATTAGCAGCCGTCGAAGCTGGTGAGACAGTGTTAATTATGCGACGCAATCAAGTTATTGCGCGACTGGTACCCGATACGCCCATAATGGCGGCAGAGGCGTTTGCGCAACTGTGGAATGATGGCGAATCGATTGATTTTATAGCGCCTACCGATGTCCGTCCTGAACCTGTGGAGCCACTTTAGGGTGCGTTATTTGCTTGATACCAATGTGTTTATTGCGGCGATTAAGGGAGCTATTCCCGTTCGTCAACGCTTGTCGCAAACACCGCTCAATGCTCTGATTTTATCACCGATTGTGCTTGGCGAATTGTAAGTCGGTGTCGCTAAAAGCAACGCACCAATTAAAAATTCTGAACGCTTACAAAGCGTGATCGCGCACTTGGAATTAGTACCGCTGGCTGCAAAGGTGAGTACGCACTATGCAACAGACAATGAAAACGAATTTAAGCGCGTTCCTGGACTGCGCGTAGAAAACTGGTTACGTGCCGAACGTTGACCCAAGTGTATTGTCACACCACAATCAACTTTAGAACCCACGCTGTTGAGCAGACCGATACCATGAGCGCCAAAGACCATTTGATTATTTTCGACACCACCTTGCGCGACGGCGAGCAAAGCCCAGGCGCATCCATGACCCGCGATGAAAAAGTCCGCATTGCTAAGGCGCTCGAAAAACTGCGCGTCGATGTTATCGAGGCGGGATTTCCAATTGCCAGCCCAGGCGATTTCGAGGCGGTCAAAGCCGTCGCCGAAGCCGTGAAAGACAGCCGTGTCTGCGGATTGGCGCGGGCGCTCGATGCCGACATCGACCGCGCTGGCGAAGCCCTCAAGGGCGCGAATGCTGGACGCATTCATACCTTTATTGCCACCTCGCCGATTCATATGGAAAAGAAGTTGCGAATGCAACCCGACGAGGTATTAAAGCAAGCCGTTCATGCGGTTAAACGCGCACGGCAATATACTGATGATGTCGAATTTTCACCCGAAGACGCCGGACGCTCAGAAGTGGATTTTCTCTGCCGCGTGCTGGAGGCGGTGATTGCGGCTGGCGCACGCACGGTGAATATCCCCGATACCGTCGGCTATAATATTCCCGATCAATTCGGCTCGCTGATTGCTACCTTACGCACGCGCATTCCAAATGCCGATCAAGCGGTATTTTCTGTCCATTGTCATAATGATTTAGGCTTGGCGGTCGCTAATTCACTCGCAGCAGTGCGCAATGGAGCGCGGCAGGTCGAATGCACGATCAATGGTCTCGGCGAGCGAGCGGGTAATGCGGCGCTAGAAGAAATCGTCATGACGGTGCGCACCCGTCAAGATTTATTTGATTGCGACACGCGGCTTGATACCACGCAGATTATGAATTGCTCGCGCTTGGTTTCGGGAATTACCGGCTTTGCAGTGCAGCCGAACAAAGCTGTGGTCGGAGCTAATGCGTTTGCGCATGAATCCGGTATTCATCAAGACGGCGTACTCAAGCACCGTGAAACCTATGAAATCATGCGGGCGCAAGATGTCGGCTGGAGTGAAAACCGCATGGTGCTCGGCAAGCATTCAGGGCGCAATGCATTTCGGGCGCGATTGCAGGAATTGGGCGTGGTGCTTAATTCCGAAGAAGATTTGAACGCCGCTTTTGCGCGTTTTAAGGATCTCGCCGATAAAAAACATGAAATCTTCGATGAAGATTTGCAGGCATTGGTGACTGAAACCACGCTGGAAACGGCGAATGAGCGCGTCAAATTGGTTTCGATGCGCGTGTGTTCGGAGACCGGCGAAACGCCAAGCGCGGCATTGGTGCTGGCGCTCGACGGCGAAGAATGCGCGGGCACGGCCAGCGGCGGCGGCCCAGTGGATGCGACCTTTAAGGCGATTGAAAGCTTGGTGCAAACCGGCGCAACGCTCAAGCTTTACTCGGTCAACGCCATCACCAGCGGCACTGATGCGCAGGGCGAGGTCACGGTACGGCTGGAAAAAGGCGGGCGCATCGTCAACGGTCAGGGTGCGGATACGGATATTTTGGTCGCCTCGGCGAAGGCCTATATCAACGCCTGCAACAAAATCCTTCATCCGGCTGAACGCGCCCATCCGCAGGCGGCTGATGTCTGAGGCGCACTTGACCGGAGAGCGCCAGCCGCTGGATGAAGCGCGGCGGCTGGCCTATTTGGAGGCACTGGGCGTGCGCGTCTGGGAGTCGCGGGCACCGCTGCCGAGCGCCGATGTCAGCGCCGCGCCTGAGCCTGACACCGCTCGTGCTACCGCCGAACCAGAACCACCGATCCACGCCAGCACTGTGCAGGCGGATCTAGCGCCAGCTTCGGCTCCGATTTCGGCTCCCGCGATCACCGTCGCGGAGACAGCACCCGAGATCGACCCGGGGCCGTGGAACGCTGCCGATGACTGGGCCGAAGCGTTCGCAGCGGATGCGGCATTGGAGCCGTTAGCAGATTGGGAAGTCTTAGACGAACCGCCCGTGCTTGCAGCCGAGGCTGTCGATCCGATTACGCAAATGGACTGGCCCGCGCTGGAAGCAGCCGTGCGCGACTGTCGCACCTGTCGCCTCTGGGAAACACGCACCAAAACCGTATTCGGCACCGGCGACCGTCGCGCTAGTTTGCTGATCGTCGGCGAAGCGCCGGGCGTTGATGAGGACGCCCAGGGCGAACCCTTCGTCGGTCGTGCTGGACAATTGCTCACGCGCATGTTGGCCGCGATTGGCTTGAGCCGCGAACAGGTCTACATCGCCAATGTGCTCAAATGCCGACCGCCCGGCAACCGCGATCCCCAACCCGACGAGGCGCTGGCCTGTCAGGGGTATTTACAGCGGCAGATGGCCTTGATCGAACCCAAGATCATCCTCTCAGTCGGGCGCATCTCAGCGCACCATCTACTCCAAACCGCAACGCCCGTCGGTCAGTTGCGCGGACGCTGGTTTGACTATGGCCCGACGCATATTCCACTGCGCGTAACCTATCATCCCGCCTATCTTCTGCGCTCGCCGGAACATAAAGATAAAGCCTGGGCCGATCTCACCGAGGTCAAGCGGCGATTGCTCACCCTCTAACTGGCCGCTCGCCCGCGCTTCACACTCAAAAAACCGCACAGCGGCATGTTGCGCCGCTGTCGCTCGCTGCATCGACACCAGATTGATCTATGCCGCCGATGGAAGTCGCATGATCAATCGTTAAATGAAATTTCATATTTAATTATTTTCTTATATACTCATTTCTGTGGTCGATGCAGTGCTGACCACTCTAACTGCCAACGACAAACTGATTTGGAGAGATTGTTATGAAAAAGCTTGCGACTGCTGCCGCCATTGCTGCGCTGCTCGGTGTTTCCGCAACCGCTTCGGCTTGGTGGGGGCCGGGCTGGGGTGGCCCCGGCTATGGTATGGGCGACATGATGGATGACTTCTTCGGCGACGGTTACGGCGACTTCAACGTGAGCATGAGTGGCGGCGGTCGCGGTTACGGTCGTGGCTACGGTCGCGGCTATGGTTACGGTAATCCGTACTATGGCTACGGCTATCCCTACTACGGCGGCTATGGCGTACCCTATGGTGCGTATGGCGCTCCCTATGCCTTCCCGTATGGCGCTCCCTATGGCGCACCAGTCGCTCCGGCTGCTCCGGCTCAAGCTGAGTCGAAGTAAAGCCTAACGGCTGTTTCGGGGGAAAAAGCCAGGCACTCTGCCTGGCTTTTTTGTTTCCGACCTATTTGTAGACTGATCGCTAATGCTATTCTAACTGCTTGTTTTCAAACGGAGCTTGTGATATGGCGCATCGCATCCTTGCAGACGTGACGGCCAGCGTGTCGGAATTGAAGCGTAATCCGATAAAAACTGTAGCGGCTGGTGAGGGCTATCCGGTTGCCATCCTTAACCGGAATGAGCCAGCATTTTATTGTGTACCAGCGCGGGCTTACGAAGACCTAGAACTGAATACACTGGCAGATGTTCGGCTGGCCGATGGGCAGGCGCTGGTTAAAGTCACTTTGGATGAGCTATGAACTGGCCTTTCATCCCGCCGCACTCAAAGAATGGGCCAAGCTGGATACTACGATACGCACGCAGTTTAAAAAGAAACTCGCTGAACGCCTACTGAATCCGCGTGTGCCAGCCGCTCAACTTGCTGGGCATTGCAACCGCTATAAAATCAAATTACGAACGGTTGGTTATCGACTGGTCTATATTGTGCTCGTGGTGGCTATCGGTAAACGCGAGCGCCATGCGGTTTATCAGATGGCTATCGAACGCTAACGCTGATACGTCAGTCAGTTCTCTGAGTCAATCGCAATGGCATACAACCGAGGCCAGTATTTACCTGTAATCAATACCTGTCCGCTCGCTGCATCATAAGCAATGCCATTTAAGACCGCTTCTGCACTTGTGCGCTGATTGAGCGGATAAAGCGCCGCTACATTTAGCACACCCGTCACTGCCCCAGTGTCCGGCGCAATACGCAATATGTCATCGCTCCGCCACACATTCGCCCAAATTGCGCCCTTGATATATTCCAATTCATTAAGCCAACGCATCGGGCGCGAATCTGCGTGAATGGATAAACGTCGCACGACGCGCTGCGTTTCGGGATCGAGAAAGCGTAATTGATCCGTGCCATCACTTAGAATCCAGTGCTGTTCATCGTGCGTCAATCCCCAGCCTTCGCCCTGATAGCTAAAGGTTGCTAATTGCTCGAATGTCTGGGCGTTATAAATGATTCCAAGTCGTTCGCGCCAGGTCAGTTGAATTAAGCGTCCGCGCCAAAATATCAGTCCCTCACCGAATAGCTTGGCAGCGAGTGGAATAGATTGTTCGATCTGTCCGCTTTGAAGATGAACGCGCCGAACTGTCGAGCGTCCATATTGGCCGGTGCTTTCATAAAGCTGACCATTGATTAAAACTAATCCCTGTGTAAATGCTTGGGGATCATGCGGATAGCTGGCCAGGACACGATAGGTAATGCGCGGGATTGAGTCGGGGATTAAATCTGCTTGGGCATGATTCGCAATTAAGATCAGCAGAAATAACAGCAGATGCGCGTGAGAAAATAGCGGCATGGTGAAAAAACTCAACACTGATAGAGCCGCGCATTCAGCCACTGCTCAGATGCTCGCTCCGGTCTGCGGTCAGCCGTGATCCAGATCTCCTGAAGCTCTAGTCCTGTGATCCTATCGACCAGCGCGGTCAGTCCAGCTTCATCAAGGTCGGTGAAGCGCCGCCCGTTTTGTTCGCGTTCTCCGACACCGTATTTGAACGAGACATAGAGCACACCAGCAGGTTTGAGCGCACGGGCTAATCGCTGCATCACCGCCGCAAGTTCAAGCTGTGGGACATGCAACAGACTGGCACAGGCCCAGATCCCGTCAAAGGTCTCAGACCAAGCGACATCCTGAAGGCGACACACGGCAACAGGAATGCCGATGTAGGTCGCGGCGAGTGCAGCAAGGGTCGGCGAGGCATCACAGGCGGTCACGGTGTAGCCGCGTTCGCGGAAGGCGCGTGCATCCCGTCCTGAACCACACCCAGCATCAAGCAGATGACCAGCAGGGCACACATAGGGCAGAAAGCGCCGATAGAGCGGTTCCATGTCCACAGCACAGGTCTCAGCGAAGAAGGTCGCGGCGTGGGTTTCGTAATAGTCGCTGGTCATCGTTGCCACGATCAAAGCCCCCCCGCCCCGTGTTTGCGCCGCAAACGCTCCCAAGCTTCGTCCCAACTTTCACCCGGCTGGGCATGTTGTTGCACATACTCGCGTGTAAGCTGAGGTGTGTTCGGACGAGAAGCGTCTGAAGCATCGACCTGTTTAAACGAGTCTGCTGTTTTGGAACCGAAGCTGAAGATAAAAGCTTCGACATTTCGCCCCCGTTTCCGCTGCTCGTACTTCACCCACAAATCACTATAGGTATTAAGTTGCTCGACAGCCGGGTCGATCACACGCGCCTTGAGATTGGTGACTCGCGCATATTTTTCACCAAGCTGAAAACAGTCCTTGATCCAATCAATGTGCATCTCGCGCTGACCAATGTCACGGTATTGAACCAGCAGCTCATAGAGCCGAATCGCATAGACCGATGTCAGTGGCGCAATGTGTCTGAGTTCGTAGCGCGTAAAGCGTAAGGCTAACTGGGTGAGATACGGAATGATCAGCGGCGCGAAATAGAACACGACTTCCCCGGTGTTCTCACGATAGGACACGGCAGAAACCCAACGTGTTTTCGTGCAGGGCGTCGCGGGCGCTTCGGGACTCGGCCGCTCGATCACAACCCAATGTTCAGCGAGCCGATCAACGGCTTCTTGCAGCGACGCATAAGCGCGATTGCTCGACAGGCCGAACAGTCGAGCAAACTCGCCTGCGTGGATCGTGAATGGCGTTTCAGGCGTGATCGACGGCGCATCCGGCCAGCTATTGAGCTTGGTGGCAATCGCATGGATCAGTCGGTACGAGGAAAAGTCGATCTCGAAACGTGCTTCGATCAGATCGTTGGCTTTGACGACCGTCGAGCTTGGGGCCGAACGTTTGTCGCGCTTCATAGTGCTACAAATTAGCGTTTTAGTATGTAGCATCATAGTCCGAATCTGTAGTTCTCAAACGCCGGATCTGTAGCTTTGAAACGCCGGATCTGTAGCACGAGACTCCGGATCTGTAGCACAATACAAGCGCAAGTATCTGAAAAATAACGCTATTTCGGTGCCTAAACTTCTTAAACGCTAAACTTAAAACACCGTGCGGCGGCAAACGAAAGTCGCGTGACGAATCCACACGCATCGCGGATCGTGTTGGGCATTTGGGATAGTGCTACAGATTCGGCGTTGTTGGGCTTGAACAGGATCGGCGTGGCATCGCTGGCGGTCATGGTTATGTAGCGATGTGTTAAAATTCGCCGCTATGTTTTCATATAACGACAACACACACGCGGCACCGCACGGGACATCGACTAATTGGTCGCGGCCATTCATCGCCGAATAAAATCATGCGCTAGTTTATGGATCGCATTCTGAATGCCGACTTTCAGCCAAGCTCTTGTAAACCAACCTAAATCCGGATTTTGGCTCTATGGCCCCGAAGTATTCCGGACTTATTGCCGCCGCAACGGACTGCACGCCGATACTGCCAGCACCATCTCCGTCGATCACATAAGGACGCTTTCTAAAGAGCTGCGTGAAGCAGAGACTATGATCTTGCGTCTAGGCACAGGTCACGGCAACGACGGAGTTCGCGGCCAAACTGCTTTCGCGCTAGTCCGGCACGAAGAATGCTCGCTCGCCCCATTCTTCCTCATCGACGAACAGATATTCACAGATCCCCCTGAAACCTTCATTCCCAACCGCTCCATGCGCGTGCTCTTCCCGTTCGGTCTCCTGCCAAAGCTCTCCGAAACATCTTTGCTCACTCTCGCCCATGCCTCCGGCCTCATGACTGAAGCCCTCGACTGCGATGACAGCAGCATTCACATGATTCCAGCTACCGGAGCCGGCACCTACAGCTTCAGCTTCACCGTCGGCTCCGACCAGCCGCACCACCTTGAACACATTGCTGGTCAAGTCGAGATCGACTCCGTCTGCATCGGCGTGCGCAATGGCCGCAACTACGTCATTGTCACCGAGGCCAAGCGTGGCCCCTTCGACAGCATCGCCAAACACAAGCTGGCCTATGCTGTCTGGGCAGTGCGCACCAACATCCCCGACGACATCCCAATTCTTGCCGTCTATCTGCGTGTAACAGACACAAATCAAGGACTGGAATTTAACATTGCCGAATGCGCAATTGATGATGGTCGTTCGGGAGTGCCGAGCCTGCATTCCATTAAACCGATCCGGCATCGGCGATTGCGAATACGAAATCCGTGCGGCTGATGACGATTCATTTTTGCTAAGGCTGAACGGGTAGTGCCCCGATTCTTAGGATCAATTGTGCTAGTGGATTAGCATCCTAAATCCTTTAGATTGGGGCACTACCAATACTTCAGGGAAAGCATGGCAAGATACAGATCAATTACGCTCGTTACTTGGTCTTGAAACACGCGCTCAAATTGCTCGGCTGGCTATCGGGCGTTCGCTCGGCAATGAAGATATTGCAATTGATGCGCCGGATCGCTTAGGTAAAGGGATTCGCGGTCATATTTTATTTGAGGGTCGCGAATTATCGCTTTGGATTGGGATTTTAGTAACCCAATTGATCCGTGAAGGAAAAAAGCAAGATATTCAACTCGCTGATTTACAGGATTTGGTCAGGCGTCATTGGCATCGCGGTATTCTATTGCTTCGATCTGATTGGGATGAAGCAGGTGAAGATTATAAGCGGTTCGTTGAAATTTTAGTCACACGACGCGCTACACTTCCTGAGCAAATTGCTGATGACGAAGAAAACCAAGATTCAGTTTTTGTAGCTCGCGTCGGCCCGGCGCGTCCGCTGCATATTGAACTCGGTATTTCAACTCAAGATAACAATCCGTTTCGCTGGTTGGTCAATGGCATCGGCTATGCGCCACATATGGCTATTATGGGGCAAGCGGGATCTGGTAAAACTCGCACGATGCTATCGTCGTTACGTCAATTGCATCATCAATCCGGCGCACCGATTATTCTACTTGATCTCGGAAAAGGTGATTTAGCGAATAACACTGAACTGGTACGCGATCTTGGGGCAACAGTTTTAAATGTCCCAGAAATGCCGATTCCGCTTGATATGTTTTATAGCTCTAACCGCGCAGATAGTCAGGCATCAGATTTAGTGTTGGGATTTCGTGATTCTTTCAAACGGGTTATGCAAAGTAAGCCCGGCGCAAAACAACTCGATCATTTTCGCGCTGCACTTAAGCCGCTATTCGCGCAGTCATCACAAATTACGCTAGAGCAAATCCGCGAACAATTACGACGTTATTATGAGACACAAGGATTAGGCACTGATAGCATAATTGCTACAGCGAACGATCTAACAGAACGACAGCTATTCGTTCCTGAGCAGTCGCCAGCGCAGTTTTTTTCACAAAGTTGGATTATTACGTTTGGATCAGCACGCGAAACAGTCCGAAATCTTGCTGCTTTTATATTGCTTGATGCACTCAATGTCTGGCTTCGTAATTCTGGCGAAGCAGCACGCGATGAAGCGGGACATCGTGCGCTGAGATTGATTTTAGCAATTGATGAAGCGCGTCCGGTGCTTTCCGCGCAACATCCGGCTCTTTCTGACAATATCCGCTTACATCGCGCAAAAGGATTGATGGTCATGCTGGCATCGCAATCTCCAGATGATTACGACGGCGCAGCAGATGATTATTTAGAAAATATCGGTTTACCTGTTTGTTTTAAGACAAATGCGCAAAGTACTCGCGTACTTCAAAGCATGTTTCGATCACGGGTTAATTTTTCTGCTTTAGCTGCTGGCCATTGTTTAACCGTGCATGAACAACGTAGCTTGGAAGTTAAAGCGTTTTAACTGTTGTAAACATGAATTTTGTGACGAAGCTAAAACTTCGTCACGAGAGAATTAAGACTCAGAAGAATCGTAATGGCCGCCTATGGCAAAAATATAGATGTACGTGCTATCAAATTTATACACAATACGATCTTTTTCGCTAGTTCTTTCAAAATAGCGCACAGATTCTTGTGCATCCGTTTGTCGCATTGGCGTAGATGCTCATACACCTCCCATGTTTTTCCTTCAAATACGAGTGATCGCATTTAACTGCTCTGTGGTTGGGCTATATCCAGTACCAGTGTTATGAGTCACACTGGAATCAGCGATCTGGCGCATCAAGCTAGTATTTTGCAGCACATACAAGGTTTCTTGGTCGCGCTCCCAGTCCTCGGCGCTCATTACCACAAAATCCGAACCAGTACGGCGGATGACGCGCAGCGGAATGTGTTGATTAACAACCTGTTCAACAAAGCTTTTTAGATTGTTTTGGAATGTATTAACAGTCGTGGTTTCCATGATCCGGTACCTCATGTTTTTTTGGCCATAAAGCGAAAGCTTTATCACGCGAAAAATAAAAGTGGCATTGACTCAATTGCTGGCATGATGAAATCATCACATTCTCCAAATAATGCTGTCAATATTGCATCACGCTCATTTTCCCCCCCACAAATTCGCCAACTCAGTCGCAGTTTTGTTGCCCAACGCCCGTTAAGCTAGGCGGGGGACTCCTCCCCAGCCACCAGCGAGGCGCACGGCAGATGAGCATTCAAACCAAACTCAAGCTCATTGGGCTGCTACCGCTATTGGTCGCCATCCTCTTCGGCGTCACCATCTATCGCGGACAAGATCGCCTCAACGCCCTCAGTCAGTTGGCGCTTCAAACCGAAGCGATGCGCGAAGCCGTGCGCGACGTGCGCGACATCAGTCAACGCATTTTCGCCACCCGCGAGAACGCCATTCGTTATGACGGCTATGACGCGCTCGAAGTCGTCAATCTCGGCGTCATAAGGCTGGCTGGCTGGCGCGATGAACCCCGCGTCGGTGCAACCGTGCGCGAGCTGGAGCGGCGCTTGCTCTTGGCGCGGATTCACTACGAAATGCTCGACGGCCTGACGGTTCCGGCATTGCAGTGGAGCGCCGTGCCGCACATCAACACGGTGGCGCAGAATCTCAGCAGCGAACTCGACGCCCTCGACAGCCGCCTCCGTGCGCTGCATCAAACCGCCCGCCTCGCGCTGGTCGAACACAGTGACCAACTCTGGCGGCGTGAATTTTGGCTTGTCGCCCTCACCGCCGTGCTCGTGCTGTGGCTGACGCATCCGCTGCTCGACCGCCTCGGCACGGCGCTGCACAGTCTCAGTCAGGGCACGCGCCGTCTGGATCCTGATGGTTTGCCGCAACCGCTCGATCTCAGCGGCGAAGATGAATTTGGCCAACTCGCCCGCGATTTCAACGCGATGGTTGCGCGGCTGGTCGCCTCCGAAGCCGCCCGCGAAGCCCACTCCCGCGAGCTGCAAACCGCGATTGCCGATCTGGAAAATTTCAGCTATTCGGTCTCGCACGATTTACGCGCTCCGCTCCGCGCCATCGACGGTTTTATTGGCATTCTGCGCGAAGATTACGCCCCGCAACTCGATGCCGAAGCCCTGCGGCTGTTCGGAGTGGTCAGTGCCAATGCGCAAAAAATGGAACAGTTGATTGACGATATTTTGGCGCTGTCGCGGGCCGGACGCTTGGCGCTCGATTGGACGCTGATCGACATGAACGCGCTAGTCGATGCCGTCTGGGCCGATCTGACCAGCGGCGTGACACAGCGCACGGTCGAGTTTCAGCGTGATGCGCTGCCGCCCGGCTGGGGCGATCCCCGCGCTCTGCGCCAAATCTGGCACAATCTCCTCGGCAATGCCCTGAAGTTCACCCGCGACCGCGATCCGGCCTGCATTCGGGTCACGGCACAGTTTGAAAGCGATGCGCACACGGTGGCTGAGATGATCCGCTACAGCGTACACGACAATGGCGCTGGCTTTGATCCGGCCTATGCGTCAAAACTCTTTCAGTTGTTTCAGCGCCTGCACGGGATGGACGAGTTCGCGGGCACGGGTGTGGGCTTGGCGATTGTCAAACGCTTCGTCCAAAAGCATTCCGGCAGCGTCGCGGCCAGCGGCGCAGTCAATGGCGGCGCACACTTTAGCTTCACGCTGCCACGCACACACACCGAAATCGAGGACGCTTATGATGGTCGCGCCTGAATCGATGGTTGATATTCTGCTCGTGGAAGATAACCCCGATGATGCGGAATTGGCCTTGCGTGCTCTGCGCAAGCACAATCTGGCCAACCGTTTGGAATGGGTGAAAGATGGCGCAGCGGCACTGGATTTTCTCTTTCATCGCGGGGTCTATGCCGATCATCCGCCCAAACCGCTGCCGCGAGTGGTGATGCTCGATCTGCGCTTGCCGAAAGTCGATGGTCTCGAAGTGCTCCGCGCCATTCGCGCCCAGCCCGAAACCCGTGAACTGCCGGTCGTGGTGCTGACCTCGTCGCGTGAGGAACGCGATGTGGTGGCGACCTATGAACTGGGCGTGAATAGCTTTGTCGCCAAGCCGGTCGCCTTCGATGAATTTGCCCGCACGGTCGCTGATTTAGGACTGTACTGGGTGCTGGTCAATCGTGTCCCGCCGGAGATTCGTCCATCTTGAGTGAACATCCTGTCCGTCTGCTGTTTCTCGAAGACAACCCCGCCGATGCTGAACTGAATGCACGGCTATTGCAGCGGGCGGGGATGGTCTTTGTATCGCGCCGTGTGGAAACCCGCGCCGATTTTCTCGCGGCACTCGCTGACTTTCAGCCCGAAGCGATTTTGGCCGATTTTGGCTTGCCGCATTTCGATGGTCTCACCGCGTTGCGGCTGGTGCGCGAACGTGATCCCGATTGGCCGTTTATCTTCGTCACCGGGGCGCTCGGCGAAGAGGGCGCGGTCGAGCTACTGCGCAATGGCGCGAATGATTACATTCTCAAAGATCGCCCGACGCGCCTGCCCGATGCGTTGCAACGGGTGCTCGAAACAGCCCGTCAGCGCCAAGCACTGCGCCGTGCCGAGCAAGAATTGCGCGAAAGTGAAGCGCGGTTTCATGCGCTGTTTGAGCACATGCGCAGCGGTGTCTGCATCTACGAAGCGATTGAAAATGGGCGCGATTTCATCATCCGCGATCTCAATCACTCGGTCGAACACATCGAGGGCTTGGAAGCCAGTGCCCTGCTTGGACGACGGCTGACCGAAGCCTTTCCCGGAGTAGTGGCGGGCGGTTTTCTCGATGTTTTTCAGCGCGTGTGGCGCACGGGACGTGCTGAACATCTGCCGCCGCATCGCTATCAAGATGCTCGCATTCAGGGCTGGCGCGAGAACTTCATCTATCGCCTACCGCATGGTGAACTGGTCGCCGTTTATGACGATGTGACCGAACGGCGCACGCTCGAACTGGCGCTCGAAGCCAGCCGCGAGCGCCTTGAGCTGGCGCTGGAAGGGGCCGAATTGGGCATGTGGGATTGGCAGCTTGCCAGCGGGCGCATTCAATGCAACGCCCGCTGGGCGGCGATTCTCGGCTATCGACTCGCCGAACTCGAACCGCTGACGATTGAGACTTGGCGCAATCTGTGTCATCCCGCTGATCGGGCGCTGAGTGACGAACGGCTGGCGCGGCATCTGCGCGGCGAAGTGCCCTGCTACGACTGCGAAGTGCGGATGCGTCATCAAGACGGGCACTGGGTTTGGGTGCTCAATCGCGGCAAGGTCGTCGAATGGGGTGCAGATTATCAGCCACTACGCATGGCCGGCACCCATCTGGATATCAGCACCCTCAAACGCACCGAAGCCGAATTAAACAGTTATCGCGTTCATCTCGAAGAACTGGTCGAAACGCGCACTCATGAATTGCGCTTGGCTGAAGAACACAGCCGCTTATTGCTCGAATCGAGCGCCGATGGTTTGTATGGCGTCGATATTCAGGGTCATACAACCTTTGTTAATCCAGCGGCGTGCGCGATGCTCGGTTATCGCCCCGAACAACTCTTAGGGCGTTCCATTCACGAGCTGATTCATTATCAGCACGCCGATGGGCGTCCTTATTTAATGGAAGACTGCCCGCTCAATAAAACGCTCACGCAAGATGAAATCCGGCGCGGCGATGATGAACTATTCTGGCGTGCCGATGGCACCGCGCTGCCGGTCTCGTATTCATCGCACCCGATCCGGCGCGAAGGCGAGATTGTCGGCGCGGTGGTCAGCTTTATCGACAGCTCGACCCAAAAACAGGCCGAAGCTGCTCGCGAAGCAGCGTTAGTCGAAGCCGAACGCTTGGCGCGGCTCAAAAGCGAATTTTTAGCCAATATGAGCCATGAAATTCGCACCCCGCTCAATGCTGTGCTCGGATTTGCGCAAATCGGCGTGCGCGAAACCGATCCTGCGAAAATTCGCGCCTTTTTTCAGCGCATTCTCGATTCCGGTCAATTATTGCTCGGGATTATCAATGATATTCTCGATTTCTCAAAAATCGAAGCCGATAAGCTCGATATCACTCATACCGCAGTCGATTTACGCGCCCTGATTGAACGCTCAGTCGATTTATTCAGCACGCGAGCAACCGAAAAGGGCTTGCACTTCCATGTCGATGAAGGGCCAGAATTGCCCGCATCGTTTTTAGGTGATGATTTACGGCTGTCGCAGGTCTTGGCGAATTTATTGTCGAATGCGATCAAATTCACCAATCAAGGCGCTGTGACCTTGAGCATTCAGCGCGAAGATGGCTGGATTAGTTTTAGCGTCACAGATACCGGCATCGGAATGCGCGAAGATTATCTCGCTAATTTATTCCGCCCTTTTGAGCAGGCCGACGGTTCTATCACGCGCCGGTATGGGGGCAGTGGTCTGGGATTAGCGATCAGCAAACGGCTGGTTGAATTGATGGGCGGCGAAATTCACGCTTGGAGCCGCTTTGGTGAAGGCACGCGCTTTGAAGCCCGCTTGCCGCTGATTGAACCACAGGGCGTGATTGGCCCGAGGCGACTCGCTGCCGAATCCTGTCCGGTCGAACCCTGTGCGCCGGTCGGGGCGCGACTGCGTGGAGTGCGGCTATTGGCAGCGGAAGATAATCTCGCTAATCGGCTGGTGCTTGCAGAAATGCTCGGCACCGAGGGCGCAGATTTGACGTTGGTCGAAGATGGTCGCCAAGCGGTTGAGTGCGTTGAGCGCGAGGGGCCGACGGCCTTTGATCTGGTGCTGATGGATATTCAAATGCCGGTGATGGATGGGCTGGAAGCCACGCAGCGTATTCATCAATTTGCCCCGCGCTTGCCGGTTGTGGGGCTGACTGCGCACGCGCTCAACACCGAGCGTCATCTGTGTTTGCAAGCGGGAATGGTCGATCACATCGCCAAGCCGGTCGAGGTCGAGGCGTTAATCGCAATGATCGTGCGCCACGCTTGCCCGACGACCGCTCCCAGCACCGCCGTTGTCGCGGCTGTTGCGCTGCCAGATGCAGCCGTAACGGACGCGCCGATAGCCGCCGCAACGCCGACGCCGACGACTGGGATCGATTGGCAGGCGCTTGAAGCACGCTATGCGCATAATCCGGATTTCATTCCGCGACTGTTGCAGGCGGTGCTTGAATCTAATCAGGATCAAGTCGCCATGTTGCGCGAGACGGCACAACAGGGCGACCGTGATCGTTTGGTGTTTATCGCGCATCGGCTCAAAGGCACGGCGGGCAATTTGTTTGCAAATCGGCTGCATCAATTAGCCACTGAAACCGAGACCTGCGCTCGGGCGCTCGATCTCGCCGCCCCGCGTTTGGCACTGGAGCTGGCCGAGGCGCTCGATGGTCTGTTGACGGAAATCAACGCCAGTCATTGGCTGCGCACCCCGGCAGCAGTTTCTAGCACCTGCGCGATGCCCGCGTCATCTCTGACGGCGGCGGATGTGACGGCGATTCTCGATCAGCTTGCTACCTTGCTTGCCGCCGATGATACGGAATCCAATCGCTTTTTTGCCGCGCATCAAGCACTGTTACAGCAGAACTTTGGGGCGCAAGTCAATCGCCTAGAGGCGGAAATCAAGCAGTTTGATTATCAGGCAGCACGGGAGGTGTTGCGGGGGCTGCGTCAACAGAAATAGGCTGCTGGTTTGTTTTGGGCGGCGCTGAATTAAAAGTCTGTTCTGATTTTTCTGGTCACGAAGCTCTAGCTTCGTGACCGTAAATTCAAATACTAACCTATAACCCTAATGATTCCTGCTTTTTGCGTTGACGGGTTGCATCGTTCGGCGCAGATTTTGGCGCTAATTCGAGTCCGGCTGGATATTCAGGTCGTGCTTGGCCGGTTAATAAATCGGCGATGGTTAAAATCTGAATCTTCGGATAAAGTTTATTGCCGTAAGCGTGCGATTGATAAAAGCCGCATCCAGTTGCTTCTTTGCGCATCGGTTTAGTTGGTTCGGCCAGTGTAATAAATAAACCTATCGTCGCTTGCTCGCGTTCGACGACATGCGCTAGATCGCGGATCATCGCAACGCTGACCGTATTCCCACCTTTAACTGACACCACGATCTTTTTAGGTTTGTGTTTTTCATCCTGAAAAAAGATCTGGCCGTCGATCCCACCATCTGCGCCTTTCTTTTTCCCCTGATAGGGTTGGGCGTTGACCAGTGAACAGGCCCACCATTGAAATTGATATTTGTCGCGCTCGGCTAAATCGCGTGCGCCATCGAGGTCTTTTGGTGTGCCTTGTACATCGAATTGAATTTCGGGGAATGCAGTTTTGAGGCGATTTTCAATTAAGCTGATGGCTAGATGGGTGATGTCAATGCCAATCCAGTGGCGGTTGAGCGATTGGGCGGCGTGAATGGCAGTGCCGCAACCACAAAATGGATCAAGAATCACATCGCCTGCATTGCTGCTGGCTTGAATAATACGCTCTAGCAGCGCGAGCGGTTTTTGTGTGGGATAATTAAAAAATTCCTTGCCACTTGCTGAATTGATGTCGTCCCAGTTGTTTTGTAATGGAACACCGGGCATTTCATCAAGATAACGCTTGTAAGCCGGAACTGTATCCGGTTTAGTTTGTATGACGCGCCCTTCTTCGATTAACCGCTCCATTTTTTCTTTTGAGTAGCGCCAATAACGGGTTACGCCCATCACTTCATATTGAGGATTACCTTTTGCCGCTCCACCCGGACCAGTCAAATTATCAAGTCGATAACGCCTGCCTGTTTCTGGTTCGATATGGCGATAAGCAGTTTCAATATATTTTGGATCATACGGAGTATAAAGCCAATTCCAAACCCAATCATCTGATTTAGTGTAAAAATAAATTACATCCCTAATATTACCGTACTGCTTGCGCCCTTGCTTTGCATCATTATGCGCACTTGAACGTTTCCAGCTAATCTCAGAACGATACTTGTTATTTCCAAATACCGCATCCAATACAATTTTCAAATAATGACTCGCCGTTGGATCACAATGTAAATATAAACTGCCAGTTGGCTTGAGCACGCGATGCAATTCTAATAATCGAATTGCCATCGCCGTTAAATACGCCATCATATCATTTGCGCCCAAAAATCCGCGCAAAGCTGTTATCAGATTTGCCACATCCGTATTCGGTTGTGACAATAATTCTGTAAATTCGCGCTCCGACTGTTCGCCCCAATGCCAAGTATCCGTAAAGGCTTCGATTTGAGCGTGACTATCTTCACCAGTCGGGGATTTGAACAGCACATTATAATTTGCATTGGAATTAAACGGCGGATCGAGATAAATCAGATCGACGGATTCATCTTTAAGCTGCTCGCGCAAGACATTCAAATTATCGCCATAGTATAATGTGTTCATTATTAATTTCCCGATTCAACAGGATCTCGAATTATTGAATTTGCAATAATAAATTTTCGATTAAGCATTTGCAAATTTTTAAGTATAATCACTGGCATTGTCAGCGAACCGCTCTGCACCGTCACGGCGGTTTATCTCAATTCACAGCCCCGCCACGATTCGACTCATGCTGCAATCGCTTCAAATCCTCGATCAGCTTAAGGCCCGACTGCGCGAAAGCGTCGGGCGGCTGCCGCTTGCTTCGGGTCGCGGCCCTGCGTCGCTGATTCTCGAACTGCCGTATGCGCTGGCGCGTGCTCCCGATCTCGACGGCCCGCGCTTTCAGTTTGCGCACAGTGATCGCGGCGAGCTGCGGGCGGGTTATGGGATTGCCGCTGAGTGGACAGCCGAGGGGCCAGCGCGTTTGCGCAACCTACAACAGATCGCGCACGATCTTCGCGCAACCTGGGTGCAGTCTGACCCCGATGAAACGGGTTTCAATGGGTTCGGATTGCTCGGTTTTGCTGCCACGCCGCACGCCGTTGCCGACGATCTGCCTAATGCGCTGCTGTGGTTGCCGGAGCTGGCACTGCGGGCGCATGGCGGACAGGCGGCGCTGGTGCTGACGGCGCACCGTCCGACCGATCCAGCGGCGCAACTGGCGCGGTGGGAGGCGTGGTTAGATCGCTGGGTGCCGCTGCTCGACCGCCCGACGCTTGCGCCGCTGACCTCAGCCCATCTCGATCCGCTCGCCAGCACGCCAGATCGTCCGGCTTGGCGCGATTTGGTTGCCGAGGCGCTGGCCGAGATTGCGCAGAATCGTTTAGAAAAGGTCGTCGTCTGTCGTCGGCAACGGCTGCTCGGTCATCGGCGCTTTGATTTCGACCGCCTCAACGCCGCGTTGAGCTATCTATTTCCGTCCTGTCAGGTGATTAACATTCGGCGACAGGCGGCCAGCTTTGTCGCCGCGACCCCAGAACGGCTGTTTACCCAGCGCCGCGACCGCGTGGAAGCCGATGCGCTCGCTGGTACGGCCAGTCGCGCCGAGGACAGCGACCGCGATGCGGCGATCACGCTGGGGTTACAAAGTTGCGAGAAGAATTTGCGTGAACATCGCGTCGTGGTCGAGGCGGTGCGCACGGCGCTCAGTCAGTGCTGTCGGCGACTGGAGCCACCCGAGGGGCCGAGTATTCTGCAACTCAATAATGCGCAACATCTGTGGACGCGGCTACGCGGTGAGCTGCATCCCGGAGTCGATGTGTTTGAGCTGGCCGAACGGCTGCATCCGACACCGGCGACCAATGGCCAGCCGCGTGCGGCGGCGCGGGCGTGGCTCGATGCGCATGAGCCACTCGAACGCGGTTGGTACACGGGCGCGGCGGGGCTGATTGAACCGGATTTGACCGGCGAACTCTGGGTGCTGCTGCGCTGTGCGCGGATTCTCGACCGCACGGCCGATCTGTACGCGGGTGCGGGACTGGTCAGCGGCTCCGATCCTGAGAGCGAATGGCAGGAAACTGAACATAAGCTGGCGGCGATGTCTACGGCGCTGCAATTTGCCTAATCGACTGTTTAAACACGATGACCACTGATCTTGGCTGCGTCAATCTACGCTGGGCGCTGGCGCTGTTTGATGGACTGATTGCCGGCGGAATGCGTCAACTGGTGCTGTCGCCCGGATCGCGTTCGACACCATTGGTGTTAGCCGCCCAGCGTCAGCCGGCTGTAACCGTGACACCGATTGTCGATGAACGCAGTGCCGCATTTGTGGCGCTCGGTATGGCGCGGGCTTCGCGGCGTCCGGTCGGCGTCCTCTGCACTTCGGGCAGTGCGCTGGCGCATTGGCTGCCAGCGGTGATCGAAGCGGCGGAATCCGAGATTCCGTTGCTGTTGCTGTCAGCGGATCGACCGCCCGAACTGCGCGGCTGGGGCGCGAATCAGACCATCGACCAAACGCGCCTGTTCGGGGTGCAGGTGCGGGCGTTTTACGATCCGGGCACACCTGAGGCCACGCCGCTGGCCTTAAAACAGATCCGCGCACTCGGACGACGGGCAGCGGCGGAAAGTCTGGGCGCGTGGCCCGGGCCGGTGCATCTGAATCTGCCGTTTCGTGAACCATTGGTGCCAGAGCCAAGCTGTCAGGCGGCACCCGAACCGCAACCGCCGCTCGCTCTCAGCGATAGCGCCGACAGCCTGCCCAGCGCGATCCCAGCACAAGCACGCCACGCGCTCCAACACTTCACGCGACATAGTGGACACGGCCTGATCTGTTGCGGGCCGGGCCAGTGGTCAGCCGCAGGCGCGGCGGCACTCTGGCAAGCAGCAGCGCGACTCGGCGTGCCGGTGCTCTGCGATCCACTCTCAGGCTTGCGTTTTGGGGCGGCTTCCCCCGCACGTATCACCCGTTATGACAGCTTTTTGCGTCATCCGACCACCGCAACGGCGCTCAAACCCGCTTGGGTATTGCGCATCGGACGAGCGCCGGTTTCCAAAACCCTGCTCAGTTGGCTTGCTGAGGTGCCGACACTGTTGGTCAGCACCAGCGGCAGTTGGAGCGATCCGAATTACGATGTGCAACAGAAACTTGCGCTCGATCCGGCGACAGTGTGCGCGTGGCTGGCAGCGGAATCGGAGATCAACGCGGCGGATCGTGCGTGGCTGGCCGCTTGGCGCACCGCTGAACAGCACATCGCGCAGCTTGCCGCCGACTATCTCGCGCACGCGCCCTGGTGCGAAGGGCAATTGATCGGCGAGCTGATCGCCCAGCTTCCGGCAGATGACGGCCTGTTGTGCGCGAATTCGATGCCGATTCGTCAGTTAGATACTTGGTCGGGAGCGCGGGCGCAGTCACTGCGGCTATTTGGCAATCGCGGGGCCAGCGGCATCGACGGTCAGGCTTCGACACTCGCCGGACTCAACGCCGCTGGCACACCAACCACGGCGCTGCTTGGCGATCTCTCGCTGCTGCATGATCTGAGCGGGTTGCTGGCATGGCGGGCGCTGGAGCGGCCCGGCATTGTGCTGAACAATGGTGGCGGGCGCATTTTCGATTATCTGCCACAGTACGGCTTGCCCGAATTTACGACGCTGTGGCGCACGCCGATTGATATTGCATTTAAAGACTTAGCGCGAACATTCGGGCTGGCGCATCGTCAAGTCTCCGATGGCGTGGGATTTCGGCAGGCACTAGCTGAATCGCTGCAACCGCAGCAGCCAGCAGGGTTGATCGAGGTGGTGATTGACGGCGATGTCAGCCGCCAGACGCATCAGGGGTTTTGGCGGGTGGTGCGGGGGGAAGTTTAGAATTTAGACAGGATTTACAGGATGATTCAGGATTAACAAGATTTTAAATGCTGATTGATTGATTGATTTATCTATCTTAAAAGAATCCTGTAAATCCTGAACCATCTTGTTAATCCTGTCTAATCATTGAAATAGGGGCAGACCCCTATTTCCTACAGGGCGATACGGACTGAGGCCGGAGCGGTTCCGCTAAGCGACATCAGATCAATTTGATCTGCACTAAAAAAGGACGCCTGGCATGGCCGTTTACTTGTCGGCGCATCCCGCCTGGCACAAACGCTCCGCTACTGCAAACACCTCATCCCGCTTCACCAGCTCGGTTGTCCAAGGCTCTGGAATCGCCGAAAGACCATAGTAAGCCCCAGCCACCTGGCCACAAACGGCCGCCGTACTGTCCGTGTCCCCGCCAAGCGCAACAGCCAGCCGGATTGCATCCTTGAAGCTATCAGTTCGCGCAAAGCACCACATAGCCGCTTCCAGAGATTGCGCAGCAAAAAATGTACCATCAATTTCCTCCATAGGCTTGTCGAGATAAGCGCCATTAGCGATCGCCTGAATACGCTCAGGCGCATCCGACTCCGGCGTTTGCTGCAAAATCTCGGCTTTCTCCCGCCCCTTGAGGGCTTGATGAAGAATACGGGCAAACAGTCGCGCGCCATAAACAGATTCAGGATGACCGTGAGTCACCATGCTTGAAAGACCGGCATAGTTTATGGTTTGTTCGAGATCACTCAAAAAATAAATCGGAATCGGCGCCAGACGCATCAATGATCCATTGCCGGGGCGCTTGGGATTGATGCTGCCGGGATAGGGTATATCGTTTTTTTTCGAGCACCATAAAGCATGCAAAAAAGTTTGACCAAAACCGAATGCCGTCGCCCTAGACGAACAATATCCTTCGTCCGTAAAAACCCAGCGACGATAGCGTTGCATCTGATCTTTCGGATCGAAACCGCCACAACTGAGCAGGCTGTCGGCCAATGCCAGCGCCATAGAGGAATCATCCGTCCATTCACCTTTTTTGATTTGCAATTTACTATTCACAATTTCAGTGAACGTCTCTTGTACGATCAGCTTTCCGCGTGGAAAAAACTCATAAGGAGCCCCAAAGGCATCGCCGACAACCAAACCAATGAAGCAGCCCATCATACGTTCAGAGACATTGTCGAGTGACATACTGAACCCTCGTATTGTGAATATCTTGATTACCTGTTGCGTCCCGTAGGAAATAGTAGGAAATAGGAGGAAATAGGGGTCAGACACCTATTCGTGCTATTCGTGATGTCAGCCACCAGACGCATCAGGGGTTTTGGCGGGTAGTGCGGGGGGAGTAGGGGGTTGCTGCCAGCGGCCAGCACTCTGCCCCCGTCTCAGGTCACCACATCCGGTTCCGCCCGTCCGGTACGCGCTTCGATCTGCGCCAATTCACGGGCGATGAGCACCAGCGGGCGCATCGCGTCCTGCGTATCCTGCTGATGTAGTGCCGGATTTGGCTCGAAATATTCGAGATACACGCGCAGCGTTGCACCCGAGGTGCCGGTGCCCGACAGCCGATAAACAATCCGCGCCCCGCTGGCAAAGCCGATGCGGATGCCTTGTTGCGCGGACACACTGCCATCAATCGGATCGGTGTAAGCGAAATCGTCGGCATAGCTCACCGTCTCCGCGCCAAGCTGACGCCCTGGCAGATCGGGCAGCAAGCGGCGCAGATGATCGACCAGCCCTTCCGCAGCGGCGAGATCCACGCCTTCATAATCATGCCGCGTATAGAAGTTGCGCCCAAAGCGTCGCCAATGATCGGTCAGAATTTCTGCCACCGATTGCTGCCGCACCGCCAGCAGATTGAGCCAGAACAGCACCGCCCACAGCCCGTCTTTTTCGCGCACATGATCCGAGCCGGTGCCGAAGCTCTCTTCGCCGCAGAGCGTGATGCGTCCGGCGTCGAGCAGATTGCCGAAGAATTTCCAGCCGGTCGGCGTCTCAAAACATTCGATCCCCAAAAAATCCGCGACGCGATTGGCCGCCTGACTGGTCGGCATCGAGCGGGCGATGCCGCGAATCCCCTGCCGATAGCCCGGCAGACGATGCGCATTGGCGGCGAGAATCGCCAAACTATCACTCGGCGTGACAAAACAGTCGCGTCCGAGAATCATATTACGGTCACCATCGCCATCCGAGGCTGCGCCGAAGTCGAGTCCGTCTGCGCCCTGCGTCAGCGCGACTAATTCCTGCGCGTGGGCAAGATTGGGATCGGGATGACCGCCGCCGAAATCTTCCAGCGGCACACCGTTCATCACCGTGCCCGGAGCCGCGCCGAGGCGATTTTCCAGAATCTCGACCGCATAGGGGCCAGTGATCGCGTGCATGGCGTCAAAGCGCATCTGGAACTGGCCAGAATTGAACAACTGATGAATAGCATCGAAATCAAACAATGCTTCCATCAGATTGGCGTAATCGCTCACTGGATCGATGATCTCAACCGTAGCCGCGCCAAGCTGGAACGTCCCAAGCTGATCGAGATCGAGCGGCGGCGTGTCGAGCGTCAGATACCCGTCGATGGTTTGGGTGCGGGCAAAGATCGCCTCGGTGACAGACTCGGGCGCGGGGCCACCATTGGCGGCGTTGAACTTGATGCCGAAATCTTCATCCGGCCCGCCCGGGTTATGGCTGGCCGAGAGCACAATGCCGCCCTGCGTTTTAGATTTGCGGATCACGCACGACACCGCTGGCGTCGAAAACAACCCGCCGCGCCCGACAATCAGCCGCTGCACGCCATTCGCTGCCGCCAGCCGCAAGATTATCTGAATGGCCTCGCGGTTGAAATAGCGCCCATCGCCGCCGACGACCAAACTGCCGCCGCGCAATTCGGGCAGGGTGTCAAAAATGGCTTGAACAAAGTTTTCCAGATAGCCCGGCTGCTGAAAGACCTTCACTTTTTTGCGCAACCCGGACGTTCCCGGGCGCTGGCCGTCGAATGGCGTGGTGGCGATGCGGATCGTTTCCATCTTCAAACCCTTGAATTATGGTTGAATAGTCTTCACTCAGCGGCCAGCGTGCGACGGCGGAACCGACCGCGCAGACACCCAGACCGAACGCGGCATTGTAGCCGCCGTCGCCCGTGCGACAATAGCTGATCCGCTGCGCGGGCGCTGCTGCGTCGGCCAGCGGGTTTGATCCACTCTTCTCCCATACTTTTTTCTCTACACAGGGTACAGATTCAAGATGACAGTCGAAGCGCATAAGGAAACACTGGAGTTCAAGGCCGAAGTGAGTCAGGTGCTGGATCTGGTGATCCGCTCGCTCTACTCGAACAAAGAGATCTTTCTGCGCGAACTGGTCTCTAACGCCTCAGATGCTGCCGAAAAACTCCGTTTTGAAGCCCTGAGCGACGATGGACTTTACGAGGGCGATTCGGCACTGCGCATCCGCGTCACCGTTGACCGCGACGCCGGCACCATCACCATTTCCGACAATGGCATTGGGTTGAGCCGCAACGAAGTCGTCGAGACCATCGGCAGTATTGCCAGCTCCGGCACGCGCCGCTTTATCGAGAGCTTGTCCGGCGATCAAGCCAAAGACAGCACGCTCATTGGTCAATTCGGCGTCGGCTTTTATTCGGCCTATATCGTCGCCGATACCGTCACACTGACCTCACGCCGCGCCGGACTTGGAGCCGAACACGGCGTGCGCTGGGAATCCGACGGACGCGGCAGCTATACGCTCGAAACCGTCGTAAAAGCCGAACGCGGCACCGATGTCACGCTGCATTTGAAAGACGATGAAAAAGAGTTTTTAGATAGCTGGCGCTTGCGCTCAATTATCGGCAAATTCTCCGATCATCTGGCGATTCCGGTCGAAATGGCCAAAGACTATTATGGCGAAGAGGCCGAGCAGAAAAAAGGCGAGCCACCGGAATTTGAGCAAGTTAATCGCGGTACCGCGCTCTGGATGCGCAATAAATCCGACATCACGGAAGAGGAATACCACGATTTCTATAAACACGTTTCGCACGATTTCCAGCCGCCGTTAGCCTATGCGCACAATCGCGTCGAGGGCACCAACGAATACACCACGCTGCTCTATGTACCAAGTAAAGCGCCCTGGGATCTATTCGACCGCGACCAAAAACATGGCGTTAAACTCTATGTGCGGCGCGTCTTCATCATGGATGAAGCCGACAAGCTGCTGCCGCATTATCTGCGATTTGTAAAAGGCATCGTTGATTCCGACGATCTGCCGCTGAATGTCTCGCGTGAGATTCTTCAGCATAATCGCAAGATCGACACTATTCGCCAAGCCAATACCAAGCGCGTGCTCGGTCTGCTCGAAACCCTGGCTAATGATGAGCCGGAAAAATACGCGACTTTTTGGGATGAATTCGGCAAGGTGCTTAAAGAAGGCCCAGCCGAGGACTTCGCCAATAAAGAACGGCTCGCTGGTTTATTGCGCTTCTCGACCACGCACAGCGAAAGCAGCGAGCAGCGCGAATCGCTGGATGCCTATATCGAGCGCATGAAAGACGGTCAGGACAAGATCTATTACATCACCGCTGACAGTCCGGCGGCAGCGCGTCACAGCCCGCATCTGGAAGTGTTCCGCAAAAAAGGCGTCGAAGTGCTGCTATTGTCAGATCGGGTTGATGAATGGCTGGTCAGTCATCTGCACGAATACAAAGGCAAGTCGCTGCAATCGGTCGCAAAGGGTGATCTGGATCTCGGCGAATTGGCTGACAAAGACGAGCAGGAAGCCAAAGAAAAAGCCGCTACCGAGCACAAGCCGCTGTTGGATCGGCTCAAAACTGCCCTCGCTGAGCAGGTCGAAGACGTGCGCCCGAGCACGCGGTTGGTTGATTCACCGGCCTGTCTGGTGGTCGGCGCGGATGACATGAGCGCCAATCTCGCCCGCGTGCTCAAGGCGGTCGGGCAGAGTGCGCCTGCGACCAAGCCGATCTTAGAAGTCAATCTGGATCATTTATTAGTGCGGCGTTTGGAATCCGAGTCGGACGACGTGCATTTTAATGATCTGGCGTCGATTTTATTCGATCAGGCGCAATTAGCAGAGGGCGGTCAGCTTGACGATCCGGCAGCATTTGTCGGACGGCTCAATAAGCTGATGCTGAATATGATGATGGCGGACGGTTAATTCCGTTGATCTGGTGACGAAGCGTTGGCTTCGTCACTTTTAAGTCTGGCGTTGGGTTGTGTGCCAGTTGAATTGGATCATTCACCGTCAAGCTTACCGCTGGCACATAATCTAACGACACTGCACGCCGTATCACACGATAACACCATGATTCACCTACGTTATTTCGCCCGTCTACGCGAACAGTTAGCCACCAGCGAAGAACAGCTTGTATGGTCAGCCGAGATCGCTACTGTCGCGGCACTGCGCGAGCAGTTGTGTACACGCGGGGGCGTCTGGGCTGAGGCGCTCGGCGCGGAACAAACCGTGCTGGCCGCCGTTGCGCAAGAGCTGGCGCGACCCGATACCCAGATTCAGGATGGTCAAGAAGTAGCCTTTTTTCCGCCCGTCACGGGCGGATGAATTGGAATTTTCACTCTCCCGCCCCCCTTAGCTACCAACTTCGTCACGGCGATCATCCGATTGCGTGCAATCACGAAGCTGGCTGGCGTTTCTCATTGTCTGGCTGCAAGCAGCCTCGCCCCAACGTTACACGCCTAAAAGCGTTGCAGGTTAAGCTATTATTTCGATTAGAAATAGAAGGTTACGGCAGCCCGTTGTGCGACTAACAGGCGCTCCGTGTCGTCGGTAGTAAATCTGGATAAAAGCGGCAACTGATTGCGCTGCTCAGTGTAAGGATTGACGATTGTGAGGTCAACTTCATGAATAAAGTGATTACGCTTGTGCGTTATAGCTGGATGCACCGACTATTAGAGCTACTGATTACGCTCATTATTATTGGTCTATGTGGATTTGGCATTGACTCGGTTCTGAAAGAAAAGAAGCGTTATGAGAGTGACCGTCTGCGTGCCATTGTTGATCTTCAGGCACACCAAATCACCGATTGGTTAGATGAGCGGCGCAGTGATGCCGAAATCGTCGGCCTCAATCCTAATTTGTTGGATGAATATCAACGCTGGATCAATCAACATGATCTTGCGGCAGCACAGCAGCTTCAGGCACGATTGGCTCGGCTCAGTGTTAAAAAAAGTGTAGCGAGTGTTTCGCTTTATGATGCCGAACGGCAATTGATTTGGAGTACCGATGAGGTCTCCCATGACATCCCGCCGGAATTAACGCAATTACTTGCCGCGAATCCTACCGCAAACCACATCCAGCGAATTGATCCATATTTGGATCGGCTAGGGCATATCCATCTCGATTATGCAATTCCACTCATCGGCGCGGGGCCGTCACCCTAGGTCATTCTGCGCATTGATGCGCAGGATTGGCTGTGCCCGACGCTGAGTGCGTGGTCAAGCAACATTAGCAGCGGTGAAACCTTCCTATTTCGTCGTGATGGCGAGCATGTGCGCTATCTCTGTCCGCTGCGTTATCTGGACGATACGACCCAGACCAGTCGGCCTGTTTCCAGCGTCCGGCTGCTGGCGGCGCAATGGCTGCGCGGTGAGGTTGCCGCCAATGATGTGATTGAGGGCGTTGATTATCGTGATGTTCCGGTTCTTGGTGTCGCTAAAGCCATTCCAGGAACCGATTGGTTCCTGATTGCCAAGCTCGATCAAGCGGAAATTCGCGCTTTGGCTTTACCAAAAATTGCGCTGCTGGGATTGATCAGCGGATTTATTTTACTCACGCTATTCGTCGGCTCATTATTATTACGCCATCGTCAGCAAATGGCACTGGCGACTGCCATTCATGACGCTCAAACTGAACGCCTTGCGGCGCTAGAACAATTACATGCAAGCGAGCAACGCTTTTTGGCGACCTTTGAACAAGCCGCCGTTGGTATTGCGTTAGTGGTTCCGAATGGTCAGTGGTTGCGGGTCAATAAACGGCTCTGCGCCTTACTTGGCTATGCCGAGACTGAACTGCTCAACTTGCGCTTTCAAGACATCAGTCATCCCGATGACATCAATCACGATTTGATTTTAGTTGAACGCTTGCTCAATGGCGATATTGAGACCTATGCGCTCGATAAACGCTACATCCGTCAAAATGGGGATCTGATTTGGGGGCATTTGACCGTTTCACTGGTTCGCCAGCCGAACGGTGCGCCGGATTATTTTATTTCCGTTATTGAGGATATTTCGGCACGCAAGGCAGCGGAATTACGGCTGGCGCTCTGGAATGATGCCTTTATCAAAGCTGAATTGAATTTGGCCATCGGCGATCCGGTACATCAGCGACTCGTCGCGGTCAATCCGGCTTTTGCCAAGCGGCGCGGCTATCGTCCTGAAGAGCTAATCGGGATGCCGGTCGCGGCATTGTTTCCGGCTGACCGCGTGGCTGAAACGCTAATGGCATTACAGCAGGCGGATGCGACTGGGCATTGTGTTTTTGAGACCGAACATCTGAGCAAGGATGGTGAGCGTTTCCCAGTGCTATTAGATGTGACTGTGACGCAGACCGATGATAGTCGCTCGGCAATGCGGATTGTTTATGCTTTGGATATTAGCGCCCATAAAGCCGCCACCGCCGCCCTACGCGACAGCGAAGCGCGTTTGCGTGAAGCGCAACGCATTGCCGGAATTGGGCACTGGGAATGGGATATTCCCACTAATACCCATCATTGGTCAGAAGAAGTCTATCGAATTTATGGCCGCGATCCGACATTACCGGCGGCCTTATATCCAGAGGTAATGCAGTATTTCACCGCGAAGAGCTGGAGCAATTTAACGCAATATGTTCAAGAGGCGCTGACGCATGGCGCGGCTTATCAGTGTGATGCCGAGGTTGTGTGTCCCGATGGTAGCACCCGTTGGATTACGGCGCGTGGCGAGCCGGTATTTGACGCGACTGGACAAGTCATCCTGTTGCGCGGCACCGTGCAAGACATTACTACCCGCAAAAAAGCCGAGCAAGCACTCAACGCCAGTCGCCAACGCTTTCAAGACATCGTTGATGCCTCTGCCGATTGGGTTTGGGAAGTCGATTCACAGGCCCGCTATACCTATGCTTCCGAAGGCGTGCAAACCGTGCTTGGCTACACACCCGCTGAAATTCTCGGACGCTCGGCTTTTGATTTAATGCCAGCGAATGAAGCCGTGCGCGTGGCGGCGGAATTTAGCGATATCGTTGCACGCGGTGCATCATTCCGCGACCTTGAGAATATCAATCAGCATCGCGATGGGCGTTTACTCTATGTCTATAGCACGGGTATGCCCATTCATGATGACGACGGCCGGATTATTGGCTATCGCGGTTTAGATGGGGATGTCACGGAAAAACGACTGGCAGAAATTGCACTGCGCGATAGCCAACAACTGCTCGAAACGCTGTTTAGCAATATTCCCGATCTCGTCTGGCTGAAAGATCCTGACGGGGTTTATATAACCTGTAATCGACGTTTTGAAAACCTTTATGGTTTAAGCAAAACGCAGATCGTCGGTCGGACTGACTATGATTTTACCTCATCTGAGCAGGCCGATTTTTTCCGTGCTAATGATCAAGCGGTGATTGCCGCTGGTCAACCGCGATCAAATGAAGAAGAGCTGACTTTTGCCAGTGATGGACACCGTGAATGGGTACAGGTCATCAAAACACCTGTTGCGCAAGCGGATGCGTCCACCACGCGGCGCTTTGGCGGATCGGGGCTTGGGTTGGCGATTTCCCGACGCTTCGTGGAACTGATGGGCGGTTCGCTGAAGCTCAATAGCACGCTGGGGGTTGGTAGCACCTTCTGGTTTGAGCTGATATTTGATGTCCTAGAGACCACGCCCACACAGTACACGGAAGATGAGAGCGCACGGATTCGCGTGCTCATCGTCGATGACAATCCCGTTGTGCGCGAGGGGCAGCCGCTACGGTTGCGGCACTCGGCTGGACGGCGACGCAGGTGGCGTCGGGACAGCAAGCACTACGCTATGTTTTGGGTGATGCGGCATTTCAGGGAACTGAGGCGGTGGTGCTCTTGGATTGGCGCGAACCCGGATCCGATGTTTTTGGCATCGCAAACACGATTCGTCACGCGCTCCCGACTGCGGCGCGACCGCTGCTGTTTCTGCTCACCGCCCATAACAGCACCAGCTTATTAGAGCTGCCGCATGTTCAGGCGATGGACGCGGTGCTCACGCAGCCGCTGACGCCTTCATCGTTCTATGATGCGGTGATCCGTGAACGTCAGCGGCGCTTGGGTCGCTTGCCGCAGACCCCCGCGACGCCGGTCAACGCCCGTCGTTTAGTCGGTCTGCGTCTGTTCGTCGTCGATGACAGTGATATTAACCGCGATGTTGCGCAACGCATTTTTAGCGATGAGGGCGCGACGGTGCAGCTTGCCAGCGATGGTCAGGAAGCGGTGAATTGGCTGATCGCGCATCCTGAAGCGGTCGATCTGGTGTTGATGGATGTGCAGATGCCGGTGATGGATGGGCGCACGGCTACGCGCCTGATTCGCAACACGCGGGCCTGTCGCAGTTACCGATTGTTGCCCTGACTGCCGACACCGTTGGTGAGCAGCACCGCGCTGCACTTGAGGCGGGGATGAACGCCTTTCTGTCAAAACCGTTCGATGTGACGGAAGCGGTGGCCTTGATTCTCTCGCTGGTGAAGCTGCCAACTGCGGCGGTGATCGCGTCAACCCAGACTACGGACGCGGCTGCGGATGCGCAACAATCCTGCACGGCGCTACCCGGTCTGGCCCTCGATCAGGGACTGGCTATTTGGCGGAAACCCGATCTGTATTGCCAATATTTGCAACGCTTCGCACATGACTATGCTGATAGTGCGCAGATCATTGCGAACGCTGAACCGGAAGCCGCGCGACAACTCGCCCATAAACTCAAGGGAACGGCGGGCAATATGGGCCTGCTTGAGGTGGCGGAGCAAGCGAGTCGCTTAGAAAGGCATTTAGCGGAAGGCGGTGATAGTTCAGTGGAACCGTTGCAGACAGCCATCACCACCGCTTTGGAATCTATTGCTCGCTATGTACAGGCGACAGTCGCTGTTATTGTGCCGTCAGAGGCTGAGGAATAGCTTTTTTGGTGGAAGCGTCGGCTTCATCCCGCACAGTTTTCAGACTCATCTGCACCACGCGCCGGAGCAGATCGACGATATAGCGCGGATCGTCTGACCAGTCGTTCGGGTCGTTCTTGATGCCGCTGTCCTTTCCCACTCACGAGGCACAGTTATGTCCCATTTCATGCGCATTCGCTTCGCGGTTTGGCTGTTGGGCGGTGGGTTGGCGCTGCTCGCGGCGCACGCGACGGCTGAGGGTTACACCATCCCCGAGGCACTCGCGCCCTGGGTGCCCTGGGTGTTGGAGCAGGAACCACCGGGCCGCGATCCTCGCGTCTGTCCGCTGGCCGCTGATGGTGCGCAACGGCTGTGCGCTTGGCCCGGACGCTTGCAGCTTGAACTCGATGCCAGCGGCGGGCGGTTTACGCAACGCTGGACGCTGAATGCCGCCGATTGGGTGATGCTGCCCGGCGATGTCGAGCACTGGCCGCAGGCGGTGCAGGCGGATAATCATCCGCTGCCGGTGATGCTTCGGGATGGGCGTCCGGCGGTGCAACTGGCTGCCGGTCAATATCAACTCAGCGGGCGTTTTCAGTGGCGCGACCGTCCCGAATCGCTGGCACTACCGCCGCAAACCGGACTGGTCACGCTGGCGCTCGATGGTGGCGCACCGCTGGTGCCGCGTTTGGATCGCGAGGCGCGATTATGGCTGCGTGATCCCGGATCAGCACGCACCGCAACCGAGGGCGATCAACTGCGTTTAGATGTCTATCGTCGCCTAGATGATGAGGTACCGTTGCGCGTGTTGACGCGGCTGGAATTAGAGGTCTCGGGCCGCACACGGGCGCTGGAACTCGGCCCGGTGCTGTTGCCCGGTGGTCAGCCATCACAGATTGTTAGTCCGTTGCCGACCCGCTTAGATCTGGATGGAACCTTGCGCGTGCAGGTGCGTCCGGGGCGTTGGGTGGTGGAAATCACCAGTCATCATGTCGGCGCGATCAGCGAATTACGGCGACCCGAAGAACTGGCCGCACCCTGGCCGGAGCGCGAGGTCTGGGCATTTGCGGCGCAACCGGAGCGGCGGCGCGTCGAGCTGACCGGCTTAGAACGCCTCGACCCGAATCAAACCGGCATTCCGAGCGACTGGGCGCGGTTGCCGGTGTATGCCGCTGGGCCGGGCGCGGTGCTGCTATTAAATGAACAGGGACGCGGCGAGACCGATCCTGAGCCGAATCGCCTGCGCTTGGCGCGTGAATTGTGGCTCGATTTCGATGGTCAGGGGTACAGCGTGCGCGACCGTCTCAACGGTGAGGTGACGCGCAGTTGGCGGCTCGAAACCGCGCCCGAATTGGCACTCGGTCAGGCGCGGATCGCCGAACAACCGGCGCTGATTACGCGCTTGACCGCCGATGCGCCGCCCGGCATCGAGGTGCGACGCGGACAGTTAAACCTAGTTGCTGATAGTCGGCTCGAATCCGCGCCTGCTGATTGGATTCCGGCTTCGGGTTGGTCATTGACGCTCGACGGCGCGACCAGCCGACTGCATCTGCCGCCGGGCTGGGCGTTACTGGCTGTCTCTGGCGTCGATAATCGCCCCGATACCTGGCTGACGCGCTGGACACTGCTCGATCTATTTTTAGTGCTGATTCTCACGCTCGGCGTCGGGCGACTCTGGGGCGTGGGCTGGGGCGCGTTGGCGCTGGTCACTTTGACGTTGATTTGGCTCGAACCCGGCGCACCGCGTCTGGTGTGGCTGCATCTGCTGGCAGCGGCGGCGCTGTTGCGATTGCTACCGCAACAGACCGACGCACGCGGGCTGGCGCGGTGGCGCGGGCTGGTGCGCTGGTATCAACGGCTGGCAATTTTGGCGCTGCTGACGATCAGCTTGCCGTTTTTGGTCACTGAAGTGCGGCACGGACTCTATCCACAACTGGCGCAGCCGTATTGGAGCGCCACCGGTGCGCGGGTCGGTGCAGCTCCGCCCCGGTCAGCGCCGCACTTTTCCTTCAACGCGCAACTGATGGAAGCGCCAGCTCCGGCGGAAATGGATGAAATGGGCGCGATGCAGCCTGAGCGTAAAGCCCGTGCATCCAGCCTCTCAGAACCTGTACCCGCCGCGCCCATTTCACCGCTGGAGCGTTTTGATCCTAAAGCCTTGATCCAGACCGGCCCCGGCATTCCCGATTGGCAGTGGCGGCAGGTCGAGTTCAGTTGGAGTGCGCCGGTTGGCCCGCAGGATGGGGCGCGGCTGTGGTGGCTGACTCCGCGTTGGCGCTTGGTGTGCGTGCTCATCGGCGGGGCGCTGCTGCTGGCGCTCGGCTGGCGCGTGGCGGATGTCTCGCTATCGCGCTGGACGCTCCAACTGCCGAGCAAATTGCCGACATCGCTCGCCGTGCTGATGCTGGCCGTCGCGCTCACGGCACTGTTCACGCCACGCTCGACGCTGGCTGCTGAATTTCCGAATCCAGAATTGCTCGATGACTTGCGCACGCGGCTCTTGGCTCCGCCGGAGTGTCTGCCCGATTGCCTGACGCTGGCCGATCTCGCGGTACAGGCGACAGCGGAACAGTTGACGCTCGATCTCACGCTCGATGCCGCGACCGCACTGGCTGCGCCGCTGCTGGAAACGCGCTCCGGCTGGTCGCCGAGTGCGGTGCGGGTCGATGGTGTGGCGCTCGAAACCCTGCGCCGTGATCCCGATGGACGGCTGTTGCTCGCGCTGCCACGCGGTCGCCATCAGGTGCAGCTCACTGGCACGCTGGGCACTGAAACCCGCGTTGATGTGCGACTGGCGCTGCCACCGCGTCAGCTCACGACCGATGCCGAGGGCTGGCGGATCGAAGGGGTCAATGCCGATGGTCGTCTCGGGCAACAGCTTCAGTTATTGCGGCTGGCCGCGACCGAATCTAGCGGCGAGCAACCACTGACGCAAGAAGCACTGCCGCCGCTGCTGTTAGTCGAACGGCGTTTGGACTTTGGCCGCGATTGGCGCGTGACCACGCAAGTTAGCCGCCTGTCTGCGCCCGAATTTCCGGTATTGATCGCGGTACCGCTGCTGCCCGGAGAATCGGTGCAAACCGCTGGACTGCAAAGCGACGGGCAACGGCTGCAGGTCGTCCTTGCGCCCGGGCAAACCGCGCTGCACTGGGTATCGAGTCTCACGCCAGTCGATGAACTGGAATTGACCGCGAGCAGCGATCCGCGTCTGACTGAATCCTGGTGGCTCGATCTCAGTCCGCTGTGGCATTTAGACGCAATGGATCTCGCGCCAGTGCATCATCAGGGTCAGGGTAGCCGTTGGCTCCCGCAGTGGCGACCGCTGCCCGGCGAGCGGTTACGACTGCGCATCAGCCGTCCTGAAGGTGTACCCGGGCCGACGCTGACGTTAGATCGGGTGGCCGTGCAGATCGCCCCCGGACGGCGCGGCACCGATACGACGCTGACGCTCACGGCCCGCAGTACGCAGGGTGGTGTACACACGATTTCGCTACCGGATGGCGCTGAATTGCGCTCCCTGAGCATTGATGGGCGCACGCTGCCGCTGCCGAGTAGCCAGAGTATCCAGATTGAACTGCCGCTGCTTCCGGGCACGCAAGACATGCGCCTCGCGTGGCGCTCACCGACCCCATTGCTAACCAGTTTTCGACCACTGAGTCCCGATCTGGGACAGAGCGCCGTCAATCTCACGCAACAGGTGCGCCTGCCGGATGATCGCTGGGTGCTGTGGGCCAGCGGCGCGGGGATTGGGCCAGCGGTGCTGTTTTGGGGCCTGTTGATCGTGCTGATTGCGGTCGCACTGCTGCTCGGACGGGTGCAATTAACGCCGCTGCGCTGGTACGACTGGCTATTGCTAGGTATTGGGCTGGCACTGTCGGAAGTGGTGGTTGCGGTGCTAATTGGCGGCTGGCTGTTTGCGCTCGGTTGGCGGCAACGCTTGGACACCACGCCGCTACGCTGGTGGCAGTTCAATCTGCTGCAAATCGGGCTAGTGCTGCTGACGCTGCTGGCGCTCTCAGCGTTGATCGGCGCGGTGCAGCAAGGCTTACTCGGCCATCCCGAAATGTGGATTCGCGGTCACGGTTCCAGCGCGACGATCTTAAATTGGTATCAGGATCGAGGTGGCCCGCAGTTACCGGAAATCTGGGTAATCTCGGTGCCGCTGTGGGTCTATCGCGCCCTGATGTTGGCGTGGGCGCTGTGGTTAGCGGTGCGCCTGCTTGATTGGTTGCGCTGGGGCTGGCAGGGCTTTGCGCAGCCCATGCTGTGGGTGGATCGGGGGGCGGTAGCCGCTTCCAGCGGTCAGCCACCAGCTTCCAGCAATAAGGCGGGTGGGTGGTAGCTGTTTGACAATAAAAAGCTGATATGTATTTTTTACGTATCTTCTTTTTTGATTAAACCGCCGTACTTCTTCCTGAAATGCGGCGGTTTTTTATGCGCTAAACTACGAAAATCTTTAATTTAATCGAAAGAGATTATTTGTTGATCTTGATCGTTTGTAGCCATTGCGGTTTTGATCGTATCCGTTCGTCCCATTGGTAAATCCAGACGCTTACCAGCTAAAATTTCCGGCACAGTCACAATTTGAATGCAATTGTCTTGACGATTTAATAGTGGATGCTTATATATACCGGCGGCAATCGCTTCTTGCTGCATGGGTTTTGTCGGTGAATTTAAACAAATCAGAATCCCTATTTCAGCTTTCTCTCGTAATCTATCGCTATTTAATGTTGCAATAGTAGCTCGATTAACGCTTCCTGATTTAACTTGAAAAACAGCTTTACCGTTTTTGCTAGAATAAACTACAAACAAAGAAACGCCATCAATTCCACCATCTGCGCCTTTTTTGTCGTTAATTCGTGCTTGATTATTGGAATAAGTGAGAATAGCCCATTTTTCAAACTCCTTGCGCGTTTTATCGTCTTTGCGATTCGCTAAAGCGATAGCACTATTTAGATCGCGTGGCACACCATCTAGTATTAGTGAAGATTCGATTTTTTTCAATTTTTTAGGATATGTATCCTGTAGCCTTTTTAGTATTAAACTGATGCTTTGATAGGTAATATCTATCCCAATCCAGCGTCTTTTTAATTTTTGAGCAACAGCTATAGTTGTTCCGCAACCGCAATAGGCGTCGAGAATGGTATCGCCTTCATTACTGCATGCACTAATAATGCGCTCTAACAACAATTCTGGTTTTTGCGTAGGATAGCCTAAACGTTCAGCAGCATTAGCGTTTAACGCATCAATATCATCCCAATAATCTGGAATTTTCTTGTATTTAAAATACACACCATTTTCACATTCAAGATACATTTTTATCCGAGGTTTTCCATTTTTTGTATAGTGAATCAATCCCTTTTTTTCTAGTGCTTCAATGCTGTTTTGACTGTAATCGCCAACAGGGTTGTCGCGCCATAGTCGGCCATCTTGATCTTTTTTATATCGTTTTAAATCTTCTTGTGGAATAACATGCTTGCGGAATAGTTCGTTTACGCATACATCTTTTACGGATTTCGAGTACCAGAATATAATATCGTGTTTTTTTAAAAATTTTGTGCCTTTTGGAGTAGCGCCTGTATCGTAAGCCCAAATAATTTCGTTGCGATATTCGCCACCATTTCCACAAAAAACACTATCTAATATTAGTTTGAGATAATGTGATGCTGTCGCATCGCAATGCAAGAAAAAGCTTCCTGTTCTTTTTAAAACTCGATGAATTTCAACGATGCGCAATGTCATGTGAACAAGATACGCAAACAAATCTCCACGTCCTAAAACGGGTTCTAAGCCACGAATCAGCGCGACTGTTTGTGATGTAAATTTTGTTTGATTACTAATATCGTTAATATAATCAAATCCAGCAATCGCTTCCTCACCCCATTCCCACGTATCAATAAATGCTTGTGACTGTGCGCGATCTTCAGTACCTTGATTATTATAAATTTGAAAATAATTACGCTTAGAATTAAATGGCGGATCTATATAACATAGATCAACACTTTCAGTGGGAATTTTTGTCCGCAAAATATCGAGATTATCGCCGTAATATAAATAATTCATTTTTTCTTGAGAGGCTGTCTAGAAACTGGCAAATCAGTTTTTTTCTAGCCAGCGGCTAATTTATAGCGAACTTGATTATTGCAAATTTGGCGAAGCAACAATCGACTAGACGCTAAGTAAACTTGAGACTCAC
>NZ_FNOW01000021.1 GCF_900107145.1 Allochromatium warmingii | reverse complement strand
CAATACAAAAGCGAGCTGCGTTCTTTGCTGACAGAGAATTTTTCTATTATCGGTTAATTGTCAAAAACGAAAAATCGGTATCAGGTTAGTATATACCATTTAGCAGAATTAAATCAGCAGCGCATGTCAGCCTTACGCCCCCTCTATATCGCCGGTCGCTTTCTCAGCCGCTTGCCTGTTCCTGACCCCGGCCCAACGCAACCATCAGAAACTGGACGCTCCGTTCCCTGGTACCCGGTCATCGGCCTGCTGATGGGCGCAGTGGCGACACTCGTCGCCTTCGTGCTGGTACGCGCTGCTGCTCCGCCCGAGGTCGCGGCGGCACTGGTCTTGCTGGTGTGGGTCTGGTCGAGTGGGGCGCTGCATCTCGACGGGCTGGCCGACAGCGCCGATGCTTGGATCGGCGGCCTCGGCAGTCGCGAACGCACGCTAGATATTATGAAAGACCCGCGCAGCGGCCCGGCGGCGGTCACGGTGATCGTGCTGACGTTGCTCGGAAAATGGGCGGCGCTCAAAGTGGGAAATAGGGGAAATAGGGGGGAATAGGGGGGGGAATAGGGGTCAGACCCCTATTTCCAGACCCCTATTTCCCCCTATTTCCCCCTATTTCCCCTATTTCCAAGACCCCTATTTCCAGCGAACATCGACCGCTAACAAAAGGCTCACCCGCGACCCCAAGGCCCGCGCGCGCATCTTATCGAGCCGCAGCGCCGTGCCAGCGGGCCTTGGGTCGCGGTAGCCTTCACGTTAGGCATAAACAAGGAGAAAAACCGATGCTCGATATGTCCGGCCCGCGTCAGGGCGCAATCGAAAAGCTGCAATCGTGGCGCAACCAATACTCGCAACAGGAATATCCCGAGAAAGTCCTTATAAACCTTTTCTATGACTTGTATGCCATGGATGGCATGTGGCCCCAAATCGAGACCTGCTTTTCCGGGGCTCAGCGGTTTTCGGACCACAATCAGGCGCTGAACCATATCATCGGTCTTAAGAGAAAATACCAAGCCGAGGTGCTCAGGCCTCGCCTTCTTCAAATGATGAATGCCGACCAAGCGGTTGGAAACGCGAAGCCTTCTAACTGGGCTGACAGACTGAATCTTGCGCAGGCTGGCGACGACGCTAGCGTGATCGAGCTTGAATATTCTTATTGGTATTATTTCCAGTATCAGTCGGCGACGTTGAGTTGGGCGGCTGCCGGTTTGCAAGGGCTTGACAAGCGGTCAGCTTTCATCGAAGTCGCAGGCGGCGAAGTTGGCGGCCTGCGCCTCTCTTCCTTTAGCGATGCCTTACGCTTTTTCCCTGTAATCCTAGGCATAGAACTCGAGCACAAAGATATCGACGGAAATCGTGTCGAAGCGGCCTCATCCGGGGGTAAGAAAGTATATCCCGCTAGTTTCGCAATGCTTCCGAAATTGTGGGGAAACCAAAGTGCGGGCGTTCCTACTGAACTAAAGAAGCTTCAAGCGGCAGCGGAACAAGGGAACATCGAAGCGAAGTATGTTCTCGGACGTCATTTTGCCGAGGGCATCGGGTGTCCGCGCAATCCAGCGAAGGGGATTCCATTAATTCGATCTGCTGCAGAAGCTGGAAATCGGGATGCCCAGGGCTTTCTCGGCAGCTTGTACATGGAGGGTGATGGCGTTCCGCAGAATCCGTCCGAGGGCGCTCGTTGGTTGCGGCTCGCTGCCGATCAAGGAGACCCGTTTGCACAGTATAACCTCGGCTATCTTTACGAGCGAGGTATCGGCGTAGCCGCCAATCACCCCGAAGCGGTGCGTTTGTATAAGCTGGCTGCCGCTAGTGGCGTTGTATTTGCTCAGTTCCACTTGGCTCAATGTTATGAACATGGCAAGGGAGTACGGGAAGACACTGCTGAAGCGATCCGCTGGTATCGATTAGCAGCAGAAAATGGCGATACTGACGCCAAAGAAAAGCTCAGAATGCTTGAGCAGCAGAAGAAATCCGGTTCACTTCTATCGTTAATCTTCGGGAAGGGCCGGTAAGTCGATCCCGGAAAACACCTAACCAACGAGTAACCCAAACTGCGCGCTCGCCTCTGGAAAAAAGGTTTCAGGCTCGAATTTTCTTGTCATTTTTTAATCAGTGGCAGAACGATTTGAGAGGGAGACCGAACGCATTGTCTGGGCAGTTGGATCCGGCATTTGAATCCTTTTTGCGTGCGAAGCATGATGCAGCGGTGTTTTTGCCATTTCAACAGAATATGACGACACACTTAGGTCATGCACTGATCGATTTGGATACGCAGGTTTTTCAGCAAGCGCATAAGTTGCTATTTCAAGACTCTGCGTCAGAGGATACTTTTACGTTTATGCGGAACCATGTCGATCAATACCGCATGTCGCTATTTGGCGCAATGGTTCAATTAAACGAGGAACTTGAAAGTAATGCGTATAGCCAAGTTGCACTGTTTTTTGCCGTTCGGGTGATTGCCTGGAACCGCATGGAGGACACCAGCGATGTGCGCGCGCTCTACCCCGACAGCATGATCATTCCAGTCGTTTTTGGGTGATTGAGCGTATCTGCACATCGGTCGCCTGTATTGGATTTGGTCAGGTAATAGATAAGGATTCGCGGCATGATCGAGACGTTTTCAAGCGAAGGCACGCCATCTGAGTCTGCAGATGCTCACAGCGAGGCTGATGCGCGTGGTTTAGTGACGCGCACTGGAACTGAACTGGGTGAGGTTAAACGGCGCACCCATCCCATCATTGCGCGTATGACGCGCGATGTGCTGGCGCGGGCCGAGGCGCACGGGCTGAGCATGGCGCGCTTTCGCCTGGGACAGTACGTCTTCCGCGAGCCGGATTATCGGCAGATTCTGGATTGGGCGGAGACGTTGCAGCAAAAGCCGGACTGGGTGTTGGAGCAGTTGGAAGCATCCAAGATAGAGCCTAAAACATGGGAACATTGGGAACCGATCGCCTTTGCCGTTGAAGATGGCGCGATTCGCAGCCTGGTGTTGGATTTCGAGTGCTTGCCGATGGCGCTCAAGCCGTGGCGTGAGGGATTGTTGATCCGTGAAATGGGTTTGATAGGCTGGCCCGAGAAGACACTCACGGCCTTGAACTTCCCGCCCTTACCTCAGCTCTCTCAACTGAACTGTTGCTACAATCAGCTCACCGAGCTGGATCTGACTTCGGTGCCGGGGCTGACTCACCTCTACTGCTTGGGCAACGAACTCACCGACCTGGATCTGATGCCGATGCCGGGGCTAACTGTACTCTTCTGCGGAATCGGCTGCTTCGAGAGCAATGGGCTCACCGCCCTGGATCTAACACCGGTGCCAGGGCTGACCTCACTCAACTGCGGAGGCAACCCACTCACTGCACTGGACCTGACCCCGGTGCCGGGGCTGACTCACCTCGACTGCTCGGAAAACCAACTCACCGAACTGGATCTGACCCCGGTGCCGGGGCTGACCACGCTCGACTGCAATGGCAACCCACTCACCGCACTGGATCTGACGCCCGTGCCGGGGCTGACCACGCTCGACTGCTCGTACAACCAACTCACCAAATTGGATCTGACCCCAGTGCCGGGGCTGACCACGCTCGACTGCTCGTGGAACTCACTCACCGCCCTGGATCTGACCCCGGTGCCGGGGCTAACCGAGCTCTTCTTCAATAAGAACCAACTCACCAAACTGGACCTGACCCCGGTGCCGGGGCTGACTCACCTCGACTGCTCGGAAAACCAACTCACCGAACTGGATCTGACCCCGGTGCCGGGGTTGACTGTACTCTTCTGCGGCAGAAGAAACGACGGCTTCGAGAGCAATAGGCTCACCGCCCTGGATCTAACACCGGTGCCGGGGCTGACCTCGCTTAGCTGCAAGGACAACGCACTCACCGAGCTGGATCTGACCCCGGTGCAGGGGCTGATCATTCTTAAATGCGAGTATTCCGTCCGCTGTATTAACCTCCCTGTCTCTTGCGACTACGACGGTATCGCATTCTAGAGTTTGAGTGACTAACCCGATGCACCAAACCCCCTGGCTCCTCCTTGACACCGAAACCACCGGCCTCAAACCGCCGATCTACGTCGTCGAACTCGCGGCGCAGCGGATGCGCGGCTGGGAGCCAGAGGGCGCGCCATTCGTCCGTCTGCTCAATCACGGCGTCGCCATCCCTCCCGAGGCCGCGCGCGTCAACGGCTACACTCGCGAAATCCTCGAACGCGACGGCGAACCGCCATCCGCCGTCTATGACGCCTTCGCCGACTACGCCGAAGCGCGCCCGCTGGTCGCCTACAACCTGAGCTACGACCTGGATCAGGTGTTGCGCCCCGAGTGGCAACGGCTGGGCCGTGCGCCCATCGGACAGGCAGGATTCTGCGCCCTGCGTCTCGCCCAACGCCTGCTTGACCCCGTCCCAGCGGGCAACTGCAAACTCCAAACCCTACGCCAGTTCTATCGCCTGCCCGCGCGCGGCGCCCATACCGCCCTGGGCGATGTCGAAACCGTCGTCGACCTGCTGCAACAGATCTTGCGCCCGCTGGCCGAGGCGCGCGGACTCACCACCTGGGAGACCCTGAGCGCCTACGCTGACGCCCCCTGGTTTCCCTCCCGACTCGCCTTCTGGAAATACAAAGGCCGCGACTTCCGCGAAGCCCGCCACGACGCCGACCTGCTCGGCTGGCTCGAATGGCTCGCCGCCTCCAGCACCCCGCGCAGCGCCGAAATGGGCCGCTGGTATCTCGACCGGCTCGACGACGCGCCCGAACCGGCGTGCCCCCCGCCTGTGGTCGCGGAGACCGACGCGGGGTTGGTGCTGTACCGTGACCCGGAATGCGCCACCCTGCGCCGTCTGATCGAGGCGGCACGCCTGCGGTTGGCCGATCTGGAAACCGACTTAGCCGCCGCGCACAGCGCCGTCGCGACAGTCCAGGCTACCCTCTTCACCCGCTTACGCACGCTTTATGAACGCCTCGATCAGCTCCGCCTGCAGATTGAGCATCAGCGCCGCTTTCTCGACGCCCTGATGGTCGAGGGCGAAGAGGCCGCCGAGGCGGTTGCGTCGGAGTACGCCCAGGCCCGCGCCGAGAGCGAACGCGCGTATCGGGAAGCCGCCGTTGAAGCCGCCGAGCAGCGCGAATTGAGCGAAGCCGAGCAAGGGGAACTCAAACAGCTCTATCGCCAACTGGTCAGGCTCTATCACCCGGATCGTTTCGCTCACGATCCCGAGCAGCAGGCGCGCTATGTGCTGTTGATGCAGGCGATCAATCAGGCGCGCGATCGGGGCGACATCGCGCAACTGCGTGAGATTGCGGCCGATCCCAACGCCTTCCTCGCCCGTCAGGGCATCGGCGGCGGTCTCGACTTCAGTGATCAGAGCGATGATGTCGAGCGCCTCCGCCAACTCTACGAGGGCTTACAGATGCGCATCCTCAGCGTGCTTGAGGACTTGGAGCAGCTCCGCGAGAGCGAGGATTATCGGCTCTATCAGCACAGCCAGGAGCATCCCGAGGTGCTCGATACCATCGCCGAGCGCCAAGCGGAAGCGATCCAGGCGGAGATTGCGGCGCTCGATGCGCAGGCGTGCGAACTGGCGGCGGAAATCGAAATGCTCACTGGTGCACCGAATCCGTTTGGCGAAGCTACGCCGGGGTAATGCCCCGCGCAGGTGCGCGAACGGATGGCCTTGATGGAGAGTCACAGCGTGGTTGAAAGAGAGTCGGATGACCGCCCGCCGACGGAATCGGCGGATTCTCGCACGGAGGCTGACGGGCGTGGTTTAGTGGCGCGCACTGGAACCGAACTCGGTGAGGTTAAACGGCGCACCCATCCCATCATTGCGCGCATGACGCGCGATCTGCTGGCGCGGGCCGAGGCGCACGGGCTGAGCATGGCGCGCTTTCGCCTGGGACAGTACGTCTTCCGCGAGCCGGATTATCGGCAGATTCTGGATTGGGCCGAGGTGTTGGGTGAAAAGCCGGAATGGGTTTTGGAGCAGTTGGAGGAATCGAGGCTAAAGCCTAAAGACTGGGAAAGGTGGGACTCCATCGTTTTTATCGTTGAGGATGGTGCTATTCGGAGTCTGGTTTGGGATTTCAAGCGTCTGCCGGTTGTGCCTGAGTCGTGGCGGTTGGGATTGCTAATCCAGACGCTGGGCTTAATAGGTAAATGGCCGAAGCCTGACAGCATATTGTGTCCTAATCTGCCTTATCTGAAGCGCCTCTATTGCAGATCCATTGCATTATCTTGGATCGACCTTTCGGCGGTGCCGGGGCTGACCTACCTCGAATGCAGGGAAAACCAACTCACCGAACTGGATCTGTCGCCAGTGCAGGGGTTGACCACGCTCCACTGCTATGGCAATGAAGTCACCAAGCTGGATCTCACACCAGTGACTAGGCTGACCACGCTCTCGTGCGGGTTCAATCCACTCACCACGCTGGATCTCTCGCCAGTGACAGGACTGACCACGCTCCACTGTCAGAGCAATGAACTCACCATGCTGGATCTGTCGCCGGTGCCGGGGTTGACCACACTCAAATGCTACAGCAATCGACTCACCATGCTGGATCTCTCGCCAGTGCCGCGACTGACCACACTCGACTGCCACAACAATCACCTCACCACGCTGGTTCTGTCGTCAGTGCCGCGATTGACCATGCTCGACTGCCGCAACAATCATCTGACAACGCTGGATCTGTCGCCAGTGTCTGGGTTAACCACGCTCGACTGCCGCAACAATCACCTCACCGCGCTGGATCTGTCGCCAGTGTCTGGGTTAACCATGCTCGACTGCCGCAATAATCATCTGACAACGCTGGATCTGTCGCCAGTGTCTGGGTTAACCACGCTCGACTGCCGCAACAATCACCTCACCACGCTGGTTCTGTCATCAATGTCGGGGCTGACCATGCTCGACTGCCAGAGTAATGAACTCACCACGCTGGATCTATCGTCAGCGCCGAGGCTGACTTGGCTCGACTGCCAGCGCAATGAACTCACCACGCTGGATCTGTCGCCAGTGCCGCGACTGACCACACTCGACTGTCACAACAATCACCTCACGGCGCTCGATCTCTCACTGGTGCCGGGGCTGACTACGCTCGACTGCCGCCGCAACCGAATCACCGAACTGGATCTCTCGCCGCTGCCGAGGCTGACCAGGCTCTGGTGCGGTAAGTCTGTCCGCCTTCTCAATGCCCCGGCCAATCTCAAAATCGAATGGTGGTAACCCATGCACCACCCCCCCTGGCTCCTCCTCGACACCGAAACCAACGGCATCAAGCCGCCGATCTACGTCGTTGATCTGGCCGCGCCGTTGCGGCGAAGCCTGAACGGCGGGTCTGGATAGCGGTGTTTGGTTAGCCTGCTTGGTTGCCGAGATCTTAAACCGGACGGCTTGAAGTGAAGTCCAAAAAAGGGTTAGGTGGATCGCCGTCTAGCACCTGAAAATCCTAGCGCAGCCTACGTGGGTAACGGGTCATGGGTAACGGGTCAGGTTCGGTTTAATTTTCAAGACTGATCTGGCCTGTTAAATTCAATAATCATGGTGCTTCAGTCATTCCCATGCGTAGACGGATTTGCTTCATGATGGCGGCGATCCTGAAACAACGGCGGACGCAATCGCCAGCTTCCATCGGCAGCAATATCAAGTTGACGATCATAAAAACGCGGGTCGTCGTCGCGATCACCTAACGTCAAATAGGTAATACCCTGCTGCCGCAATAAATTGAGCAATTCTCCAATTGGGCATTCGCTTAGACTGCGGCTGGGATGATCGAGAAATACAAAGCGCGGCGCAGCTAATAACACCCGCGCAAAGCTAACGCGCTGTTGTTCGCCGAGTGATAATAAATCACTCCAATTCCGTTCAGCATCCAAGCCACCTGCTTTATTAAGTGTTGCAGTTAAATGCAGCGCATCCAGACAATCAATGATTTTCCAATCCGGTAGCCAACGCTCTTGACAGGGCCGCAAGAGTAATTCCCGTAGGGTGCCGGGCGGCATATAGGGGCGTTCTGGCAGAAAAAAGATGGCATCATGTCCCGGATGTAAAATCCGCCCTTCACCCTGTGGCCACAGTGCCGCTGTGGCGCGAAATAAGGCTTTTTCTGCCGCTTCACTGGTCGAGCGCACTAATAAACAGACCCCTGATGGCACCGATAAACTCAGATCGTGCAGCAATACGCGCCCATCACGCGGCGAGCGCAGGGTTAAATGCTCAAAGGCAACACTGCCGCAATCGGTGCAAAATTCAACACGCGGTGCCGGTTCGGTGCGCTCTTGATTCATCGCTTCGCGCAGGGCATTGAGCCGCGCTACCACAGCGGTGTAATTCGAGATCGACTGAAATTGCGTGACAATCAATGAAAATGCACCCAGCAAATGCCCAAAGGCCATAGCGGATTGCGTAATGACGCCGAATTGCGCTTCACCTTGAATAAATAAGGGTGCGACCAAGAGTGCTGGAATAATCTGAATTAAATAATTGTAGCTAGTGGTAAAAAAACCGAGATTACGGTTGATTTCAATAATGCGCTGAAAATTCGCGGTGAGTTGATTCAAGCGGTCGCGGAGTCGGGCACGGAGCCGTTCTTCGCGGCGCAGCAGTGCGACAGATTCGGCATTTTCACGCACATGCACGAGACGCGCCCGAAAATTGGCTTCGCGGTCGAGTTGATCGTAATTGAGTTTTACCAGCGGTTTGCCGAGATAAATCGTCAGCAATGAACCGAGAATCGAATAGGCGACGGCGACGACAAATAATAGCGGGCTAATCATCCAGAGCACGCCAGAAAAGGCAATCACGGTAAAGCTGGCGTTGAGAAACATCAGCGTAAACGAGAGCGTGGTTGCGGTCAGGGCGCGAATATCTTCTGAAATCCGTTGATCGGGATTCGGTAATTCGCCGGTGGTATGCAGACGAAAATAGGTGCGATCTTCGAGATAGCGGTCAATCGCCCGTTCGGTGAGCCATTTGCGCCAGAGTAAGCCTAAACTTTCTTCGGTATAGCGATAAATGACCGCGACGACGGTCGATAATCCCATCACGCCAATAAATAACAGGGCATAGCGGACAAATTCGCCCATGTCCTGATTTTCAATCGCGGTCATAAAATCGCGGTTGACGTAGCTATTGAGTACGTTCAGGCCATTGATCGCAAATAAAAACAGGATCAAGAGCACAAATAGGGCTTTGGTTTTGCCGCCGACCTCCGAGCAACTGAGTTGCTGTAACATCCGCACAAAACGTGACCAGATGGCCGGCGTGATCGGCACGCGCAGCGTTGTGAGCAATGACCAAAACAAACGGTGCATGGTGATCAAACGGCGTCGAACGTGGCGGCAGAAATGGATTAGGGTGTGCATCGGGTGACTTTAGACCGCACGCAGTATAGCCTAGCGCGGCTTATCACCACGATGCATTCGCCACCCCAGTCCATGCGCGGCGTGGACAACGACCAGACCGCGCCCTGAGCGTCGAGGAACGCCCCATGCACTGCTTAACACTGGATGATTTCAGCGAGCTTGCCGCTTGGTCGGCGGTTGTGTCTGGACAGGCGCGGTTGGAGCTGGCCGCCACTGTCGGGCCAACTGGCGCGGCGCTACGGTTGGAGTTTGATTTTGGCGAGGGCGGCGGCTTTGTGGTCGCTCGGCGCTTGCTGGCGTTGCAGTTGCCGGAGAGTTTCGCGTTCCGGATCTGGGTGCGCGCCGATGCGCCAGCTAATGCTTTTGAGTTCAAACTGATCGATCCGAGCGGCGAGAATGTCTGGCGCTTTCGTGATGAAGCCTTCGCTTTTCAATCGGACTGGCGCGAGTTGCGCATCAGCAGTCGCGAGCTGGCATTTGGCTGGGGGCCGACCGGTGGCGGTGCGCCGCGTGAGATTGGCGCACTGGAGATTGCGATTACCGCCGGGCCGGGCGGACGCGGGCAGCTCTGGCTTGCTGATTTGCAGCTTGAAGATCGCACCCCGTCACAGCCGCCGCTGATGCACGCCTCCAGTGCTCGCGCCGGACAGGACGCAAGCTGCGTGTGCGACGGGCGGCCGGATACCGCGTGGTGCGCGGAGCAGCTTCCGGCGTGGCTCGATCTCGATTTTGGTCAAGCGCGTGATTACAGCGCCATCTTGCTCCAGTGGGCGGACACCGAACCGACGGCCTGTACCCTCCTCGCCAGCGATGACGGCGAGCAGTGGCGCACGCTGGTGACAGCCACCGGCACCCAAGCGCGGCAGACGGCGCTCTATCTCCCCGATGGCTGTTCACGCTGGTTGCGGCTGGCGCTACCGGAATCGGCGGACGCGGTGCCACCGGCGCTGATTGCCGTTGATCTCAAGGCCGAAACCTTCGCCCGCTCGCTCGACGATTTCGTCCACCGTTTAGCCGAACTCGCCCCACGCGGTCACTATCCACGCTGGCTGTATCGTGAACAGACCTATTGGACGCCGCTTGACATTCCCGATGGCACGCTTCCGGCGCTGTTCAATGAAGAAGGCGCGATTGAGGTGCAACGCGCTGGGCCGCTGATCGAGCCGCTGTTGACCATCGACGGTCAGCGCGTCACCTGGGCTGAGTGTACGGTTGCACCGTCGCTGCTCCAGCCGCCACTGCCGATTCCGTGTTCAACTTGGACAAGCGACACCTGGCGCTTTGAGATCACCGCCTTTGCGCAGGGTGCGCCCGGGCGAGCATGGCTGTTTATCCGCTATCGACTGGAAAACTTCGATACTGCACCGCTCACGGCACGGTTACAGGTGGCGCTCCGGCCGTTTCAGGTCTCCCCGCCCTGGCAAAGCTATCAAGGCATCGGCGGGGTGGCGCAGATCGAGCGACTGGTTTGGGAACAGGGCGATGTGCGCGTCGATGAGCGGCTGGCGCTGGTACCTTTATCGACGCCCTGTGGTTTTGAAGCACTGAGTCTCGATGCTCAATCGCGCCGTGAACAACATCAGGTCGCCGCAACTCACGGACTGGCCACCGCCGCGCTGCGCTTTGAATTCAATCTGGAACCGCACGCCCAGCACGCCATCTGGGTTGCTGCGCCACTCGGTGAACACGAAGCGGCCCATCCGCGTGAGTTAATTGGCATGGCGCACGCGGTCGAAGCGCAGCTCAATGCGACGCTGACCGATTGGGCCGAACGGCTCGGGCGCGTGCAATTCCAGTTGCCCGACTGTGCGCAGGTTTATCTGCACGGCTGTCAGGGATCGCTTGCACACATTTTGCTCAACCGCGATGGCGCGGCGCTCCAGCCTGGGCCGCGTCGCTATACCCGCTCGTGGATCCGCGATGGCGCAGTGATGGCGGCGGCGTTGTGGCGCTTTGGTCTCGATCACGAAGCGGCAGCGTTCATCGACTGGTATGCCCAATTTCAGGCTGAAGACGGCAATGTGCCCTGTTGCGTGGATCGGCACGGCATCGATTGGCTCGCCGAGCATGATAGTCACGGACAATTCATCTTTGCGGTCGCCGAAGCCTGGCGATTTGGCGGAGATCGGGCGCGACTGGAGGCGCTATGGCCGGCGGTCTGTCGCGCCGTGAATTATTTAGAACAGTTACGCGCCGAACGATTAACCGCGCATTATCAAGCGCCGGAGCGCCGCGCTTGTTTTGGATTATTGCCAGAATCCGTGAGCCATGAAGGCTATTTAGCGCATCCGGTGCATTCTTATTGGGATGATTTCTGGGCGGTGCGCGGATTCAAAGATGCAGCCGAATTAGCGCAAGTGCTCGGCGATTCACAGCGTGCGGCGCAATATGGGCGTTTACGCGATGCGTTAAGTGCCGCGCTCTATGTCTCAATGGAGCGCGTCATGGACGAACGCGGCATTGATTTTCTTCCCGGATCGGTCGAATGGGCTGATCCCGATCCGACGGCAACGGCCAATGCCCTGACCTTGATTAATGAAACGCACCGCTTACCGATTGCCGCACTGCAACGCAGTTTTGATTTATTTATGCAGCGATTCCGCGCTGTGCATGGCGTGAATCCCGTGCCCTGGACGAATTACACCGCGTATGAAATTCGTATTGTTGGTGCATTGATTCGCTTAGGGCGACGCGCTGAAGCACATGAATTACTGCGGGTCTATCTCAATGAACGCCGACCAGCGGTTTGGAATCAATGGCCGGAAATCACTTGGCGTGATCCACGCGCCCCCGGACATCAGGGCGATTTACCTCATGCTTGGATTGGCGCGGAATATTGCTTGGTATTCCGTGATTTATTTGTTTATGAACGCGAAGCGGATCGGTCGCTGGTGATTGCAGCGGGGATTGCTTTAGACTGGCTCGCGGCTGGAGCTGTGCAAGTGCGTGGCCTGCCGACGCGCTACGGGCGCTTAGATTTAGAGCTTGAGCGGTTTGATGGTGGGGCCGTGCAGATGCGGATTAGTGGTGCGGTGCGCTGTCCGCTTGGTGGACTGTGGTTAGCGCCGCCCGTGCCGGGGCCGTTGGTGAGCGTGACCATCAATGGCCAGCCAAGTCGTGATTTCAATGCAACCGAGGCGCATGTCAAAACACTGCCGGCTGAGGTGGTGTTGGTAGGGTGAGTTGAATTGAATACCGTCGATCTAATGATGAAGCGAGGCGCTAGAGCTTCATCATTAGACAAACTATCACTTTATAGCGCCGTCATCTTTTCGCGTTCTGGCCTCACATCAACACCAAATTATCACGATGAATCAATTCCTCATCATCGAGATAACCGAGAATTGTCTGAAAACTGGATGATGGCTGACCGCAAATCCGCTCGGCCTCATCTGCATCATAATTGACTAAACCGCGAGCGATTTCTTGGCCTAATTCATCGAGACAGATCACCACCTCACCGCGATTAAATCGGCCCTGCACTGCTTTCACGCCGACTGCTAATAAACTCGTGCCTTGTTCGCGCACCGCTCGCACGGCACCGGCATCAAGCACCAAACGCCCCCGCGCTTGAAGCTGTCCGGCAAGCCATTGCTTACGCGCCGCCTGTGCTTCTTGCGCCGGAATTAATACTGTCCCAACCGCATCACCGGCACCAATTCGGCTTAATACCTGCTCACCACGCCCCGGCGCAATAATCGTCGGCGTTCCAGAACGCGCCGCAAGCCGCGCTGCTCGCACTTTAGTCACCATGCCGCCGGTACCTAATCCAGTCACACTGCCGCCAGCCACCGCATCAAGCAGCGGATCGTTAACTCGTGTTTGCGGAATCAATTGTGCATCAGAATTGTGGCGCGGATCTTGGTCAAAAAGACCATCTTGATCGGTGAGCAGAATCAATAAATCAGCTTCGATTAAATTTGCCACCAAGGCCGCGAGCGTATCATTATCACCAAAACGCAATTCATCCGTTGCAACGGTATCATTCTCATTGATGACTGGAATCACGCCCAATTTAATTAACGTGCGGAGCGTGCTGCGGGCATTCAAATAGCGCGAGCGATTCGATAAATCATCATGGGTTAATAACACCTGCGCGGTATGTAAGCCATGCGCTTGAAAACAGGCTTCATAAGCCCGCACTAAACCCATTTGACCAATCGCCGCCGCTGCTTGTAATTCATGCAGCGTTTGCGGTCGCCGCCGCCAGCCCATTCGCGCCATGCCCTCAGCGACCGCACCAGAAGACACTAGCACGATTTCATGTCCGGCCTGCCGCCGCGCACTCATCTGCGCCACCCAGGGTTCGAGCATCGCCCGCTCCAACCCTTGACCATCGCGGGTCAGTAACGCACTGCCAATTTTAACCACCCAGCGGCGTGTATTCGGAATGTTATCGCGTGAGATCATCGTTGTTATTCGTGTGTCAATCGCAAGCTAATCTAAAGGATGCCAGTCGCCGGTTGCTGAGGCGTCAAATTCATCCCACTCGGAATTATTCGGTGCGGATTGCGCGACAACTGGACTGTCGGGATCGGTTTTGAGTGCTTCGAGGCGATACATTAAATCATTCACCAGCGTTTCCGTTCCCGCACCAGTGAGCGCAGAAATTTGATACACTGGCCCGCGCCAATCAAGTTGCGCAATGATTTCCGCTTGCCGAGCGGCACTAGTTTCAGCAGTGCATTGATCGATTTTATTTAATACCAACCAGCGTTCTTTCTCTAATAGCCCCGCGCCAAATGCCGCTAATTCCGCTTCGATTTTGCGTACCTGATCGGCGGGATCTTGGCTATCATCGAGCGGCGCACTGTCTACCAGATGTAATAACAAGCGCGTCCGCGCTAAATGCTTTAAAAAATGAATCCCCAGCCCTGCGCCCTCGGCTGCGCCTTCGATCACGCCGGGAATATCAGCAATCACAAAACTGCGCCGTTCACCGACACGCACCACGCCGAGATTCGGATAGAGCGTCGTAAACGGATAATCGGCGACCTTTGGCTGCGCACTGGAAACAGTGCGAATCAGTGATGATTTGCCGGCATTTGGAAAGCCGAGCAACCCGACATCAGCGAGCAGAATTAATTCAAGAAACAGATCGCGGCGCTCGCCCGGCGTGCCCGGTTTGGACTGACGCGGCGCACGATTGGTGCTCGATTTATACCGCGCATTGCCGATGCCGTGAAAACCGCCCTGCGCGACCAGCAGCCGCTGCCCGGGTTCGAGCAGCTCGCCGATCAGTTCTTCGGTTACTTGATCGAACACCCGCGTCCCGACCGGCACCGGCACCGTCAGATCTTGACCACTGCGCCCAGTCATGTGCTTGCCTTTGCCGTTTTCGCCGCGCTCGGCGCGATGTTTGCGCAGATAGCGAAAATCGACCAAGGTGTTGATGTTGTTATCAGCGATCAGGTAAATACTGCCACCGTCGCCGCCATCGCCGCCGTCTGGGCCACCCTTAGGGATGTACTTCTCGCGGCGAAAACTCACACAGCCGTTTCCGCCATCGCCAGCTTCGACCCGAATGACGGCCTCATCGACGAATTTCATAAATTTTTGATCTCAAAAAAAGAAAAAGCCCCGCCCAAAGGACGAGGCTTCGCGATCAGCGCGAACAGCGTGAGAAAAACAGGCCAGCGCGGAATGTTTAGACTCCGTCGCGGCAGGCTGTGCGCCGCTCCGACGCGAACTCAGGCGTTCTCAACTGTGACGAACTTGCGGTTTTTCGGGCCTTTGGTGATGAACTTCACCACGCCATCGGTCAATGCAAACAGGGTGTGATCCTTGCCGCAGCCGACGTTAGCGCCATTGTGAAAGCGCGTACCGCGCTGCCGCACGATGATGCCACCGGCGCGGATTTGCTGGCCGCCGAAGATTTTGACGCCCAGTCGTTTGGATTCGGAATCGCGGCCGTTACGTGAACTACCGCCTGCTTTTTTATGTGCCATGTGTGCTGACCCTCAGCCGGCGCTGATGCCGGTAATCTTGACCGCCGTGAACCACTGACGGTGGCCCTGACGTTTCATATGATGCTTGCGACGGCGGAATTTGATGATCTTGACTTTTTTGGCGCGCCCGTGCGCTTCAACAGTCGCGGTCACTTTACCACCAGCCACATACGGCTGACCGACCTTGACGCTCTCGCCATCGGCTACCATCAAGACCTGCTCGAAATGGACACTGTCGCCCGCCTCGGCAGTCAGCTTCTCGATCTTGACCGTGTCACCTTCGGAAACCCGGTATTGCTTGCCACCGGTTTGAATGACCGCGTACATGTTCTGAAGATCCCCAGGAGTGTTCGGATAGGCCCGACGCTCCGCGCCGGAAAAAGAAGCGGAATTCAATCAGAAAAATCTTTTCAGGTCAATGCCCTTCGCTGCGCCGCTCCGCACCGTTTCGCCGCCTGAACGCCCGTGTGTCAGCCAGTTATCGACCAATAGCGCGAAATTTCGTACTCTAAGCGCATTGACCGCTAGGGCATGAGGGCGTTTAGCTTGACGCCGGGGAGCTTCGCCCCTAGCATCCGCCGCCATTCTTCGATAGATCCCAAATGCGCATGGACCTTTCCAGGATTCGCCAACCCGTCGCCGAGGATTCTAAGGCCGTGGACGCCTTGATCTTGCGCCGACTTCAATCCGACGTGGTGCTGATTAACCAGATCGGGCACTACATCGTCAACAGCGGCGGTAAGCGGCTGCGTCCACTTTCGGTATTGCTGGCAGCCCGCGCCTGTGGTTACAGCGGTGCGCGGCATATCGATCTGGCAGCGGTGGTCGAATTTATTCACACCGCGACCCTACTGCATGATGATGTGGTCGATGGCTCGGAACTGCGGCGCAATCGTGAGACGGCTAACACGGTTTGGGGCAATGATGCCAGTGTGCTGGTCGGTGATTTTCTCTATTCCCGCGCCTTTGAGATGATGGTTGAGGTCGGTATCCTGCGCGTGATGGAGATCCTCGCGCATGCGACCAACCGCATCGCCGAGGGTGAGGTGTTGCAGTTACTCAACGAGCGCGATCCCGATACCGATGAACAGCGGTATATGGAAGTCATCACGCGCAAAACGGCAACGCTGTTTGAAGCGGGGATCCAGCTCGGCGCGGTGCTCGCCGCAGCGCCGCCGGAGATTGAAGCTGCGACCCGTGACTATGGTTTAAGTCTCGGCATTGCGTTTCAATTGGTCGATGATGCGCTCGATTACAGCCTCGATAATGCCGAACTGGGCAAAAATGTCGGCGACGATCTCGACGAGGGCAAGCCAACGCTGCCGATTATTCGCGCCATGCAGGTCGGCACCCCTGAGCAGCGGGCGCTGCTACGCGATGCCATCGAGCATGGCGGACGGGATCGCATCGAATCGGTCACAGCGGCTATTGCATCAACCGACGCGATTGCCTATACTATTCAGCTCGCACAGTCCTACGCGGCGCGAGCCAAGCAAGCACTCAGTGTGCTTCCGGCTTCAGCAGCAACCGAGGCGCTCGCTGGACTGGCTGATTTTGCTGTTGCACGGACGTACTGACAGCTTATCGCTTACGGGGTGTAGCTCAGCTTGGTAGAGCGCTGTCTTCGGGAGGCAGAAGTCGCAGGTTCAAATCCTGTCACCCCGACCATTTTTTCGAGCTTGCTCGTATCGAATCAACCGGCTTAGGCCGGTTTTTTCGTGTCTGCGTCGGCGCTATTGCGCCGTAGGACATCAGGACAGAACATCCACAAAATATGCTAAACGACTCCGATCTCCGCTCACGCTTTCTCTTTGAACAGGCCGGCATTCGCGGCAATCTGGTGCATCTGGATGCCAGTTGGCGGGCCGTGCTCGATGCCCATCCGTATCCCAAACCAGTCGTGGCACGACTCGGCGAAGCCTTAGCCGCTGCGACGCTGCTGGCGGCGACGATCAAGTTTGAGGGATCGTTGATTCTCCAAATTCACGGTTCTGGCCCAATTCGCACGCTGGTGGCGCAGGCGACTCACGCCCGCACCATGCGCGGGCTGGCGCGTTGGGAGGGCGAGGTGCCGGCGGTTGCGGCACTGACTGCTCAGTTTGGCACTGGGCAACTCGTTTTGACCATCGATCAGGGCACAGGTCAACCCTATCAGGGCGTGGTGCCATTGGCCGGAGCGCACTTGACGGATGCCATTGAGCACTATTTTGCGGATTCGGAACAGATTGCAACGCGGCTGTGGTTAGCTGCCGATGCGTCGCGGGCGGCAGGTTTGCTGCTACAACGCTTGCCGGAAGCGGGCGCAACCGAGGACGATTGGCAGCGCGTGACGCTACTTGCCGATACGCTGACGACGGCGGAATTACTCGGCCAACCGACTGAATCGCTGCTGCATCGGCTGTTTCACGAGGAACGGGTACGGTTGTTTGAGTCCGAGCCGCTGTCATTTCGCTGTGGCTGTTCGCGCTCGCGCATTGAGAGCATGGTGCGGTTGCTCGATGAAGCCGAGATCACGAGTTTGCTCGACGAACAGGGCGCGGTTGAAGTCACCTGCGAGTTCTGTAATCGGCGCTATCGTTTTGATCCAGTCGATGTGCGCCAGTTGTTTGCGACAGCGATGCATCATGCTCCGCCTAGCACGACTCAATGAGCATTAGTCTCGAACTGCTGGTGCCGCTCTAGCTTCCAGCGTCTGTGCGGTTTCTCACAATCGCGCCGCAGGTTACATCCCTACTTATCGAACACAGAACATCAGATCGGCGTGCGTGCGCTCTTCGGTTCGCTCGGTAGCGCACCCGCTTACCTTTGTTGTGTTTGATCGTATAACACCCTGATTTTCAAAGATTTATCTTCCCTTTGCGCTCGCAACATGCACGCGATCTAGTCTGCTTGCATCTATCCGCTGTTCCGCGTTCCAACACAAATCGCTGTATTTTCACGGCTGGCACTACCTTTGCATTAACCCGCGCATCAAGTGACAAGGCAAGGGCTGTGGTGCGATGGGCGAATATCTCCTGCTGATTCTGGCAACCGCGTTGGTCAACAATGTGGTGCTGGTCAAGTTTCTCGGTCTGTGTCCATTTATGGGCGTGTCGGGCAAGCTCGACTCGGCGCTGGGCATGGGGCTGGCGACAACCTTCGTGTTGACGCTTGCCTCCGTGGCCGGCTGGCTGCTCGAACACGCGCTGCTGCAACCATTCGACCTCGGATTTTTGCGCATCCTCACCTTCATTCTCGTCATCGCAGCGGTGGTGCAGTTCACTGAGCTGGTGATCCGCAAGACTTCGCCGACGCTCTATCAGGTGTTGGGCCTGTATTTGCCGCTGATTACCACGAACTGTGCTGTGCTGGGGATCGCGCTGCTCAATGTGCAGGAAGAGCATAGCTTTTTAGAAAGCGCACTCTACGGTCTGGGGTCGGCGTTCGGCTTTACGTTGGTGATGGTGATTTTTGCTGGAATGCGCGAGCGGTTAGCGTTGCTGCAGGTGCCCGCTGCCTTTGCCGGTGCGCCGATTGCGTTCGTCACCGCTGGACTGCTGTCGCTGGCGTTTATGGGATTTGCCGGACTGGCTTAGGAGTCAAAACAATATGTTTACCGCTATCACCAGTCTCACCCTGCTCGGTCTCGCGCTCGGCGGTCTGCTGGGACTCGCCGCCCGCTATCTCAAGGTCGAAGGCAATCCACTCACCGAACAGGTCGCGGCGCTGTTGCCCGGCTCGCAATGTGGCCAGTGCGGGTATCCCGGTTGCGGCCCAGCGGCGGAGGCGATTGCTTCGGGCGCGGCACCGGTCACGCTCTGTCCGCCTGGTGGTCGGGCGCTGGCTGAAGAACTGGCCAGCTTACTTGGCGTCAGCGTCGATCTATCGGGCGTAGCCGATCAACAGCCGTTGATTGCGCATGTCAACGAAGGCTTGTGCATCGGCTGTACTAAATGCTTCAAACGCTGCCCAACGGACGCGATCATGGGCGCAAATAACATGATTCATGCCGTTTTTGCCGACGCCTGCATTGGCTGCTCGCTGTGCGCCGACATCTGCCCGACCGAGGGCATCGAGATGCGCCCGTTAGCGCCGAGTTTGCAGAACTGGTACTGGCCCAAACCGCAACAGGATGCGCTGTCATCATGAAACTGTTCAAGATTCGCGGCGGCGTCCATCCCGATGACCGCAAACGCTTGGCCGCCGAGCAGCCGATTGAGACGCTGCCGCTGCCAGATTTGCTGCATATTCCGCTGCAACAGCATATCGGTGCGCCTGCTAGTCCAGTGGTGCGGCGCGGGCAGCGCGTGGCCAAAGGTGAGCTGTTGGCGCATGGTCAGGGCGTGATTTCCGCGCCGGTTCACGCGCCGACTTCGGGGCGCATTATGGGCGTTGGGCAATATCCGGCGCATCATGCCTCGGGGCTGTCGGTGCCGACGATCACGCTCCAGCCCGATGGCGCGGATCGCTGGGCCGAGCATCTGGAAGGCGTTGCCGATCCGTTCGCACTGATGCCGGAGCAGATCGCCGCCCGCGTTGCCGCAGCCGGCATCGTCGGACTGGGCGGCGCGACCTTTCCCTCAGCGGTCAAGCTCGATCTGCGCAAGCGGTACGCGCTGCACACGCTGGTGATCAATGGGGCCGAATGCGAACCCTATTTGACCTGTGATGATCGGCTGATGCGCGAACAGGCCGACGCGGTGATTGATGGCGTGCGCCTGATGGCCCATGCGCTCGGCGTGACCCAGATCGTGATTGGCATTGAGAACAACAAGCCCGAAGCACAGGCCGCCATCGCGGTCGCCGCTTCGGTTGATCCGCAGATTCGCCTGGCTCGCTTGCCGACGCGCTATCCAATGGGGTCAGAGAAGCATTTAGTGCAAACCCTGACCGGACGCGAAACCCCAGCCCGTGGCCTGACGGCTGATATTGGCATCGTCGTTCACAATCCTGCGACGGCGTTTGCCGTGCATGAAGCCTTGCGCTACGGCTATCCGCTGGTGGCGCGGGTGGTCACGGTTAGTGGCGCGGCGATTGCGCGTCCAGCCAATGTGCGCGTACCACTCGGCACCCGCGTGCAGGATGTGATCGCGCATTGCGGCGGGCTGACGGAAGAACCGGCGCGTCTGATTAGCGGCGGTCCAATGATGGGTCAACCGCTACCGAGCATTCGCGTGCCGATGGTTAAGGGCAGTAACGGCGTGTTAGCACTCACAGCAGCGGAAACCGGCCTGAGCGCGATGCGGCCCTGTATTCGCTGTGCAAATTGTGTGCAAGCCTGCCCCTGCGGTCTGGTGCCATTGGAGATGGTCGCGCACATTCGCGCCGGTGATTTAGAGGGCGCAGTCAAGCGCGGGCTGATGGATTGCATCGGCTGTGGTTCCTGCGCCTATGTCTGTCCCGGACACATTCCGCTCGTGCAATTTCTCAATCACGCTAAAGGCGAGCTGGCGGCACGCGGTCGCGCTAAACAAAAACAGATGGAAACCAAGCGCCTCGCCGAGCATCGCAATGCTCGCATGGAAGCGATCAAACGCGCTAAACGCGAGCAGATGGAGCAACGCAAACGCGAGCTGGCCGCCCGTAAACAAGCCGAGGCGGAAGCGGCCGCCGCCAAGCAAGCGGCTGAACTGGAGTCCTGACAGTATGCGCATCGAGACCCCCGCCGCCCAGTGTGGCCCCTTTGCTCACGATCAGGTCAGCATCCCGCGCACGATGGGCTTGGTGATGCTGGCGCTGCTACCGGCGACCCTGTTTGGACTCTGGCAGTTCGGCTGGCCAGCGATCTGGCTGTTTTTGGCCACCATCGTTGGGGCGCTGCTGGCCGAGATTATCAGTCTGTTTATCGCGGGCAAACCCATCAAGCCGGATTTGAGCGACGGCACCGCGCTGCTCACTGGCTGGTTGTTAGCGATGACACTGCCGCCCTGGGCACCCTGGTGGATTGGCGTGGTCGGCGGGCTGTTGGCGATTGTGATTGCCAAGCAGATCTTCGGCGGGGTTGGACAGAATCTGTTTAATCCGGCGATGGTGGCGCGAGTGGCCCTATTGATCGCCTTTCCGGTCGAGATGACGCGCTTTGTGACACCGACACCGCTGTTTTCAGCCGCTGCGCCCGGGCCGGTTGACAGTCTCGCCATCACCTTCGGCGGTCAGGGCTTTGATGCGTTCAGTGGGGCCACAGTGCTCGGTCAAGTGCGCATGGCATTGGGGCAAGGCGAGACCCTGACGACTATTCTGCCGGAGCTATACACGCCGCTGGCGAGCGCCGCTGGCACGGTCGCCGGCAGTCTGGGCGAAACCTCGGCGCTGTTGCTGCTGTGTGGTGGCCTGTTTTTGCTCTATCGGCGCGTGATTACTTGGCACATTCCCGTGTCCCTATTGGGCAGTATCGCGGTGCTGGCGACGCTGATGCACCTGCTCGATCCGGCGCACTATGCTGGCCCGCTCTATCATCTGGTGTCCGGCGCGACCCTACTCGGTGCCTTTTTCATTGCCACCGATCCGGTGACTTCGCCAGTGTCGGCACGCGGTCAGTTGATCTTTGGGGCCGGATGTGGCGTGTTGATTTATGTCATCCGCACCTGGGCCGGCTATCCCGAGGGCGTCGCCTTCGCGGTGCTGTTGATGAACGCTTGCGCCCCATTGATCGACCATTATGTCAAGCCGCGCATCTACGGACGCGACCGGCGCGGCCAGCCACTCGAATACGCCAGCGACACGGAGACACGCCGATGAATCTGCTTGCGGTGCTGAAGCAACGCCAGAGCGTCGCTTATCAAAGCCTCTTGCTCGGCGGCACGGTCGCGTTGGCGGCCAGCCTGCTGGTGGTGGCGGATCGGGTGACCCGCGCTCCCATCGCCCAACGTCATGCTGAAGATATGAACGCTTCGTTAGCGCAGGTGATCCCGCCGACCCTGCACGACAATGACTTGCTGGCCAATATGTTGACGCTGCCAGATGCCGACGGCACGGCGATTCCTGTGTATCGGGCGCTGGTCGCGGGACAGGTCAGGGCACTGGCATTTCAGGTCACCGGACGCGGTTATGCTGGCGACATCGACGTGCTGCTCGGGCTGGACACCGACGGACGCATTCTTGGTGCTCGTGTGCTGGCGCATAAAGAAACACCGGGCTTAGGTGACAAGATCGAAGTGGCAAAAGCCGATTGGATTCTGGCATTTAACGGCTTGTCACTGGGCCATCCGCCGCCCGAACGCTGGGCGGTCAAGAAAGACGGCGGCGACTTCGATCAGTTCAGTGGGGCCACCATCACGCCACGCGCTGTGGTCAAGGCGCTTAAAGGCGGATTAGACTTTTTCGCTGCTAATCGCGCCCTATTGATCGCACCGACTACCGAATCCGAAGCATCCGGAGGCCATGATGACAACGCCCACTAATCGCCAGCCGCTGATTCAATGGGGCCGGATTGCCCGTGACGGTCTATGGTCAAACAATGTGATTCTCGGCCAACTGCTCGCGCTCTGCCCGACGCTGGCCGTGACCGGAACCGCTACCAATGGTCTCGGCATGGGCTTGGCGACGACCGCCGTGCTCACCGTGTCGAACATGCTGGTGGCGGCGATTCGGCATCTGATCGCGCCCGAGGTGCGGATTCCGGTTTATATCGTCCTGATTGCAACCCTGGTCACGTTGGTTGATCTCGGACTCAACGCCTATGCCCATGAATTACATAAAGTTTTGGGCTTATTTATCGCGCTGATTGTCGTCAACTGTGCGATTTTGGGCCGCGCCGAATCCTTCGCCTCAAAAAACACCGTGCTCGCCTCAGCCTTCGACGGTTTGATGATGGGGCTGGGCTTTACGCTGATGCTGGTGGTGCTCGGCGGGATGCGCGAAATCATCGGCAGCGGCACCCTGTTTGCTGGCGCATCGCTGCTGCTGGGGCCAGCGATGGGATTTCTTGAACTGCACCTGATTCCCGATTATCGCGGCTTTTTGGTGTCAATTCTGCCGCCGGGCGGGTTTTTAGCACTTGGATTGTTACTCGCGGGCAAGCGCGTGATTGATGCGCGGATCCACGCGGCGCAACAGCGGCGCACCGCGACGACTGACCCGACCACGCCGGCCTGATCTTTTTTAGAGGACACAAACCATGCTCGTCGGTGTCGCCTATGCAGACAAATTCAAACAGACTTGGCTCAAACTCGACGTGCCCGAAGGCAGTACACTGCGCGAGGCAGTTGAGCGGTCGGGATTGCTCGAACGTTTCCCCGAAATCGACCTCAACGTGAACAAGGTCGGGATTTTTGGCAAACTCAGCCGCCTTGATACGCCGCTCACCGATGGCGACCGCGTGGAAATCTACCGCCCGATTACGGTTGATCCTGAAACTGTCGAGCGGCGTGATCGGCAGACTGGGGAAGAGGAGGATTGAGAGGTTGCGACCATAAAGCACTTGGTTACTATGCCGATGGGCAGAATAACCAACCATAGCCTATGAGCAGTCACGTCAAAACTATAGTGATTGCGCAGAAAAAAAGCCAGTTCAAAGAAACTGTTCAAATTGTTTAGCAAGATAGCTGAAACTTTAATTGACTGCGCTTCTAAGAACTGCCGCCCTTATCAAAGATAACGCTGCGCTAATAAATCCAAGGTACAAATTTATGCACGCTTCGCGCATAATCAGCATATTCAGGATGACGTTCAGTCAACCAAGCTTCTTCTTTACGCGCTTTGTAATCAAAAAAGATAAAGCCAATTATTAAAATCATCAAATGCGGCAGACTCAAGCTATACAGCGTCCAACCTAGCGCCGCTAAAAGCTGACTACTATAGAGCGGATGACGCACCCACGCATAGACGCCATGTTTGACTAATTGGCTATGATCGACTGGATAGGGTAAGGGCGTGAGATAATCGCGGATGTGCAACATCCCGAATGCACCGAATGCGATTGAAACCAACCCTAGCGCACCAAGCGCCGCCCAACGCACTGGCTCTAACGCCGCGAGTACAGCAGGCGTTGCCAATGGATTCCAGTTTGGCGCAATAATAAAAGCAAAGAACAACACGAATTGCAGCGCAACCAAATATTCGCCGCGATGTCCTTTAAACGCTTGTAACAATGACATACAAAACACTCCAATACTTGACCCGTTTGGGTCGATTGATATCAAATGATCCGCCTATAGACACCTAATTTTCTGGAGCGTTCGCGTGCTCAAAATCATTTCATTTAATATCAACGGCGTTCGCGCCCGTCCGCATCAAATCGAAGCACTTAAAGTCGAGCATGATCCCGATATTCTTGCCCTGCAAGAATCCAAAGTCGCCGATGAACAATTTCCGCTTGATTGGGCGCACGGGCTAGGCTATGACGCACAGATTCACGGTCAAAAAGGTCATTATGGAGTGGCGCTTCTGAGTAAATGCGCACCGCATCAGGTCATTAAAGGCTTACCAAATGATGCCGCCGATGCGCAACGCCGGTTAATTCTCGGACAGTATCGGTTAGCCGATGGTAATGACATCACGGTTATTAACGGCTATTTTCCGCAGGGTGAAGGCCGTGATCATCCGCTTAAATTCCCCGCCAAGCAGCGGTTTTATACTGAGTTGCTCGATTATTTGCGCACCGCATTTAATCCAAATCAAAACCTCGTGCTGCTCGGTGATCTGAACGTTGCACCGCTTGATTTAGATATTGGCATCGGCGCAGACAATGCAAAACGCTGGCTACGCAGTGGTAAATGCGCGTTTTTGCCCGAAGAACGCGCATGGTTTCAGGCACTGCTCGACTGGGGGCTAATCGATGCCTACCGCGCTCAATATCCCGAAACAGCTGACCGCTTTAGTTGGTTCGATTATCGCTCGCGTGGATTTGAGCGCGAACCTAAACACGGGCTGCGCATCGATCATATGTTGATTTCAGCGCCATTGCGCGAACGGCTACTCGATATCGGCATTGATTATGCAATTCGGGCGCTCGATAAACCTTCTGACCATTGTCCGGTATGGATCAATTTTGATCTTCCGGCACTTATAACGGCTTGACGCAATCAACAAAATAGCTCACCTCACCCGCTATATCATCTTTAACGAGACCATGAATATCGGTCTCAAAGCCAGGAAAGCGCGTATTAAATTCACGGGCAAATTGTAAATAGCGCACAATAGTTGCATTAAACCGTTCGCCAGGAATAAGCAGTGGAATCCCAGGCGGGTAAGGTGTCAGCAGCACGCTTGTTACCCGTCCCTCCAGATCATCAATTTTAACCCGTTCAATTTCACGGTGCGCCATTTTAGCAAAAGCAACGGCTGGCTTCATTGCTGGCACGATATCGGATAAATACATATCCGTTGTTAAGCGTGCTACATCATTTGCTTTATAAATACCGTGAATTTCATCGCATAAATCACGCAGACCAATCTTTTCATAACGCGGATGCGCTTGGATAAATTCAGGCAGTACGCGCCATAACGGTTGATTGCGGTCATAATCGTGTTTGAACTGCTGAAGTTCCGTGACCATGGTATTCCAACGGCCTTTGGTGATACCGATGGTAAACATGATAAAGAATGAATACAGACCAGTTTTTTCGACCACAATGCCATGCTCGGCGAGATATTTAGTAACAATCGCCGCTGGAATACCAGATGCCGAAAATTCGCCATCTACATTTAACCCGGGCGTAATCACTGTCGCCTTAATTGGGTCAAGCATATTAAAGCCGGGCGCGAGATCGCCAAAGCCATGCCAATGATCGTCAGCGTGTAAAATCCAATCATCGCGCTCGCCGATACCCTCTTCAGCCAAATAATCCGGCCCCCATACTTTAAACCACCAGTCTTCGCCAAATTCGGCGTCAACCTTGCGCATTGCACGTCGAAAATCGAGTGCTTCTAAAATCGATTCATGGACTAATGCAGTTCCGCCGGGTGGCTCCATCATCGCAGCCGCGACATCACACGAGGCAATAATGGCATATTGCGGACTGGTTGAAGAGTGCATGAGATAGGCTTCAATAAAACTATCTCGATCTAGCGTGCGCTTATCTGATTCTTGCACTAATATTTGTGAGGCTTGCGATAAACCAGCAAGTAATTTATGCGTTGATTGGGTCGCAAAGACCATTGATTCATGACAACGCGGGCGATCTTTGCCAATTGCGTGCATTCCAGTATAAAAATCGTGAAATGAAGCGTGCGGCAACCAAGCTTCATCAAACAGAAGCGTATGAATTTCGCCGTCAAGTAACGATTTAATTGTATCAACATTGTATAGCACCCCATCATAGGTGCTTTGGGTAATCGTCAAGACACGCGGTTTACTTTGATTACCAGTTGCGAAGGGATTAGCGGCGATTTTGCGCTGGATATTTTCCGGCTTAAATTCATCTAGTGGAATTGGGCCGATAATTCCATAATGATTCCGAGTTGGCATCAAGAATACCGGAATGGCACCGGTCATAATAATTGCGTGCAGAATCGATTTGTGACAATTACGATCTACGACAACAATATCATCCGGCGCAACCGTTGAATGCCAGACGATTTTATTTGAGGTTGAAGTGCCATTTGTGACAAAAAACAGATGGTCGCAATTAAAAATGCGTGCCGCATTGCGCTCTGAAGCGGCTACCGGGCCAGAATGATCGAGCAATTGTCCCAATTCATCAACCGCATTGCAGACATCGGCGCGTAACATATTTTCGCCGAAGAATTGATGAAACATTTGCCCGACAGGACTTTTGAGAAACGCCACGCCGCCCGAATGTCCCGGACAGTGCCAAGAATAGGAGCTATCAGACGCATAATGCGTAAGTGCGCGAAAAAACGGCGGCGCAAGACTATCAAGATATACCCGCGCTTCGCGTACAACATAGCGGGCAATAAATTCCGGTGTATCCTCAAACATGTGAATAAAGCCATGTAGCTCTTTGAGGACATCATTTGGAATATGGCGCGAGGTGCGCGTCTCGCCATAGAGAAAAATCGGAATATCTTCATTGCGTAGCCGCACTTCTTTTACAAATGCTCGCAAGGTTGCAAGTGCTTCAAAGGCTTCTTCAGGTGAGCCACTGCCAAATTCTTCGTCGTCAATTGAGAGAATAAAGCAGGATGCACGGCTTTGCTGTTGGGCGAATGAGGTTAAATCGCCATAACTGGTGACACCAAGCACCTCTAATCCTTCACTCTCAATTGCTTTGGCGAGCGCACGAATGCCAAGACCACTCGCGTTTTCGGAGCGGAAGTCTTCGTCAATAATGACGACTGGAAAACGGAAACGCATCGTGCGCTCTCCTCATGTTGAGAAAATAGCTTTTTTTAAATTTGAACCGCAAAGGCGCAAAGCACACAAAGATTTTTTGTTTTTTCTGAATAATGAAGCGGGCGCTGTTAATCAGAAAGCGCGTTTTTTACACAAAAAATTAAAAATACTTTGGGTGCTTTGCGCCTTTGTGGTTCAAAAAATAAATCCAGCCCCACGCTTCAGCGTGAGAGCCGGAAAGTTGGTCGCTGCATGCTGATTAACGCGGTTTGGGCGCAACAGCGATCATTGGGTTTGCTGCCGAAACCGTCACGGTTGCAGTCGATTCAGCTAATTCAATAGCTAGATCACGCACTGTGCCATTAAATGATGCGGCACTGCCTGGTTCAATTTCTTTCACCTCAGTTGGTAAACCAATGCGGTCGAGAATCGCAATAAACGGCTCGGGATCTAATTCCTCGACATTGACCATTGTGCGTGAGTCCCAAGTACCATCAGCAATCAGCATTGCAGCAGCAACCGGCGGCACGCCAGCGGTATAGCTGATACCCTGTGATTCAACTTCTTCGTAGGCGGCTTTATGATCGGAAACCTGATAAATAAATACTTCACGCGGTTTCCCGTCTTTCATACCCTTGACGAAATTACCGATGCAGGTATTGCCAGTATAATTCGGCGCAAGCGTCATAGGATCAGGCAGCAATGCTTTAACAACTTTGAGTGGCACAACTTCCTGACCATCACTTAATTTAACCGGCAAGTGATTGAGGAATCCCAGTGTGCGCAGAACGGTAAAGACATTGATGTAGTGATCACCAAAACCCATCCAGAAACGAATGCTATCTGCATCGATATTTTTCGACAGTGAGTGCAATTCGTCATGACCATTGAGATAAACCGGACAGGGGCCAGTAACTGGAAAATCCCAAACGCGCTTGACGGAATGCGTTGGGTATTCTTTCCACTGACGGTCAATCCAAGTCCAGACCTTAATAAATTCGCGGAAATTGATCTCGGGATCAAAGTTAGTCGCAAAATATTTACCGTGACTGCCAGCATTAACATCGAGAATATCAATCGTCTCGATTTTGTCAAAGTAGCGTTTGACCGCGAGTGCGCAATAGGCATTCACAACGCCCGGATCAAAACCCGCGCCGAGAATTGCTGTTATACCTTTTTCAGCGCACCGATCTTTACGCTTCCATTCGTAGTTTGCATACCAAGGTGGCGTTTCGCAGACTTTATCTGGATCTTCGTGAATTGCGGTGTCGATATAGGCAACACCAGCTTCAATGCAGGCTTCCAGAATCGACATATTCAAAAAAGCCTGACCGAGATTAATCACAATCTCAGAGTTGGTTTCTTGAATCAGCTTGACTGTCGCTGGAATATCAAGCGCGTTGATTTGGCGCGAATAGAGCTGTTTTGATGAATCTTTGAGATGCCCTTTGCGCTGGATGCTGGCGATGATGTCATCGCATTTCGATTGCGTGCGTGAGGCAATGCAAATATCGCCTAGCACATCATTATTCATGGCTGCTTTATGCGCAGCGACATGCGCGACGCCACCCGCGCCAATAATAAGCACATTTTTCTTCATGGGTTTTCCTTTAAGATTTACTCAGGACAGACTGCGTTTAAAATCATTATAGCCAAAGGTGCGCACGCACTCCAATCGACCATCAAGCCGCCGCACAACAATTGCTGGCATGGCGACGCCATTAAACCAATTGACCTTAACCATCGTATACCCACCGGCATCCGCAATGCGTACTTCATCACCGATTTGCAGCGGCGCGGCAAGCTGGAAATCGCCGAATACATCGCCAGCTAAACAGGTGCGACCGGCAATCATCATGCGATGTTCGCCAGAGGCTGGATGATTCAAACGCGGTGTCGTCCGATAAATCAGATGGTCGAGCATATGCGCTTCGAGCGAGGCGTCAATAATGGCAATATCAATTTCGTTGTGTACAACATCAAGCACCGAAGTGACTAATTCTGTGCTCTGCGTGATAGCCGCTTCGCCCGGCTCTAAATAAATTTGAATGGCGAATGCTTGGCTAAACTCACGCAATAGATCACAAAATGTATTGAGCGGATAACCCGTCTGGGTAAATGATAACCCGCCGCCAAGACTGATCCAGTCCATGCGATGTAATAATTCACCATACTCGCGCCTAATTGTTGCTAATGCAGCGCGGATATTTTCGACATCTGGATTTTCGCAATTGAAATGGAACATTAAGCCTTTGAGCATGGGTGCGACTTCGGCGAGCGCCGCACGGTCGCTGACACCGAGCCGCGAATAGCGTCGCGCCGGATCGGCAAGATCAAAATTAGAATAACTGATTCCTGGATTAACGCGCAGACCGATATTTAAGCCGGTCACATCTGCTTGAAAGTGTTGAAATTGCGAAATTGAATTAAAAATCAGCTTGTCGGCAAATTCCCGTACCGCTAATATATCAGCGCGTGAAAAACCAACACTATAAGCATGAGTTTCGCCACCAAATTCTTCATAACCGAGCTGCGCTTCATAGAGCGAACTGCTGGTGGTGCCATCTAAATACTGACGCATCAGCTCGAATACGCACCAAGTCGAGAAGCATTTGAGTGCCAATACGGATTTAGCGCCCGACTGCTCGCGCACGCGCTGGATAATTTCCAGATTATGCTTGAGCCGCGATTCGTCGATCAAATAATAGGGTGTAGCAAATTCGGTCACAGCAACAGCACTCATAATTTAACAATGGATAGAAGCCGGATGGGGATGTAGGCGGGCGTGGCGGGGAATTGTAGCGCACCAGCTACTCTAATGATGCGCTATGACGTTTTGATGACCGATCAGCCGCGTCGCTGGCAGCTAACGCGGCGACAGGCCGTGACGTGTTGCAATAAATTAGAGGCCGACGAGTTCCGCCGAAACGCCAGCCGCCTTGACACAGGCCAACAGCGCGGCGCTGGTGGTGAGATCGGGCCGATAAGCAATCAGCGTCAAATGTGGGCGCTCGTCATGATTGGCGACGCTCACCACGCCCTCGATTTGGCGCAGTGACGCCTCGACTTGAGCGCGTTGCTCGGCGGATAAATTTTGATCGATATGAACCAGCACATCAGCTAATGAAGCGTTCATCTCGACTTCTCCGTTATGTGAATAATTTGGAATCGTGGCTGGCCAGCGACCCGCCGCCACGTCGGACACTTTTAGTATAGGCGCTTGTCGGCCAGACGTGGTGCGCTATTTCTCTTACGTCGCGTGTTGTTAGCACTCCCCTTGACAGAGTGCCAAGCATGTCCTATATTTTTTCATGTCAGCAATTGCCCATCTGGGGATTGCTCGACTGGTGGTTCATACGAACGCCATAGGTTAATTCATATTGCTCAATCTGGAGGATATGTCATGTCTACGCTTGACTTCTCACCGCTATTCCGTTCAATGATTGGCTTTGATCGTCTGGCTAATGCGCTGGAAACAGCCTATCGCACTGAGTCGGGTGGTTATCCGCCCTATAATGTCGAATTAATCGACGACAATCGTTATCGCATCACGCTCGCCGTAGCTGGTTTTACCGAAGCGGACTTGAGCATTGAAGCGAAAGAAAATCTGCTCACTGTGACCGGCCAGCGTCAAGTCGCTGAGAGTGAGGGGAATTTCCTCTATCGCGGAATTGCGAATCGCGCTTTTGAGCGTCGCTTCCAATTAGCCGATTATGTGAAGGTCGAAGAAGCGCATTTAGAAAATGGCTTGCTGCATATTGATTTGGTGCGCGAAGTGCCCGAAGCAATGAAACCACGGCGCATTGAAATTCGCGCTGCCGCTGCTGCACCAGCAATTGAACATGCGGCAGTTAAAGCAGCAGCCTAATATGCGGTTGGCGCATGATGCGTTAAGCGAGTGAGCGCATTCAGCGCATCATGCGTTCTTGCGTCAAATCGGCCGAGGCCTTGCTCCTCGGCCTTTTTTGTGTGTGCAGCAGTCTTGTATTCGTTGCGATCCTGCCCGATTTATCGGGATTCAACTCGCCGAATGCTGCACTCACCTCACTATGAATACCGCAACCCCTACTCTATTGCGTGTCCTGTATGATGGTGGCTGTCCACTCTGCCGCCCTGAAATCGCGCATTATCAACGCCTACATCCACGCCAGCCAATTCAATGGATCGATATTGCCGCCGATCCAAGACCGACGCTTCCGTTTAATCTGACTATTGAGCAAGTGATGCAGCGGTTTCATGTGCTCGATGACGAACACGTTTTGACAGGAGCAGCGGCCTTTGTAAGACTGTGGTTAGCCTTGCCGGGCTGGTGGCGCTTGGCGCGATTGGTGCAGCAATTACGACTTGTTGGCCTGCTCGAACACGGCTATGTCTGGTTTGCGCGGCGGCGCTGGCGTCAGCGTTGCCGCGAGGGTGTTTGCCAGATGGGGCCGCGTCGCTAGACACTTTCTGTGCTTAAACAGCAACTGTTATCGATTTTTTGCCGAAAGCATTTTAGACTGGTCAGCGTGATTGAATACACCATAACGGAGCCGGTTCCTTGAATTTTTCCACACTATTGCGAACCAAAGTCATCAACGCTGGCCATGCCGCCCCAACCAGTGAACTACGCCGGATGCTCGGCCCGTTAGACCTCACATTACTTGGAATTGGGGCAATTATCGGCGCTGGAATCTTCGTATTAACCGGAGTCGCCGCCGCAACCCAAGCCGGGCCAGCAATTATTCTATCGTATTTAATTGCAGGTACAGCCTGTGCTTTTAGTGCATTGGCGTATGCGGAATTAGCTGCATCAGTGGGCGGATGTGGGAGCGCCTATGGCTACAGCTATGCCGGATTAGGCGAAATTGTTGCTTGGATTATCGGCTGGGATTTAATTCTCGAATATGGTGTTGCAACCTCAGCGGTTGCGATTGGCTGGTCAGGGTATGTCAATAATGCCCTAACCGCAATCGGGCTATCATTACCAACGCCATTAACGCACGGGCCACTCGAAGGCGGCATCATTAATTTACCAGCGGCACTGATTGTTTTGCTATTGGCTGGATTATTAAGCCTTGGGGTACGTGAAAGCGCACGCTTTAATGCGATTATGGTGGTTGTAAAGCTGATTGCGATTACGATTTTTATTGTCGTCGCAGCCTCGCATGTTCAACCAGCAAATTGGAGTCCTTTCATGCCGTTTGGCTGGAGTGGCGTCATGGGTGGTGCGGCACTGATCTTTTTTGCTTATGTTGGATTTGATGCCGTCTCGACAGCGGCTGAAGAGGCGCGTCATCCGCAACGTGATTTACCGATTGGGATTTTAGTTTCGTTAGCAGTCTGTACGGTTATTTATATTTTAGTTGCCGGATTACTCACAGCCGTTGTTGCTTATCCGAGTCTGAATGTTGGTTCACCTGTAGCGGATGTTATGCTGCGGCTGGGTTATCCCTGGGCGGCGGGGCTGGTAGCAGCAGGTGCGATTGCTGGATTAACGACCGTGATGCTGGTGCTGTATTACGGTTTGACGCGGGTATTTTTGGCCATGTCACGCGATGGCTTATTGCCGCCAGTGTTTGCGCGGGTTAATTCGCGCACCGGTACGCCAATTCGGATTATTGCCGCCAGTGGGCTATTGATGGCAGCAGTTGCCGGTCTAACACCAATTGGTGAGGTCGCCGAATTAGTCAATATCGGCACGCTTGCGGCCTTTTTTCTAGTCTGTGTTGGGGTTATTATTTTACGTGCAAAACATCCTGATTTACCCCGCCCGTTCAAAACGCCTTGGTCGCCACTGATTCCGTTGCTTGGGGCACTGGCGTGTCTGTATTTGATGTTGAATTTGCCGCTTGTAACTTGGCTGCGATTTGGGTTGTGGTTGGCGTTGGGCTTTGTGATTTATTTTGCGTATTCGCGGCAGCATAGTGCTTTGAATGCAGTGGAGAAGTAGCGCGATTGCTCTGCCGTTTTTCTATTGAATGTATATGACCGCCGTATTCACAACCCCAGATGCCCATTGGATGCACTACGCCCTAGCGCTGGCGCAGCGAGCGGCTGAGGCGGGCGAAGTTCCAGTCGGCGCCGTGTTGGTGCGGGATGATACGGTGCTTGGCGAGGGCTGGAATCGACCCATCGCCGAACACGATCCGAGCGCCCATGCCGAGATTCAAGCACTACGCGCCGCCGGGCAGCGTGTCGGTAATTATCGTCTGCCCGGCTCGATACTCTATGTCACGCTCGAACCCTGCGTGATGTGCGCCGGAGCTATCGTGCAGGCACGAGTCGCGCAGGTGATCTATGGCGCACCAGATCCGAAAGCCGGTGCCTGTGGCAGTGTCTTTGATTTGTTGCCATCGGATGGGCGCTTTAACCACCGCACAGAGGTGCGCGGCGGTCTGCTCGCTGAGGTATGCGGGGATGTGCTCAGAGCATTTTTTCGGGCGCGGCGCGGGCGTTCGTCAATGACTTAAACAGTCAAACACGCGCCGCGCAGCAATAATTAGCGCCGCTGCGTGCGATAGCTCGCTTGATACCAGCGCATCATTTCTAAACGTTTCGGCACATCACGACTGAATAGCGTGAAATAGGTTTCAGCAAAATGCCGATCTGCACCTAAAATATGCGCCAATAGCCAATCACGAATAATCCCCTGACTGGCTTCATCAAAAATTGTTAGCCCGTCTTCACGCCATTCACGCACAAGTGTTGTAAATTCAGCCATTAGCACGGCGTGTTCGCTTTGATGTTCGCCAATGTTGGCATAATCAAATGACCGCATAAATGCTTCTTCGCGCTGAAAATGTTCGCGCATTGATTCGCCTAATTGCGTCAGTGCATCGAGCAATGCATTAGCATCGCCCGCACGTCCAGATGATGCTTCGGGGCAAAAACGCAGGCAAATACTGCCGAGCTGCTCAATCAGGTCGCGGTGATCCTGATCAAGCGTTTCAATGTCTAATGACCATTCGTCATGCCAAGTGAGTAATTTCGTCATAAATCCTCCGGTTATACGAACTCTAGCTGGTTCGCTTGGGTCGTTATTTCGATTCGCAAGACCGCGTGGTATTAAATCGAACGCGGTTTGAAAGGCAAGATTCGCACGGTGCTGGCAGGCGATTGTTGCGTTGCCTGTTGGTGTTTGACGTGATTGAGAACCGGGCCGATTTCAGACAGCAAACGCGCCTGTACGGCTTGCAGACCTGAGAAATAGTAGACCATCTCGCAAGAAACGGGGTCGCAGAGCGAATCGCGTCCGATAAACGGTCGCCACGCCAGCCGAATTAACCGGCCACCCTCGCCGTCGTGATAGGCATAACCGCCGAGTGCATCGACGAAAATGATCTCTTCAGCGTCGATCACGGCGAGATATTGCATCGAACGAATCGGCACAAAAACACTTGCGCCGTCGGCATGGTGCAGCAACTGACGAATCGTGTTGTACAGCGCGGCCGGCAACGTGCGCTGTTCGCGGGCGTGTTCGGTGGTGGGACGAAAAAAGGTTTCCCGCACGACATAGCTGGACATGGCTGCGCGACCTCGGGCGCTCCGATGGGCGGAGCGAATGGTGTCGGAAATCGGAAAAAGACGACGCGCTGAATTGAATCAGTCGGTATCGTCGAGTTCAGGATTCCAGCCGTTGGCGCGGGCGTGGGTGACGGCAGCGGTGTAAATGCGGGCATGGCGTTCGCGCAGGTCGGGCGGCAGGCGGGAGACCAGATGGCCGTAGGGTTCCCAAGCGGCGGTTACTTTGTCATAAAGGGCGTCGATGCCCTGAATCGTCCAGCCTTCGCAGGTTTCTGTTTCGGGGAGGATCCCGAATACCCACGCATCGCGGATGATGTTGGCGGTTGGGGTCATGGGCTGTGCTTGGTTCTGTATGCCCTCATACACTTTTTGCTTCATGGCGCGTGCTCGTTTGCGTGTCGGTTCGGCGTTGAAAATTGGGCGTGTATAGCGATCACGGGTTGCCGCTGCGCTGGTCATAGCACGCTGAGTATGGGCGCTTTGGGGGCAAAATCCAAACGGAGACTAACGGGATAAACACGCAAGGCGAAACGGTGATGACGCTGATGCGGTAGGGTGCGCCGGTCGGCGGGCGGCGCTATCGCGGGTATGGTATGGATGATCCGTTAGACCGGCTCAACGCGCCACGGCAACGCACCGATATGACGCAGGTCAATTAAACACAGCGATTCGCCCGATCCAAACTGCGCAACTGACTGGCCAGCAGCGCCACAGTTGGCATTGATACCCCCTGTCGCGTCGCTTCGCGTAACGGACGCCGATAGAGATAGTCGATCTCCAGTTCGCGCTTGGCCAAAAAATCCAGCCGCATACTGGGCGCATAGGGGGCCATGCGTTCAGTCGTTGCTAACAGCTTGGGGATGAAATCGGCCTCAAAGGGCACGCCACAGGCCGCTGCGCCCGCCGCCACTTCGTGCATTAGTTGCTCGGCCAGCGCCCGCGCTTCGGGATCGGCCATCAGCATATCGGTATTTTGATTGAGCAACACCGACAGACCGTTAAAGGGAATATTCCACGCCAATTTGCGCCAGCGTGCCGCCAACAGCGACGGCTGAACATCGGTCTCGATCTGCGCAGCGGCGAACGCTGCTTGCAGTCGCGGCAACCAAGCAACGCCCTGCGCATCCTGTGCCGCCAGACTGATCCGGCCATAATCCAGATGCGCGATATGTCCCGGCCCGATCTTGTTTGAGCAGAGAAAACACAATCCAGCAATCACGACCGCTTGCGGAAAGTGTTCAGCTAATTCCTGCTCTAATGTCAGGCCATTTTGCCAATTCAGAATCACCGTCCCGGTGTCCACGAGTGGCGCGAGCAACGCCGGTAAGTGTGCGTTCTGGGTGGTTTTGAGCGCAATGCAGACGACATCACTGCGTGGAATCGGATCGGACGCGGCATAGACCTCAACCGGATGATGCAGTTGATCGCCGAGCGGTGAATCAACGCGCAATCCGTGTTCACGGATCCAGTCAACATCGCGATGCGCAATAAAACGCACGGTCGCGCCGCTTTTCAGCAGGCGGGAACCATAAAAACCACCGAGTGCGCCGGTGCCAAAAATGGTGAAGCTGAGGGGCGTCGATGCGGATGCGGACATGATGATGACGGCTAGGTGAGCGGATGATGGTAACCAGTTTAGCAGCGCATTCTGCCCAATCATGCACCCAAAACTGCATCGAATCATCGCTGTAACCAACCTTTGTTATGATGCGCGTCTTGTTTTCCCGCTGGATTTCGCTCATGCCTGAAGCCGTTATACAGGCTGCCGCCGCACAAAAAACTCGCACCGTCGCAGCCATCGATCTGGGTTCCAATAGTTTTCACATGGTCGTTGCCCGCATCGCTGATGGTCATGTCCAGATCACGGATCGTCTCAAGGAAATGGTGCGCTTGGGCGAAGGTCTGACCGACGCGCACCAGATCGCGCCCGACGTCGCTGATCGGGCGCTGGCCTGTCTGGAACGCTTCGGGCAGCGGCTACGCGGCTTTGCGCCCGAAGATGTCCGCGCTGTGGGGACGAATACCTTGCGCCAGCTCGATCCGCGTGCCGATTTTTTGCCCCGCGCTGAATTGGCGCTCGGGCACAGCATCGACGTGATTACCGGACGCGAGGAAGCGCGGCTGATTTATCTCGGCGTGGCCTATGGGCTGGCGGCTGGCAGTGAACGGCGGTTGGTGGTGGACATCGGCGGCGGCAGTACCGAAATGATCGTTGGACGGGCATTTGTGCCGCGTCTGCGCGAGAGCTTGCACATGGGTTGTGTGAGCATGACGTGTCGGCATTTTGCCGATGGGCGCATCACCGCAAAAGCGATGCAGCGGGCCGAATTGTCCGGTGCGCTCGAAGTGCGACCGGTGCGCGAGCTGTTTCGGCGGGCACGCTGGGAACGGGCGGTCGGCAGTTCGGGCACCATCCGTGCGATTGCGGCGGTCATTCAGGCCGAGGGCTGGTGCGAAGATGGCATTTCTGCTGCATCGCTGGCGCAGTTGCGCGAGGTGTTGATCGCGGCGGGGAAAGTCTCGGCGCTGAATCTGAAGGGGCTGAGTGACGAACGCCGACCGGTGTTCGCCGGTGGGGTGGCGGTACTGCGTTCGGTGTTCGATTCGCTTGGTATCGCCCACATGCAGGTCTCAGATTACGCGCTTCGTGAAGGCGTGCTCTACGAGATGATGGGCCGTCATCAACAGGGCGATGTGCGTGAACGTACAGTCGTCACGCTGTGTCGGCAATTCCAGATCGATCAAGAACATGGGCGACGGGTTGCGGCAACCGCGCTGCATCTCTATCGCCAGGTGCGCGAAGCCTGGTCGCTCGATGATCTGGATGCACCGCTGATGCTCGGTTGGGCGGCGCGGCTGCATGAAATCGGCGTCATGGTCGCGCACAGTCAGTATCAAAAGCATGGCGCGTATTTACTGCGTCATGCGGATTTGCCCGGATTTACCCGCCAAGAACAAGCGGTGCTGGCGGCGCTGGTGCTTGGGCATCGGCGCAAATTTCCGGTATCGGAGTTCGCTACCCTACCGCAAACCGTGCAACATGCCGCGCAACGGCTGTGCGTCATGCTCCGGCTGGCGGTGCTGTTACATCGTGGACGTTCGGTTGATAGCAAACCAAATCCGACTCTACAGGTCGCCGGCGAGCAGCTTATTTTGAGCTTTCCAGATACGTGGCTCCCAAGTCATCCGCTGACCCAGTTGGAGCTAGAGCAAGAAGCCGAACGCTTGGCTGCCGCTGGACTGGTGTTGCAATTTGGTTGAGGCCACCGCAGGCTTAAGATTTCACACTAGATTCGGATTCAGGTTTTCATCCATGCAAAATTTTACCTTTCATAACCCAACGCGCATCCTCTTTGGTCAGGGCTGTATCGCCAATATCGCCCCCGAGATTCCCGCTGGAGCGCGGGTGCTCATCACCTACGGCGGCGGGAGCGTGGTCAACACCGGCACGCTGGCTGAAGTGCGTCAGGCGCTGGCTGGTTTAACGCTGTTTGAGTTCGGCGGCATTGAGCCGAATCCAACCTATGAGACGTTGATGCGGGCTGTCACCCTCGCCCGTGATGAGCGCATCGACTTTTTATTAGCAGTCGGCGGCGGCTCGGTCATCGACGGCACCAAATTCATCGCCGCTGCTGTGCCCTTTGTCGGTGAACCCTGGGATATTCTCGCCCGCCATGCGCCCGTCACAGCCGCGCTGCCGTTGGGATCGGTGCTGACGCTACCGGCAACCGCTTCGGAGATGAACGCCGGCGCGGTCATCACCCGTCACGCAACGCAGGACAAGCTGTTTTTCGTCAGTCCGCTGGTGTTTCCGCGTTTTTCGGCGCTCGATCCCACCAAAAGCTACACCCTGCCGCCGCGTCAGGTGGCTAACGGGATTGTGGATGCCTTTGTGCATATCGCCGAGCAATATCTGACTTATCCAGTGGACGCGAAAGTGCAAGATCGCTTTGCCGAAGGCTTATTGCTGACGCTCATCGAGGACGGGCCGCGGGCGCTGGCCGAACCCGAAAACTACGCGGTACGGGCGAATCTGATGTGGACGGCGACGCTGGCGCTCAATGGCTTAATCGGCGCGGGCGTGCCGCAAGACTGGTCAACGCACATGCTCGGCCATGAGATCACCGCGCTACACGGATTGGATCATGCGCAAACGCTCGCCATCGTGCTCCCGGCGATGCTGCAAGTGCGGCGGCTCGCCAAGCGCGACAAGCTGCTGCAATACGCGGAACGGGTTTGGGGACTGACAGACGGTGACGCCGAAGCGCGGATTGATGCGGCCATTGCCCACACGCGGGCATTTTTTGAGTCGCTACAGGTGCCGACGCGCCTGTCAAGTTACGGCATTGGCCCCGAGGCCATCGCCCCGCTGGTCGCGCATCTGGAACGGCATGGGATGACCGCGCTCGGCGAGCGTCAAGATGTCGGATTGGCGTGTGCGCGTCAGGTGTACGAACAGGCGCTGTGACCGACCTAATCTAATGATAATCAGCGCCGAGCCACTAGCGCGGCGCTGAGATCATCACCCGTTCAACTATTCACCGCCACGCGCTGCAATATAGGCTAACGCCTGATCGATGCGGCGCACGGTGGCGTCCTTACCGACAAGCATCAGCGTTTCTTCAATCCCCGGCGAAGCGGCCCGCCCAACAATCGCCACCCGCAACGGTTGCGCGACCTTACCTAAATTCAACTGCAATTCATCCGCGACACTGGCTACAACGTGTTTCAATTGCTCCGGCGTCCAATCAGCAAACGCCATTAAATCAAAGGCCGCTCGCAAGCGTTCTAATGGTTCGCGTGCCACCAACCGCAAATGCTTTTTCGCCGAACTTTCATCAAATTCAGCAAAATCACGATAACAAAACGCACTGATTTCTGCTAATTCGACCAACGTCTTAGCGCGTGCTGCCTGCGCTTTGACCACTGAAGCCAGCTCCGGCCCAGTGGACGGATCAATATCAAGCCGTCCGAAATGCGGACTCAGCAACCGCGCTACCCGCGCTGGATCGGCTTGTTGCAAATAATGCTGATTAAGCCAATCAAGCTTGCTCAGATTAAAACTCGATGCGGCTTTATTCACATCCGTGATGTCAAATAACTCGATCAATTCATCAAGAGAAAAAATTTCCTGATCGCCATGTGACCAACCGAGACGCACTAAATAATTCAACAAGGCTTCGGGCAAATAGCCCATATCACGATAGGATACAACACTGACCGCGCCATGTCGTTTCGATAAACGTGACCCATCATCACCGAGAATCATCGGCACATGCGCATACTGTGGCGGCTCAAATCCCAGCGCACGCAAAATATTGATCTGACGCGGGGTATTATTGATATGATCGTCGCCCCGAATCACATGGGTAATGCGCATATCCGCATCATCGACCACCACACTCAGATTATAAGTTGGGCTGCCATCCGTGCGACGAATAATTAAATCATCCAGCTCATCGTTGGCAAACGGCATTCGCCCGCGAATTAAATCATCAACGATTACCACGCCATCGGTCGGATTTTTAAAGCGGATGACATGCGGTTCGTTTGGATCAATCTGTTTATGACGGCAGCAACCGTCATAACGCGGTTTTTGCTTACGCGCCATTTGATCAACGCGCAGTTTTTCGAGTCGTTCTTTAGAACAATTGCAGCGATAAGCCAGCCCGTTATCGAGCAATTCGTCGATCACTTGGTTGTAGCGTGCAAAGTGGTGCGTCTGGTAAAACGGCCCTTCGTCATAGTCCAACCCCAGCCACGTCATGCCTTCCAAGATGGCGTTGACGGACTCAGCGGTCGAGCGTTCTAAGTCGGTATCCTCAATGCGTAGCACGAACTGACCGCCGTGCTTGCGGGCGTAGAGATAGCAAAACAGCGCGGTACGTGCGCCGCCAACATGGAGATAGCCGGTCGGGGAGGGAGCAAAGCGCGTGCGAACGGTCATGGTAGGTGCGTATAGCTCAGGTCAAGTAAAAAGCGGAATTTTACGGCGCTTGAGGATTTGAAGTAAAGTAGAATTTTAGTATAATCAATGATTTAAACGCGCTCATATCGAGCCATCATCACCCGCAGCGGAGTATTCACTACATGATTAAACTGACCACTAATCACGGCGCAATCTTGATTGAACTCGACACGGAACAAGCGCCAAAAACCTGCGCTAATTTTGAAAGTTATGTTCAAGCTGGTCATTATGATGGGACGCTGTTTCATCGTGTCATTGATGGTTTTATGATTCAAGGCGGCGGCATGAATCCTGATTTCAGCCAAAAACCAACCCGCGCTCCGATTGAAAATGAAGCGAAAAATGGGTTGAAAAATAAAACCGGCACGATTGCAATGGCGCGAACGGCTGATCCGCATTCGGCAACGGCGCAATTTTTTATTAACGTTTCGGATAATGATTTTCTCGATTATCCGGGGCAAGATGGCTGGGGATATTGCGTATTCGGGCGTGTTGTCGAAGGGATGGAAACCGTTGAGGCGATTAAAGGTGTGAGCACGGGTCGCCGCGCCGGACATCAAGATGTTCCAAAAGAAGATGTCATCATCGAAAAAGCCGAGATGGTGTAAATCTGAGCCTATAAACCGCTATCTTGCCCAGTTAATACAATCACGTATTGATTATGATGCGTTCTGTATTTGCTGCGTATTCGGAGCGGTCTCAATACAGGATGGTATGTTCCAGCAATGGGTATCGCCATCCTGTATCGCTGGCGACTAGTGGCTGTAAGCTAAAAGCTAAAAGCTAAAAGCTGGAACCCCACCTTGACAACCCGCAAGCGATTCAGGACGATGACTGGCCGTGTGATTCCACTGTTCCGCCCTGATTCCATGTCGCGTAAGCTTTTCATTCAAACCTACGGTTGTCAGATGAACGAGTACGACTCGGCGCGTCTGGCTGAGGCATTGCGGGTCGAGTCCGGTCTGGAACTGACCGACCAGCCCGAAACGGCGGATGTGCTGCTGCTCAATACCTGCTCGATCCGTGAAAAAGCACAAGAAAAGGTCTTTTCACAGCTCGGACGCTGGAAGCCCTGGAAACAAGCGCGGCCGGATTTGGTGATCGGTGTCGGCGGCTGTGTGGCCAGTCAGGAAGGCGAGGCGATTCGCACCCGCGCACCCTATGTTGACCTAGTATTCGGCCCGCAAACCCTGCATCGCCTGCCGCAGATGCTCACAGAGCTGGCAGCGAGTCGCCGTCCACAGGTCGATGTCTCCTTCCCCGAGATCGAAAAATTCGACTGCCTGCCCGCGCCGCGTGCTGAGGGGCCGAGCGCCTGTGTTTCGGTGATGGAAGGCTGCTCCAAATATTGCACTTATTGTGTCGTGCCCTACACTCGCGGTGAAGAAATCAGCCGCCCCTTTGATGATGTCATTGCCGAAGTCGCCGATCTTGCCGATCAAGGCGTGCGCGAAATCAATCTTCTTGGCCAAAATGTCAATGCCTATCGTGGATTGATGGCCGATGGAACAACGGCGCGGCTATCGCTATTGATTCGCTATGTAGCTGCGGTCACTGGTATCGAGCGTATTCGCTTTACTACCAGCCATCCGGTTGAATTTAGCGATGATTTAATTGAAACCTTTGCCGAAGTACCTGAATTAGCGAGCTTTGTACATTTACCTGTGCAATCCGGCTCAGATCGCATTTTAGCTGCCATGAAACGCGGTCATACGGCGCTCGATTATTGCGCCAAAATTGACCGATTACGCGCTGCTCGCCCTGATATCTGCATTTCATCTGATTTTATTGTCGGCTTTCCAAATGAAACCGATGCAGATTTTGCCGCAACCTTAGATCTTATCGAGCAGGTTGGCTTTGACCATAGCTTCAGCTTTATTTATAGCCGTCGCCCTGACACACCTGCTGCGAATTATCCCGACGCGATACCGCTTGCTATTAAAAAAGCGCGTTTAGAACAATTACAACAACGCATTGATGCCAATGCCCAACGCATCAGTCACGACATGATCGGCGCTGTACAGCGCGTGCTGGTCGAAGGCGCTTCGCGCAAAGATCCGGCACAACTTGCCGGACGAACTGAAAATAATCGCGTCGTTAATTTCGATGGCCCAGCTGAATACATCGGTCAATTCGTTGATTTAACGATTACCGAATCCCTCCCCAATTCATTGCGTGGGCGACTGGCCCACTAATAACCGCTTGAGCATTCAACTCCAATCCATCGACTTCGCGCTCCGGCCCGAAGACAATACGCGACTGGCTAATTTATGCGGCCAGTTTGATCAACATCTCCGCCAACTCGAACGCCGACTCGGTATCGAAATCAATAATCGCGGCGCAAGCTTTCGGCTCATTGGCGAGCGCGATGCAGTGCAACTCGGCGAGCAAGTGCTACACGCGCTCTATGCCGAGACTGCCGAGGCGGTTTTAACACCGGAGAGCATTCATTTATTGCTGCAAGAATCTGGCGTTGCAATGCAATTGGAGCAGGTTAGCGAACGGCTGCCGGATGTTGTCATTCAAACCAAGCGCGGTCTAATTCGCGCTCGCGGCCCAAATCAACAGGATTATTTGCACGCCATTCTTAAACATGACATCAATTTTGGTGTCGGCCCAGCGGGTACCGGCAAAACCTATTTAGCGGTTGCCTGCGCAGTTGAGGCGCTAGAATCGGAGCGCGTGCGCCGCTTGCTATTAGTGCGTCCAGCGGTCGAAGCCGGTGAGCGATTGGGTTTTTTGCCTGGTGATTTAGCGCAAAAAATCGACCCGTATTTACGTCCGCTCTATGATGCGCTGTTTGAGATGTTTGGCTTTGAAAAAGTCAATAAACTGATTGAACGTAATGTGATTGAAGTAGCCCCGCTGGCATTTATGCGCGGACGCACGCTCAATCACTCGTTTATTATTCTCGACGAAGCGCAAAATACCACACCCGAACAGATGAAAATGTTTTTAACCCGCATCGGTTTTGGCTCGACTGCGGTGATTACGGGTGATGTCACACAGGTCGATTTACCACGCGGTCAACCCTCTGGTTTACGTCAAGCCATTGATATTTTGAAAGACGTACCTGGCATTAGCTTCACTTTTTTTAATGCCCGCGATGTTGTGCGTCATGCGTTGGTACAACGGATTGTCAATGCTTATGATGCGTTTGAAAATCAGCCAGAGTAATTGCTAGGATGATTGTACCAATGATTGAATTGGAGCTTGATTTACAGGTCGCCACTGATCAGGCCGATCATCCCTTGCCGCCGCAATTCGAGCGTTGGATACAGGCAGCACTGGCACAGATTGAACCACCATTTGCACGCAATCGCGCTGAATTAACCATTCGGCTAGTTGATCCTGATGAAAGTCAGGCGCTCAATTTGCAGTATCGTGGCCGCGATTACCCAACGAATGTCTTGTCTTTCCCATTTGAATTACCGCCTGGCATCAATGCCGATGATCCTATTCATGATTTACTCGGCGATCTAGTTATTTGTACCGAAGTTGTGCGCCGTGAGGCACTTGAACAAGGTAAAACACTGGAAGCGCATTGGGCGCATATGGTTGTACATGGCGTGCTGCATTTACTGAATTACGATCACATCACTGATTCAGACGCGGCAGTCATGGAAACACTCGAAACGACAATTCTGAGCGGGTTAGGATTTGCTCCGCCCTATGATGACCCGCTTTATCTGGAGGATTAAAAACAGCTTATGACTAGTGATCGATCTAGCGAGGGTTCGCGATCACGCAACTGGCTTGAACGTTTAGGCCAACTGCTCGGTGGTGAACCACAGGATAGAGAACAGCTTATTGAGCTGTTAAAAGATGCGCAACAACGCCAATTGCTGGATACCGATGCGCTCAATATGATTGAGGGCGTACTTCAGGTCGCTGATTTGCGGGTGCGCGATATTATGGTGCCACGCGCCGAAATGGTCGTGCTGCGCCGTGATGATCCGCTAGATAAAATTCTTCAGCTTGCAGTTAAATCCGCACATTCGCGTTTTCCGGTCACGGGTGATGATAAAGGCGAAGTCGTCGGAATTTTATTGGCCAAAGATTTACTATCATTCTGCGTTGAAACGAGTCGCTCGGCGTTCAATATCCGCGATTTATTACGCTCGGCGCTCTTTGTACCTGAAAGCAAACGCCTGAATGTATTGCTTAAAGAATTTCGTGCCAGCCGCAATCATATGGCTATTGTCGTTGATGAATACGGCAATGCTTCAGGATTAGTCACGATTGAAGACGTGCTTGAACAAATTGTCGGGGAAATCGACGATGAGCACGATTATGATGAAGGTTCGGGAATTTTCCGGCGCGGCGATAATGATTTCAGCGCCAAAGCCCGCACCAGCATCGAAGAATTTAATGCCTATTTCGGCAGTAATTTTTCAGATACTGAATTTGAGACGATTGGCGGATTAGTCGTCAATGCATTTGGACATTTACCCAAGCGTGGCGAAGCGATAGATATTGAGCGTTTTCGCTTTACCGTGATGCGTGCTGATAGTCGGCGCGTGCATTTGCTCAATATCGAATCACTCGAACCACCAGATCAAGCGCCGTTTAATCATCTGAGTGATAGCAACGTATGACCTCAGTCAGACTGAGTATCTTCATGCTGCTGTTGCTATTCGGCCCGCCGCTGTCGGCAACCGATATTCGCTTCAGTTGTAGTCTCTGGGGATGCCAAGCGTTTCAGGAACGGGCCAAAATCTGGGCGCATGAGCACGGACATCGTTTGATTTCCTATGAAGTTGGGCGGATGGCGGATAATCTGCTTGGTTTTTATCGGCAATTTTTAAGTGCGCAGAGTCAAGATTTCGATATTTTGCTGATTGATACCATCTGGCCCGGCGTATTAGGTCAGCATCTGGTCGATTTGCGGCCTTATTTATCATCATCGACTATCGAACAGCATTTCAAGCCAATTATTGATAACCTAACCGATGAATCTGGACATCTCGTCGGTCTGCCATTATTTACCGATGCTGGGTTGCTGTATTATCGCAAAGATCTACTCGATAAATATGGCTTTGCTCCACCTGAAACCTGGGCCGAATTAGAGCATATTGCACGGGTGATTGTAGAGCGCGAAGCCGATCCGCAACTCGTTGGTTTTTTGTGGCAGGGTAGTGGTTACGAGGGTTTAACCTGCAATGCGCTGGAATGGATTGATTCATACCGAGGCGGAACAATTATTGATGCTACGGGCGAAATCACGATCAATAATCCACAGGCGCGGCGAGCGTTAGCAATGGCACGCGATTGGATCGGTACAATTTCGCCACGCACAGTATTAACTTATAGCGAAATTGAAACGACGCAGGATTTTGTTGCAGGTCATGCGATTTTTATGCGCAACTGGATGGAATATTGGAAAGATGTCGAAGCACCCGACTCAGCAGTCAAAGGGCGGGTTGGTATGGTACCACTACCTAAAGGAGGTGCTGACGGCAAACATTCCGGCACACTAGGCGATATGAGTTTAGCCGTCTCGCGTTATTCCGAGCACATTCCCGAAGCCGTGCAACTGATTGTTTACTTAACCGATCAACAGGCGCAACATCAATACGCTACCGATTATTCTTTTAGTCCAACGATTATGGATTTGTATGCGGTACTCAGCGCAATACCGGAGCGGTCATTTATGTTTGCGTTCAAGGATGTTTTGCTCAATGGCGTCGCCCGTCCTGCTACAGTCACCGGCATAGCCTATCCTAAAGTATCGAAAAAATTCTACACCACTGTACACGCAATTCTTTCCGGCGAGGTGGCAATTGATGCCGCTCTCAATACGCTAGAGGCTGATTTACGTCTGATTCATCACCGCGCAAACTGGTGAGTCGTTTATGTCGCTGCACACGCTGTCGTTCTTGTCGCCGCGCTCGCTAAATTTTCGGCTAATTGCCAGCTTTTTTAGCATTCTACTGTTAATTTTTTCTATCGGCAATGTCATTACTATTCAGCTCGCTCGCGAACAACTCTATCAGCAACGTGATGCGCAAATTGCCGCGCAACGTGAGACCTTCCGCATCGAAATTGAACAAGCCGAACAGCATTTAATTGCTGATCTTCAGGCGCAACTCGCGATTATTACGAAAGCGGTACGTGGGCCATTACAAAACCATGTCAGTGTTGTGCGTGATGTCGGTGAATCAGCTGAAGCACAGATTGTCCGGCAATTTGCGGACTGTCTGCGCAATACTGAAACATCGCGTATTTATTCATGCTTAAAGGTACATGCACATCATTTTTCGCTTGATTCTATTGATTTAACGAACCATTTAATGATTAAAACCTCAATCGAGCTGCTGCTATCGCGTGAAGAATTAGTGGCGGTAGAAGTGCTGGATTGGGAGGATCAGTTATTTGCTGGCTATGCGCTGGATCGTGATGGGATATTGCATCCACTGCGCCAACGTTTTGCCAGTCAGCGGCAGATATTACGTCGTTTAGAACAACCGGTCGTTGAGGATGATTATCTTGGGCGAGTTATTTTCCACTATCATACTGAAACTATTGATGCTCAATCGCGCCGGGCGGAAGAATCTATCGCTCAATTTATCGAGTATAGCGACCGCAGTGCAGTGACAGCCACGCACCAAATCACTCAGACACGCTTAATTGAAGGCGTCATCTTTTTTGTGCTGTCATTGCTGGCAATTTCAATCATTACGCTTGTGACTATTATCAGGCCGCTCACGCAATTGACACGCCATGCTGAATATATTGCTCAAGGTGATTGGCATGTTATTCAAGCCTGTGATGCCTCCGTGCAACGTCGTGATGAACTTGGTATTTTGATCCGCACATTTAATTTAATGCTAGAGACGATCCGCACTACACATCAAGAATTGAAAAATGCTAATACATGCTTAGAGCAAAAAGTCAAAGAACGTACCCGCGAACTAGAAGAAAAGAATCAGCAGCTTGAGCGGCTTTCATCAACTGACGGTTTGACGCAAATCAGTAATCGCGTCAAGCTCGACGAACAATTCCGTGAGCAACTCCAGCTTGCACAACGCTATGATGCAGTATTTTCAATTTTACTGTGCGATGTCGATTTTTTTAAGCGAATTAATGACACCTACGGACATCAATCAGGCGATCTGGTACTGATTGAAATGGCGCAATTATTACAGCAGGAGATGCGTCAAACCGATCATGTTGGCCGATGGGGTGGCGAAGAATTTCTTGTTATTCTGCCCGAAACTTCATTAACCGATGCTTTAGCATTAGCCGAACGACTACGTTGCACGATTGCAAACCACACTTTTCCGGGTGGCCCAACTTCTGTGACCATTAGTGCCGGACTGAGTAGCTATCAAATTGGCGACACGCAAGAGACAATGGTTGAGCGTGCTGACCAAGCACTATATCGCGCCAAATCAGAAGGACGTAATCGGGTTTTAGCTTATAGTTAATTGCTTAAGTCTCTATAAGAATCCAGGGAATAAATTGCTCAATCCAAGATTGAGCAAAACTTAATTTATAGCTAAGATTTCGCCATGATTTTGCAATAATGTCTCTAAGATCTTCTAAAGACCGAACAAAACTAGCTGTTCCGCTGTGGATCTAAATAACTCGGAAGTATGGCTTTTGAAATTATCCAGAATCAAAATTATAGATTTATAATTTTTGTTTGCCTTTTT
>NZ_FNOW01000022.1 GCF_900107145.1 Allochromatium warmingii | reverse complement strand
AGCGTCAACCACCACGGGAGCGTCGGCGAAACCGAAAGCGCAAACAGCACCGCCGTGACCACGGCGCTCAGATCGCGCAGCGCGAGCAACGGCGAGCGTCCGCGCAGGCGCATCACGATGCTCTCGGCTGCAACCGCAAAGGTCACGGCCAGCACGCAGTTAATCAGCGTGCCCCAGCCAAAAAACCAGGTCATCGCAATCAGACCCGGAATCAGCGCCAGCAGCAGGTCGAGCATCACGCGATCAACACGGTTGACGCGGGCGACATGGGGCGAGGAGAGAATAGGCGGTTTGGTGTTGGGCATGTGTAAGTTCTGTAAAGCAGACAGGCAATGCAGCGCCGTGAAGATTTGGGCGTAAGTGTCACGGCTCAGGAGCGTTCTGGCAACTGTGTAGCTTGCAGATTCACGGGCAGTATTTGGTTAGCGGCGTAGGTTGGGTGACCGCTTGCGCTGAGTTTTGAATTGTGATGAAAATGTGAGTTGGTCATCCGGCATCAGCTAAAACCGGAGTCACGCCAGAAGAGGGTTGAACGTAGATCATTGATAAAGTGGAGCTAAAATAAAAGTTGACGGTGTTTGGCCAGAGTGGTAAAAATTCATACCTTACATTTGAGGTGTAATCAAGCAAGATTCGGCGTCATTTTTGAGGTTGAACTGTCGTTAGGTGATTAATTCGGTGCCTAGAAATAAATTTATCTAGGCCCATTTAATTCAAAGCGATGCTGTCTCAAAAAATCCATCCTAAAATTCAGGGGGTTAAAAATGATGAAACAATTTAATGTAGTCATTGAAAAAGATTCCGATAGCTATTTCGTGGCATCCGTTCCTGAAAGAGAAAAAAATAGGGGTCTGACCCCTATTCTCGCCTATTCTCGTACTTGCGGTTTTTTTAACGATCTTAAACGGAAATGTGTATTCTGACTGTATAAGTGGGAATTGCTTTACTGGGCAAGGAACTTTTATTTGGGCAAATGGCGATAAATATGAAGGAGGTTTTGTTGATGGTAAACGAACGGGACAAGGAACTTTTATTTGGGCAAATGGCGATAAATATGAAGGAGATTTTGTTGATGGTAAACTAACGGGACAAGGAACTTTGACTTTGACAAATGGCAAAAAATATGAAGGATATTTTGTTGATGGTAAAAAAACGGGACAAGGAACTTTTATTTGGGCAAATGGCAATAAATATGAAGGAGATTTTGTTGATGGTAAAATAACGGGACAAGGAACTTTGACTTTGACAAATGGCAATAAATATGAAGGATATTTTGTTGATAGTAAAAAAACGGGACAAGGAACTTATATTTGGCCAAGTGGCGATAAATATGAAGGAGATTTTGTTGATAATAAAAAAACGGGACAAGGAACTTTGACTTTGACAAATGGCGATAAATATGAAGGAGATTTTGTTGATGGTAAAATAACGGGACAAGGAACTTATATTTGGGCAAATGGCGATAAATATGAAGGAGATTTTGTTGATAATAAAAAAACGGGACAAGGAACTTATATTTGGCCAAGTGGCAATAAATATGAAGGAGATTATGTTGATAATAAAGAAACGGGACAAGGAACTTTTATTTGGGCAAATGGCGATAAATATGAAGGAGATTTTGTTGATGGTAAAAAAACGGGACAAGGAACTTTTATTTGGGCAAATGGCGATAAATATGAAGGAGATTTTGTTGATGACAAACGAACGGGACAAGGAACTTGTATTTGGGCAAATGGCAATAAATATGAAGGAGATTATGTTGATGGTAAACTAACGGGACAAGGAACTTTTATTTGGGCAAATGGCAATAAATATGAAGGAGATTTTGTTGATGACAAAATAACGGGACAAGGAACTTTTATTTGGGCAAATGGCAATAAATATGAAGGATATTTTGTTGATGGTAAACTAACGGGACAAGGAACTTTTATTGATGCGGATGGCTCAAAAAAAACTGGCATCTGGCTTAATAATAATCTAATAAAAGCAAGGTAGGATGGGTAGAACGGCCACGCGATAAGCTTGACGGTTGCTGTAATGCTTATTGGCCGTGAAACCCATCATTCACCTACGCAGGCTAAGATGAAAGTCGAACTCAAGCCACAAGCTGTCAAGGATTTACAAACGCTGCAAAAGCAGGACGCGGCTCGAATTACGGCTAGACTTGCTGAAATGGATGCTGGTCTGACTGGCCACATCAAGCGCCTGACCAATTTTACCCCAGAGTATCGCTTGCGCGTCGGTAATTATCGCGTGCTGTTCGAGGTTGAGGAAAACACGGTTGTCGTGTATCGAATCATGCATCGAAAACATGTCTACGCAAAGAGGTGAGCCATGAATTTACACCCACAATATATTGAAAAAAACGGCAGGGATGAATACGTCATTCTTCCTATCGAAGAATTCCAAGCCATGACGCAGACTCTTGAGGATTACCAAGATTTGCAGGATCTTCGAAGCGCAAAGGACGCTGAAGGAGGAGCCGCAACTACATCTTTGGCCGATGTCGTTAAGGAGCTGAATTTACAACCTTAGCGGCGTAGCAAGGTAGGATGGGTAGAACGTAGAACGGCCACGCGATAACCTTGACGGTTGCTGCAATACTTATTGGCCGTGAAACCCATCATTCACAGCGGCGTAGGTTGATTGATCGCTTGCACTGAGTTTTGGATTGTAATGAAAAATGTGATGCGGTCACCCAACATCAGCGTAATGTTGGGTTGCCAAAAGCGGCAACGCAGCTTATGTAGGCACGCTTGTCGTTCGACTTATTCATGTCGTTATGGCTTAGTGCTTATCGTGTATTCTTGAAAGAGCGATATCGTAAATTTCATTGCGATCACGTTTACCGACTGCGATCACAGTGACGGTGATCGTATTATCTTCAACTAAGTACACTAGACGATATCCGAGTTGGCGAAGTTTAATCTTGTATAGGCTCTTTGCACCGGAAAGTGCGGCAGATGGTACGTGCGGATTTTCGAGTCGTTCTTTGAGTTTCTTTTTGAACTGTTCTTTTACTGTATGGCCCAGCTTCTCCCATTCCTTGAGGGCAGATTTTTTGAATTCCAGCTTATAGATCATCGAGCGTGACCCTTACTGCAGGTTCGTCCATTCGCTCCTTCACCAGTTTAAGCAATTCAATATCGTCAAGTAGCTCCATCATTGCTTCATAAGCTGCAGCAGGTACACAGTAAAAGGCTGGTTCATTGCGGTTCAGGACGGCAATAGGCATTCCGTTACCGCTGGAGACTACTTTCATTGGGTTGGCTTTGAGTTCAGAAATACTGGCAGCAATTTCTGTAAGTATTTGATGCGTCATGGCTTTTTACTCTTCTGGCGGCCATTAAAAATAAAAACTTAATTATAGCAAGGTAGGATGGGTAGAACGGCCACGCGATAACCTTTACGGTTGCTGTAATGCTTATTGGCCGTGAAACCCATCATTCACAGCTGCGTAGGTTGATTGATCGCCTGCACTGAGTTTTGGATTGTAATGAAAAATGTGATGCGGTCACCCAACATCAGCGTAATGTTGGGTTGCTACGTAGCTGGCAACTGTGCAGCTTGCAGATTGACTGCGGTATTGGCGTCATCCCTGTTGCATCCAAAAATACCAATCACGCACGCACAAAAACAAACAGCGCCCCGAAGGACGCTGTTTGTTTTGAGAATTTGGAGCGGGAAACGAGACTCGAACTCGCGACCCCAACCTTGGCAAGGTTGTGCTCTACCAACTGAGCTATTCCCGCTGAAGAGACGCCTAGTATAGACGGTTTTTGCAGTTCGTCAAGCCTATTTTGCAATTTATTTTAACTTCCGCTCCGTCACCGCAGTCACACGCCCCGACAGACTCGGCCACGCCGACATTAAATAGAGCACCATCGACCACAGCGTCAGCAGCGCCGCGATATACAGCAGCACGATGCCCAGCCCATACGTCCAGGGGCCAAACACCGATTCGCGCAGAATCAGGATCACAATCGAGAGCATCTGCGCCGTGGTTTTGACCTTGCCGAGCGTGGAGACCGCCACCGCCGCCCGCGCCCCGATCTCAGCCATCCACTCGCGCAGGGCCGAGACCGTAATCTCACGTCCGATAATCACCATCACTGGCAGCGCAATCAAAATGCGCGGATCGGCCTGCAACAGCACCACCAGCGCCACCGCGACCATCAGTTTATCGGCAACCGGATCGAGAAACGCCCCAAATGGCGAAGTCTGTTCCCATTTGCGGGCCAGATAGCCGTCAAGCCAATCGGTCAGCGCCGCCGCCCCGAACACCGCTGCCGCTGCATAGGCTGCCCAACTGGAATCAAGATAAAAGATGACGACAAACACCGGAATCAAGACGATCCGCAGTAGCGTCAGGATATTGGGCAGGTTCCACATGATTTGATGTCAGGCTTGATCGTGATGGAAGGCGGCGTGGATGCGCTCGGCGAGCGGCTGGCTGATGCCGGCAACCGCAGCAATCTCGGCGACGGCGGCATGCGCTAGTCCACGCAATCCACCAAAATGATGCAGCAGTCGCTGACGGCGCTTGGGGCCGATGCCCGGAATGTCTTCGAGCGCCGAGGTGACACGCGCTTTAGCGCGACGCTGACGATGGCCGGTGATCGCAAAGCGATGGGCTTCATCGCGGATGTGGGCGATCAGATGCAGCGCCGGTGAGTCGCTAGGCAGTATAACGGGCACCTCGTGCCCCAACAACCACAGGCGCTCGGCACCCGGACGGCGCTCTGGCCCTTTTGAGACGCCGATCAGTGTTAACGCGAAATCATCCAGCCCCAGTTCAGCGAGTGCCTGTGCCACCGCGTTGAGTTGGCCGCGTCCGCCGTCGATCACAATTAAATCAGGAATCGGATAGTCGCCGCGCTCCAGCCGCCGATAGCGGCGCGTGAGGGCCTGTGCGAGGGCGGCATAATCATCGCCCGGCGTCATATCGGTGATGTTAAAACGGCGATAGTCGGTCGAGCGCGGCCCCTCGGCGTCGAATACGACACAGGCGGCGACGGTGTGTTCGCCCTGAGTATGGCTGATGTCAAAGCATTCCAGCCGCTCGGGTCGGGCGCTGAGGTCGAACGCTTCGCGGAGCGCCTCAAAGCGCCGCGCATAGCCGCTGTGACTGTCGAGTCGCTGCTGTACGGCAAAACGGGCATTTTCCCGCGCCAGCTCTAGCCAGCGTGCCCGCTCGCCGCGCACCGCGCTTTGAAGCTGCACCGTACGTCCAGCGCGTTCGCTGAGTGCCGCCCGCAGGCTCGCCACATCATCGGGAAGGGTGCTGACAATCAGCGTTTCGGGAAGCTCGTGTGTGGCGTAGAACTGCGCCAAAAATCCGGCTAATACGGCTGCGGCGTCATAATCGGGCGGCACTTTCGGAAAAAACGCGCTGTTGCCGAGATGCCGTCCGCGCCGCACTATAAACACCTGTACGCACCAGATGCCGGCCGCGTGCGCGGTGGCGATCAAATCGAGATCGCCGTCTTCGCCGCTGACTGCGTGCCGCTCCAGCACACGGCGCAGGGTTTGAATGCGGTCGCGAATCTGCGCCGCCCGCTCAAAATCTAGCGCGGCGGCGGCGGTGTCCATCAGCCGAATCAGCTCGTCAATGACCTCCTCGCCGCGTCCATCGAGAAACTTGACGCTCCGCGCTACATCTACGGCGTACTGTTCCGGCGTAATCAGCCCGACACAGGGCGCGGTGCAGCGTTGAATCTGATATTGCAGGCACGGGCGCGAGCGATGGCGAAAAAAGCCGTCTTCACACTGTCGCACTGGAAACAGCTTTTGCAGACTGTGCAGCGTTTCGCGCACCGCCCACGCACTCGCATAGGGGCCAAACAGCCGCCCGGCGGTCTGGCGCGGGCCGCGATAGAAGGTTAAGCGCGGATAGCGGTCGTGCGTAGTGAGCAGGATGTAGGGATAACTTTTGTCATCGCGCAACAGAATGTTAAAACGCGGCTGGAGCGATTTAATCAACTGGCTTTCGAGCAGCAGCGCCTCGCCCTCGGTGCGCGTGACGGTGACGGCGATGTCGGCAATCAGGCTGACCAGCCGTTCATGGCGCGGCGTGAGGGTGCGCCCAAAATAGCTGGCTACCCGCCGTTTAAGCTGCTTGGCTTTGCCGACATAAAGCACGGTGCCGCTGGCGTCGAGCATCCGGTACACGCCAGGGCTGGCGGGAAGAGTAGCGATCCGGCGGCGCAGAGCGGCGTGTATGTCCGACACCGGCGGCGCTCACTCGGCGTTGTGCTCGTCGTTGGCGAGATGATGGGCTACAAAGCGTTCCCAGTCATCGAGCGAGATGTCGAGTTCCTGCAAGCTCCAATCGCGTTGATCGAGCAGCGCCGGCGTGTCCTCGATGCCGCGTCGCAGTGCCAGCAGCAGCCGCGTGAGTTTGGAGACGGCCATCAGCGAGCGCAAATGCAGATCGAAGGCGGCGGGCACTTCGAGGGTATTTTGATAATAAATCGCCAACACCACCGCTTCTGGCAGATGCCAGGTGCCAGCCATTAAAAATCCGACGGTCGGATGATCGGTACTCAGGGCGCGGCGTTCGGAGTTCATCAGATTCTGCGGATTGGCCAGCGCGTAGAGCGTCCATTCATTTTCGTAACCCTTGATGAGATCAGCGAAAATCAGATTGCCGACGTTCTGCATCATGCCGAACAAATAGGCTTCGTCGGCGGTCACTTCATGTGCCAGCGCCGCGACAGCGGCAGAAACACGCGCCTGTTCTTGCGTAAAACCAAAGATCTGACGGGCACCGCCCTTGCGCTCGCCGACCATCAAGCGGCTAAAGGTAACGGCCGTGACGAGATTGGTGAGACGACGCAGACCAATCAGTCCAACCGCCCGCCGCACGCTGCTGATTTTGGCGCGATTGGCCATAAACGGCGAATTGATCGCCTTGAGCACCTGCCCAGTCATGGCTAAATCCTGTTCGACCAGATCGGCAGCGCGCATCAAATCCGGCTCCGGTTGGCGCAGTTCTTCGCGCAAACTCAGGACAATATTGGGCACTTGCGGCACTTTAGCTCGTCGCACGGCGCGAAAAGCCGCTTCGAGTGCGGTGCGCGGCGGATAATACTCCGCATACACGGAATCAGGGATAGACTCGCGAATGGCGTCGGCAGTGGGCGTACTCATGGTGCAAAAAACTCCAGTCAGCCTGAAGGCGGAAACGCCACCATTAAACCGCGTTTGGCGGTAAATCCCAATGCTCAGATAGGCGCTTTTGAGAATAGGCTCACACAGTACGTACTAAACATCTGAATCAGACTGAATCACCGCCTCCCGCACCACCTGCGCCTGTTGCAGCGCATGTCGATCATCAAGCGGCCCAACATAGCGTTTCGGCATACCCGCTGGCGCTCGCCGAAAGCGTTTATATGGCCATAAATATTGCGCCGGGCACAGCCGCACACACTGTTCGATACCGCGATTGAGCGCAGTCGCGGCCTGCTGTTCGTCGGCGCTGTCGATGCCCTCGGGCGCAGGCAGACAGTGAATGATGAACCCCTGACCCGCTGCCAGCCGCTCGGCGAAGATAAAAATCACTGGCACCTGGGTGCGTCGCGCCAGCCGATTGACCAGCAACATGCTAAACGCCGGAATCCCAAAAAATGGCGCAAAGATCGCACCTTTATCGGCTTTTGGCTCTTGATCGGGCAAGATGCCGACACATTCACCGCGCTCCAATGCTTCGATCAGCACCCGAATTCCGCGTGCCGTGATCGGCGCCAGCGTTGCTCCGTTGCGGGCGCGTGAGGTGCGAATCAGCTCGTCGAGATACTGCTGCGGTTTATAAAAAAACGTCGAGTGCCCGCGTGCCGCCAGATACAGCCCAACTAATTCCCACGCGCCATGATGCGGCGAGAGCACAATCAATCCCTGTCCGGGTGCGCGGTCGAGCCACTCAGCACCGCGTACTTCGCGCACCAGCCCGAGCACCTGCTCAATCGGGCGTCGCCATAAATAGGCGATTTCCAGATAGGTTTTGCTGAACTCAGCAAAGGTACGATCCCGCAGGTGGCGCTGTTCGGTTGGCGACAGGTCAGGAAAGCAGAGCGCAATGTTAATCAACGCATTGCGCCGTTGACGATTCGGCCAGCGTACCGCGATCCAGCCCAGCAGCGAGCCGAGTCGATGAATCAGCGGCAGCGGCAACGGCGCTAATAGCCGCAACACGGCACGTAAGCTCAGTTCAGTTAGGGCATGGGTGAGGCGGGACATCTGGGCAGGCGCTCAGTCCACTGTGCGCGAGGTGTTCAGACCAGCAGCCCGCCCTTTGAGCACCTCGGCTTGCCGCTCCTCGGTCTCGCGTTGATAGCGTGCCAAGATGTGGAGTTGCCCAACGACAGCGCGGGCAGCACGGAGATTGGACGGGGTGGGATCGGCGAACAGTTGATGCAATTCTTTATCCAGCGCCGCGCCGCGTTCAGCCAAGCGGGTGAGCACTTCAGAGAGCGCCGCGCCAGGATCGGAACGATTCGTGGCCGCTTCAAGGGCTTCTTGACGCTCCATCTCTTCGACCAGCAGCGTGCTGGCCGGATCCTCGTCGCGACTGGACTCGGCAGCCGCAACGCCATAAAGCTGAAACAGATATTCAGCGCGGGTCAGCGGTTCGGTCAGCGTCTGATAGGCCAGATCGATCCGCGCCAGCGAGCGGGCAGTTTCGTCCTCTTCATCGCTGAGAAAATCCGCCCGCACCGCCCGCACCAGCGCCCGATAGCGTTCGGCTAATACGCCGACATCGAGGGCAAAATCGACCGGTAAATCAAAGAGTTGGAAGTAATTTTTATGTGAGTTCAACACGGCTGGAGCCGACAGCGGCAGGCCAAGCGAAGCGGGGCAGGATTAGGCGCTGAGATTCAGGCGCTGAATATCAAGTTTGACATCGACCGCCACACAGCTTGTCGGCGGGCGCTGACCACTGGGATCGCGCTGATCGACGAGGGTTTGCAGGTCGATTTGCTTGAGATAGTCGTAGATGCGGTCGCTGAGATCATGCCACAGATTGTGCGTCAAGCACGGGCCGTTGTTCTGGCAGTTGTGTGCGCCACCACAGCGCGTGGTATCCACGCTTTCATCGACGGCACTGATAACCTCAGCGACGTAAATCTCGACCGGCGGGCGTGCCAAATTATAGCCGCCACCCGGCCCGCGCACGCTGGTGACCAGACCGCGTTTGCGCAGCTTGGCAAATAACTGTTCGAGATACGACAGCGAGATGCCCTGACGTTGGGCGATGTCGGCGAGCGCGATTGGGCCGTGCGTGTGATAAATCGCCAGATCCAGCATCGCAGTGACAGCATAGCGGCCTTTGGTCGTCAGTCTCACGGGCACCCCCTTTCGCGTGCGTGACCTACGTTTTGCATCATACGTGACCGACGCGGGACGATCAATTTAGGCCGATGATTTAAGCCGATGGGCGCAGATCGCTGCGCGGCGGCGGATCGGGCTGGATTGCTGAATCAATGGTGATCGCGTCAAGATCGCTGTCATGCTCAAAATGTGTCATCAGTCCCTGTTGTTCGAGCGTCCGCGACAGGGTTTCGAGCCGCTGATCCATGTGATGAATATGATCGAGCATCCGATTGATCGCGTTGGCGATGGGGTCAGGTGCATCGCGGGTGGCACCATAGGCATCAAAGCCGATGCGTTTAGCAGTGTTGGCACGGCGGCGGGCGGTGGCGTCGTGTTCAGGTTCAATAATGCGTCCGGGTACGCCGACCGCTGTGGCTCCGGGCGGAACCGATTTGACGACAACCGCATTGGAGCCGATTCGTGCGCCGTCGCCAATCTCAATCGGGCCGAGCACCTTTGCGCCCGCGCCGACGACCACATCGCGTCCTAATGTCGGATGACGTTTGCCTTTTTGCCAGCTTGTGCCGCCGAGGGTGACGCCATGATAGAGGGTGCAATCATCGCCAATCACCGCCGTTTCACCGATCACGACGCCCATACCGTGATCGATGAAAAAGCGCCGCCCGATCACTGCGGCCGGGTGAATCTCGATGCCCGTAAACAGCCGCGCAACATTGGCCAGCGCCCGCGCTAACCATTTGAAATCGCGCCGCCACAGCCGATGGGCGATGCGGTGCGCCATGACCGCATGTAAGCCGGGGTAGGTGGTGAGAATCTCGAAGGCGTTGCGGGCGGCCGGGTCGCGGTCGAAAACGCAGAGAATATCTTCGCGGATGCGCGTGAACATGGATGTTCCGATATGGCCTAGCTGATAGCTCAATCCGGTTGCGATGTGGGCTGCAAACGCGCAAAGCGTTCGGGGGTTTTGCGGCCCTGTGCGGCGCTGAGAATGCCGCGCAGAATGTTCAGTTCTACGCGGTCGGGTTGGGCGCGATTGAACAGCCGCCGCAATCGGCGCGTGAGCGTGCGCGATTGCTCAGGATCGCTAAATCCAATCTGCACTAATGTTTCGGTCAGATGTGTGTAAAAGCCTTCCATCGCTTCAGCAGGGGCAAGATCGCGCGGCGTTTCGGTTAGGTGTTCGCCGCTGGCAGCGCGAGCCGTGCGGCGGATTTCGTAGGCCAGCACTTGCGCGGCAGCGGCGACATTGAGCGAGCTAAAATCAGGGTTGGTCGGAATGTGAACTAAAAACTGACACCGCGCTAGTTCATCATTGCTTAGGCCGGAACTTTCGCGTCCGAGCAGTACCGCGACTTCACCGTGTGCGGCTTCCGCAAGCAACCGCGCCGCGCAGTCGGGCGGTTCTAGCAACGGCCATTCAAGCGAGCGCAGTCGCGCACTGGCTCCGACAACGAGCCGACAACCGGCGAGCGCGTCGGTTAAAGTGGCGTGGATGCCCGCCCGTTCGAGTAGATCATCCGCACCAGAGGCCCGCGCTAGGGCTTCGGCATCAGGTCGCTGGCGTGGGGCGACCAGTTCTAGGCGCGACAGGCCCATCGTTTTTAGCGCCCGCGCCGCTGCGCCAATATTGCCGCTGTGTGTGGTTTCGACCAGCACGAAGCGGATTCGCGCCAGCGACTCGGTCATTTGGTCTATCATGGGCAGCTCAATCATTACATCTTTTTCGCTGTTTTCGCGTTCGCTGTGTCAAGCTGATTATGATACAGCGGATCCAGCGACCGTCCTGGATATCCCGCAACCGATGCACCCAAGCCTCAATATTGCCATCCGTGCCGCCCGTAGTGCCGGCAAGATCATTCTGCGTTTTTCTGATCGCGTCGATCAACTGAAGGTCGAATCGAAGAGCCGCAACGACTTTGTCAGCGATGTGGATCGCGCTGCTGAGGCGGCGATCATTCAGGAGCTACGCGGACGTTTTCCCCATCATGCGATTCTGGCCGAGGAGAGCGGCGAGCTGACGGGGAAGGGCGAGTTTCAGTGGATCATCGATCCGCTCGACGGCACGACTAATTATTTGCACGGATTTCCGCAGTTTGCTGTGTCGATTGCGCTGCTGCATAAGGGTCAGCTTGAATGCGCGGTGGTCTATGATCCGCTGCGCGAGGAGCTGTTTACCGCTGCCCGTGGGCAGGGGGCGCAGTTGAATGATCGCAAGCTGCGCGTGGCTAATCGGCAGTCACTCGATGGGGCGTTGATCGGCACCGGTTTTCCATTCCGCGATCAACGTTATATTGATGCCTATTTGGGGATGTTCAAGGCGGTGACGTTGGCGACAGCCGGTGTGCGGCGGCCAGGGTCAGCGGCGTTGGATTTGGCGTATGTCGCAGCCGGGCGGACAGATGGGTTTTGGGAATTGGGACTGGCCGCTTGGGATTGTGCGGCCGGGGCGTTGTTGATTAAGGAGGCCGGTGGGATTGTGAGCGATTTAGCCGGTGGTGAGCGGTACCTTGATACCGGTAATTTGGTTGCGGGTAATGTGCGCGTGCATCGGGCGTTGCTGGAGCTGATTCAGCCGAATTTGACTGAGCAGTTGAAGGCTTGAGGCGATTCGCGTCCAGTTTTTCGCTTTTTTGCCGCTGAAAGCGCGGAATTACGCAGAAAAAAACCTTCGGTTTGAGGTGTGAGAACTGTGTGGGAATTTTAGGATTCTTTCGCTACAACAGTATCGTAAAGTCCGTAGTGGTTGAGTCCTTCATGGCTTTCGATGCCAGTGTAGCGCAGTGACGCATCTTCATACCGTCGGAATGCAAACACGGCTTGATTCATTTGTTCGGTGTTGAAGACTTTCAGCCGAACAAGTAAATCAAAGTCCGGTACGGTTAGGCCAGTGACAGCGCGGAATAAATCCGGTTCTAGTTTGGTGATGACATCTTGCAGTGTGTTTTCGCGGAAATCGGTGAGGTACATGAACGCTGGAATGCGGGTGGCGAATTTAATTAGCTTTTCCTGTACCAGTTTGCGCTTGGATTTGTATTCCTTTTCTTCGTCGGACAGTTCTTTTTTCTCCTTCTTCGTCAATTTGCCCTTCTTTTTAAGTTCCTTAACGCGCTCACTTTTATTGATGATGGTCTCGATGATGTTGTCGCCTAAGCTGCGCCAGCCTTCGATGCGCTCGACGGCGGCTAATGCTTCAGCGTTGTTCAGCACGCGCTGTAGTGTTGCGTTATCGACGTTTACCAGCAGGGCGCTTTCCCATTTCCGCGCCAGCAGTGTGGCCGAGGTACCGGCTAACGCAATGTCGAGAATGCCGCCCGCGTCGATCTGTGTCATGTTCGCGCCGTCGTAAGCCAGCACGGGCAGGAAGGATACGAGGTCTTTGACGGCGTTTTCTGGGTTCGATTCGTTGGGCGACAGGCCGATGCCGTATTCTGAAAGTTGCCGCAGGGCGCGGGTCGGTGCGAAGTCAAACACAAAGCAGACTGGCTTGAGGATGTCCTCTTCGTGCGGATCGTCGCCGTTGGGATTTTTGATTGACCAGGGCGATTGCACGCGGAATGCCGCTTGAAAGTAGGTCTCGGGCGATTTGAGATTGCGCAGCATCAGGATGGATGACCACTGCGGAACCGTTACGCCGGTCGTCAGTTTGCCGCACGAGAGCGTGATGCTTTTGGTGTCGAATCCGCTGCCGATGGCGTGGCGCACGGGCGTGAGTGCTTCCAGTCCAATGCCCGCTTGTGCGCCAGCGGCGACGATGATGGTGTAGTCATGCCAGAACGTGTTGTGTTTTGCTGCCAGCAGGTTCGCCATTGCGTGGCAGGCGGCGACCTTGGGCAAAAACCAGAATGAATGTTGCAGATACGGCAACAGGCGCACATCTGAGTACGGAAACGGCGGGCGCGTGCCGGTTTTTAGGTGCTCGATGGATTGATCGAGGTAGCCGCCACGAATGATGTCGAGCCATTTCTGCACATCGCTTTGATGTTTGAATTGTGCCGTTGTGCCGCTTCCCGATGCCTCAAAAAAGGTATTGAGGTCAAATTCATCAAATTCCCCACCGCTGGCAATCGCCAATAATTCATCAGGCATTTGATAGGTCAGCAAGCGCATCTGGGGCAGCGCGGCGTAAGGGTTGCGCTGTTGTGGATTATTCGCGGCGAATGTAGCTTTAGCGCGTTGTTCGTCGGTATAAGTCCAGTTGAAGATTTGTTCTTCAATAAATTCGCCGGTGGCGAGTGCTTTGAATGGTGTGCCGGATAGATAGAGATAGGCCCGCGTGGTGATTGGCAGAAATTCGGTTTCTTGCTGCGAAAGCTCGCCGAGGTCTTCGTTTAATTCGGTGAGTCCTTCAGTGTATTCGAGTTTGGTTTCTTTTTTGGCGACGGCCTCATCTTCGCCCTCAAATAATTCTTTAGCAGTGTCGCGCCATGCGCCGAAGTGGTATTCGTCGAATACGACCAGATCCCAATTGATCGTGTGAAGCCATTCATTTTTTGGTTTGATGTTGCCGACGGGATCGCGGCCAAGTAAATCTTGAAATGAGCCAAAATAGACGACGGGTTTTTCGTGGTCAATCTGCGTTGGATCACGGCCCGATGAGCGCGACAGATATTGCCAGCCATTAAAATCAGCATGGCTTTCCAGATCGGTCTGCCACGCATCCTCAACTGCTGGTTTGAAGGTGAGCACCAGCACGCGCTTTGCGCCGAGTTTTTTAGCGAGTTGGTAGGTGGTGAAGGTTTTGCCAAACCGCATTTTGGCGTTCCAGAGAAAGCGCGGCACGGCTTTTTGATTTTCTATCCAGATGGATTGGTAATAATCAGCCGTTTTATTCACCGCTTCGGCTTGTTCGCGGCGCATGGGAAAGGTTTGATGATGGGTGCCGGTGAATGTCTGGCCGGTGCGCAATTCGTTGAGCACAGTTTTAATATCCGCGACTGAACAGCGCATCCATTCGTTTTCGACGTTTGCAAAGCCTTTTTTAATCAATGCGGCCCGCACGTCGTGATCGCTGAAGAAGCTGCCGTCATCGCGCTCGGCGGATTCATCGAGTTCGATGCGGTAGTTTTTAATGGCGGCGGTTTTGAGCTGTTCGGCGATGCGCTGTTTGACCGTGCGCGTGGTTTGTCCGACTTTGAGTAATCCGGCGTGCGCGGTGTCAGCAATCAAGTAGGCGTAAATGCGCGGCGGCTTGGCGTGCGGTTTGGAGGCGAGAATTTCTTCGATGGGTCTATTCATCTGCGTCATGCTCTTTTTCAAGCGCCAGAGCAAGGCGCAGCGCCTCGCTTTCGCGTGCAATCTCGGTGCGCAGTTCTTCTTCTGTGGGCAACACGAGCTTGTAGCGGCTGGCGAATAACTGTTCGCTGCCATTGAGCACGGAGTAACGCACCACTGATTGATCTTTTGCCTCGCACAGCTGGATGCCGACCGTCGGGTTATCATCTTCGTTGCGCTTTAGGTCGTCGTACATGCGCACATACATATCCATTTGGCCGATGTCCTGATGGGTCAGCTCGCCGGTTTTTAGGTCGATCAGCACGAAGCATCTGAGCAGGTAGTTGTAGAACACGAGGTCGATATAGAAATCCTTGCTCTCGGTGCTAACGCGCTGCTGGCGTGCGACGAAGGCAAACCCCTTACCCAGTTCCAGCAGGAAGGCTTGCAGCTTGTCCATCAAGCCCTGTTCTAGGCTAGATTCCAACACGCGGCCCGCACTCGGCAAGCCCAAAAATTCCAGCATGACCGGATCGCGGACGAATGCGCGTGGCGAATGTTGCAGACGCGCCAGATGTTCCCGCGCTTCGTCGGCGACCGCCGCTTTGTCTTGGCTGAGTAGCAAACGCTCGTAATACAGCGTGCCCATTTGCCGCTCCAGCGCCCGCGAACTCCAGTTCTGTTCGGCAGCTTCGTGCATGTACCACTGACGCGCCGCCGCGTTGTCCAAGCGCGTCAGCAGGCGATAGTGTGTCCGTCCAGCTCAATTCGTGACGCAGTGCGTCCCAAATCGGAAAGCACTGGAAAAAGGCCCGCATGTGACGCAGGTTGCGCTCATCGAAGCCCTTGCCGAACTCGTGCGTTAATTGCTTGGCCAGCATCGGCAACAAACGCTGACCATAGGCGGCGCGTGTCTGTCCGCCTTGCTCGAATTCGACGATGTGACGGCCAATTTCCCAGCAGGTGCGCACTTGGAGGTTGTCTACAGCACGCAGCGCCTGTGTCCGTGCTTGCGTGATTAACTGGCGCAGTTGAGCCAGCAAGGGCGCGGCGCTCGTGGTTGAAGTTTCGTCGATGGGTTTGTTCATCTCGACTCATTCCCCCGCCCCTGGCGGGCGGGGGTTAGGGGGTGGGGGAGCCATAGCGATGCAGCACGCTCTGACAACCTCTAACACCCCATCAATGATGGGCTGATTCATCTCAACTCATTCCCCCGCCCCTAGCGGGCGGGGGTTAGGGGGTGGGGGAGCCATAGCGATGCAGCACGCTCTGATAACCTCTAACACCCCATCAATATTATCAATAACTTCATTGTTCCAAAAGCGCAGCACCCTATATCCGTTTGCCCGTAAACAATCGTCTCTTTGTTGGTCGTATTCCCTGTTTTCTAAATGCTGACCGCCATCCAGTTCAATCACAATCTTTTTTTCAAAGGAGATGAAATCAACGATATAGGTTTCGATTGGCTGTTGGCGGCGAAATTTGACACCTTCAAGCTGACGGTTTCGCAAATGTCTCCACAACAAGCGTTCAACATCTGTGCTGTTGTTTCGCAGTTCACGGGCAAAATTTTGCAGTGGATGACGCGGCTTCATGTTACTTACTCTTGATTGTAAGTTTATTGTAAGTTCCCCCACCCCCTAACCCCCGCCCGCCAGGGGCGGGGGAATTCGCTGCCTTTTGCTATTCGTAGCAGGTTGATGAACAATCGGGGGGGATTTCTTCGATGGGTTTATTCATCATCGAAGGGCGTTGCCTCATCTGGAGCGTTAATACTATTGAGGTGCATTGGACGAATCATCCATTCGATGAAAGCTATTTCCTCATCGGTCAGGCCGTACTTCGCATAGAGTTTTGCGTCAGTCCACGTTTGAGAAAAATCCTGCGTGGGAACAAAGGTATACACTTTTTTTGTCGCGTGTTGCGATGGCTTGTGTAGCATGACCAAAAAGCGTGTCAGCTTGCACGAAATATAGGAGCAAACATTTTTAGCCTCGTTCTCCGATTCAAGCGGCCCAATACAGATGTAGGTTTCAGTAGAAATTGAACCGGGTTCACCAATAAAAGGGCGGCCTAGCACTGCTTTAGGTGGTGCGTCGCGGCTTGCACCACCGCCACCCCTATCACCATAAGCGCCACCAATAAATACCTTCCATTTTTCTATTAGTTCGATTCCCTCATTTATCTCTGTGCGTGAGACCCAACCCACACCACCTTGCTTAAATCCTGGCCCACCATTCCAGTAGGTCAAAACGTCTCCATCGCGTTTAGATGTACGGACTTTGAAATTCGTCGGCAATCCAAATGGTTTTCGGGCACTCACAAAATTTGTGAAACGCTTTTGTTTAGGAAGAGAGACCGAATTAAGCATCCCGCCTTCAACAGCAACAATTTTCTTCAGGATTGGCGCTGCTTCATTGTAGCGAATAAAAACATCTGAACCATGCTCTAGCAATGGCCGTTTAGCACTTGACTGAACCTTGCCATTGTAATGCGTGACTACCTCACAATCACCGGGTGCTTCCCGATTCCAGAGAAAGTAGAGAATGCCGCCCTGAATTGCTACACCGGGAAAGGCATCGCCAACTAGCCAATAGTCGTGGATAACTCTAGTACGGTTATCGGCGAGCATACTTTCACGAAACTCGTCTAGACCTTTGCCACCAGCAAACCATCTTGCCGGAATCACCAATGATAGAAAGCGTGGCTCAAGTTTTTTTGCCTGCTCCACAAACAGATGATAAATCGGCGCGGCGCTTTTACCATGACCGCCGTCGTCCAACTGATACGGCGGATTGCCAATAATTACATCGAATTGCATATTATCTCCAAAAATTTCGCCCAATCTGGTTTTAATGTCGTCCGTATGAATAATCGCATAAGCGTGAGTTTCTAATTCTTCCCCACGATCAAACGCACTTTGACTAGCCCCACAAAAGCGGCATTTGCCATTCGCCCACGTATGCTCCACACGTTCAAACCAAATATTGCCCGCATCATGCGTAAAAGATCGCGTAATCGAATGTTCGCTATTAGCATCTTTCGAGCAATAAACACTGCGCCGCGCTAATAAACTCGTCAGCTTCGTAATCCCAATACCGAATATTTGCTGAGTCAAAATATGATCGACGCGGGTCTGAAGATCGGGGATCTCCGCTGCCAATCCCTGAACTAAACGACTGGTGATCTCACGCAGAAAGACACCCGACTTCGTGCAGGGATCGAGAAAACGCACCGTTTTATCGGCCCAAAGATTTGCCCCGTTATGGCTGCTTGCCCAAGCCTCAGCCAGCGTATCCAACATCCGATTCGCAAACTCAGGTGGCGTAAAAACTTCGTCATTGGAGAGATTAGCAATGCAGGTCAATACATCGGGATTGCGCCCGCGCAACGTAAAACTCGCCTGCTCAGTCATCCTTTAGCCCCTCAAATACAAAGACGCTAGATCATTCACCGTCATGGGCGGATAGGTGTTAATTGGTTTAAAAATTTCGTGCTTGTCGAGTTGAGCGAACAGCGAATCTTGCGCACTGAAGGCTGACGAACCAGTCAGCACATCAAATCGAAAATCACGCCGTTGAAATTTGCCCTTGCCAATATAACCCCATTCCGCAAAGGTAATCGGCTCGCCATCGTTGCCCAGCATTTTCAGCGCATCACCATGCACCACATTCCACGATAGCACCCACAACGCGGCGTGATAGAACGCATCCGACGCTTCGATATTCAGGTACGCAGCAAATATCTCCAATAAATTCGCACGGCATTCGGCGATATTGTCCGCCAATAATTCAATACCATAGATCGACATCAGCGCCGATAACGCAAAATGCCGCCGCTCAAAATCCGATTGACCATATTGGCATTCAACAGCCGCGAGCTTGCGCTGTAATACCCGAACTAGAAAATTCCCGCTGCCACAGGCCGGTTCTAAAAACCGCGAATTGATGCGCTCCGCTTCGTCTTTGACCAGATCAAGCATCGCCTCAACCATCCACGCCGGAGTAAAAACTTCGCCGTGATCCGCAACGCGCTGTTGGGATTTGATGAGTGTGTTATGTCGCATGGTTTGCCGCTGAAGTCGCGGAATGCGCGGAAGCAGAATCCGGCTTTTTATGCAACCGCTCCCGAATCAGCACAAAAAACAGCGGCACAAAGAGCACGCCAAGCAGTGTTGCTGCTAACACTCCGCCGAGCACGCCAGTACCAATCGCGTTTTGACCGCCCGAACCCGCGCCTGAGCTAATCGCCAGCGGCAGTACGCCGAACCCAAATGCCAGCGAAGTCATCACAATCGGACGAATCCGCATCCGCGCCGCTTCCAGTGCCGCGCTCATCGCATCGCGCCCCTGTTCTTGCAGCGTTTTGGCAAACTCGACAATCAGGATCGCGTTCTTGGCTGATAAACCAATTGTTGCCAGCAAGCCGACTTGAAAATAAATGTCGCTCGGCAGCCCGCGCCCGAGTGCCGCCACCACTGCGCCGAGTACGCCAATTGGTACCACCAGCATCACCGCAAACGGCACTGACCAACTTTCATACAGTGCCGCCAGCGCCAAAAACACCACCAATGCTGAGAGCGCGTAGAGTGCCGGCGCTTGCGCCCCCGCTGCCCGCTCTTCGTATGAAATGCCCGTCCATTCCAAGCCTATGCCGGGCGGCAGTTTTTTCGCTAATTCCTCAACCGCCTGCATCGCCGCTCCGGTGCTCAATCCGGGTGCAGCCTGTCCCAGCACTTCCGCTGACGGCAAACCGTTATACCGCTCCAGACGCGGCGAGCCGAATGCCCAGCTTCCGGTCGCAAAGGCTGAAAACGGCACCATCTCGCCGTCCGTATTGCGCACATACCACGCATTTAAATCTTCCGGCAGCATCCGATAGGGCGCATCCGCTTGGATATAGACTTTTTTGACGCGCCCTTCATGCACAAAATCGTCGATATAGGCACTGCCCCACGCCATCGACAAGGTACGGTTAATATCCGCCAGCGACAGCCCAAAGGCGCCGGCTTTGGTGCGATCCACCTCAACCTGATATTGCGCTTCGTCTTCGCGTCCATTGGGGCGCACGGCAATCAAACGCGGGTCTTGCATCGCCATGCCGAGAAATTGGCCGCGTGCCGCTGCCAACACGTCGCGCCCAACGCCGGCCCGATCCTGTAGCTGCACATCCCAGCCCGATGAGGTGCCGAGTTCAACCACCGCTGGCGGCGGGAATGCAAACACCTGCGCATCGCGGATCTGCGCAAATGCGCCCATCGCTCGTCCCGCTACCGCCTTCACCCGCAGATCGGGGCGCTGCCGCTCTGACCAATCCCGCAGCTTGACAAAGCCAATCGCCATATTCTGACCCTGACCCGCAAAGCTAAAACCAGAAACGGTAATCAGCTCTTTGACCGCCTCTTTTTCATTCTCCAAAAAGTGTTTTTCCACCTGCTTGAGCACTTCGCGGGTACGCTCCAGCGTCGCGCCCGAGGGCAGCGTCACCTGCATAATCAAAATGCCTTGATCTTCGTCGGGCAAAAACGCTGTCGTCATCCGCTCATGCAGCACAATCAGCAACCCAACCAGCCCCAGATACACCGCAAAAAACACCCAGCGCCGCCGCGTGATCCCGGCCACACTCTTGCCGTAGAGCGTCACACTGCGCTCGAATGTCCGGTTGAACCAACCGAAGAAACCGCGTCTTGGGCCATGCGGCATCGGCTTGAGCAGCGACGCGGCCAGCGCCGGACTCAAGGTCAGTGCCACAATCACCGACAGCAGCATCGCCGATACGATGGTGATGGAAAATTGCCGATAAATCACCCCAGTCGAGCCGCCAAAAAACGCCATCGGCACGAACACCGCCGACAGCACCAGCGCAATGCCAATCAGCGCACCGGTGATCTGATCCATCGAACGCCGCGTCGCCTCCTTTGGTGGCAAGCCGTCCTCGTGCATCACGCGCTCAACATTCTCAACCACCACAATCGCATCATCGACGAGCAAGCCAATCGCCAACACCATCGCAAACAGTGTCAACGTATTGATGGTGAAGCCGAAGGCAGCAAGAATCCCGAAGGTGCCCAGCAGCACCACCGGCACCGCAATCGTCGGAATCAGCGTGGCGCGAAAGTTCTGTAAAAACAGATACATCACCACAAAAACCAAAATCACCGCCTCGAAGATGGTTTTAACCACCTCGCCAATCGAGATGCGCACAAAGGGTGTTGTGTCATAGGGAAACACCGCTTCCATGCCGGGCGGGAAGAACGCCGACAGCTCGGCAATCTTGGCTTTGACGGCATCGGCAGTTTGCAGCGCGTTCGCGCCCGTCGCCAAGCGAATCGCCATGCCCATCGCCGGACTACCATTGTGCCGCGCCATCTTGCCGTAGCTTTCGCTCCCCAGATCAATCCGCGCCACATCACGCAACTGCACCGTCGAACCATCGGCCTGCGTTCGCAGCCGAATCGCGCCAAATTCTTCCGGCGTATTCAAGCGACTTTGTACATTGACCGTGACATTGAGCTGTTGCCCCGGCGGTGACGGGATCGCGCCCAACTGACCGGCAGAGACCTGCGCATTCTCGGCTTCAATCGCCGCCACCACATCGGCTGGACTCAAGCCGTACTGATTCAAGCGGTTCGGATCGAGCCAAATGCGCATCGCATACTGCGATTCAAACAGCGTGATTTCACCCACGCCCGGCACGCGGCTAATCGGGTCTTTGACCAGACTCGCCGCATAATCAGCCAGATCGGCATTGTTTAACCGCCCATCCCGCGACACAAAGGCGACCACTAGCAAAAAGTTGCGCACCGATTTCGCAACCTGAATCCCCTGACGCACCACCTCTTCGGGCAGCAACGCATTGGCCAGTTGCAGCTTATTCTGCACCTGCATCTGCGCCACATCGGGATCAATGCCATTCTCAAACGTCAGCGTGATTGTCGCGAGGCCGTTCGATTCACTGCTCGAAGACATATAGCGCAGACCATCGAGACCATTCATCTGCTGTTCGATCACCTGCGTCACCGAATCCTCGACCGTCTGCGCTGACGCGCCGGGATAGGTCGCGCTAATCGCAATCGCGGGCGGCGCAATGCTCGGATACTGCGATACCGGCAAAACACGGATCGACAGCAATCCGGCCAGCATAATGACAATGGCAATCACCCACGCAAAGACGGGGCGGTCGATAAAGAAACGGGCCATGATTGGGATGCTCAGTCAGCGGCGGTTGAGTCAAGCGCGAAGCGCCCAACGCACTAAGATGGGATGAACAGCTTAAACAAAAAGCGCGACAATCGCGTGCAAAAAATAGGTAAAACTACGGATGCTTACACTGCTGGCGGCTGGCCGCTCCCACCTTCCCCCCACCGCTTCAGCAATGTATGCGCCACACCAAGATGATCGAGCACCCGCGCCACCATAAAATCAATGACTTCATCAATCTGACGCGGGTTGTGATAAAACCCCGGACTCGCCGGCATGATGGTCGCCCCGGCCTGCGCCAGCCGCAGCATATTGTCCAGATGAATGGTCGAAAGCGGCGTTTCGCGCACGACGAGAATCAGCGGGCGACGCTCTTTCAGCATGACATCCGCCGCCCGCTCAATCAGACAACTCGACAGCCCAGCGGCCAAGCGGCCCAACGTCCCAGCAGTACAGGGACAAATCACCATCGCCGCCGCCGGATGACTGCCGCTGGCCACCGGTGCCGTCCATTCCTGTCGCCCGAAGATGCGCAGTTGCCCAGCTTTGGCGTTAAATCGCGCACTGAGCACCGCTTCCGCTTCGTGTGGGCGGGCGGGTAACTCTAGGCCGGTTTCCATTTTGATGACGATTTGCGCGGCCTGCGAAATCAGCAGATAGACCCGCACCTCAGCGCGAATCAAGCACTCCAGCAGCCGCAAGCCATAGTGCGCACCCGATGCGCCCGTCAATGCTAAGGTGATAGTGCGCGGCCAATCCTCAGCCGAATGCGGCGCATCGACTGCCACCTCAGCCCCCGACGCGGACACGCAACGCCTCTAATAGCCGCTGATGAATGCCGCCGAATCCGCCGTTACTCATCACCAAGATTTGATCGCCCGGCTGACTGTCTGCGACGATCTGTGCAACCAGCGGCTCAATCGCCGGATGCACCGCCAATCGTGCGCCCAGCTCACCGAGCACTGCTGCCGCATTCCAGCCCAAATCCGGCGGCGTGTAGAGATACACCCGATCAGCGGTTGTCAACGATGTGGCCAAATCCGCATTATGCGTACCTAGACGCATCGTGTTCGAGCGTGGCTCCAGCACCGCGACAATCCGCACCCCATCCCCGACGCGCCGCCGCAAACCATCGAGCGTGGTCGCAATCGCGGTCGGATGATGCGCAAAATCATCAAACACGCGGATTCTCGCCACCTCGCCGCGCACTTCCAGCCGCCGCTTGACGCCTTGAAAGCGCCCCAGTGCCGCCATTGCGGTAGCAACCGGCACCCCAGCATGACGCGCCGCCGCTAACACCGCGAGCGCATTGTGAACATTGTGCAGACCGCTCTGCTCCCATTCCACCACCCCGACCGCAACGCCGCGCAACCACACGCGAAACGCCGAACCATCAGCCGCGAGCAATTCTGCCTGCCAATCGCCTGCCGCTCCGAAAGTTTCACGCGGCGTCCAACAGCCGAGATCAATTACCGCATCGACTGCTGGCACCGCTGTCGGCTGCACGATCAAACCGCTGCTGGGAACGGTGCGGATTAAATGATGAAATTGCCGCTGAATCTGCCCAAGATCGTCAAAGATGTCGGCATGATCGAATTCCAGATTATTGATAATCAGCGTGCGCGGGCCGTAATGAACGAATTTGGAGCGTTTATCAAAAAACGCCGTGTCGTATTCATCCGCTTCAACAACAAAAAACGGCGCAGAACCCAGTCGCGCCGAGACCCCAAAATTCTGCGGCACCCCGCCGATCAAAAATCCGGGATCCAGCCCGGCATCATCGAGCACCCACGCCAACAGACTCGCGGTTGTCGTTTTGCCGTGCGTGCCCGACACCGCTAATACCCAGCGGTCGCGGAGCAGATGTTCGCGTAGCCATTCGGGGCCGGAGACATAACGCAATCCCTGATCCAGCATGGCTTCGACCGCTGGAATGCCGCGCTTCATCGCATTGCCGACCACCACCACATCCGGTGGCGGATCGAGATGCGCCGCGTCATAGCCTTCCAGCAGCGTGATGCCAGCGGCGTGTAGTTGCGTGCTCATCGGCGGATAAACCTGCGCATCCGATCCCGTGACCTGATGCCCCAGCGCCCGCGCCAGCAGCGCAATACCACCCATGAAGGTGCCGCAAATTCCAAGAATATGTAAATGCATGAACAAAATTCCGAACAGCCGCTGCGCACGCTATAACTGACTAAATAAGCTGGTAATCAGCGTCACGGTCACAATTTGAAATGCCACCGCAATCGCCGCGCCCTGGCTCAGGGTGATCGAGAAGGTGTGCCGCAGAATATGCCCAGTGACCACAATCCCCCAGATCACCAAGCCCAGCAGCAAGAACGCGCCCAGCGCAGCTAAATTGCTATCTTGGGTGCCGGTTGGATTCAGGCTCAAGGGCGGAATCGCCACCAGCCCCAGCACCGCCCCACTGCCGAGCAGCGCCGTCGCTGCTTGCACAAACCGCGAACGGCGTTTGAGTTGCGCCAGCGCCACACCCAGCGCCAGCAGCATCAGCAGCAGTTCGGCACTCCCTTGCAGCAGGCTCGTCAGCCAAGACAGTCCAGCCGTGACCCCCACCAACACGCCGACCACCAAATCAGCGATCAACACCAAGCCCAACAGTGTCAACGATGCGGGAACATCTTGCGGGGGACGCCGCAGTAAACATAATTCAATAAAAAACTGGATCAATGCCTGCACAAATGCCTTCCTAATTCACGCGATAGGCGGTCAATGATACCGACTGCCGCGCCAAATGCAGAACAGTATCGAGATCTGATCGAGACTTTAGCGCGTAGCAGGTGGCGTGTTCGATGCGGGTACGAGACCGAGCTTGACTAAGCGCGTATTCAAACTGAGCACACTGATGCCGAGTGCTTGTGCGGCGGCTGGGCGATTCCAACGCGCTGGATCGACCAGCGTGCGCGGCCCAGTTGCGCCCATCCCAGTGACGCCGAGCGGTTGGCTAGGCAAGTAGAGGTCTTCGACCGCAATGCACGACTGTTCACAGAGCGCGGTGGCGCGTTCAAGGATATTTTCCAGTTCACGCACATTGCCGGGGAAGGGATAGCAGCGCAGCGCCATGAGCGCCGTATCCGACAGCGGCAAGGGCGCACGGTCGCTATCAGCCGCGAGCCGTTGCAAAATGTGTTGCGCTAACAGGCTGATATCTTCGGGACGTTCGCGCAGGGCCGGCAAGCGCAGCTCGATCACATTGATGCGATAAAACAAATCCTGACGAAAACGCCCGTTGGTGACTTCTTGCGCTAAATCGCGGTGACTGGCGCTAATCAGTCGCACATCGACCGCCACCTCACGCGCCGCGCCGACGGGTCGCACGCATTTTTCCTGAATCGCTCGCAACAGCTTGACCTGTGCCGACAATGGCAAATCGGCCAATTCATCGAGAAACAGTGTCCCGCCGCAAGCCGCTTGAAATAAGCCGTCTTTATCGGCGACCGCGCCGCTAAAACTGCCTTTTTTGTGGCCAAAGAGTTCACTTTCGACCAGATCATGCGGGATCGCACCACAGTTGACCGGCACGAACGGGCCGTCACGGCGTGGCCCTTGTGCGTGAATCTGTCGCGCCGCCAGTTCTTTACCGGTGCCGCTTTCGCCGGTGATAAAAACCGGCGCTTGGGTGCGGGCGAGCTTGATAATCAGGGCGCGAATCTGCTGCATCGCCGTTGAGTCGCCGAGCAGCGGTGACTCTGCGCCAGTCGGCGCATCACTCGGCACGCTACGTCCGCGCAGCCGCAACGCCGATTCCACCAGCGTGCGCAATGCCGAGAGATCGACCGGCTTGGCGACAAAATCAAAGGCACCGGCTTTCATCGCTGCCACCGCCGATTCCATATTGCCATGCGCGGTAATCATCGCCACCGGCAGTTCAGGATAATGGGTGCTGATATGACGCAGCAGCTCCAGTCCGCTACCGTCGGGTAGGCTTAAATCAGTCAGGCAGAGATCGGGACGATGGCGCTCTAATTGGCGCTTGGCTTCAGCGACCGTGAGCGCGGTCACAGCGGCGACCTGCATCCGTCCGAGGGTGATGCGGATGAGGTCGAGAATATCGGCTTCATCATCGACGACAAGCGCCAGCGGTGTGTGCATGGGCTGTTGGCTTCGGGAATCGCGGGGCAATAGCAGCATTCTAGCGCCGACAGCCGCAGTGAGCCGATCCGTATCAGCCACAGCAGGCCCCTGACGGCGATGCCGTGAGCTAGACTGAAGTGATCCACATCGACGCGGAACAAAGCTGTATGCCCTTTACACCATTACATCTCGGGCCAGGCATGGCGCTCAAAGCTGGATTGGGCGAACGGTTCAGTTTGCTGGCTTTTGGGCTGGCGCAGGTGGCGATGGATCTTGAACCGCTGATGGGGCTGCTCACCGATGCGCCGATCTTGCACGGCATAACGCATACCTATCTGGCGGCGCTGGTTATCGGATTGATGGTCGCGGTCATCACCCCGCCGCTGGGACGACCAGTGTTGCGTCGCTGGCATCAGGAACTGCGCTATTATCGGCTCGATTGGCTGGTGCAATCGGAACGCTGGACGCCCGCGCCACTGCTGCTCGGCGCGTTAAGCGGCACGCTGTCGCATGTCGCACTCGATAGCCTGATGCACGCTGATCTGCAACCGCTGGCACCCTGGTCAGCAGCAAATAGCTGGCTGGGGGTGATCCCATTATCGGCGCTATTTTGGGGGTGTGTGCTGAGTGGCGGGGTCGGGGCGCTAGGCTGGATCGTGCAGCGATGGGCGATACAGCGTCATTCATCTCGCGCAGTTAAATAATCAACTCATACTCAGCACGATCATCTTAGTGACGCAGCTAAAGCCGCGTCACCAGATTTAACGTGCGCTAAAAAAGCTGGCGGCTGGAAGCTGATAGGATAGCTGACCGCTCAATGCCGACTTGCCCGCTTGCGATCACTCTCTTTCAAATGACGCTTGCGCACGCGAATTGCGCTGGGCGTGATTTCGACTAATTCATCATCTTCAATAAATTCAAGCGCCTGTTCGAGCGTGAATTTAACCGGCGGCGTAAGCAGAATATTTTCATCCGAACCGGCGGCACGAATATTCGTCAACTGCTTGGCTTTGAGCGGATTAACCGTCAAATCATTATCGCGTGAATGAATGCCGACCACTTGCCCTTCATACACCTCTTCACCTGGAGAAACCATCATCCGGCCGCGCTCTTGTAAATTAAACAGCGCATAGCCGAGTGCTTTACCCGTCGCGTTTGAGATCATGGCTCCATTGCGGCGCGGGGCAATTCCGCCTTGATGCGCGGGACGATAGCGTTCAAAGACGTGATATTTTAGTCCAGTACCCGAGGTCAGCGACATAAATTCCGTTTGAAATCCAATCAGACCGCGTGAGGGAATTTCATAATCTAAACGCACGCGGCCTTTACCATCTGGCACCATGTCTTTTAATTCACCACGTCGCTCGCCGAGTGCCTGCATAATCGATCCTTGCGAGCTTTCATCGACATCGACTGTGAGCTGTTCAAATGGCTCACAAATCTGACCGTCGATTTCACGGAAAATCACTTCGGGACGTGAGACGGCTAATTCAAATCCTTCGCGGCGCATGTTTTCGAGCAAAATCGATAAATGCAATTCACCCCGTCCTGAGACGCGAAATTTTTCGGGATCATTGCCTTCTTCAACACGCAGCGCGACATTATGAATTAATTCGCGTTCGAGCCGATCTTTTAGTTGGCGTGAGGTGAGATATTTGCCATCTTTGCCAGCAAAGGGCGAGGTGTTGACCTGAAAAGTCATGGTCACGGTTGGTTCATCAACAGTGAGCGTCGGTAGCGCATGAACATGCTCAGGATCACACAGCGTATCCGAGACGCCCGGCGCGTCGATGCCGGTCAGCGCCACGATGTCGCCAGCGGTCGCCTCCGGCACTTCATGGCGATCCAGACCGAGATAGCCATACACCAGCCCGATTTTGGCTTTATGGCGCGTGTCGTCAGGCTTGACGACGATGATTTGTTGATTAGGCCGGATGCGCCCGTGACGGATGCGTCCGACGGCAATCGCGCCAACATAGGCGTTATAGTCGAGCGTCGAAACCTGCATTTGGAACGGCGCTTCGGGATCGACTTCGGGCGCGGGGCAGTGCTCGACGATGGCTTCAAACAGCGGCGTCATGTCGCCCTCGCGCACATCGTCGCTCAGTCCAGCGTAGCCGTTTAGCCCCGATGCGTAGACGATGGGGAAATCAAGCTGCTCATCGCTCGCGCCGAGGCGATCAAACAGATCGAATACCTGATCGATAACCCAATCGGGGCGTGCGCCCGGACGGTCGATCTTGTTAATCACGACGATGGGCCGCAGACCGTGAGCAAAGGCTTTGCTGGTCACAAAGCGAGTTTGGGGCATCGGCCCTTCTTGCGCATCAACGAGGAGCAGCACCGAATCGACCATCGACAGCACGCGCTCGACTTCGCCGCCAAAATCGGCATGTCCGGGGGTGTCAACGATGTTGATGCGGTAATTGTTCCAGCGGATGGCGGTATTTTTCGACAGGATGGTGATGCCGCGTTCTTTCTCCAGTGCGTTGGAATCCATCACCCGTTCGACCGGCCCAAAACGGTCGCCGAGCGTGCCGGACTGCTGTAACAGCTTGTCCACCAGTGTAGTTTTGCCATGATCGACGTGGGCGATGATGGCGATGTTACGAAGATTCTCGATCACAGGACTGGACTGCTCCATTTAACTTGAGCGAACGTGCTCAATGGATTTATCTGCACTTGGTTGACGCAGCGAACCGCCCAACTCAAGCCCTTGACGCTCAGTGGCGCCGGATTCCCTCAATCGATCAAGCTCTCCAGAGGTTTCATCCCCTTGCGGTAAAGCGCCAAACCGAAGTCTGGCCACTTGCAATGTCCTCTATCAGCTCGTCGTTAAACCGCTGTTAGCGGTCTCAAGCAATGCTCATCCTGAGCATCTATCAACACGTTTGAGCAAAAATCAGCGATCAGTTAGCGGCTCCAGGCACGGCGGCAAGGATGTAAACAATGAATGGGGGAGGGTTGGTCGGGATGTGTGGCGGGAAACAGGGTCGCGGCCGGGGCTGGACGTGACTGGATTCGGCCTCGGTGCTAATTATAACCGCTTGCCGCTGAAATCGCGTGTTGTGTCGTGCGGTATTCTAGATTTTGCACCTGTCATCTTGTGGCGCGATCTGTTCTCGATTCAGGCACTTAAAAACCAGCATGAAACACGCCCTGAACGCTTTAAAAAACGTGCATTTACACCCTATAGATACTTAAAACTAGATGCTTAAAACTTAGCTCAATCACTGCTCAGTGATTCACGCAAAAAGCGAAATAACTTGCGCGGCGCGTCCGGTTTATGATGTTGGGCATCGCGTTGCGCAGCACGAACCAGAGCGCGTAATGGCTGGCGATCAATCTGCGGATATTGTTCGAGCAATTCGGTCATTGCCGCATCGCCTTCGCTAATCAATCGCTCGCGCCAGCGTTCAAGCGCATGATGATGCGCCGTTGCAGCGCGTTCACGCTCTTCCGCGCCGTTCATTAAAGCGTGCGCAGCGGCCATATCTTCGCGCTCAAGCAAATTAGCAATCCGCTTCCAATGACGTTTACGCGCCCGTACATCTTTAATACGCGGTGTTTCATCCAGTGCTGCCCAAGTCGCTTCACTCAGATTTAAACGCTCCAATTCCGCTCGCGGCAAGGATGCCATGCGTTCGGCGAGTACCTGAAGCGCCAATTTATCGCGCTTGATTTGGCTTTTACTCGGGCCGAATGGCAATTCATCGCGATCGGCATATTCTAATTCGTCTGGATCGTCGTGCATCGGTATATCTGTTATTTGTATTGGCTGATGATTCAATTCACACAGAACATTCCAGCCGTCACCCGCTTCGCTTGCATACATAGAGCCGGAAGCTGGCGGCTGATCGCTGGCCGCTCTTTAGCAAAACCCTACCGCTGCATATGACTGAGAATGGTCAAACTTTTCAGCACATTGAGTGCTTCGGAGAGCTGGAAATCCTCAGCGGCCAGTGATTGTGCTTCAGCCGGTTTTGCCGGGGCAGCGGTATTTGTTTGCCCATCGAGATGGCGCACTAGATTCGCTTCTTTGAGCGGATTTGGCCCGGTATCAGCGAGCGGTTTAAATTCCCCTGGTTGTAGCAAAATATCCGGCGCGATGCCGTGAGCCTGAATTGAACGGCCCGATGGGGTGTAATAGCGTGCGGTGGTTAATTTCAGCGCCGAATGCTCATCAATCGGCACAATGGTTTGTACCGATCCTTTACCAAAAGTCGGCACGCCCATCACAATTGCGCGACGATGATCTTGCAATGCGCCAGCGACAATTTCTGATGCAGACGCACTCCCGCCGTTGACGAGCACGACAATCGGCGCACCATCGAGCACATCATCTGGCCCGGCTTTAAAGCGCATCTGGCTATTTTTGACCCGGCCTTCGGTATAAACAATCAGCCCATCGCGCAAAAACGCATCGCTGACACTGACTGCGCCATTGAGCACGCCGCCCGGATTATTGCGTAAATCTAATACCAAGCCTTTCAGCCGCCCGTCGTGACTGCGCTTGAGTTCATCAATCGCTTTGAGCATGTCATCAGTGGTATGCGCCTGAAAATGCGTCAGCCGCACATAGCCAAACCCCGGCTCTAGCATCCGACTTTTGACGCTGGCGACCTGAATCACCGCCCGCTCGATGCTAACTTCAAACGGCTTGTCATCGCTGCTGCGCAGAATACTCAGCCGAATCGCCGTGCCCGGCTTGCCGCGCATCAGTTGCACGGCATCATTAAGGCTCAGGCCTTTGATTGGCTTGTCGTCGATGCGAATAATCATGTCACCGGCTTGCAGTCCGGCGCGTTGTGCGGGGGTGTCGTCGATGGGCGCGATGACTTTGACAAAGCCATCTTCGAGACCAACTTCGATCCCCAGTCCGCCAAATTCGCCGCTGGTGCCGACTTGCAGCTCGCGATATTCCTCGCCATCGACATAGGACGAGTGCGGATCGAGTCCCGCTAACATGCCGCGAATCGCGCTCTCGATCAGCGTCTGTTCGTTGACCTCTTCAACATAATCTTCTTTGATCCGACCAAAGACATCGGCGAAAGTCCGCAACGCGGCTAATGGCAGTTGCGGTGCGCTCGGTGCCGCCGGCGCGGGAGCGGGGAGCGGTTTGGCACCGATCACCGCCGGTTCCTCGGCATACGCGATGGAGCAGGCGAGCAGACCTAAACACAGTGACGGAAACAATGAACGGCGCATGATCGTAAATCCCGAACGGGCAGCGGCTAATAACAGGGTGAGCGAGCAGCGGTGCGGACGTTCTGGAACGTCGCAGACGCTAAAGGATCGCATGTTTTATGCCATGCCAACAGCGCCGCTGCGCCCGGCGCTGCTAATGCACCGGAGCGTTGATCGGTGCGCGTGCGCCGTCCGCACCAGGTTGCGGGGTCTTCGGGGCGACCATGATGACGAATGGCAAAATACAACACCGGCTCACGTCGCCCGCCGCTTTTGCCGCTCAAGGCAATCGGATCGCCACTCGCCACCCACTCGCCGACCTCGCGCAGCAGGGTTTCGTTATGACCGTAGAGCGTCATATAGCCGTCGCCGTGGTCGATCACCAGCAGCAGCCCAAAGCCGCGTAGCCAATCGGCATGAACGACGCGCCCATCTTGAATCGCCCGCACTTCCTCGCCTTCGCGGGCGGCCAGCAGCACGCCATCGAGATTGAGCGCAGCGGCAGCTTTGCGCGTTCCGAATGGAGCGACGATGCGATTTTCCAGCAGCGGCCAAGCCAGTTGGCCCTTTTGCGTGGCAAAGGTCGTGCGCTGGATATTGAGTTCGGCGCGAATCTGCGCATTTTGTCGCAGATGTTCTACCAGCCGCTTGAGCGATTCAGCATCGCGCTGGAGCGTTTCCAACGTCTCGGAGCGACTGGCAATCGAGGCTTCCAGTTCATTTAAGACCTGAGCGCGGCGCTGTTTAGCCTGCTCAAGCCGCAGGCGTGTCGCTTCCTGACTGCGCGCCAGCTCGGCGAGCCGCTGGGCTTCTTCCTCGGCATCGCGGGCGAGTCGTTCCAGCCGATCAGCGCGTTCCTGCACCGCTAACACGCGGCGCATGCGTTCCCGATTAAAATAGGCAAAATAGGACATCACCCGGCTGGCGCGGGTCGGATCTTGCTGATTCAGGAGCAACCGCAGACGATCCGCACGGCCCATCACATAGGCGGTGCGCAGTAATTCGGAGAGCAAATCTAGCTCTACGCCGAGTGCAGCGCGTTCCTCGACCTGACGTTCGCGCATCTCGCCAGCGGTGCGCGTGTGTTCGATCACTAGCCGTTCGAGTTCACGATTAGCCAGCGATAATTCGGCGACATTGCGTTCACGCGCTTCCAGTTCCGCGACCAGAATCCGGCGATCTTCGCGCTGCCCGATCAACGCCCGCCCGACATCCTGCACCTGCCGCTCGATCACCGTGAGATTACGTTCATGGGTATCGAGCGCCGGATCAAGCGGCGGTTGGGCGCTGGCGCTGTTGAGCAGCAACGCGGCGATCAAGGCCAGTCTGAGCATGACGCTGCCGCCAGCCGCTGCACGCCGGGCTGCGATTGGATGACATCTGCGCATCAGTATTTCAGGCATCGCCATGTGTGAATTTGTACAGTGAGCATTACAACTCGCACCGCCAACGCAGGCGGGCGCTTCGCAGTCGCGCCGAAAGCGTTTATCATTGTAAAGCGATCCATCGACGCTGAGGCGCTCCCCAGATCAATGACCGATATCCTGAATCATCCGGTTCGTCCCGTCCTCACGCTGCCCGCTACCGATGCAGCGGAGATGGATTTGTTCGCCGACGATACCGACATTGAACGCGCCTCGCGCTCGCTCAAGGCGATGTCCCATCCCTTGCGGCTGAAAATTCTCTGCACGCTCGGCGATCAAGAGGTCAGCGTTCAAGATATTGTCGATCATGTCGGCACCTCACAAAGCAACATCTCGCAACATCTCGCCATTCTGCGCGACAAAGGCATTCTCGCTTCACGCAAAGACGCCAATCGCGTCTATTATCGCGTCAGCGACAATCGCACCCTGCAACTCATCGGGATGATGCGTGAGGTTTTCTGTCATCACACCCGCTAGGGCGAGCCGCCCAGCCCGATTTTTTTTCCCAACGAGACGGCCCGCACATGTCACAACTCATCGAGTTTATCGGTAATCATTGGTTTTTATTTCTGTCCCTGATTGTGATTCTGGGACTGCTGACCTATAACCTCATTATCGGCAGCAAAGGCAGCGTCGGCCCGCTGCAAGCGACCGAATTGCTCAACCATCGTGAGGCGGTCATCATTGATGTGCGTCCAGCCGCCGATTATGCGCGTGGGCATATTATCAACGCGCTTAATATTCCGATGAATGGCTTTGGTCAACAATTGGCGACCCTGAATAAATACAAGGGTCGCCCGATCATTGTCAATTGTCGCTCGGGTGCGCAATCTTCGGTTGCCTGTGCGCAACTGCGCAAAGCTGGCTTTGAAGAAGTGTATAACCTGCAAGGCGGGATTATGGCGTGGGAATCAGCTAGTTTGCCGCTGACGCGCAAAAAACGCTAATCCAATCATACATTCGGCAGATGATTGTTATTGCTGAATGAGCTGATCTGATTATGCCACCGCTTTTAAGCATTTTAAGCAATTTAAATTGAGTATTGACCATGACTGACAGCCAACAACCGGCCACCAATGAGCGCGAACGTCAATTTTCGGTACAGCGCATTTATACCCGCGATGTGTCGTTTGAATCGCCGAATGTGCCGGATATTTTTCGCGGTGAATGGAAACCGCGCCATGAACTCAACCTCAATACTAAAATCACGCCGCTCGACGCGCATGTGTACGAAGTCGTGCTCGGCGTCACAGTGACAGTCAAGGTTGAGGACAAGACCGCGTTTTTAGTCGAAGTCCAGCAGGCTGGTATTTTTACTGCGCAGGGATTTAGCGAAGAGGAACTCGGCCCGCTGCTGGGCGCGTACTGCCCGAATCTGCTGTTCCCCTATGCGCGTGAGGTGGTGTCGGATCTGGTGGTCAAGGGCAGTTTTCCGCAGTTGGTGTTGCAGCATGTCAACTTTGATGTGCTCTTTGCCCAGCAGCAGGCAGCGAACCAGAATCAGCCCGCCGCCGACGCCCAGCCGGTTCATTAAGTCAGTTAGTGTAAATCAATGAACACGCACGCGGCGCAGATTGCGTTACTTGGCCCGGGGTCTTGGGGCACGGCTCTGGGGCTACAACTGTGCCGCAATGGTCATGCGGTGCGACTGTGGGGACATGAACCGGAGCAAATCGCCGCGATGCGGCAGGCGGGTGAGAATCAGCGGTTTCTGCCCGGACATCCGCTGCCGCCGAGCTTGCAGCCGACCGCATCACTGGATGCGGCGCTCGATGGTGCGACCGACTGTTTTGTGGTGGTGCCGAGTCAAGCCTTTCGCGCCGTTGCTCGACAGTTAGCCGAGCAGCTGCCGTCTGGCTTCGGGGTGGCCTGGGCGACCAAAGGACTCGATGCGACCAGCGGTCAATTGCTGCATACCGTTGCCCGTGAGGAACTCGGCGACCGCCCGCTGGCGGTGGTCTCGGGGCCAAGCTTTGCCGGTGAAGTGGCGCGGGGGCTGCCGACGGCAGTCACAGTAGCGTCCGATCATCCTGAGTTTGCGACCCGTTTTGCCGCGCTGCTACATGGTGCGACCTTTCGGGCATATACCAGTCCTGATCTCATCGGGGTGGAGATTTGCGGCGCGGCAAAAAATGTGCTCGCCATTGCCACCGGCATCGCCGATGGGCTGGGATTTGGAGCCAATACGCGGGCGGCGCTGATTACACGCGGTTTAGCCGAACTGATGCGGATTGGCACCGCACTCGGCGGTCGCGCCGAGACCTTCACCGGCTTGGCGGGATTGGGCGATTTGGTGCTCACCTGCACCGACGATCAATCGCGCAATCGGCGGCTCGGTCTGGCGCTGGCGCGTGGTCAGAGCGTCGATGCAGCAAAAGCAGAGATTGGACAGGAAGTCGAGGGTGTGATTACCGCGCTCGCCGTGCAGCGGCTGGCGCAGCGGCTCGGGGTCGAGATGCCGATTAGTCATCAGGTCTATCGGGTGCTCTACGAAGGTAGCTCGCCTGCAGAAGCAACACGGGCGCTGCTGGAGCGCGAGCCGAAGGCGGAGTTTGGCTAGAGCTTTCAGCTTATACAAGCTGGCGACGAAGCTCTAGCTTCGTCACTTCAGCGGATTGACATGCACCAAACCGGCAAACCGCTTAAAGTCATTATCAGCCGAGTACAGCACAGCGCCTTGCTCGATGGCCAGAGCAGCTAAATGCGCATCCGTCGTCAAATTGCCGCCAGCTCCACTTTGCGTAATCAATTGCTGAAAAATCCGCCAATGTCCGGGGCCAGGAACAATCAGCTTGACCACTGGAACGGTAAGCCATTCGTTCATATAGGTCGTTGCTGCCTCGATGTTTAGCGGACGCTCGAATACACGCGGGCTAGTGCTGATACGCAGAAAAGCTAAGATCACCACCCACGCCAAAGCTACAGCAGTACGGTCAGATAGGATGCTCTCCCACCACGCTTGCGCTCTATCATGCTGCGGTAAATCACGATTAACGGCATACAGCAATAGGTTGGCATCTACTAAAATCATCAGTCTTGCGCGAGAAACCCCATCCTGTAGAACGGGGCGGGAGAGCGCACGGCGCGGAGCGCCGTTTAATCGCCAATCTCGCGTCCTCCGTTTCAGTTACGTACAGTGGAATAGCATAAGGCCGACCGTGCAGCGACGGTCAAAACCCTAGTTGACTTGCGCATTTCTAACTTATTTGCGCATTTCCAACTTATTGGCAATGGCAGCATCTTCTTGCTGGTTTGCCAAATCAAGCGCCTTGTCAATGTTGATGCCGGAGTGTAGCCGACCCATCGAAGCAGGTTTTAGCTGATAGTTAGATAGTGCAGGCGGTTGTTCCATAGCACTAAGCCCTAAACTCAACGCCTGATTGACAACTTCTTTGAAAGATTGACGGCTAAGGTGGGCACGCTCTTGCAAGCTTTTGGCGATTTGGTCATCCAGAGTCAGGGTCGTTCGCATCATGGTGCTCCGTTTTCAGTCATCATGATGGATGCTGGCACTTGATGGCATCTATGTCAAGCGCGTGCGACTACACCGATACTTTTATGCTAACGCCGACTAACAAGCGCCAACACATGCACACGTATTTCTGAGTGAGGGTGTATCGACCAAAGCACGCAGGAAGATCCCGCGTGCGCCATTGAGGTCACGATCCAGCGTGACCCCGCCGCTAGTGATGGTTTTCGCACCACCAATCGGCTTGATTTCGCCAGTCCAACTGGCCGTTTTCGAGGTGTATGCTTCGTTGACGCGCAACACGACCTTGCCGATCCGTTGCGCCGCTGCCGCTAGGCGTTGACCGAAACGGAAAAAGGCGTAGCCGAGCATCGCCCGTACCGATTTGGCGCGAATCCCTCGGATTGTCGGGAAAGCCCTCGGCGCGATAGAGATTCCCAGCAATCTTGGGGTAAATGCCCGCGTCCTTGAGGGCGGAAGAAGGAATGAAACAGGATTGCTTCGGGTTCTTGCGTGAGCGCAAGCGAAGATCAAACGGCGCTCCGGTGTGTTTCCATTTCCGAATGCCATTTGAAAACGCGGTATAGGCATCTTTAACGGCGATCTTCTTGACCTGATACGGGATCGCTCCGGCCCAGTCCGGCAGGCTCGGCAGGATGATCTTCGCCGCGCCCATCCAGTGCGATTCCCGTTGTTCCTTTGGTAGATTGAGATGCTTGACGGTCGCGTTGTAAACGAATCTTGAGGTTCCGAGCCACTGCCGAAACAGGCTCTTCTGCTTCGATGTCGGATAGAGCCGAATCCGCTTCGCTTTGATGACTGCGCCGACCGTGCATTCGACACGCGAAGTGATGGAGGATGGCGAGTAGATCGGCGGTGCGTTCGGCTTCTCGGGATTGATCCACAGGCTGATCGAGAACCACGATCTCGCCGCCGTTGTATTCAACGAGGAAGGCGATGAGGTCGAAGCCGAAACGGGCGAGTCGGTCACGGTGGGCAACCACAACCCGGAGCTTATCGCCGTGCAAGAGGCGTTCCAATAGGGTGCGCAATCCTTTACGCTTGAAGTTGAGGCCGCTGCCGATGTCTTGGATGACTTCCGCGTCGGGGTAGACGCGCCGCAATCGCTCAACTTGGCGGGCGAGATCGTCGCGGTGCTTGGCGCTACTAACGCGGGCGTAGACGACGACGGATGCTTCAACAGCGCGGCGCAGATAGGCGTCAACGTCAAACAATCGCTGTCCAGCAGGGTTGCGGATCGTTGGGATGCGTCCTTGATCAGCATAGCGGCGTAGCGTGTTGGGGTGCAGCCCGAGTTCGGCCACGGCCTTGCGTAAGGGGACGTAGGCCATGTGTTATTAAAAGTAATTAAAAGTAGGTTTATGTTAGTTTATGACTAACTGTTTCGCAACCGCACATTCTTAAGTTCTACTACAGTCGGACGCGCAATCAACACGCACAAAAAAGCCGCCCGCTCTACGCGGGCGGCCTCGGAGCTGACTGATTATCCAGCCGCAGTGCGAATGCCGAACGTATTAGTTCGCCCGATATTTCTGATGGCAGGCTTTGCACGCTGCACCAACATCGGCAAATGCGGCCTTGACCGCTTCAGCCTCACCTTCAGCGGCCACTTCAGCCAGCGCGTTAGCGGCTTCGACGAACTCACCGGCGATCTTTTTCACATCGTCCATATTCTCGAAAAATTCCGGCTTGACACGGGTTTTCATGTCACCGACAGCTTTATCTGTCCCCGGGCCATAGAGTGCGCCCATACCGGAATTAGCAATGGCAGCAATCGCATTCGCGGCGCTTTCAACCTGAGCGGCATTGTAGTTACCTTCCAGATTGGCCTTGATCTTTCCCATGTTCCAGCCCATGAATTCATAGCCAGCTTGCCGAATTTCGATCTGCTCTTCGGGCGAAAGATCAGCGGCAAGGGCGGAGCTGGCGAGGCCGAGGGCCATCAGACCGGCGGCGGTGCTGGCGAGCAACTGTTTCATCGAATGGTTCTCCAGATGGTAATAGATCAACACGGGTCGTAAGCGTTGTCATGAATGCACGCCCCCGACGCCATACATGGCGCAAATAGATGGGGGCAACATGCGACGCTTGCAAGCCAACACCTGCGCCGCGTGTTTGGCCTGTGGCCCGATGCGTGCGGAAAAGTTCCGGCGGTGGCCGTGTCAGGGGCGTGATTCGAGTAGTATTCTAGCCGTTCGCGGTGCGATCTGTGCGCCGATGTTGGCGGCGTGTTCCAGTTCTGTTTCCTAAATTTTGAGGATAAAGCGGCGTGTCACTGGCTCTCTTTGATCTCGACAACACCCTGTTAGATGGCGATTCAGATTATCTCTGGGGCTGTTATCTTGCCGAACACGGATTAGTTGATGGCGCAGAATACGCCCGCGAAAATGAACGCTTTTATCGCGAGTATCAAGCCGGTGTACTCGATATTGCCGAATTTCTGCGCTTTGCGCTCCGGCCACTCCGCGAGCATCCACGCGCCCTGCTTGAACGCTTGCGCGAACAGTTTCTCAGCGAGCGCATTGATCCGATCATCACGCCGACAGCACGCGCACTCGTCGAACAGCATCGTGCTGCTGGTGACACACTGGTCATCATCACCGCGACTAACACCTTTGTCACCGCGCCGATTGCTGCCCGTTTTGCGGTGCCGCATTTAATCGCCACGCAACCGGCTGAACACGCTGGCGCCTATACCGGCGAGGTCGCGGGTGTGCCGGCTTTTCGTGAGGGCAAAGTGATTCGGCTCGAACACTGGCTGAATGAACACGGTTTGGATTTAACCGACAGCTATTTTTATAGCGATTCACAGAATGATCTGCCGCTGCTGGAGCGGGTCACGCATCCAGTTGCGGTCAATCCTGATGCGACCTTGCGCGACATTGCGACTGAGCGCGGGTGGCCGATTTGTTCGTTGCGGGCGACATCTGAACTGTGTTTTTCGTGATGAAGCGCCAGCTTTGTTACCGCTTAACCGATCAGCGAATTTACTGGTTACGAAGCTAGAACGTCGTGACCAGTAAATTCGCTTTTAGGCTGAAAGCTGGTCGCTGAAAGCTCAACAACGGAGCTGCATGTGTGAACAAACCGATTCAGTTTGCTATTGCTGCGCTTGCGCTCAGTTTGGGGCTGGCGCTTTACGGCATTATTGTTTTTGCCAACGCCGAGCGTGAGCGCGATCTGCGGGCATTGCAGACGCAAATGAGTCTGGTCGCCGAGAGTCGCGTGGCGGCAATTGCGCAGTGGTTGCAGGGTCAATATTCGGTGTTGGAGGGGTTGGCGTATCAAGAAGCGTTGCATCGAGCCATTGGTACGGCAACCGCTGCTGCCGCGCCGCCGAGCGATGCGCACCGCGAGACACTGCGGACGCTGTTGGCTGCGACCTCGGAGCGTTTGGGCGTGGCCTCATTGCAGGCTACCGGCTATCAGCCGCATCGTCTCGAAGCACTGGCCAGCGGTGCGCTGGCAGTGGTCGATCCGACGGGGCAGATTTTAGCGGCCAGCGGTGGCCTCACTGCGCTCGATGCGCGGCTATCAGCTTTTCTCCAGCGCACACCGCTTGCCGAACGCGGCTTGCTCGATCTCTATCTCGATACGCACGCACGCCCAACACTCGGCGTGGTTGTGCCGGTGCGGGCATGGTTGCCGAATGCCGAGACGACCAGCGACGCAACTGCCGCGCCCGTGATCGCACGGGTATTGGCACTGCGCCCGCTTGATGCCGGCGTATTCGCGATTCTCAAGCAGCCCGGCATCACCGCTCGCACCGCAGAAACTTATTTAATTCGTCGCGCTGACTCGCAGGTCGAATATCTCTCACCGCTGCTCGACGGCAGTGAGCCGCTCACCAAGCGTCTGGCGCTGACGACCGAACAGCTCATCGACGCAGCAGCATTGGCCCAGCCCGGACAGTTTCATCACGGGCGTCATTATGCTGTTCAGGATTCATTCGCCGTCAGTCGGCGCGTGCCGGGCAGTGATTGGGTGCTGGTGCATCGCGTCGGCGCTGCGGAAGCCCTAGCCGCCAGTGATGCGCATCGCATGGCGCTGATAAGCGGCTTGGCAGTGCTTACGGTGTTGATTAGCGCGGCACTGGTGTTGGTCTGGTTTTATGCCAGTTCGCGCCGTGTCGAGGAAGTCGCCGAGTGTTATCGCCTGTCATCAGAGCGGTTTGAGCGGCTGTCGGGATTTCTCGACATTCTCACCGACAGCCAGCCTAATCCGATTTTAGTCGTCGATGCTCAACAGCGCATCGCCTATGCCAATCGACGGCTGGCGGAACTCAGCGGCCTGTCGTCCGCCGACCTGCTCGGGCGCGATCTCAGCGAAGTGCTCGGCACTGACATCGGCGAGCGGTATCAGACGCGACATCAACAGGTGTTGACCTCTGGCGTGCCGCAGATCGTACTCGAAACCATCCGCGACGCCAATGGATGCGAACGGGTCTGGCGCTCACATCATCATCCATTTACCACCGCAAGCGCGGTTCCAGAACCGGCGGTGCTGGTCACGATTGAAGATCTCACCGACCTGATGCGCGAGCGCACACGCCGCGAACGCAACACCGAGCATCTTATTGATACGCTCGTCGGGCTAGTCGATGAGCGCGACCCCGATGCCGCGCATCAATCGCGCTCAGTGGTGCAGGTTGCGTGTGCGATTGCCGCTGATCTCGGCTTTGATCCGCAGCAGCTTGAGACGGTGAAACAGGCCGCACGTTTAGTGAATATCGGCAAAATCCGCATTCCGCGCTCTCTGCTCGTGAAAGGCAGTGGATTGACCGATCAAGAATTAAAGCGCGTGCGTGAAGCATTAGAATCTGGGCCAGACTTGCTACGCGAAATCGAATTTGATGGCCCAGTGCTGGACGTGCTGGCGCAAATCAATGAACGGATCGACGGCAGTGGGCGACCGCGCGGTTTAATGGGAGAGCAGATTCATCCGGCTGCGCAAGTCATTGCCCTAGCGAATGCCTTTATTGCGTTGATTAGCCCGCGTTCCTTCCGCGATGCGAAAAGTTGCGACGAAGCAATCGCAATTTTGATGCGCGAAATCGGACGGCGTTTTGAACAGCGGTTGGTGCTGAGTTTAATCAATTATCTCGATCACGGCGGTGGGCGCGAAGTTTGGATGATGGCGCGTGAGGGTGTGGATGATGTATCACATTCGATCAATCTGACCGAATGCGACACGCTTCTCGACCCCGACACCCGCATCGGCTGTGGTAGGATCGCGCCATGATCGAAACAATTCACCGAAATCACGGGGTTAGGGTGATGGTTCAAGCATGGGCGCGGACTGGAGCGTGGGTGTTAGCGGGAATATTGGTGAGCGGGTGCGCGTCGCAATCAGGGCGTGTTGCCGATCCGCGTGATCCGTTGGAGCCATTTAATCGCGCTGTCTTTCGCTTTAATAGCGATTTTGATAAAGCCTTTGTGCAACCACTGGCAAAAGGCTATCAATTCATTACACCTGAGCCGGTGGATCGCGGGATTACCAATTTTTTTAATAATCTCGCCGATATTACGTCAGCAGTGAATAATGTTTTGCAATTTAAAATCTCGCGGGCGGGGAGTGATGTCGGGCGCGTGGTGATTAATTCGACCATTGGCGTGCTGGGATTGATTGATGTGGCCAGCAATGTCGGTTTGCCCAGTTATAAAGAAGATTTCGGCCAGACTCTCGGCTATTGGGGATTAAAGCCAGGCGCGTATGTGGTCGCACCCTTTTTGGGGCCAAGCAGTATGCGCGATCTATTTGGCATGGGCGGCGATATGGTCACGGATCCACTGATTAGCGTGAACAGCGAAGAAACGCGCTGGGGATTGGTCGGCACACGCTTGCTCGACCGCCGCGCCGATCTATTGACGACGACGGATATTCTCGACGCATCGGGCCTCGATCCGTACAGCTTTGTGCGTGACACCTATCTCAAGCGGCGCGAGACGTTGGTGCATGACGGCAATCCGCCAACCAAAGCGGAAACCGGGCAAGCAGATTTTTGGGATGAAGTCGAGTTTTAAGGCAGCGCCCAAGCGGGCGCTGCGGCTTCAATACCGCGCCCGCAGAATCTTCCACGTCCGCTGACGGCGTTCGATCAACATTTCGATGATGCCGGTTTGCGTGTTCAACTTGGCCTGTCGATCCAGATAGCGCACCTCAAACACCGCCATCAGCGCACAGCGCGGGCTGTCGGCAATCGGCTGCACCTGAATCTGACCAAATTCGATGCGGCGCGTGCCGGTCGTATTGAACCATTCGGCATAGGCTTGGCGGATCGCAAACCAGTTTTGCAGCGTGTTTTCCTGCGCCAGCGGGCTGTAGAGTTCCATCAGCGCATCCAGCGCCCCATCTTCATAGGCGGCTTGAAACTGCAACAGCAGATCGGGCGCGGTCTGGCAGCGGATCTCGCGTGTTGTGGGCGTCGGCGCGGTGTCGGGAGCGGTGTTTTGGGCTAATGGCGTGCGCGGCGCAGTTGGCGGCAGCGGTGACGCGGGATTCTCAATCGGCAGTTCGGGCAACGGCGGCAGCGCGGGTGCGGCGGTGGTCGTCTCTACATTTGTATTTGTATTTGGATCTGCATCTGCATCTGCATCAGTGACCACCGCACGCAGCGGCGCGACTTCAGCAGCCGAGCCGCTGGGCGCGGGCGCAGCGGGTTCAGCTTCGCTGATAGTTGTCTCAGGCCGCACGACCGGAGTCGGAGCTGCGACTGGCGGTGTTGTGCCGAGTGGATGATGAACAATTTTCGGCACCGGCTTCGGTGGCGCGACCGGCCAGAGCAGCGCAATCAGCAGCATCGCGCCGACAATCGCCACCAATTCGACGCCGCGTTGCTGACGCGGTGTCAGCGCCAGCAGTCGCCGATGTCCCCACACCCAGAGCGGCGCAAGCAGATCGCGCACGCGCCCCGGCAACCAGGTCGGCGGTAAGCGCCAACTGCGCCAAGTGCTGGTGCGGCGCGGTGTCGCACGCGGCGCGGTGGTTTTGTGTCCGGTGGAGCGCGTGGGCGTCGGTACGCGCTGCTCGCGGGCAGCAAAGGCGCGATTGATTTGCTCGGTGCGGCGCGTTGCCCAGCGCGTGCGCTCGGGGTGACGGTCGGGGTGATACGCCTGCATCAGGCGGCGATAGCGTTGCTTGGCAATCGGCGCGGCTAGACTCGGGGCAAAGCCGAGGACTTCCGGCGCGGGCGGCTCATCGCTGACGAACAGTTGTTGATCGAGCAGACGATAGGCACTGGCACTGGCCTGAATGCGCGGTAATCCCTGCTGTTTGATGGCGCGTTCGAGCGCCGCCGCACGCGGATTATCGGGATTACTCAACCAGACGAGTAGCGCATCGAGATGCAGTTCTAGGGCTGGACTCGGGCGTCCGCTGGCCAGTGATTTGGCGATCTGATGCGTCCAGGACAGGCTCATGGTCGGGCAGGCGGGGTGGTCAGGTCGGACGGTAAAAGATCAAGCTCACCGGCGGCAATGGGATGCAGCGGAATTGCCATCTGGTGCAGCACCTTATTAGCTGCGTGTTTATTCATTTCTAAATGATCTGTCCACATGGCCTCTTCTTAAACAACGAGCGCCATAGGTGCTCTTTCTCCGGTGGCGCACCAATTTTTACAATATCAACGAAGCCTTTAGAAACAGAATTATCCGCATTTTCAGTAATAGGCCCTGCATAAAAAGTAGAGTTGCGCAATTCTATGATCGGAGCAGGAAAATTCGCATCAATTTCACCGTACCCGAATGCAAGAATATTCACCTCGTCAGGATTTTGAGAATTATATTTTGACAAATTTAGTGCTGTAGTCGATGAAATATATTGAGCAAGCAGATTCTGAAGAAGCCAGATAGTTTTGCCATTCCAAGCAATCCCGACTTGGGATTTTACAATTAACTGACTCACCATTCTCGCCCATATTTGGCGATAGTTAATTCCTGGGCCATGATGATTTTCTGGAGAAACAATAGCATCCTCACAAGCCATAGCAATCTGAGTTCGCTTCTTTTTATCACCTCCTGATGTGCTTGATGTCATGATTTCAACAATAACAATTGGATCAGATGGAAAGTCATCAATCCAAATTTCGCCATTTCTGGAGGCTAATGTATATTGATTGTCTTCAGCTATTTTTTGAGTGGTGCTCAGTCCCTTTCCAATAAGTTCGGCTGCTTCAGATAGTTTTTTTCGACTTGTACCAGCTAGGATATAATCAAACGTGTAATCGAAGGATTTTGCTTCGTCATCATCGTTAGTCGTTTCCACTTTTATTTTTACTTCAGACCATGCACGATAGCGTTTTCCCTGCTCAAGATTTGAATATTTTATCAATTGCTCCCGAACATGAGTTTGATAGTTAGATTTCTGTCCTTTCAAGGACAACAAACGACGTGGACAAACAATCCACGGCTGTTCCGTATCTCGCAAACGCAAAGAGCAAACACCGGATTGAACTATTGTTTTTCCTGGAAAAAATTTCCCCAGATTTGGGTTTTTACTGATATCTAATGCAGAAAGGTAACGGTTTCCGCCACCATCACACTCAGCATCCATAAAAGGACACCATGCTTTTTCTCTATTAGCAGTAGCTTCTGCATTCCAGCAGTCAAGACGATAACCGTACAGTTCAAATATTTTGCTCATCTAAAAATCCTTTGATTTGCAGTGCCATTGCTTTAGCTAAAGGAGGCGGGACAGAATTAGCAATTTGCCGATGCTGATCTAAGTTTGGAACCGAACCTGTTCTTGATCGAATTGGCCCTTTTAATATATAACTATCTGGATAACCATGTATGCGCATGTACTCTCTAGGCGTTAAATATCGACTTTCAGTTGGGTGATAAAAAATTTCTCCGCATCGCAATGTGTTTGAAGGGCGTTTCCGATGAAGGCGCAAATATTTAGTTGTATCTTTTGGTGATAAACCGCAACGCACTGCTTCCCCAAGGTGAGTTTGGGCTGCTAAATAAGAGCCTTCAGGGACTTGAGCAATGCGCTCACGATCTCGTGATGGCGTGACATCAACATGGCTATCAGCTCTATCGTAAACAGTTTTGCCTTTGATTTTGGGGTCTGGCTTTGACAGTCCTTTTAGAACTTCACCGATTCCAATATATGGCTTATATGAAAATAAGCCATTGCACTCTTCTATTGGTGCATGTGTTCGTTCTGGAAAATAAAAGCCGTTGCGCCCTCTGGTTGCTATGACAAACAGCCGTTCTCTTAATTGAGGAACACCATAATCGGCTGCCATAATTACCCGCCATTTCGGCGTATAGTCTATGGCTTCAAGCTCTTTTAGGAGTTTTTCAAATACTTCGCCGCGCTTATTATTTTTGCCTTTTGAAGAAAGCAATCCTTTGACTTGCTCAAGAAAAATAACTTTAGGCTGAATCTCTTTGGCAAACCTAATTATTTCAAAAAGGAGCAGTCCTCGCTCATCTTCTAAGCCATGCTGTTTTCCTGCCAAAGAGAAAGATTGGCACGGTGGGCCACCGAACAGTAAATCAAGCTCGCCTTGCTTTACGGATAAATCGGTTATGAGTTGTTTTGGGTTAAGATTTCGGATGTCTGCATGAATGACTTTAGAGTCATAGCCTTGGGCTTCGGCGTTGGCCTCAAGGGTTGCACAGCAGTATTGATCGCACTCAATTTCCGCAAGAATATGGAAGCCAGCATCTCGTACACCGATGTCCATGCCGCCAGCTCCCGAAAATAAGCTTATCGCTTGTGGTTGTTTCTGTTTCAAATTTCGATTCCGTTAATTTTTGAGTTCATATAACCAACAAGCGGTTAGTGATCGCGGCGACACTCGCCTTCGATCACGCGGATATGCAGATCAGCGCGTGCTCTATCCGGTGGCGATGCGGGCAGCGGACGCACGCCAAGCACGCGGATGATGAGGATACGCCGCAGCGGTGGAATCAACAGCATAAATCCGAAACTATCGGTGACAAAGCCTGGCAACAGCAAGCACAGACCGGCGACAAGCAACAGCGCCCCGTCTACAACTTCAATCGCAGGCAGTTCGTGGCGGTCGAGTAGCTCGCGCACGCGCCGTAACACGCTAAAGCCCTGATGACGCACCAGCCATGCGCCGAGCACAGCGGTTAGCACAGATAGCAGGATGGTTGAAAATGCGCCGATTTCAGCGCCAACTTGAATCAAAATATACAGCTCAATCAGCGGCAAACCGATAAAGAGCAGCAAAAACAGCGGCATGATGGTGTTCTCCGGTTGATTGATGTATCGAGCTGGGAGCTTCCAGCTATCAGCCGCCAGCGTCCAGCTTCGTCACAAGAAAGTGCTTAAAAGCTGGAAGCTGATAGCTGGCCGCTTCCACCAAAACCTTACCTGTTCAGCGCACGCAAGTCCAAGCTAGAACTTTCGTATAGTGCCTGATTTGCAGATGGAATTGACCGAAAGTTAACAACTCTTGGCAGGGCTAAAGCGACCAAACACCCTGCCAATCAATCTTT
>NZ_FNOW01000070.1 GCF_900107145.1 Allochromatium warmingii | reverse complement strand
TATCGTGCAGGCGCGGACTGAGCGCCTCCGGTTGGGACTGCTCAACCAGGACTCCAGTTGCTCGCCCGCACGGGTGCTATCAACGGAGAGCGAATTGCCGAATGAGCACTTTTGAGTATGAAATTCGGAGCAGACAACGCATGGCTGAAAGCATTCGCGTCGCCCGCCGCGAGCTGGCCGCTTTCTTTGGCTCGCCGGTGGCCTACATCTTTATTGGCACCTTTTTAGCGGTCTCGCTATTTGTATTTTTTTGGGTCGATGCCTTTTTTGCCCGCAACATCGCCGACGCCCGCCCGCTGTTTGAGTGGATGCCGATTTTGCTGGTGTTGCTCTGCGCCGCACTCACGATGCGGATGTGGAGCGAAGAGCGCCGCGCCGGTACGCTGGAAAATCTGCTCACGCTGCCGGTCGCAACACCCAAGCTGGTGTTCGGCAAATTTCTCGCCGCACTCGGACTGGTCGCTGTCGCGCTGGCGCTGACCGTGCCGCTGCCGCTCACCGTCTCGCTGCTGGGGCCGCTCGATTGGGGGCCAGTGATCGGCGCGTATTTAGCCGCGTTATTACTGGCAGCGGCCTATGTCGCCATCGGGTTATTTGTCTCCGCCCGCACCGATAATCCGATTGTCGCATTGATTGGTGCGACCTTTGTCAGTGCCGCGTTTTATGTGATTGGCTCACCGACCCTGACCAGTTTAATCGGTCATAGTGGCGGCGAATTCTTACGCTTGCTTGGCAGCGGTGCCCGCTTTGAATCAATCACACGCGGGGTGATTGATGTGCGCGATCTCTATTATTATCTGAGCTTAACTGGCGTTTTTTTAGCTCTGACCATTTATAGCTTAGAACGTCTGCGCTGGGCGGAACCAGACGCCAATCCGCGTCATCATCGGCGCTGGATGCTGGTAACTGGATTAGCGGTGGCAAATTTGATTGCCGCTAATCTTTGGTTAGCGAATATCAGCACTGCGCGAGCGGATTTAACCGAAGGGCGGCTCTATAGTTTATCTGGAGCTACGCGCCATTATCTCGATCAACTGCAAGAACCGCTGTTAATTCGCGGCTATTTTAGCGCCCAAACCCATCCCTTGCTTGCGCCGCTGGTGCCGCAATTACGCGATTTGCTGGAAGAATATCAAATTGCTGGCGGGGATAAAGTCCGGGTTGAAATCGTCGATCCGCAACGCTCGCCAGAATTAGAGCGCGAAGCCGGTGAGCAATACGGCATTCGTCCGGTGGCTTTTCAGACTGCGACCAAATATCAGGCCGCCGTCGTCAATTCGTATTTTGACATCCTGATTCAATATGGCGATCAATATGAAACCCTGAATTTTCAGGATTTAATTGATGTCAAGGTGCGCGGTGAACTCGATCTCGATGTGCGCTTGCGGCATCCTGAATATGATCTAACCCGCACCATCCGCAAAGTGTTGCAAGGGTATCAGGGCGGTGGCGATCTCTTTGCCAATCTTGCTAAACCACTGACACTCAAAGCCTTTGTCTCGACGGCTGAGAATTTACCTGCGCCACTGCCGGAGCTACGCGCCGAATTAGCATCGCTGTTGGCTGAATGGCAAACGCGCTCCAATGGTCGTTTTCAGTTCGAGCTAACTGATCCGAGCGCCGGTGATGGCGCACTCGCCAAAACCATTCAAGAACAATACGGCTTTGAGCCGCTGGTTGTCAGTTTACTCGATCCGAAGCCGTTTTATTTTTATCTCGTGCTCGACGACGGTAATCGACATATTCCGGTGCCCTTGCCCGAATCACTCGACCGCGCTGGCTTAAATCGCGCACTGGAAGCGGCGATTAAACGCTTTGCCCCTGGTGTGTTGCGCACGATTGCGCTCTTTGCCCCAACAGCGGAGCCAAATCCATTTAACATGGGCGCAGCCAGCAGTGGCGGCGATTACAGCTTATTGCGGCAAACGCTCCAAGATAGCTTTAATGTCCGCGACACCGATTTAACCAGTGGTCAGGTGCCGGATGATGCCGATGTGTTGCTGGTGATCGGCCCCGACGCATTAAACATCAAGCAGCGATTTGCGATTGACCAGTTTTTAATGCAGGGCGGCACGGTGATCCTCGCGGCAGCGAGTTTTAATCTGGATTTAAGCGGCGGCGCAATTCAGGCTCGCAAGCTCGACACGGGATTAACTGATTGGCTGGCCCATCATGGCTTAAAGCTCGAATCGAGTCTGGTACTGGATCCGAATAACACGCCCTTCCCGATTCCAGTACAGCGCGATCTGGGTGGCTTTATGGTGCAGGAAATCCAGACGCTCGATTATCCCTATTTCCCCGATATTCGCGGATCGGGATTAGCGGAAGATCATCCGATTACAGCGGGATTGGGACAAATTACGCTGAATTGGTCATCGCCGATTACGCTCGATGAAACGCAGCAGGCCGGACGCACTGTGACGCGCTTAATCCAGAGTTCGGATGCAGCTTGGAGCAGTGATTCGGAAATCATGCAGCCGGATTTTGACGCACACGGGGCGCTAGGTTTTCCCACTGGCACGGATCGCGGGCGCAAGCTGTTAGCGGTGGCACTGGAGGGGCGGTTTAGCTCGCCATTTGCCGGTCAACCCTCGCCGTTGCTGACGCCAGATGACCAGCCGAGCGAATCCAATGATCCTAATACGCCGCCCGATGACGCAAAAACCGCTGCGGAATCCAAGCCGCCGGTGATTTCGGGGGTGATTGACACATCGCCCGCCTCGGCGCGGTTGATTTTAATTAGCTCGGCGAGTTTTCTCGGCGATACGGCGATCAGTCTGGCCAATGAAGCGACGCAAAGCCGCTATCTCAAACCCTTGGAATTGCTGCAAAACGCGCTGGATTGGTCATTGGAAGATCGCGGCCTGCTTGAGCTACGGGGTCAGAGTCAGTTTGGGCGGCTGCTCGATCCGCTGGGCCGCGAAGCGCGGCTGTTCTGGGAAACCCTCAATTACTTGTTGGCGCTCGGTGGCTTGGCGCTCGTCTACACGCTACATCGACGTGCGCGTACCCGACGCGCTCGCTACCACGCCGCCATTCTCGGTCACGGAGGTGAGTGAATCATGGCATCACTGTTCAAAGACACTGCCACGCCCCAGTCTGTGCCGGTTGCGCTGAGTTGGCAGCACGACCTGCGCACACCGCTGGTTATCGGTTTGATCGGATTGCTGGCGCTGCAACTGCTGCTGGCGCTCGGTCAGAGCCTGAACACGTCGCCGACGCGAGCCGGCGCACCGCGCACGCCGCTGCTGGCGTTTCAGCCGGAACAGGTGACGGCGATTCGTATTGAGGGCGGTGAAGCCGGCGCAGAAGCGGTGCGCATCGAACGGCGCACGGGTGGCGCGTGGGTGCTGGGCGAGCTGGGTGATTTTCCGGTCGCTGAAGCGAAAGCCGATCAACTGTTAACCACGCTCGCGGCACTCAAGCGCCCGCTGCCAGCGGCAACCAGTGCTGAAGCGCAGACGCGCTTCAAGGTTGCCGAGCAGGATTTCAAACGGCGCGTGACGCTTGAAGGCGCATCTGGGGCAGTGGGTACGCTGATTTTAGGAGAAACGCCGCGTTTTAAGCGGCTATTTGGGCGTCCGGCGGATGATGCAGCCGTTTATGAACTGGATTTGGCGCTGGCCGATGTGTCAAATCGACGCGCCGATTGGCTGGATCCAACACAACTGCGCGTGGATTTAGCGCAGATTCAGACCGTCAGCGGTGCAGATTGGCGCTTGGAACGCGACGGTGAGCAGTGGAAATTGGCTAATGCCGGTGAGAACGAATCACTGAATCAGGAAATTGCACGGAATGTTGTGCGTACACTGGCCACGCTTGGCTATCGAGATGTGTTCACTGAGACACCGCCGCTCGATGCCACCGTGCCCGCGCTAGACCTCAAACTGGAACTCAGCGATGGCGCAACGCGAACCTATCGCATCGCCAAGCTTGCCAACAGTGAGGACTATGCGCTGCAAGACGGCATTCACGCGCAGGTGTTCAAGCTGTCTGTCTATGATCTGGGCGAGTTGGTCGGCGTGGCGCGGGCTAAGTTATTCGTTGCAACCGCCAGTGATGAGCGGCCAGCGGCCAGCGAGTAGCGTTGTTGGGGTACGTGTATTTTGCTATGATCTAGTCCGTTTGATCACATGCCGAAAATACTAAAGTCAGTGAGTCAGCGCAGTCGTCAGAAAAGCCGGAACAAGGGTCGTCAGTTGGGTACGTTGGCGAATGCGGCGCTGTTCCAGAGGATTCACCGATGCTAAGTCAAACGACGATCGAGGCGGCGGCTCAGCGAATCGCGGCGGCCGCTCATGCGCCGCTGAAGGTGATTCTGTTCGGTTCCTATGCGCGCGGTGAAGCGGATGCCGGTTCTGATCTGGATTTTCTCGTCGTCGAGCAGGAGATCCCAGATCCGGCGGGCGAGTATCTCAGGCTGCATCGCGCGGCTTCCGGTGTCGAGGCGGGTGTCGATATCGTGCTGATGACGGTGGCAGAATTCGAGAAAAAGCGTGATTGGTGGAGTACGCCTGTGTATTCCGCCGTGCGCGAAGGGAAGGTGTTGTATGAGCACGCATAGAGCGCAGGCGGCGGCGCTCATTGCGGCGGGTGAGCGAGATCTGCTGGCGTTGCAGTTGCTCAATCAGACGGGGCGGGCGCCGCATGAGGTGATCGGCTTTCATGCGCAGCAAGCGGCTGAAAAATTCATCAAGGCCGTGCTGGTGATCAATGGCATCGTGTTCGAGCGGACGCACGATCTTGTTCTGCTCTATCGGTTGGCTGAACAACGTGGTGTTTCGATTGCGGCGGATGTCGAGCAGCTGAGAGCGCTCAATGGCTATGCTGTGCAGTTTCGCTATGAGCTTTCGTATAGTGCCTGATTTGCAGATGGAATTGACCGAAAGTTAACAACTCTTGGCAGGGCTAAAGCGACCAAACACCCTGCCAATCAATCTTT
>NZ_FNOW01000047.1 GCF_900107145.1 Allochromatium warmingii | reverse complement strand
TAGATCGCTGTCTGCGCCGCCACGGCGTCTCCAACCTCAGCGCCCTGATCCCGCAACCGGAAGGCGAAGCCAAGCCGGTCAAAACCTTCAAGGACTACGCACCAGGGTTTGTCCACATCGATGTCAAATACCTGCCGCAGATGCCGGATGCAGCGGCACATCAATACCTGTTTGTCGCCATCGACCGCGCCTCGCGCTGGGTTTATGTCGAAATCCTGCCCGAGAAAACCGCCGCCAACGCCCGCGATTTCCTGCGGCGTCTGGTCGAAAAAGCCCCGTTCACGATTGAGAAGATCCTCACCGACAACGGCAAGGAATTCACTGATCGCTTCTGCGCCACCGGCGAACGTGAACCAACCGGACGCCATCTCTTCGACCAAGGCTGTGCCGATCACAGCATCGAACACCGCCTCACTGCCCCCCGTCATCCGCAGACCAACGGCATGGTCGAACGCTTCAATGGGCGCATTGCCGAGGTGCTCGCTACCACCCGCTTTGATTCCTCCCAGAACCTAGCCGACACCCTCAACGGCTACGTGCGGTTATACAATCATCAGATCCCGCAGAAGGCGCTCGGACACATCGCGCCGATTCAAGCACTCAAGGACTGGCAACAACAATGCCCCGAACGCTTCAAAAAGCGTGTCTATAATCTCGCGGGACTTGACAGACCGTTAGTATCGGTAAGTTAGATGCAGAAAGTCTGGGTGTCGAGGACACGGCTGGCGTCAGTTCCATGAGCCGTACTGTAACCAATGCTTCTACAATCTTGGCAACAGCCGCACAATCGGTTACCGCTTTAGGTACTGGCGACTTGATCATTAACGGCATTTCGATCACTGCCGCTGATTCAAGTTCTGACTCAGCATCGGTTATTGCTAAAAATGCCAGTGCTATTTCTACAGCAGCGGCAATCAATGCTAAATCTGACCAAACTGGCGTCACAGCTGTTGTTGGTGATACGCAAATGGCTGGTGTTGCTATGGCGGCTGCGGCTACAGCAACCAATGGCAATATTCAGTTAAATGGCGTCAGCATCGCCATCAGTGTTACGGCAAACGATATGGCGACAACCCGTCAAACTATCGTTTCCGCTATCAACTTGAAGTCAGCAGAAACTGGTGTTACGGCGGTCGATGCCGGTACAGATGAAGGTGGTATTACGCTGAAAGCCGAGGATGGCCGCAATGTCATATTGAGAAATGATGCAAATTTCACCGCTAACCAGACTGGATTAAATTTAGCCACTGGTGCATCGGCTCATACTATTGCGACCGGTAGTGTCACATTAGTTTCTGATAACGGCAAAGAGATCGACATTCAATCCGCTGCAACTGGTAATGCTGCTGATGCTGGTTTTACAGTCGGTACATATAGCGGTACGGCTACGCAGGTTGCATCGAATCTCGTTGATAGCACTATGGCGATGACGGCTGGCAACGTTTACGTGAATGGCGTCTCGGTTGGCCCATCCTATGCGACGTCTGACAACGCTTCGTATTCAGGAGGCGGTGTTGCTGCTAATGATACGCGGGCATTTAGTGCCATTGCTAAAGCTGCCGCATTCAATGAAGTCGCCGATCAAACTGGCGTGCGTGCAATCGTCAACGAAAACATTGCTAAAAACACCGCGACTCAGGCAACTGGCGTTTCGGCAGTCAGCGGATCGATCAATGGTGTATCTATCACGGGCTTTACCACTACAGCCAACATGAGTGATGACCGCCAAGCTTTTGTGCGGGCTATCAATTCAATTGCTGATCAAACCGGCGTCAGTGCGATTGATACAGGCGAAGACGGTTCAGCCAATGGCGGTGGCATTCAACTTATCGCTGAAGATGGCCGCAATATCATCACAAACTTCACTAACAGCCATGTCGCTGGTTTCCAAACAGGTGCGACAACGTCTGTTGGTGAGTTCACACTGGTCTCGGATAAGGAAATCGTGATTGAGCGCGGCAAGAACACCAACCTGAGCTACACCGGTTTGAACGTCGGCGAATACGGCGGCGGCGAAGACGGCATGGCGATCAAGAACATCGACATCTCAACCGTCGATGGAGCCAACAAAGCCATCACTGCCATCGACAACGCCCTGGAGCGCGTCAACAACGTCCGCGCTGACCTCGGTGCAGTCAACAACCGACTCGACTTTGCCGTCAACAACTTGAGCAGCATCTCGAATAATGCCTCAGCCGCCCGGTCGCGCATCGCTGACACCGACTTTGCTTCGGAAACCGCGAAGCTCTCGCGCTCGCAAGTGCTGATGCAAGCCAGCCAAGCCATGTTGGCGCAAGCGAACTCGCAGCCGCAGCAGGTCATGTCGCTCCTGCGCTAAACTTCTCGTTAGTTAAGCGATAGCGGCGGGCGACGCTCCCAACCTAACCGGAGCACCGCCCGTCCGAACTCGGAGCGTGCTATGGCCAGCGATCCAATCACCGTCTCAGGAATGACACCATCTGTTCCAACGCCCGGAACCGCTGGCGCACGCGCACAGCCCGGCTCCGAGCTTCCGCCCGATCTCCGCCCAAACGACCCATCAGATCCTGCCGAATCCGCCGCACTTGCCCAGAATTTAAGTCAAAACCTGCTCGGCGAATCGGCCAACGCAAGCGGCGGGAGTGCTGGTGGCTCATCGCCGACGGGTGTCGCGGCAACGGACACCGCAACGGTCAAAGAACTGAGCGATGCGGTCAAGAAAATCAACGACATGCTGGAAAAAAATAAGCGGTTGTTGACCTTTCAACTCGATGAAGATTCAGGACAGATGGTGGTGCGCATTGTTGACGCTCAGACCGAAGAAGTCGTGCGCCAAATTCCCAGCGAAGAAACCCTTAAATTTGCAAAATATGTCGATGAATGGGTTGGTTTAGTGGGTTTGACTTTTAATCAACAGGCGTAATCCGCCGCGCCGACCTCGTTCAGTCAATACGCGGCACTGGCGGCGGATTGCACGCCACAACGGAGTTTAAAGCCATGGCCGAAAACATCGTCAGTACACTGGGTGCCGGTTCCGGCATCGACATCAAAAGCCTCGTTACCCAACTGACCGCCGTCGAACGTGCGCCCACTGAACAGCGTCTCGATAGCCGTAAAGAAAAAATCGAGGCCCAAATTTCTGGCTACGGTCAACTGCGCAGCGCGATGGACAGCTTTAAGGGTGCGTTGACGGCACTCAGCGATCCCGATCTGTTCAATGCCCGCACCGCTACCCTGCCCGACTCCGACATCATCACCGCCAACAGCATCGACCCGGGTGCGCAAACCGGCGCGTATAAAATCGAAGTCTTACAAACCGCCAGCGCCCATTCACTCGCTATGCCCGCGCAGAGCGAACGTGATGCGGCATTAGAAAAATCCGGCGATCTCACCATTCAATTCGGCGATTGGACGTATGATGGCGGCACCGGCGCACCGCAAAGCTTCGGCGTCAATGCTGACCGTGCTGCCCTCACCGTCACTATCGAAGCCAGTGACTCGCTCGACGACATCGCCACCAAGATCAACGCGGAAAACGCTGGTGTTCAGGCGACCGTCATCAAGGTTGATACCAGCTATCAATTGATGCTGACTGCTGAATCCGGTGCCTCAAACGCCATGCGCATCAGTGCGGGTGCGGGTTCGACTGGACTTGACGATTTTGTCTTCGACGAAACCACCCAGAATGCCACCGAAACCCAGCAGGGCCAGGATGCGCGGCTGAAAGTCAATGGTCTGGAAGTATTCCGCGAGAGCAATGAAATCGATGATGTCATTCAAGGCTTTGATTTCACGATTAACAAAGCCGGTGCGCCGGGTGAAAGCCTGAATTTCTCGATCAGCGCCGACAAAAGCAGCGCCGAGCAAGTGATCCGCGATTTCGTCACCGCCTATAACAGTTTTCAGGAAACCACCAGCAAACTGTTCGGCTATAGCCGTGATGAGGACGATCAATTAGTGCGCGGCGGATTGGCTAACGATAGCACCGCTCGCTCGATGGTCGAGCGTTTCCGCTCGCAGGTTGGCGGTTCGGTGCCGGGCTTGAGCAGTGGTTTTACGGCGCTGACCAATGTCGGTATTCGCACCGAGCGCGACGGCTCGTTGTCATTAAATGAAACCGATTTCAAAGCGGCGCTGAGTAATAATTTCAATCTACTTGAAGGACTGTTTACCGGACGGTCGAGCGCGACCAACACCGCCGTGACGGTCAAGGCCGGCACCTTTGCCACTCAAGCCATCGCCGGCAGTTATCAAGCGGAAATCACCCGCGATCCAACGCACGGTCAAACTTCGGGAACCGCGATCACGGCAGCGATCTTCGATCCAGCAACTGATCTCTTTACCGGCGTGAACACCGCCGGCGGCGGTTATAGCTTCAAGATTCAGGTTGATGGCGTGAACTCGAATGCGATCAAACTGACCGAAACCTATGACTCGGCGGATGAATTGCGTGCCGAGCTGCAATCGCGCATCAACGGTGATGCCAAGCTGAAAGAAGCCGGCGTTGGGCTGGATGTGCAATACGACGCGACTACGAACGCTTTTAGCTTCATTTCACGCGAATATGGATCCGCATCCAGCGTTGTGTTTACCGAAACCGGCGAAGATGTCGGCGGCGTTTGGACGGATAACATGGGCGTGCTTGGCATCGGCGCAACCGCCGCCCGCGTGCAGAGCAATGCGATCACCGCTTCGGGATTCGATGGCGCAAGCGATAGCTTTAGCCCCAATCTCGATACGAGTAGCGGCGACTATAGCTTTAAGGTCAGCGTCGATGGCGTCGAATCCGACACCTTGAGCTTGACCGGCACCTATGGCAATAGCACCGATCTAGTCAACGCTCTGCAAGCGGCGATCAACGGCGATGCCTCGCTATCCGGCGCGGGCGTCGGCTTAACCGTCGGCTATGACGCAGACGCCAATCGCCTGACCTTTACCTCGAACTCGACCGGCGCGGATTCCTCGGTCAGCTTCACTGAGCGCAGTGCGGATATGGCTAGTCTGGGCATCGAAACGGCCTTGAGCGGCACACGCGGGGTCGATGTTGCCGGAACCATCAACGGCGAAGCGGGTTTTGGTGCGGGTAATGTGCTGCTGCCGCCACTCGGATCGAGCGTCTACGGCCTCAATCTCAGTGTCAGACCCGGTGCAACGGCGCAAGGTGCGTTTAATTTCGACTTTGCACGCGGATTAGCCGGTGAACTGGAGAATATGATTCAGAATTTCACCAGCAGTACCGGCACGGTTAAATCGCGTGAAGATTATCTGCAAAAACAGCTTAAATTGATTGAAACTGAACGCACCGCACTCGATCAGCGCATGGATCGCTACGAAGCGCGGTTGCAAGCGCAATTTATTGCGATGGAAAGCATTGTGAGCAGTTTCCAGAAAACTGGTAGCTCGCTAGAAGGCATCAATGATCGGCTGCCGTTTACGGCGTCGAATAATTAGCGGTCAGCTTTCAGCCGCCAGCTTTCAGCTATTCAAACTTCAAACTGGTCACGCAGCTTCGGCTTCGTGACCTTTTTTTACGTGACGCAACTGGAACTTCATCACTAGAATGCGCACTGATTTTGCTGGTGGCTGAAAGCCAGCGACCGATAGCCCCGCTCTCACGCACTCATCCCCATCCCTATGTCATCGATTGCTAAAAGCCTGTTATGGCTCACCAGCTTGAGCCTGTTTGCGCTATGCGTGTTGGGCTTGGCTGTCGCGCTCGACCTTCGGCCGCGTGTCGAGCGGCCACCCACGCCAACCGCTGCTGAACGCGCTTGGGCCGATACTTGGCTACGTCAGCAGCGCCAGCGCCATAGCCGCGCCCTCGCGGGACAGCGGCTCGAACTCACGCCATCACAGGTCAATCTGCTGCTCAACACGCTGCTTGACCGCACTGGGCAGGGTCAGGCGCTGGTGCAGTTGGAAACCGGACGCGCCCGACTGGTCGCTTCGCTCAAACTGCCGCTCGATCAGCTTGACGGTTATCTCAATCTGGAACTGGAGTTGATCGAAGCCGAAACCCTGCCGCGTGTGAGCGCAGCGCGTCTGGCTGGGCTACCGCTCCCCGGCTCGCTGGCGCAGGCGCTGATTGAACAGGCGCTACAGGCGCTCGACCGCACACAGATGGTACGGGCAGTGGGTTTTACGCCCGAACGCTTGACGCTGCAATATGACTGGTATCCCGAGATGCTCGACCGCCTCAGCGGGGGAATGATCGCCGCTGATACCTTGCCGCTGGTGTTGGCGGCGCAGGAGGCGTTGGTGCGCTATGCCGCCGCGCAACCGAGACGCCAGCCGCTACGCTTGGCCGAGGTGCTGACGCATCTGCTGCGCACGCTGCCCACAGAACATGCCGAGCCGCTTGCCCAGCATCGCGCTGTGATTTTGGCTGTCGCCGCCTATGTCAATGGTCAATCCATCCGCGATCCGGCCGATGTTTCGACTGCACCGCGCCCGACCTTGCGTCGCGTGCATTTACGCGGACGCGCTGATTTAAGTCAGCATTTTATGACCTCAGCCGCGCTCGCTATTCAAAGCACGGATGCGCTGTCGAATTTAGTCGGCTGGTATAAAGAATTAGCGGATGCCAATGGCGGCAGCGGTTTTAGTTTTGCTGATATGACGGCGAATCGTGCCGGGATTCGCTTTGCGCGATTGGCAACTGAAAATCTTACTAATGCCCAGTATTTGCAATCAGCCGCGCAAGCGGGTTTAACCGAAGCGGATTTGATGCCGCCGGTCGATCAACTTCCCGAAGGATTGAGTCAAGCGCAATTTGACGTGCAATTAGGCAGCGATCAGCGGCGCGAATATCAGCGGCTGATTGAGCAAATTGATCGCACGATTGAAGCACTGCCGCTGTATCGGCAGCGCGAGAATCCATAAAATTCAGCAGCTATCAGCTATCAGTGATTGTGCGCGACCATGCTGGCGCGTGGTGACGCACAATGAGCAGCTATCTCGCCTCAGCTTCAGACTTTGAAGCGCCCGACACGCACGTTTTGCTCACTGGCTAGTGCTTCGAGCCGTTGCGCCGCTTGACGGCTCTCCAGTGCGTTCGTCGCCACTTGATCGACAAGTTGCACAATCGTCGCTAAATTGCGGTCGATCTCACCCGCTACGGCGCTCTGCTCCTCGGCGGCACTGGCAATCTGAATACTCATGTCTTTGATAGAGGCCACAGAACGGGCAGTGGTTTCAATAGCGTCAGCGGCTTCGGCTACGGCATCTAAGCCATCCTGGCTTTTGGTGCGACCGGCTTCCATAACGTCTACTGCGCCTCGGGTGCCGCTCTGAAGCCGTTCGATCATGGCTTGAATTTCGTGCGTGGAGTTCTGGGTGCGACCGGCCAGCGTCCGTACTTCATCAGCAACCACCGCAAAACCGCGTCCTTGCTCACCCGCCCGCGCCGCTTCAATCGCCGCGTTGAGGGCCAGCAAGTTGGTTTGTCCGGCAATTTCGCCGATAACATTCAAAATGGCGCTGATGGCGTTGGTGTCCTCAGAAACTCGCGCCATTGCAGTCGTTGCGGCCTGCATCTGATCGGAGAGTCGGTGCATCGCTTCCACGGCACGGGTGACAGCAGCACGGCCCATTTCAGTTTGTTGATCGGCTTCACGGGTCGCTTCCGCGGCTTGATTGGCATGAAGCGCCACCTCAGCTACTGTGGCGGTCATTTCATTCATCGCGGTCGCCACCTGATCGGTTTCCGATTGCTGGCGCTGGACGAGTTCGGCGGTGCGCATACTGGCGGCTGTCAGTTGATTGGCGGAACTGGCAACCTGCTCCCCGCCCTGCGCGAGTTGTCGAATTAAGTCGCGCAATTTGTCTTGAAAACGATTGAATATCTGCGCTAATGCGGCGAGTTCGTCGCGGCCTGCTGCATTGAGGTTGCGTGTCAGGTCGCCGTCACCGTCGGCGATGTCGCTTAAGGCTAGTTTGAGCCGCTCAATCGGTCGCACCATGATGCCGGCAATAAACAGCATAAAGACTACGCCCACACCGATACACAACAGTGTCACGCCAATCATGGCCCAAATCGCTTGGCTGCTTTTATATACAGCTTGATCGGCTTGATCCATGATGTGTTCCATCGGCAACGTAAGCTGAATTGCCCACGGAGCACTCTTCCCGCCAAACTGCACCGGCGCGACGGCCATCAAATGCCCTTCGTCTTCTTCGATATGCGGGCGGGCTGCTTGCAGCGTTTTTAGATCCGCTTCCCAGTCTTCATGCAGTGCTGACAGCGGTTTGCCGACTAGCTGTGGTCGGCCACTGGATGCGACGATGGTGCCGTTATGCGCCACCAATGTGATGCCAGCGCGTCCGCCGTGAACACCCTGGGCGATGGTGTCGATCTGCTGCTGTAGGTGATCGAGCGCCAAATCTACACCCGCAATACCCTGAAAACGCCCGTCAATGATGATGGGCACGACCAACGAAGTAATCAGCAGGTCTTTGCCTTGAACGCTGTAGGTATAAGGATTCAGTACCTGCTCGGCGCGGCTGGACTTGGGTAACAGGTAATAATCACCGGCACCGGGCGTCTCGTAATCCAGAAGCGGTTCAAGAGCGAGGGTGCCGTCAGCGGCACGGCTGAAATAGGGAATAAACCGTCCGCTGGCATCGCTGCCGGGCTGATTGACAAAATCGGCATCACGTCCATCAAACGCATTCGGCTCCCATGCCGTATAAACGCCGAGAAAATCTGGTTGACCATGCAAGACCCCCAATAACATACGCTCGGCGACGGTGCGCACCGCACTAACGCCGCCAGTCGTCGTCAGGCGCAGCCCAGGAAAGGTCGCCAGTTCTTGCGCAAGAACGCGGGCCGATTGCAACGCCGGCACCAGTGAGGCTTCAATGCCTTTGGCGCGGGTCTCGGCACCATCGAGTAACAGTTGCTCGAAGTGGACGCGAGACAGTTGACGCTGCTGTGTCACTTGGCTATTGAGTGCATAGACGGCGTACAACGTAATGGCTGTACCGAGCAGAATCAGTGAGAGCGCCGATCCGGCGGCGATCTTGAAGCGAAGTGAATGCAAGTTCATGCGTTTTTTTGCGCCGGAAAAGTCTAAAAGTCGATGAAGACATGATGGATAACAGTCGCACAATCAGCGGGCTGCCTGAACCATCTTGAACCATATAGCATAACGGCCCAGTTTAGCGATCCCACACCATACTGCATCAACTGATTTCAGTGTTAGCCATGCGCTGCCCGTCTCCACTCACAATGTTCGCGCCACTGCCCAAATCACCACCTGCCCCGCTCCAGCATCCAGCAAAACGCGGGTTAATTCCGACACCGTGCTGTTGGTGGTCATCACATCATCAACGATGGCGATGGATTGACCCGTCAGCTCAGTTTGCGCTGCAAATGCGCCCTGAATATTGCGGCGACGCGCGCGGGCGGTCAGACTACTTTGCGGCGCGGTGGCCAGCGGGCGCGTCACCCAGCGTGATTCCAACGGCAGCGCCAGCGCCCGTCCCGCGACGCGGGCAATCTCTAATGCTTGGTTATACCCGCGTGTGCGCTGACGTTGCCGATGCAAGGGCACTGGCACCAGCGCATCGGGGAGCCTGTCCGTCGTGGCACTAATATGCTCGGCGAGACACTGCCCCAGCAGTCGCGCCGCGTTGAGTTGTCCGCGAAATTTCGCGCCGGTAATCAAAAACGGGATCGCATCCGTGTAACGAAAAACGCTGAAACAGGCAGCAAAGGGCGGTGGACTGCGCTCGCAATCGCCGCAGATTGCACCGTCCGGCAGCGGCACAAGAAACGGTCGTCCACAGCGCCAACAGGCACGCAGATTGTAGGGCAGCTCCAGCGCACAACCGTCGCACAGATCGCGCCCCGCCGCGCCTGCCGCACCACAGAGCAGGCAGGTCGGGGGAAAGATCCGGTCAAGCAGACTGTCAAGCAGTGAGCGCATGGTATGTGGCTTCTGGCTTCCAGCCGCCAGCGATCCGCTTCCAGCACTGCGCCGATTCTTGCGGGTGGCTGGCAACTGGCGGCTGATAGCTCTCCCGCACATTCGACATATCCAGCGTATTGAGATAATGCCAAATGCAACTGGCAAAAAATTGCGCATCCTCTTCGAGAAATTCTAAGTGCGCAACCGTTGCATAATGGCGGCGAATGGTGGTCGCATGGCGGTGAGCAAAATCAGCTTCGGTTAAACGCCGATCTTCAATCAAGGCCGCTTTGACCGCTGCCACGGTGGCGAGATCATCAAAAAAATCGGCACCAATACGCAGTCTTTCGCTCATGATCCAGTCTCCTCTGGTATGTAAGAACATAGTAAAGTAGTTATTTTTTATATTCGCGGGCTGGTTATCATTGTTAATCTTAGCCCGTTATTGTCTGTTAGCGACAATGACTAAATAAATACTGGCAATCCCCCATTGCTGTCAAGCGTCTCTATCTGGTTTGCGTCTGAATATGCTGAGGAAGCGTGTGAAATGATGAGATTGGAACGTATCAAGCTCAGTGGTTTTAAATCCTTTGTTGATCCAACGACGGTTTATTTTCCGAGTAATTTAGTCGGCATCGTCGGCCCGAATGGCTGCGGCAAATCGAATGTCATCGACGCCGTGCGCTGGGTGATGGGCGAATCCTCAGCAAAGATGCTGCGCGGTGAGTCAATGGCCGATGTCATTTTTAATGGCAGTTCGGGGCGGCAGCCGCTGGCCGTGGCGAGTATTGAATTGATTTTTGATAATCAGGATGGCGGGGCCGGTGGTGAATACGCGGCTTTTGAACAGATCGCTGTTAAGCGTCAAGTGGCGCGGGATGGTCAATCAACTTATTTCCTTAATGGCGCACGCTGTCGGCGGCGCGATATTCAGGATTTATTTCTCGGCACCGGATTGGGGCCGCGTTCCTATGCCATTATTGAACAGGGGATGATTTCGCGGATTATTGAAGCGCGACCCGAAGAATTACGCTTATTTTTAGAAGAAGCAGCGGGGATTTCAAAATATAAAGAGCGGCGACGCGAAACCGAAAATCGGATGCGTCATACGCAAGAAAATCTCGACCGTTTGAATGATCTGCGCGACGAAGTTGGCAAACAATTACAGCATTTAGAGCGACAAGCCGCCGCCGCCGCTAAATACACGCAATTGCGCAGTGATGAACAGCGATTGGATTTAGAACTCAAGGCGCTCCGTTGGCGGGCGCTTGATGCGGACGTGCAGGCATTAACGCAACGCCTGACTGAAGCTGAAACACAGGGCGCGGCGGGTGAGGCCGAGCAGCAGCGGTTAGCCGCTGAATTGGATGCCCAGCGCGAAGCCTATAAGCTCGCCGCCGCAGCCTGTAATACGATTCAGGGCCGCTATTACGCGCTGGGTGCGGAAATCGCCCGCACGGAACAGGCCATTCGCTTTGCGACCGAAGAACGCACGCGGCGTGAGAGTGAATTAGCGCGGCTCGATCATGAATTGCAGGCGGCTGACGCGCATTTGGAACGCGACCGCACGCGCTTGAGCGAAATTGAGCAGGCATTAGCCGTCGATGAACCGGCGCTGGCGCTGGCTGAAGCGGAATTGAGCAGCGCGACAGCGGCGCTGGCCGAACTGGAAACCCAGCTTCACACCTGGGAAGTGGAGTGGGATGACTTCAACACTGCCGCCGCGCATCCGGCTGAACAAGCGCAGTTGGAACGCGCCCGCCTCAACGTACTGGAGCAGAACCAGCAGCATGACCGCGAGCGCCAGCGGCGGTTAGCTGAAGAACGTGAGCGGCTCGATGATAGCGACACGCTGGAGCAGCTCGAAACTCTGAGCGAACGCGAAGCTGTGCTCGATGAGCGCATTGAGCGGCTGGAAGCAGAGCGCGACAGCGTGCTCGAAATGCTGGCCGAAGAAGATGCCGCAGTGCGCACGCTGGCCGAGGCGCTCAATCAGGTGCGCACCCGCATCCGCGAGGGCAAGGGTCGGTTAGCGGCCTTAACGGCGCTGCAAGATTCGGCGCTGGCTGATACTGACAGCGAGCGGCGAGCTTGGCTGGCGCGGCATGGACTCAGCGATGCGGCGCGGCTGATTGAGCAGTTGCACGTGACCGCTGGTTGGGAGCGGGCGGTCGAACTGCGTTTGGGTGCAGCAATGCGGGCGGTGCCAGTTGCGGCGCTGGATGCGGTGATTGATGCCAATGAGCCGCTGCCGCCCGGTCTGGTGGTGCTCGAAACAGCGGCAGCAACGGCAGATGTGGCGCAGGCGGCAGATCGGCAACGGCTCGCGCAACAGGTGCGCTCACGCTGGCCGATTGGCGAACTCCTCGGGCCGGTGCAGACGGTCGCCGATCTGCGCACCGCTTTAGCCCAGCGCCACACCTTGAGCGCCGATGCCGTCCTCATTACGCCTGATGGCATCGAGATCGGGCGACACTGGCTGCGCGTGCCGGCACCGGATGGCGCGGTTGGGGTGCTGGAACGCGCTGAGAGTATCGCCGCGCTGGAAGCCGAATTAACCGCACTCACCGCCGAAGAAGCCGAGCGGTTAGATGCCGAAGCCGAGCACCGCGATGCCCGCGCCGAAGCCGAGCAGCGGCGGCAGGCACTTGCATCCGAATTAGCGACACTGGAGCGCGAGCGGTCGGCGTTGCGGGCCGAGATCAGCAGCGCACGCACGCAGGCTGCGCATCAGGCCGAGCGGCGGCGCGTGCTCGCTGGTGAATGGGCAGAACTGGAACAGCAGCTTCACGCCGCGCTTGCTGAGATGGAGGACACCCGCGAGCGTCTGCATACTTGGCTAGAGGACATCGAGACGCTGGCCACGCGCCGCACCGCACTCGAACAGGAACGCAGTCGTTTACGCACGCAGGTCGAGAATACCCGCGAACAGGTGCGCAGCGGACGCGAACAGGCGCAGACCTTGCGCATTCGCGTTGAATCCAATCGCACCGCCTGTGCCGCCACCCAACAGCAGCAGGGGCGGGCGCAGTCGCAACAGCAGCAGGTACACGAACGCCGCGCCGAATTGCTCGCGGCACTTGAAGAGGGGGTTGAGCCGCTGCTCGAACAACGCGAACAGCTCGACGCACAGCGGGCGCAGCAACAGGCGGTCGCCGATGAATTACAGCAGGCGCTCGCCCAGCGCGACGCGCTTGATGCCGCCATCAGCGAGCTAGAGCAGGCGCGACAGCACACGGAACAAGCTTTACACGATCAACAGCGCGGCCTAGAGCGCGTGCGCTTGGAACAGCAAGAACGGCTGGTGCGTCAGCGCACGCTCGAAGAAGCCCTCGCCGCATTGAGCGCCAGCCCCAGCGCCGTGCTGGCTGCGCTCGATCCGAGTGCCACTGAGAGCGCCTGGCAAGACGCATTAACCAAGATCGCGGCGCGGATTCAGCGACTGGGCGCGGTGAATTTAGCGGCCGTCGATGAATTTCAAGCGCATTCCGAGCGCAAAAGCTATCTCGACACCCAACACGCGGATATTAGTCAGGCGCTGGCGACGCTCGAACAGGCAATTCGCAAAATTGATCGCGAAACGCGCCAGCGTTTTAAAACCACGTTCGATCAAGTCGATCAGAGTTTTCGGCAATTATTTCCGCGTTTATTCGGCGGCGGCCAAGCATCGTTACAATTAACCGATGCCGATTTGCTCGAAGCCGGCGTCAGCGTGATGGCGCAACCGCCGGGCAAACGCAATGCGAGCATTCATTTGCTGTCGGGCGGTGAAAAGGCGCTGACCGCTGTCGCGCTGGTGTTTGCGATCTTCCAGTTGAATCCCGCACCCTTTTGTATGCTGGATGAGGTTGATGCGCCGCTGGACGATGCCAATGTCGGGCGCTTTTGCGACTTGGTGCGCTCCATGTCCGAGCGGGTGCAATTTATTTTCATCAGTCATAACAAGGTGACGATGGAAATTGCCGAACATCTGATGGGCGTCACCATGCACGAACCGGGTGTGTCACGGCTGGTGAGCGTCGATGTCGAAGCCGCCGTGCGCTTGGCAACACAAAACGGCGTTGTCGCAGCCTAAACCGGCGACTCAGCATTCGAGTTGCACGACTACGGTATACTTGCTGCAACGCAGAAAATTCCAACAGCTTGCAGATCACTACGAATGGACGCCAGCACTATCCGCCTGATTCTGATTGTCGTCGGCGTCATCCTGATTGTGGCGCTCTACCTGTGGGAGCGTCGCCGTGAGCAGCACCACGCTTATCACGATGACTATGCCGACGACGATCTGTTTGAAGATGAAAACGCCGACGAACCCTATGGGGTACGTCCAACGCGGCACGCCCTGCCGGATGATGAACCGCATCAGTATGATGATGTGGATCGCGACGCTGGGCGCTCCGCTGCGCCCCCAGCCGCCAAGCGCCCAGGGCTGTGGCAGCGATTGCGGGGGCGTGGTCGCACTGCGTCCGTAGCGGATGGCGCCGATGAACCCGCATTTGATCCCGATGCCGATGCCGACTACGATCCCGCGCCGCCGATCCGTGCACGGGCGGCCTTTGCGCAGACTTCCAATCCGGCTCGCCCCAAAACGCGGCGCACATCACAGCCGCTGGCTGATGCCGACGCTGAGCACGAGGCGGAGCTAGAACCTGTCAGACCAGTAAAACCCATCAAGTCACGGTCGTCGGACTCTGCACTCAAACCAGAACCCGCACCGCGCCTCCATCCCGAACCGGAACCTGAGCCGGAGCCGGAGCCATCGCCCCCTCCAGCATCCAGCAACGGGGCGAAGCGGCGCGAGGTGACCGTTCCCGATCCGTTGTTGATCCAATTCAGCGTCAGTGCGCGGCGCTATCCGTTCAAGGGGCCAGAGATTTTAGACGTTGCATCAGGATGCGGATTGCATCCGGGTGAAATGGACATCTTCCACTGCTTCGATACCTTCGATGACGAGATTCGCGTCTATTTCAGCATGGCCAATATGGTCAAGCCCGGACGCTTCCCGTTTAAGGCGATGGACAGTTTCTCAACGCCCGGACTGGTGCTGTTTGCGCAGTTAGAAGGCGATCCCGAAGATATGACCATTCTCGACGAGATGTTAGCGACCGCCCGCAAGCTGGCGCTGTCGCTCAACGGCGATGTGCTCGACTCTACGCGCCGTCCGTTGACGGTGAAAAAAGAGGAAGAACTGCGCCAAGCGGTGGTTGAAAATGAGCGCCGTTGGCGACGGATTCCGCGCCAGTGAACACCGTACCGGCGCTGGTGCAGCGGATTGAGGCGTTACGCGCTGAGATCCGCATGCACAACCATCGGTATTACGTCCTCGACGATCCAGCCATTCTCGATGCTGAGTATGACCGGCTCTTTGCCGAACTCCAGCAACTCGAATCGCAGCATCCCGATCTGATGACACCCGACTCGCCGACCCAGCGCGTTGGCGCGATGCCGTGCGCGGAACTCGGCGTGGTGCAGCACACGGTACCGATGCGCTCGCTCGACAATGCGATGACGGATGCCGCGTTAGCGGAGTTTCATCAGCGGATTGTCGCGGCGCTGGCGCTGCCCGAATCTGAACCGATTGTGTATACCGCTGAACCGAAATTCGACGGGTTAGCGGTGAGTCTGCGCTATGAATCCGGCGTGCTGGTGCTGGCCGCAACCCGAGGTGATGGCACACGCGGCGAAGATGTTACCCATAACGTGCGCACGATTCCCAATGTACCGCTACGGCTGCTGGGCGCGGACTGGCCCGAAGTGCTGGAAGTGCGCGGCGAGGTCTATATGCCGCGTGACGGGTTCGAGCAGCTCAATGCGCAGTTGCAGCAACGCGGCGAGCGGCTGTTTGCCAATCCACGCAATGCCGCAGCGGGCAGTCTGCGCCAGCTCGATCCGCGTATCACGGCACGGCGACCGTTGCGGCTGTGTGTTTATGGTTGGGGTGCAGTCACGGCTGAGATCGGCGACAGTCAATCCGCGTGGTTGCAGCGGCTGGCGCAGTGGGGATTGCCGATTGCCCCGGAATTACAGTGCGTGACCGGACTCGACGGCTGCCGCGCCTATTTTGCGGCGCTGGGCGCACGCCGCGAGACGCTGCCCTATGACATCGACGGCGTGGTGTTCAAGCTCGATGCACTGGCCGCACAGGTGGCACTGGGCGCAACCGCCCATCATCCGCGCTGGGCGATTGCCCGCAAATTTCCAGCACAAGAGGCGCTGACTGTCGTCGAGGCGGTGGAATTTCAGGTCGGGCGCACCGGAGCGGTGACACCGGTGGCGCGGTTGCGTCCGGTATCTGTCGGCGGCGTGACCGTCGCCAATGCCACGCTGCACAATCTCGATGAAGTCCGGCGCAAAGATGTGCGCAGCGGTGACACGGTGGTAATTCGCCGCGCTGGGGATGTGATTCCCGAAATCGTGCGCGTGCTAGTCGAACGGCGACCGACTGATGCGCCGCTGATCGAGTTGCCGACGGCGTGCCCAGTGTGCGGTTCGGCAGTGATCCGCGCTGAGGGTGAAGCGGTCGCCCGCTGTAGCGGTGGGCTGTGGTGTCCGGCGCAGCGCAAAGAAGCGATCCGACATTTTGCCTCGCGGCGGGCGCTCGACATCGAAGGGCTGGGCGAAAAACTCATCGAGCAACTGGTTGATTTGGACTGGGTGCGCGAACCGGCTGACCTCTATGCCTTGCGCATCGAGGCGTTGGCGGGTCTCGAACGGATGGGCGAAAAATCAGCGGCCAATCTGTTAGCGGCACTGGAGCGCAGCCGCGAGACGACGCTGGCGCGGTTTATCTTCGCACTCGGCATCCGCGAGGTCGGCGAGACCACCGCGCAGTTATTGGCCGAACAGCTCGCCAGCATCGAAGCGGTACAGTCGGCCAGCGTCGAGGAATTGATTGCCATCAAGGGCATCGGCCCGGTGGTCGCCGAGCGGATCGTGCAGTTTATGGCCCAGCCGCACAATCGCGAGGCCATCGCGCATTTGCTGGCCGCTGGGGTGCATTGGCCGGCGGTGGTGCGATCCGCCGAACCAGCGAGCGCGGCGGCCTTGCCGTTGGCGGGCAAAACGCTGGTCATTACTGGCACACTCAGTCAGCCGCGTGAGGTGATTGCAGCGCGATTGCAGGCACTGGGGGCGAAGGTGACGGGCAGTGTGTCCAAGAAAACGGATTATCTGCTGGCGGGCGCGGAGGCGGGATCGAAATTAGCAAAGGCTGAGGCGCTGGGGGTGGCGGTGCTGGATAACACGGCGCTGGAAGAATTGCTTGCGCGTTTGCATACAGATTTATGATCAGACTCATTCGAGGACAATTCACATGACTGAATTATCACAAGAACAGCAGATTATGCAGGTAATGCGTCAGACGTTGACGGCGATTATTAAGGATGTCACACCGCCACCCGGAATGCGGCATCCGCTCTCAGAAGCGACCATTCAGCAGCTGCGGCAGTGTTTAGGATTGATTACGGCGCGTGAGCAGGAATTAGCTGCTGAACAAGGGCGCGGCGGTGAGCGGCCGTATTATTCCGATGAGCGCCAGGAGGTGCAATTAGTGACGTTTGAGACGCTGAAACGGAAGCCGAATTAAAACACGTCGCACAGATGTGCTGATTATCGGGAATGTCTCAGCTCAAGCCGCCTGCTTGTCTTCGACAAAGCCAGCGTACTGATATAGGGTCTTGGGTTCGATGTCCACGCGGCCATGCAGAAACTCCAAACACCCCCACTCTGGATCGATGCGTGCGGTCTGCACCTCGCCCACTGCGACATGCTGACCGATCAAGTCCTGTAGATCGACCTCGCGGCGATCACCATTCTCGAAAGTGAGCGCAAAGCGGTATGCTTCCCGGTGTTCAATGTGCCGAAGTTTCATCAATCTCACTCCAATGGCTGAATGGGATGGAAATGTTGCGTCTTCCACATGTCGGTCAACTCATCCTGATGTAACTCAGCCCACTCCCGGACGAGCTGGCGGCATTTCCTCGGTAAGTGACCGTCGATCAGATTCAGGTTCTCCAGTTCCATCACGGCTTGATAGTCACTGTACTTGATATGAATATGTGGCGGCGGATGTTCGCGGTCAATCAAGTACATCCTGATGACGATTCCGTAGAAGCGGCAGATTTCGGGCATCGGATCCCCTGATATGGTTGAGAAAACCGGCGGACATTCGCCTGTGCTACCTGCCGCCGATCTCGGTTTGCTGTAGGTTGCCATATCGTTTCATCGTTCGCTACACTCCGGTCGCCGTTCACAAAAAGCTTGTGGCGTTTAAGACGCTGAAGCGGAAGCCGAATTGAGGGTGAGGTTCTGATTAAAGTGGTTTTATTGATGCGCCGTAAATAAATGCGGCGCTCAATCTATGGTTCAAGTTAAAGTTGCATCATGTTGAAAAAATACGAAACATTGCCAATCGATTCAATTTTTCAGTTAAAATCTATTGAACAGATCAACAGCATTGGTGATTTATTTGATTTGCAAATGGAAATCATCAAACATCTTGAGCAAGCGCCAAATAAAGAAGCCTGTATCAAATCATTCGCTTTTGAAATGATTCAGCAATTAGAGCAGCATTTTAAAAACCATCAGGATAAACATAATCAGGATGCTGTATTGTCGCGGGATTTACTGCAAATTGCATTTGATTGCGCGAAAGATCACGACACCATCACCCGCGAGATTCTCGAAAAACTTGAAACATATCGCACCAAAAATTATCCAGACGGCTTGAATTATCCAGACGGCTTGCGCCAGCTTGCGCTGCTGTTTTTAGCCGAACATCATCCTCAACAGACCATCAATCACTTGATTGATATCGCACGCGATCCGACCGAAAGCAGTTCGATGCGCAATGCTGCCTTGCAGCGAATACAGCATATCAGCGCCGCAAATGGCACACGCTCATTATTGCTTGACATCATCCGGCGTAATGAAACAGCGCACATCGCTGATGTCATCACGCTGATTGAAAAGCAGCATCGTCAATTTGATTGCCAGGAAACAAAAGCCGTTCTTGAGGATTTAGCGCACCACACCGAAGCGAGCAGCACACTGCGCTGTCGCGCCATCAAAGCATTAGGCTTGTTTGGCGATTTAAATACGCTTGAGCGTCTGTATTTGCTCTCGGAAAATGATGCGGTGATTCAAAATTCAATTTTGGAAATGGTCAGATTGATTCTGACGCGCCCGCTTGATGTGCTGACCATCCGCCCAGAAAATTTTGAGCATCTCATCAAAAAATTACTGCTGCAACTTGGCTATTATGATGTCACCGTGACGCGCAGTTCGGGCGATGGCGGCGTTGATGTGATTGCTTATAAAAAGCATCACGGCATTCACAATAAACCCTATAAAATTATTGTGCAATGTAAACGCTATGCACCAGCAAACAAAGTTGATCTTAATGTGGTCGAAAAATTAATCGAAGCGATTCAAACGCATCAAGCAAAAGAAGGGCTATTGATTATCACATCGACTTTTTCTGAGCGTGCGACGATTTTTGCACAGCATCATCAATACATCGAATTAGTAGACGGCGCAGCGTTGCAAGGCTTGCTGAATCAAGCTTTTGGGGAAGATCGTTATTATATCAGCAGCGGCTGAAAGTGATTTGTTTATCTGCTAATGCGTCCACACAATCACCCGAAGCTAGTTCCCCAATTGCGTACACTTGCCACCACGTCAGTCTTCTAACCAAGCGATGCTAAACACATGACACCCCCCCACACCCCCGCTCATCTGCGCCGACTGGCGATCTTACTAGCCATGCCGGAAGCGAATGCCCGCGACACCCTGCACGCCCTAATTCCGGTTGAACCCTGGTTGACCGCTGCGCTCGCTGAATTAAACACCCTACCGCTGGAACGCTGGCAAGCCGAGCACACGCGGTTGTTTGTCAATGGCTACCCGAAAACGCCCTGTCCGCCGTTTGAGTCGGCTTATCGACAGGGCAATCTGGGCGGCTCGACCACCGCCGATCTTCAGGGACTGTATCAACGCGCCGGGTTGCACGCCACGGAAGCGCCAGCGGATTATCTTGGCACTCAACTTGAATTTGCTGCCTATTTGCTGGATGCCAGTCAGGGGGATATCAGCGCCGACTGTCTCGTCACGACCCTGACGGCTGAGTTATGGGCCGAGCATTTGTGCCGCTGGTTGCCACGCTTTGCCCAAGATCTGCACACACAGGCTGAATTAACGCTCTATCGTGCCCTCGCTGAACGCTTGGCGCTGCTTTGTCCGGCGACCGCGCAACAGAATGATGACGATGATGAGCATTGAAGTTAAAGCTGAAGCCGAAATCCAGACTGACTGGTGTCGCTGTCCCGAATCACTAGCTGATGATGCCGCGCTGAGTGCAGCGGTTATCGCCGTGCATCAGCGCCTGCTGACAGAAACCCTTGCCGCTGATCCGCTGCTGAATCTGGCGCTGCCGATTGAAGTCCGCGCCCTGCGCCGCATCGCAGAGTGGCGCGTGCTGTTGCTGCTGACGCCCTGGATGCTGGCGCGTTTGCTGTTCCCCGCTCAACCGCCGCCGCTCGTGCTGCCAGCGGGCTGGTCAGCGGTTGAACGCACGGATGCCGCCTATACCGTACTGGGGCCGCATCTACATTTTGAGCTATTCGGCCAAGCACAACAGGCGCATTTGGGCTATCACGCTGCACTTGGGCATTATCTGCTGCAACCGCTGTGCTTGAATCTCGAACCCTACCGCGATGCCGATGCCGTGTTTGAGCAGTGGAGCGAAGTGATCCGCGTGCGTGACGCCAATTTAGAAGCTGCCCGCCGCGATTGCCCGATGCAGCGAGAAATTTCGCGGCGTGAACTGTTCCGGCGGTTAGGGGGCGGGGTAGCGGCCAGCGATCAGCCGTTAGCATCTAGCTAAGAGGCTGTCTAGAAACTGGCAAATCAGTTTTTTTCTAGCCAGCGGCTAATTTATAGCGAACTTGATTATTGCAAATTTGGCGAAGCAACAATCGACTAGACGCTAAGTAAACTTGAGACTCAC
>NZ_FNOW01000050.1 GCF_900107145.1 Allochromatium warmingii | reverse complement strand
TTCTGGTTCTTTAATAACGTCGTTGAGAACCACGAGTTCACTGCCGAGTTCGTTGACAATCCATTCAATACGTTCAAATCCGCAACGGGCAAGTCGGTCTCGATTGGCAACCACAATTTTGCGCTGTTCTCCGCGCAAGATTCGTCCCAATACGGACTTAAGCCTTTGACACTGATCATCGCGTTGCGCAGTCGTTCAGCAACGTCTTGTATCGAAACCTGTTGGCTCATGGAGCATCCCATAGCGCATGTTTAGTCAAGTCTCAAAGATTGATTGGCAGGGTATTTGGTCGCTTTAGCCTTGCCATATTTGTTAACTTTTGGTCAATTCCATGTGCAAATCAGGCACTATACGAAAGCTCAAAGGTTTTGCGGCGTTTGGAATGACCTTTGGGCTTGAGTTCGCGTTGCGCAAGCCAGATGCCGTGATGGGTTTCGAGCGTAAACGCTACGCTATCGACGCGATGCGGTGAGGCACCAATTGAGCCGTAGCGGTCGATGATGTCCTGAAAACGCGGCGCTAAACGCGGTGGCAGTGTCCAAGCTTCCATCATCGTAAACACAAAATCAGCTTCATATTCATCGGCAATTTGACGAATCAGCGCCGCTGAACGGTTTTTCGTTTCGGGCGTGCTGGTATCAATCGGCACCGCTAGATTCTGGCCGCTGCTGAGATTACCAACAAACGCGACAGATGCCAGCGACTCGCCTGCTTCGACAAAACCGCGTGCGATCTGAATCAGCGGGTCGATGATTTCACAATAAGCGTTAGGAATGGTGCTCATAAAGGTTCCTAAAAATAGTGCTCGATTACGCACGCTATCTTAAACCCAATGATTCATAGATAAGCGACAAACGCCCAGCACACAACACCGCCTCGCCCGTAGCAGAAGCCGGTATGATGCGCGATTTCTTCCGCACCAGTTGAGCGATAAAGCGCGATGCACGAGTTCGTCCCCGGCCAACGTTGGCTGAGTGAAACCCAGACTGAGTTAGGGCTAGGACTGGTTGAGGCCGTCGAAGGTCGTCAGGTGCGGCTGCGCTATCCGGCCACCGGCGAGACGCGGCTGTATGCCCGCGACAGCGCCCCGCTGGCGCGATTGATCCTCGGACGTGGCGAGCACCTGCGTGACCGCGCCGGGCACGCGTGGCGCGTGCTGGAGGTGCGCACTGAGCACGGGTTGCAGTGCTATCAGGTGACAGACACAGCAGGCCACATCCAGTGGCTGGCCGAAGCCGATCTCGATGATCGCTTAACCTATAATCGCCCCGGACAGCGGCTGTTGGCGGCGCGACTCGACAGCGATCTGTGGTTTCGACTGCGTTATCAGACCTATTTATACGGAATGCAGACCGCTGGCGCGACCACACGCGGTTTGATCGGCGCACGGGTGGCGCTCATCCCGCATCAACTGCATATCGCCGCCGAGGTCTCGCGCCGCGAAGCGCCCCGCGTGCTGTTGGCCGATGAAGTCGGTTTGGGCAAAACTATCGAAGCCGGGCTGATTCTGCACCGTTTGCGGCTCACCGGACGCGCCCAGCGGGTGCTGATTCTCACGCCCGAGCCGCTGCTGCATCAATGGCTGGTTGAGATGCGCCGCCGCTTTAATCTGGCGCTGGCGCTGTTTGATGCTGAGCGCATTGAGTCGCTGCACGATGACAACCCGTTTTTATCAGAACAGCGCGTGCTCTGCGGGCTGGAACTGCTGGTCAAGCATCAGACCGCCGGACAAGCCGTGCTTGATGCGCCCTGGGATTTGTTGATCGTCGATGAAGCGCATCATCTGACTTGGAGCGAGACCGCCGCCAGTCCCGCTTATCAGCTCGTCGAAACACTCGCCCAGCGCATTCCGTCCGTATTGCTACTGACCGCCACCCCCGAGCAACTCGGACGTGCCGGGCATTTTGGACGACTGCGGCTGCTCGATCCGGCGCGGTTTCACGATCCCCGCGTGTTTGCAGCCGATGAAGCCCGCTATGCGCCGATTGCCGCGCTTGCTGCGCGATTGCTCGATGCGGAACCGCTCACCGCCGCCGATCACGCGCATCTGACCACGCTGCTTGGCACTGTCAGCGAACTCGACCGCGAGGCATTGATTGAGCGGCTGATTGATCGTCACGGCACTGGGCGCGTGCTGTTTCGCAACACCCGCGCCACCATCCCCGGCTTTCCGCGCCGCGAACTGCTTGCCTATCCGCTGCCCGAACCGGACGCCTACCGCACGCTCCCCGATCCGCTGGCACGGCTGACTCCCGAAGCGGCGCATGGCTTGGGCTGGGAGATGCTTGATCCGCGTGTCGATTGGCTGATTACCACTCTACGTGCTCTGCGCCCAGCAAAGGTGCTGCTGATCTGCGCCCACGCTCGCACCGTGCTCGAACTGCGCGAAGTGCTGCGCCAGCGGGCGGGCATTCACGCCGCGATCTTTCATGAAGGCATGGAGATTGTCGAACGCGACCGCGCAGCGGCCTATTTTGCGGCGGTCGAGGCTGGCACGCAGGTACTGCTGTGCTCGGAAATCGGCAGCGAGGGGCGCAACTTCCAGTTTGCGCATCATCTGATTCTGTTCGATCTGCCGCTCGAACCGGATTTGCTCGAACAGCGCATCGGGCGGCTCGACCGGATCGGCCAAACCCAGACCATCCGCCTGCATGTGCCCTATCTGTGCGGCGGGCCGCTGGAAATCCTGTTTCGCTGGTATACCGACGGCTTGAACGCCTTTGAACAGCCATGCCCGGCAGCAGCGGCGGTGTTCGAGCAACTCGGCGCATCCGTGCGTGCGGCGCTCAATCAGCCTGCCACCGCCGCGCCGGTCACGGAGCTGATCGCCGCCACCCACGCCCTGACAACGCAGCTCAACGGCGAACTAGCTGCCGGTCGCGACCGCTTGCTCGAACTGCATTCGCATCGCCTCACCCGCGACACCGCCTTGATCGATGCCATCACGGCGCTAGACGCGGAACGCTCAGTGGCCGCCTATCTCAGCGATTTTTGGGATGCGTTCGGCGTCGAGCATGAACCTGGCCCCAATGGTTCAATCGTGGTGCGCCCCGGAGCAGAAATGCTGCATGAGAGCTTCCCGCGTCTGCCCGAAGCTGGCCTGACGGCGACCTTTGATCGCGCCCAAGCCCTCGCGCACGAAGATTGGGAATTTCTCACTTGGGAACATCCGCTGACCCGCGAGGCGATGGAGCTGCTCACCGCGTCCGCATTAGGCAGCGCGGCGCTGCTGGTGATCCAGGGTGATGCGCGGTTTCCGCGTGCGACGCTGCTGCTTGAACTGCTCTATGTCGCCGAATGTCCAGCGCCGCCGGAACTTCAGGTTGAGCAGGTGTTACCGCCAACGCTGGTGCGGCTGCTGCTCGATGCCGAGGGACGGGATCGCGCCGCCGAGATCGCGCCCGCGAGTCTGCGCGGCACCTGTTTGAGCCATAACGCCACGCTTGCTCGGGCGCTGATTGGTTCGCAGACAGCGCGACTGACGGCGTTACTCGAACAGGGTGACGCCCTAGCACAGCAGGCGCTGACGCAGTTAGAACAGCAAGCGCGGTCGCGGATGCAGCAGCGGCTCGGGGAAGAACTGGAACGACTGGAGGCGCTGGCGCGGGTCAACCCGACGGTGCGACCGGATGAGATCGCTTGCTTACGTCAACGGCGCGAGCAGCTTGCTGAGGTGCTTGGTCAAACGCAGATGCGCTTGGATGCGCTGCGGCTGATTGTCGCGCATTAAATCAATAGACAGGATTAACAAAATGATTCAGGATTTACAGGATAACGACTTATAAAACAATCAGTTAAATAACCTGTCAATCTTGATAATCCGGTTAATCCTGTCTAATTATTATATATCTGTGCTCAACGATAGCTATCGCATTCTTCGAGCGTCAGATGCCGCGCTTCCTCTTCGAGCATAATCGGGATGTCATCGCGGATAGGATAGGCCAGTTGCGCCGCGAGCGAAATCAGCTCACCGCGTGCGCTGTCGAGAATCAGCGGCCCTTTGGTCACTGGACAAACGAGAATATCTAACAGTTTTTTGTCGAGCATGGGATCTTAAAACTGCTCCATTTAACTTGAGCGAACGTGCTCAATGGATTTATCTGCACTTGGTTGACGCGGCGAACCGCCCAACTCAAGCCCTTGACGCTCAGTGGCGCCGGATTCCCTCAATCGATCAAGCTCTCCAGAGGTTTCATCCCCGTGCGCTAAAGCGCCAAACCGAAGCCTAGCCACTGCAATGTCCTCTATCAGCTCGTCGTTGAACCGTTGTTAGCGGTCTCAAGCAATGCTCATCCTGAGCATCTGTCAATCTGTCAATACGTTTGAGCAAAAATCAGCGATCAGTTAGCGGCTCCTAAAAACAGAACCGAGCGAGCTGGCGCTAAGTGTAGCGTTATCGCGGCCCGGACAACACCAAACAGGTTTCAGTATCTGCTGCGCGACTAGCGGACACCACCGTTTTTTAGCCACTAGAGAACCAAATATTGACTATGCTGAAAGCTACATTCAGGGTTGCGTTTGACGTAAAATGTTGTAGCTATGATGGCGTACTTGAGTCGCGAACCTGTTCACGTTAAACGCGACCTGTACCATCCTTGCCGCCCGCTCGGGGCCGTGCGTCTCGACGGACGATCACCAAAATCACCACCGTGCTATCCACCGTTCGGCAGGAGGAGTTTCGACATGGCCGCGTTCGATCAATTACACGCTCAGAATCATAAGATCACTGAGTTATCGAATGTTTTTCTCTATCTGGTTCGTGAGCGTTCCATGTGTGACACCGATGTCACCTGCAACGTATTTTTTGAGCTAACCACCCATGTCCGCGAGCACATGGAATTAGTTGACCGCGATCTGTGCGGTAAGCTGCTGTCCTATCCCGATCAATCAGTCAAAAACACCGCGAATCGTTTTTTGTCGGGTTCGACTGAAATCAAGCGTATTTTTAGCGCCTATGTTAAACAATGGTGCTCAGAAAAACGCCATTCATTAACCATCAGCGACCACAGCGCATTTGTGCAGGATACTGAGCAAATGTTTGCGCTGGTGATGGATCGGCTGCAACGTGAAACCGAATATCTTTATCCACTGATTCGCAAACTCGAAGAGCAAGAACGAGCAGTGGCTTAAGAAGCTATCAGCTTCCAGCGATCAGCTTTGAGCTGTCGTTTATCGATTCTCAGTTCTAATCAGTTTTCAGTGATCGAAATAATGCGGGCGTCTCATCGAGTTGATTGATGAGACGCCCGTTTTTTTCGGCTGTTGATTGAGCGACTGCGTTGAATGTGTGTCGCACAACAGCACAATTTGCAATCATCCAGAATCACAACAAAGGTTGCCACCATGCCTGCTAAAACGCTATTGAGTTCTGGGATTCGTGATAATCATAGCCGTGGTCGAGTCGCTGATTTCCTCAATGATACAATTGCCGCTGGTAGTCGCTTATCCATTGTTTCAGCCTATTTTACGATCTATGCGTATGAAGCACTCGCGCATCAACTCGATAGCATTGAACATTTGCAATTTCTCTTCGGTGAACCGCGCTTTATTGCGCAATTAGATCCAGAAAAAAACGACAAAAAATCATTTAAGATCGAAGATGAGGGATTAGATCTGGCGAATCGTTTGCAACAAAAAGCGATTGCGCGGCGCTGTGCGCACTGGATACGCGATAAGGTTGAAATTCGTTCGATCAAACAATCAAATCTGTTGCATGGCAAGCTCTATCATATTGATGATGGTCGCCGTGAACAGGCGTTGCTTGGTAGTGCTAATTTTACGCGCAGTGGCTTAGGATTGTCAGCAACGCCAAATATTGAACTGAATTTAATTGTTGACAGTGACCGCGACCGCCTCGATTTAAAAGCATGGTTTGACCAGATTTGGCATGATGAGGCATTAGTTGCGGATGTCAAAGCTGATGTATTGCGCTATCTGGAACAGCTTTATGTCAATCATGCACCTGAGTTTATTTATTTCAAAACGCTGTATCATGTTTTTGAGCGTTTTTTATCTGGACGCGATGCTGAAGCGGCATTATTCGATCAAAGCGCAATCATTGATACAGAGATTTGGAAAGCATTGTTTGATTTTCAAAAAGATGGCGTAAAAGGTGCTATTCACAAAATCAATGCGCATCATGGCTGCATTCTTGCCGATAGCGTCGGTTTAGGTAAAACCTATTCGGCATTGGCTATTATTAAATATTATGAGCTACGTAATTACCGTGTTTTAGTATTATGCCCGAAAAAGCTCCGCGATAACTGGACGGTCTATCTCGCACAAAATAACAGTGAATTAAATCCTTTTCTCAAAGATCGTTTTGCTTATACTGTATTATCACATACGGATTTATCGCGGGAGCGTGGGCGCGTTGAGGGTGTTGATTTAGCAACGCTAAATTGGGGGAATTTTGATCTAGTTGTGATTGATGAATCGCACAATTTCCGCAATAACATTAAAGGCAAGCGTGACGAATCAGGACAGCTTATTCGCAAAAGTCGTTATGAGCGATTGATGGATGATATTATTCAGGCGGGTGTGAAAACGAAAGTGCTGTTACTATCAGCAACGCCGGTGAATAATGATTTAAAAGATTTGCGCAATCAGATTTATTTTATTACTGAAGGGCGTGATACGGCTTTTGCGGATAACTTTGGCATTCACAGCATTAAAGATACATTGACAGCTGCACAAAAGACGTTTATGGACTGGGCGACCAACTCTGGAGATAAAGATGCGCAGGAGTTAATCGAGCGGCTGTCAGCAGGCTTTTTTACGTTGTTAGATGAATTAACAATTGCACGTTCGCGCAAGCATATTCAGAAATATTATTCTGCATCGTTGGTACAGATTGGGCAGTTTCCACAACGCGCCAAGCCGCATTCTATTTTTTCTGAGATTGATTTAAAGGGCCACTTTTTATCTTATGATAAATTGAATGACAAAATCAACAATTATCAATTATCGCTGTATCGTCCGTCGTTGTATGTTTTAGAGCAGTTCAAGGCGCTATATGATTCTGAGCTGGTGCGCAATTTTAGCCAAGAAAAACGTGAAAATTTTTTGATTGGCATGATGAAAGTGAACTTTCTCAAGCGTTTAGAAAGTTCGGTCTATTCGTTTGCAATTACTATGCAGCGCACAGTAGCAAAGATAGAAGATTTAGAAGCACGTTTGCAACATTTTCAGCTTCAACAGGAATCAGCAGCAATAGAAATACAAGCAGATTTACCGTGCGAATCAGATGAGGAGGATGATGAGTTGCTGCAAGCCTTTGAAGTCGGTACAAAGCTGAAATATAAAATGGAGCATTTGAATATCGCTAACTGGTTAGAGGATTTAGCCCGCGATAAACAGCAGTTATCATTGTTAGCAGACGTGGCGCAAGCGGTTAATGCAGAACGCGATGCGAAATTAGCAAAATTGAAAACTTTGATTGAGCATAAGATAACGCATCCGACGCTTAATGCGTTTGGCGAGCCAAATCGCAAGGTGATTGTGTTTTGTGCTTTTGCAGATACGGCGACATATTTATATGAGCAGTTAGCGCATTGGATACAGCAAGAATTTGGGGTGCATAGTGCATTGGTTTCAGGTGGAGCGCGTCCAAATCGCTGTACCTTTGGTCGTGCTGAGTTTACGGCAATTTTGGTCAATTTTGCGCCGCGTGCCAAACAGCGCACTAAGATGCCATCCATGCCGCAAGTAGGTGAGATTGATATTTTAATTGCGACAGATTGTATTTCTGAAGGGCAAAATTTGCAGGATTGTGATTACTTAATTAACTATGATATTCATTGGAATCCGGTGCGGATTATTCAGCGTTTTGGGCGCATTGATCGCATCGGGAGTCCTAATCCGACAATTCAACTTGTGAATTTTTGGCCGACGGATGATTTGAATAAATATATCAATCTAAAAAATCGCGTGGAAGCACGGATGGCATTGGTCGATATTGCGGCGACAGCGGAGGATAATATTTTGCAAACTGAGGTGTTGCAGGAGTTGATTACAGAGGATTTGCGTTATCGGGATAAGCAGTTGTTACGATTAAAAGATGAGGTGTTGGATTTAGAAGATTTTAATGAATCCGTGGCGTTAAATGCGTTTACGCTTGATGATTTTCGGATGGAGTTGGCGGCGTATATTGAAGCAAATCGGGCACTGCTTGAAGCGGCTCCATTGGGTTTATATGCAGTGGTGCCGCCTCATACGGAGCATCAACAGATTCGGCCTGGGGTAATTTTTTGTTTGAAGCAGCGGCAGGAAGCGGTCGGCAGTGAAACGGTGAATCCATTGCAGCCGTATTTTTTGGTGTATATTCGAGATGATGGTACGGTGCGTTATAATTTCACCGCTCCAAAGCAGATTTTGGAGGTGTTGCGAGCAGTGTGTCAGGGTCAAACTGAGGCGTATGCGTCAGTATGTGAGCTATTTGATGCTGAAACAGAACATGGGCAAGATATGCGCGGTTATACGGCGTTGCTAAATCAAGCAGTGGCAGCGATAGCAGCACAGTTTAATCGAAAGAATGCGGGAAAATTGTTTACTGGTCGTGGTGCTAAACTGTTAGATGCCGGCAAGCAAGTGAAAACTGCGCAAGACTTCGATTTAATAACATGGTTAATTATTAAGGATCAAAACGATGTCTAAAAATAATGCGGAACGTCGTAAAGCGTTGTTAGCGGCGTTACAGGATTTTCAATACGCTGAGTTTTCAGTTGCAGCGATTAAATTTTTGGGTGTGCTGGGTTATGCCAGTGAAAAAACTGCTGACTTTGGCACAACAGCCGAAGCATTGCTCAATACGATTGAGCAGTTTCAGCCGGAGCTAGGGCGGATCAATCGCAGTTTAGTTCGGGCGCACCACTGGAAATCCTGTGCTTTTTTGTTTCAGTTGACGAATGATGAGATTCCATTTTTAACGGCAGATGATATGCCGTTAGATATTGTTAATGCGGATTTAGAGCGCAATCAAATTGAATCCTTTGTCTTTTTGGCGATTGAATTAGAGTCTGATATTTGGTCGCGCACAGATTTTACGACAATTTCACGCGAATTAAATCGGCGTTTTCCGATGCCGGTTATCGTATTATTCAAGCATAGTAATTTATTTTCGCTGGCAGTGATTGATCGTCGTGTCAATAAACGTGATGCAAGTCGTGATGTCATTGATAGTCGGGTGACGGTTATTAAAGATGTGCAATGCGATAAACCGCATCGGGCGCATTTGGAGATTTTATTTAATTTAGCTGTAGATAATTTAGGTGAGCGTCGGCGTCCATCGAATTTTCGTGAATTGTATGATGCGTGGATTGATACGCTTTCAACGCAGAAGCTGAATCAACATTTTTATCGGCAGTTGGCGTGGTGGTATCTTTGGGCAATTAAAGAAGTGCAGTTTCCGGCGGGCGGTGGAGAAGATCGGAATGCAATCGGGGTGATTCGATTGTTGACGCGATTGATTTTTGTCTGGTTCATCAAAGAACGTGGATTGGTACCTGAAGCGTTATTTAATTTGAATGCGCTCAAGACCATACTCAAGCAAGCGCCGGATGAACATCCCGAAGCGGGCAATTATTATCAGGCTATTTTGCAGAATTTATTTTTTGCGACGTTAAATGTTGAAATGGGGCAGGAACGCCGTTGGGCTAAGGAAGGTTCTGGAATGAAAGGAGATTATTTGATTTCTTTAGTATATCGTTATAAATCAGCGTTTTGTGATGTTGATGCGGTATTGGCGGATTATTTTGCAACGGTTCCGTTTTTAAATGGTGGGTTGTTTGAATGTTTAGATGAAGCGTTGACGGACGAGGATTTAAAGCGCCGTCCTGAACTCAAAAATTTAGTGGTTAAAGAGGGTAAAAATTGGGTATTGCGCGTCGATGGGTTTTCACGGAGAGCTGAAGCACAAGCGCATGTTCCAAATAAATTATTTTTTGGTGGGATTGAAGATGCAGCGTTAAATGCGGAATTTGACACGCGCAATCGGTGTTATCCAGTTAAGGGACTGATTGATTTACTGAGCAGTTATAAATTTACGGTTGATGAAAATACGCCGTTAGATGAAGAAGTCGCGCTCGATCCTGAATTATTAGGCAAGGTATTTGAAAATTTATTAGCGAGTTATAACCCAGATACGCGCACCACCGCCCGCAAGCAGTCGGGGTCATTTTATACCCCGCGTGAGGTGGTGGAATATATGGTTGATGAGGCGCTGATTGCCTATTTTGCACGTCATCTTACGGAGCGAGAGGAATTAGATGCGGCGTTGCGTCGTTTGTTGTCGCACGCAGATACTGGGCATGAGTTGAGTGAGATTGAAGCGGATAAATTGGTTGCAGCGATTGAGCATTTAAAGGTGCTCGATCCGGCCTGTGGATCGGGCGCATTTCCAATGGGTATTTTAACAAAATTGGTCATGGTGTTGCGCAAGCTCGATCCTGATAATCGGCGATGGCGGGAACAGAATCTTTTGCCATTAAAAGAGCGATTAGCGAGTGCTCGCAAGACGCCGAATTTAGAGCAGCGTGATTCAGAAGTGACAGAAGCTGAAGCTGCGTTAGAAAAATACACCCGAGATTTTGCGGATGTGGCGTATGCCGATTATACGCGCAAGCTGTATTTAATTGAAAAATGTATTTTTGGTTCGGATATTCAGCCGATTGCAGTACAGATTGCAAAGTTACGCTTTTTTATTGCGTTGATTGTGAGTCAACCGGTTGATTCCGCAAAACCAAATTGGAATATTACGCCGCTGCCAAATTTGGAAACAAAGATTGTTGCAGCGAATACGTTATTTGGCGTGCCGCGTCATGGTCAGCAGATTTCGCTGTTAAATGATCCGGCGATTGCGGAAAAAGAAGCGGCATTGCGCGAAGCGAATGCAGCGTATTTTACAGCGCGGACGCGGGCGACTAAGAAGCGGCGCAAAGAGCGGGTACAGCAGTTGCATGAAGAATTAGTGTTATTGTTAAAAAGCAATGGATTTGTGACAGAACGCGATGCGGAACGGATGGCGCGTTGGGATCCGTTTGACCAGAATCGTTATGCTGATTTTTTTGATGTGGAGTGGATGTTTGGGATGCCGCGTGCGCGGGATAATAGCGAGGCGGTATTTGATATTGTAATTGGAAATCCGCCGTATGTGCGGCATGAAGAAATTAAAGAACTGAAGCCGTTATTAAAAAATGTTTATACCTATCAGTGTTATACGGGGACGGCAGATTTATATGTGTATTTTTATGAGCGTTCGGTTAATTTGTTAAAACCGCATGGGATGCTGTCGTTTATTACATCGAATAAGTGGTATCGAGCTAAGTATGGTGCGGGTTTGCGGTTGTTTATGGCAACCGAGACGCAGTTAAAGCAGATTATTGATTTTGGTGATGAAGCCGTTTTTACGGCGATTGCATATCCGACGATTATTGTGGCAGCGCGACGGGTGCAGCCGCTGAATCCAGCACCTGCTACGGATAAGATGCGGGTTTTGAACTGGTCACAGGCGTATCCGGTGGAGCAGTTTCCGGCGGTATTTCGTGCTGAAGCATTTGAGGTGCCACAGGCTGAACTTAAAAAAGAAGGTTGGCAATTAGAGCCGCCGCGCAAACGTCAAATGTTGGCGCACATTCGCAAGATGGGCACGCCTTTAGGTCAATATGTGAATGGTCGGTTTTATTATGGAATTAAAACAGGCTTTAATGATGCGTTTGTCATTGATGGTATAACACGCGAACGCTTGATTGCTGAAGATCCACAATCGGCTGACGTTATTAAACCGTTTTTGCGTGGGCGTGATGTGAAGCGGTGGAAAGTCGATTTTAACAATCAATATCTTATAAAAATAGCGTCATCTGAAAATGCGCTGCATTCGTGGAGCGGCAAATCAGAAAAAGAAGCAGAAACCATATTTTCTACATGCTATCCAGCGATCCATGCGCATTTTTGCAAACATCGACAGGCGATGATTGACCGTTACGATCAAGGAAAATATTTTTGGGAGTTGCGGGCGTGTGCTTATTGGCAGGAATTTGAGCAGCCGAAGATTTTTGTGCCTGCGATTGAAGATGGTGTTGAATATGCACCTGATTTAGCAGGTTACTACAGCAATGATAAAACAAGCATTATTGTTACAGAAGAATGGCGTTATATACTAGCTATTCTAAATTCATCAGTTTCATGGTGGATTACTAAGCAAACCTTTTCTAGCAAACAAGGTGGATTCTTTGAATTTAAACCGATGTATGTTTCTCAGTTACCAATACCTTCTAATGCAATAAGCGGCTTAAAAAAAGAAATAATTGGCATATTAGTAGATTTGCTTCTTGTAACTAATAAAAAAGCACATTTTGAGAAACTACTAGATGGCCTCGTTTATGAGCTATTCTTTCCCGACGACTTGCATAACGCCAATATTCATTTATTTGACGTTTGCGAACAAGCTGGCATCAGCCAACTTGCCGATCTAAACGATCAAGCACTCGTCGCCGCTGCGCATGAACTCGCCGAACGTATTTTTGCTGAAACACACCCGATTTCAATACAACTTAATCACTTAAAAAAGCTTGATGTCGTGCAACTGATTGAAGAACATCAATAAATGTAGTAGTAGAGTACGCAGTGCGTACCCTACGGTGTATTAGGAGACGATCATGTCTAACCTTGCCCCACAACTTCGCCTCAGCATCGAAGATTATTTAGCCGCTTTCTGAGTGAGGGTGTTTCGCAACCGCTATGAACCGTACAGACCACCCCCACACCTTCACCCAACTCAATGACCTGCTGGATTTTCTCGACTTAGATCGCGCCCAACTCACCGATCTCGACCCTGCGCCGCCGGGGTTTGGACTGCGTGTGCCGCGAGCCTTTGCCGAACGGATGCAGCGCGGCGATCCGGCTGATCCACTGTTGCGTCAGGTACTGCCGCTGACGCTCGAACGGCAAACGGTTGACGGCTATATCACTGATCCGGTCGCCGATGCCGCCGCCGAACGCGCCCCAGGCCTGCTAGTCAAATATGCCGGACGCGCTCTGCTGCTGGTCACCGGAGCCTGTGCGCTGCATTGTCGTTACTGTTTTCGCCGTCATTTTCCCTATCAAGATTTCGGGCCGAGTCCAGCGCGGCTCGAACGGGCGCTGACCGAGATCGCCCGCGATTCACAGTTGACCGAAGTGGTGCTCAGTGGCGGCGATCCGCTGTTACTCGACGCGGCACGGCTCAATGACCTGATCGAGCGGCTCGAACAAATACCCACGCTCACACGCCTGCGCCTACATAGTCGCGTGCCGGTGGCCATACCTAGCCGCTTATCGCCGCACCTTGCCGAGCGCCTGAGCGCCAGCCGTTTACAGAGCACACTGGTGATTCACGCCAATCACGCCCACGAACTCGATGCCAGCGTGTGCCGCGTGTTACACGACTGGCAAGCCGCTGGCGTGATGCTGCTCAATCAGAGCGTTCTGCTACGTGGCGTGAATGACTGCGCCGACAGCTTAATCGCCCTGAGCGAACGACTCTTTACCTGCGGCGTTTTGCCGTACTATTTACATGCCCTCGATCCGGTCGCCGGCAGTGCCCATTTTCAGGTCAGTGACGCGACGGCCAAACTGTTGCTTGAAACCGTGCGGGCGCGGTTGCCGGGCTATCTGGTGCCACGTCTGGTGCGCGAACTGCCCGGCGATTACGCGAAACGCCCGTTAGACTAACTCGGCTCACCGTGCTTTCCCTTTCGCGCTGGGAAGACCGATAATCCGCCCATCAGCGATGGATCTGACGCGAACGACTTTTGTATGCCTACGCCCAGCCAACACCCGACGCTGCTCATCATCACCTCCGAGACCAGTGAAGCCGAACGGCTGATGGCGACGCTGCGCGAGGCGCGGTTGGCCGAACACAATCGGGTGATTCCTACCGCCGAACATCTTGACAAAGTGATCGCCGAGCGCGAGTTCGCTTTGATTCTCTGCTGTGGCTACGATCCCGACATCGAAGCCGACAAGGTGCTGGCAACCTACAAGCGGCTCAAATCCGATGTGCCCTTGATCCTACTGGCCGATCCCGAGCAGTGGGACGCGCAAGCGGCCAAAGCGCGTCGTGCCGGAGCGCGTGACATCGTGCGCCGCGCCGATCCCGAACATCTGCGGCTGAGTGTGGCGCGTGAGCTGGCCGATTGGCGGGCGCGTCAGGCCAGCGCCGCCCTGAGCGAGCGTCTGCGCCAGTGCGAACACAACACCTTGCGCGTCACCGAATTGAGCGGCGCGGGCGTCGCCTTTGTGCAAGATGGGCTGCATATTGATGTCAGTCCGCTCTATGCGCAGCTTTTTGGGCACGCCTCGCCCGAGGACACGCTGGCCACGCCGCTGCTCGATCTGATCGCCCCGGCACATCATGCCGCCCTGCGCGAGCTGCTCAAAGCCAGTGCGCCGGGGGTATCAAAGACCGTCACTGTGCTTGACATTACCTGTCAACGGCTGGATGCAAGCAGCTTCCCCGCCCGCTTATTAGCCACGCCAAGTGAATTTGACGGCGAAGCCTGTTTACGGCTCATTATTCAGCCACTCAATGCCGCCCCAGCAGTCGCGCCGCCGACATCGGCCCCCGCGCCCGTCGCACCCAATGCGCCCGCCGTTGCCACTGAAGCCACGCCTATAGCGAGCAGCGATAGCGGCTGCGGCTATGGCCTAGCCCCCTTGATTGCCGAGATCGAATCACATATCGACGCGCAACGGCTCGTGACACGCCCCTTTGCGATTTTCTTTATTCGTGTGGTCAAAATTCACGATGTCATGCGCGATATGGGGCTATCAATTGGACTGGAATTGCTCGACGAATTTAGCCTGAGTCTACGCACGCTCATTGCCGAACGCGGCACGCTGGTGCGTGTGAGTGAAGATGGCTTCGGCCTCATAGTCGATCATCTCGATGAATTAGGCGCACAGGCGCTGGCTAATGAATTAAGCACACAGGCGCGATTAGCAGCGCGGGCCGCCGTACAAGATGCCACCGCTGCTGATTGCCAGATTGGTTATTTTCTAGTTAGTGATCGCGCCTCAGCGCCAGAAGATATTATCAATGCCGCACATCGGCTGTGTATTGGGCATCGCTATGCTGGACAAACGCCAGCACCATCCACCGCTGATGCGCAGGTCACAGAAAGCAGCGAAGAAACACTCGCCCGCACACTTGATTACGCACTGCAACACGATCAACTTAAATTAGTCTATCAGCCGATTATCAGCCTCATGGGAGATAATCAGGAAAACTACAGCGTATTACTGCGCTTGCTGGATGAAGAAGAACACTTACTCGATGCCGCTGATTTTTTTGGCACTGCAATACGGCGCGGTCAAATTGAAAAAATCGACAAATGGACAATCCGCGCTGCCATTGATGTAATCAGTCAACAACGCCGCACCGGACATAATCTCAGCCTGTTTATCAACTTGTCCGAAGATGCGTTTCGCAACCCAGATACCGTGCTCTGGATCTGTGATTGTTTACGCGAATTTGATGTGCGTGGCAATTGGCTGACAATTCAATTTCAAGAAGAAGTCGTCATCGGCAATTTAGCCAGCATTGGCAAATTAGTTGAGACATTGCGCAAAATTAAATGTCGTGTTGCCATTGGGCATTTTGGTGCAACCGAACGCCCCGAAATGCTATTACAGGCGCTGGCGCTTGATTTCGTGCTTTTGCGCCCGGAATTAGCGCAGGGTTTAGCCGATGATTCAGCAAAACAACAACGGCTGCTGCAATTAGCAACGCTGGCCCGCGAATTTAATGTTAAAAGCGTGGTCACTGGGGTCGAAGATGCACGCGCCTTAACCGTGCTCTGGACAGCCGGTGTTGATTATGTGCAGGGGAATTTTCTGCAACGACCCTCGACGACGCTGGCGGTGCAGGCGTAAGTCATAATCACAACAACCGCTCAATCGCCTTGATAACTTTAGTGCTGTCGGGTTTGGTGGTGCTGATATAGTGATCGACGAGTTTGCCGTTGCGGTCGATCAGATATTTGTAAAAATTCCACTTCGGATAGGGCGCACCGGCGAGCGCCAGTCGCTCGAAAATCGGTGCTGCTTGTCCCTTTTTGACGCGCACTTTCTCAAACAGCGGAAATTCAACCGCATAAGTCAGGCGGCAGAATTTCTGAATCTCCTGTTCATTGCCCGGCTCTTGATTGGCGAAGTCATTGGACGGAAAGCCCAGTACCACAAAGCCGCGATCTTTATATGTCCGATAGAGCGTTTCTAGCCCTTCGTATTGTGATGTAAAACCGCATTTGCTTGCAGTGTTGACGACGAGAATCACTTGTCCTTGATAGGCGTGACAGAGATTCACTACTTCGTTTCCGGCCAAACGTCGTGCTTCGAAATCAAGCAGCGATGAACAGGATTTGGTTGCTGTTTCTGCTGTGACGCTTAAACTCATTGTGGTTAACCCTAAGAATAGTAGGACGGATTTCACGTAACGCATTCCCATGATGCTGTATCTGACGGCTAGAGATAGCGCATCAGAACGGGATTGCAATAGCGCGGAGCGTACCGATTATGCTGAGACCATCAAAGACGGGAAAGACGGGCGGCGGATAGCCACTCTCTGTGCCCGCTGTTTGCTCCATCGTAAACGAATTGAGGCTAATACAAGTTATGAGCGATTGGATTCAAGCGCGAGTCGTCGGTCGGCAGTGTTGGGCTGAGAGTCTGTACAGTGTGCAATTTGAGGCAGCGATCAGCGATTTTGCGGCTGGGCAATACATTAAGGTTGCGCTCGATATCGACGGCGAGCGTGTGGGGCGACCTTATTCGCTGGTGAATGCGCCGGGTGAGCAGCCGATTGAGATTTTCTTCAATGCCGTACCTGAGGGGCCGTTGACGACGCGGCTGGCGGCGCTGAACGCGGGTGATACGGTGTGGATGACGGCGACGGCGAGCGGCATTTTTACGCTCGAAAGCGTGCAGCCGAGCCGCGATCTGTGGTTGTTGGCGACTGGAACCGGACTTGGGGTGTATTTATCGATGCTGCGCTCGCCGGAGCCGTGGCGGTTGTTTGAGCGGGTGGTGTTGGTGCATGGCGTGCGGCTAGGGGCGGATTTGGCCTATCGTGAGACGCTGGAGGCGATTGCGCAACGCTATCTTGGGCGCTTGACGTGCGTGGCGGCGGTGAGTCGTGAGGCATGGCCGCCGGGGCTATCGGGGCGGATCACGGATTTGTTGACGAGCGGTGCATTAGAGCGCCATGTTGGGTTGACGATTGATCCGGCGCACAGTCATGTGATGCTGTGCGGCAATTCGGCGATGATTAAAGACACGAAGCTGATTTTGGAAGAACGTGGTTTGGTGCGGCATCGGCGGCAGGTGCCGGGGCAGTATTCGACCGAGCAATATCATTGAGAAGTGCTTTCAGCGATCAGCCGCCAGCTTCCAGCAATTAAATCCCATGTTGAGCGGGTGGCTGGTAGCGGATCGCTGGCGGCTGGTAGCTGACAGCTAATTACCGCTGTGTTCCCATTTGAGCAGCCGAGCTTTCATCCGTCGTAAGCCGAGCCAAGCCGTCAGGACGACGACTGGCGCGGCAACGCCGGTGTAATAGGTGGCATCAAAGGGGAACGGTAGGCCATGCGCTTCCAGTCCTTTGAATAAATAGCCGATCAATCCGACCCCATAGTAACCAATCGCAATGACGGATAGGCCCTCGACGGTTTCTTGTAAGCGCAGTTGCAGCTTGGCGCGTTGGTTCATGGATTCGAGGAGGCCGCGATTTTGTTTCTGCAATTCCACTTCAACGCGAGCGCGAAGCAGGCTGGTGAGGCGGGCGGCGCGTTCGGCGAGTCCCTGTTGACGTTTGGCCGCTGAGTTACAGGTTGCGATAGCGGGCGTGAGTCGCGCTTCGAGAAATTCGCTCAGAGTTTGCAAGCCTTCGATGCGACGCTGACGCAGTTGCTCCAGACGTTGCATCACCACGCCGTAGTAGGCGCGGGAGGCTTCAAAACGATAGCTAGTGCGGGCGGCGACGGCTTCGATTTCGGCGGCGAGATCGGTCAATTCGGCGAGCAATTCGCTTTCGGGGATTTCTTGACTGCGATCTTCTTGACAGGCCATGCGCGAGGAAACGGCCACTAAGCGCCGTTCGGCGTCGCTGAGACAGGCATTGGCTTCGCGGGCTGGTTGTAGCCCTAAGAGTGCCATTGCGCGATAGGAGCTGACCTCTAAAATGCGCTTGGCGAGGCGTCCGGCTTGATTCGGCGATAAGCCCTGATCGCGCAGTAATACCCGCGAAAAGCCGTCGGCATGAATGCGTAGATCGGAGTAAGCGCGGGCTAATCCGCCGACCACTTCTGAGCCGATCACCGAATGACCACCAAAGAGACTGCTTAATTCATCGGGGCTGTAGTCGGGGGTATCTGCGGGTTCGAGTGCGAGCGAGATTGCGGCGATGACCTCGCCCGGCATACTGGCGAGCCATTCTATCGGCAGTTGGACGGCGACTGGATTGGCAAAAGGATGTTCAAAGGGGCCGGATTGACTAAAGGTGTAGCTGACAAATTCGGTGTGGCGCTCCCAGAGCAGCCGGAGTGCGCCGAGATCGACGAGATAATATTGCTCGACCTGACGCGGACGTGGGATGCCGTAGTGTTCGAGCAGTGCGTAGAGATGATGGACGGTGCGACCGCTGCCGCGCTCGCCGCACACGGAAGCGATATGCGAGAGCCGCGACGGGGCTGGGAGTGGAATGTAGGTGCGGGCGTGCAGCTCGGTGATGAGCTGATGACGGAGTGGATGTTCCTTAAAAGGCATGAGCATGGGCATGGTGAGTCATTCCAGAATTTAATCAGATGCTGTTAGGCGCTAGTATCGCGCTGAATGTGTCCCGATTAGAACCAGTTATGTGGTGCTGCGGAGCGGTGCTGGCATCGATTCGGACAAAGTCGGACAATCACTGCTTCGCAGCACTGTTGTTTTCTCCCTGCTCATCGACCGAGATGCCCCATGTCTGAGCCAATCGACTCGCAACTGAATCTTGACGCTGAATCGGAGTCTCTGCGCCGGACGTTAGACCATCTGCGTCAGGAAGCGGAAGCGGAGATTAAGCGCCTGAGTACGCTGCTGAGTCAGCATGATTATTCGCCGAGCAATCAGGTGGCGAGTGCGACTGAGCGGCTGGCGTTACAGCAAGAAATGGTGGTGATGCAGCAGGCGCTAGAGGCGAAAGAACAGGCGCTGGATCACATCACGGCTGAATGTCGGCGCTTAGAAGACGCGCTTGAAGATCAGCAATTAGCACTTGAAGGGCGTTCAAAAGACATCGAGCGCAAAGAACAGGCGCTGCTGGAAGCGCAGGTTGAGATTGATCGGCTGCGTCAGGAATTGCTCGATGCAAGTTGCCAGAACGCCGCGCCGCTGCCGACGACACCACAGCCTGCACCCAATGCGCGCCGCAGCACCGCGCCACCGTGGTTGCTGGCCAGCACCGGACTGCTCGGCGTGCTCTTGAGCGCGTCGGTGTTTATCAATGTGCAATTACTCGGGCGGCAACCGGCGGCACCTGAGGCGCTGACTGAGCGCACTCCGGTCGCCAGTGCGCCCAAACCGCCACCCACCACGACGCCAGATGCTGGCAATCATCTAGCATCGACAACACCCAAACCGCCGCCGCCCGAACGCGGCCCGACGACCACAACTGCCGCGCCGCGTATTCATCAAGATCGCTTGCGCGACGGTGCACCCGGGCCGGCGATGGTGGTGCTGACTGGTGGCAGCTTCCGCATGGGGCATAACAGTCTCGGCGGTGAAGATTACAGCCCGGCGCGTTCGGTGCAGATCAAACCGTTTATGCTCGCCGCCTATGAAGTCACGTTTCTGGAATATGACCGCTTTGCGCGGGCCACGGGGCGCGAATTACCGAATGATCAAGGCTGGGGACGCGGCACGCGCCCAGTGATAAGGATTAGCTGGAAACAAGCGCGTGACTACACGCTCTGGCTGGCACAGGAAACGGCGCAACGCTATCGCTTACCGAGTGAAGCAGAGTGGGAATTTGCTGCCCGTGCTGGAACAACAACGCCGTTTTGGTGGGGACAGGAGATCGGTAAAAATCACGCCATTTGTGCTGACTGTGGCAGCGAATGGGACAACCGCTCAACCGCGCCGGTGATGAGCTTAAACGCCAACCCTTTTGGGCTATATGACATGACTGGCAACGTACTAGAGTGGGTCGCAGACTGCTATCGCGCCCGCTACGACGGCGCACCGGATGACGGGCGGGCACTACTCACGGGCGATTGTGCCACGCGGGTCGCACGCGGCGGAGCATTTAATCAGCCAGCGGATGCCTTACGCTCATTTGTACGGGCACGCTTTGCGGTCGATACCCAGCTCACCACACTGGGATTTCGCGTAGCGCGGGATTTATAGCAGAGCGGGTAGGCAGCTTCCAATCACGAGTCGCCAGCCACCAGCTTCCAGCTATTACCCGATGTGCGACTTTTTAACGGTCTATGTGGATGCTTGACGTTTGGTTGGAGCGACAAGGCCGTCTGAACTACGCTGAGAAGAGGGTCCACTC
>NZ_FNOW01000059.1 GCF_900107145.1 Allochromatium warmingii | reverse complement strand
CGGTTTTGCTGGATGCCGTACCTTATCAGCCAATGGTTGGAGATGAAATCTGCCCGTCTAAAGACGGGGGTTTTAACCTTTCATATGGAAATAAATAGACAAGATTGACAGGATTATTCAGGATTAACCGGATTCAAACCAATCATTTATTTTTTATAAATCCTGTTCATCCTGTCTAGTTAACTATTTAACCAGAAACCGCCTCATCTGATTTAGCTGATCTATTGGTATTTATGACCTGTTCTCATCCACAGCTCGATGCGCAGGGGCGGCTCAAGCACTGTCTGACACTAGACGGCCTGAGCCGCGAACTGTTGACGGAGATTCTCGATCAAGCCGAGAGCTTGCTCGGTGTCTCGCGCCAAGCGGTGAAAAAAGTGCCGCTGTGTCGCGGTAAAGTCATCGCCAATCTGTTTTTTGAAAACAGCACCCGCACGCGCACGACTTTTGAACTGGCCGCCAAGCGGCTGTCAGCCGATGTGCTCAATCTGAATATCTCGACCTCAGCGACCGCAAAGGGCGAAACCCTGCTCGATACGCTGCGCAATCTCGAAGCCATGCACGTTGATATGTTCGTGGTGCGTCATGCCACCAGCGGCGCGGCGCATTTTATGGCCGCTCATGCGGCACCGCATGTCAGTATCGTCAACGCCGGTGATGGTCGCCACGCTCATCCGACGCAGGCGCTGCTCGATCTGCTCACCATCCGCCAGCACAAGCCGGATTTCAGTCAACTGCGGGTCGCCATCGTCGGGGATATTTTGCATTCGCGGGTGGCGCGGTCGCAGATGATTGCGCTCCAAACTCTCGGCGTGCCGGATGTGCGCGTGATTGCTCCGCGCACGCTGCTGCCGACGCACGTCGAAGCGGCGTTCGGTGTCACCGCTTATCACGATCTGAGCGAAGGGGTGCGTGATGCCGATGTTGTCATCATGTTGCGCATTCAACGCGAGCGCATGAATAGCGCCCTGCTGCCGAGTGAACATGAATATTTTCAACTCTTTGGCTTGACCGAAGAGCGGCTCGCGACCGCCAAACCCGATGCGATTGTCATGCACCCGGGGCCGATCAATCGCGGCGTCGAAATGGATTCACAGGTCGCCGATGGGCGACGCTCGGTGATTTTGGAACAGGTGACCAATGGCATCGCGGTGCGGATGGCGGTGATGTCGATGTGTCTCGGCAATCAGGGATTGACCAGTCAGCATCTGGAGGACACCGCCCATGCTTAACGCCCCGCGCCTCAGTATTCGTCATGGGCGACTGATCGACCCGGCCAGCGGTCAGGATGCCGTCACCGATCTGCATCTTGCCGATGGGCGCGTGCTGGCTATCGGTGATGCGCCCGCTGGCTTTCAGCCCGACCGCACCCTCGATGCGCACGGGCTGATTGTCTGCCCGGGCTTTGTCGATCTCTGTGCGCGGGTGCGCGAACCCGGCTTAGAACAAAAAGCCACCATCGCCAGTGAAGGTCGCGCCGCCGCCGCCTCGGGTGTCACCACGCTCTGTTGTCCGCCCGATACTCGTCCGGTGATCGATAATCCGGCGGTGGCGCGGCTGATCCATCAGATTTCTAAACAACATGGTCTGGTGCGCGTGCTCCCGCTCGGCGCGATGACGCAGGGACTCGACGGCAAAAGCATCACCGAAATGGCGGCGCTCAAGCTCGCCGGCTGTGCCGCGCTCAGTCAAGCCGACCGGCCAGTGCGCGATACCCAAGTGCAGCGGCGGGCGCTCGAATATGCCGCGACCTTTGGACTGCCGGTGTTTTTAGTGCCGCTCGATCCCGAATTGAGCGCCGGCGGTTGTGCGCATGAAGGCATCGTTGGCACGCGGCTCGGACTGCCGGGCATCCCCGAAGCCGCCGAAACCGTCGCCGTGGCCCGCGATCTGGCCTTAGCCGAACAGACTGGAGCGCGGATTCATTTTCGCGGCCTCTCGACAGCACGCGGCGTCGAGATGCTGGCCGAAGCGCAGGCGCGGGGCGTACAGGCCAGTGGCGATGTCGCGCTGCATCAATTAGTGCTCAGTGAACACGATCTGGAGCATTTCGACGCCAACTGCCATGTCATCCCGCCGCTGCGCACCTACGCCGATCAAGCGGCACTGCGGGCGGCGCTGGCCGAGGGTGTGCTCACCGCGCTCTGTTCGGATCATCAACCGCATGATGCCGACGCCAAACTCGGCCCATTCCCCGAAACTGCGCCCGGGCTGTCGGGATTAGAAACGCTGTTGCCGCTGGCGCTGCGTTTGGTTGCTGACGGGGTGTTGGATCTGATGGGAATGATCGAGCGCCTGACCATCGGCCCGGCGGCGATTCTCGAACGCGCCGATTTGGGGCGGCTGGCCCCGGGCAGCAAGGCCGATGTGTGTGTATTCGATCCTGAAGCCGTGTGGACGGTCGCGCCTGATACTTGGATCAGTCAGGGACGCAATACGCCATTTATGGGCTGTGAATTGCGCGGGCGCGTGAGCTGGACGTTATTAGGTGGGCGGATTGTGTTTGAGCGGTGATGTGTAATCATTTTCACCGCTGGTTTTTAAGAGCTGGCATTCAGTAATGCCCGCAACTGATACAACGCCTCTAATGCCGCACGCGGCGTGAGTGTATCGGGATCCAATTCGCGCAATGCTTGATACAGCGGCGATTCAATCGGCTCAATCGGCGCATGTGATTCAACCACTGGTGGTTGTCTGTCCGGTTCAACTGCTGGCGGTGGCGTAGAATCTGTTTCGAGCGAAAACAAAGATAATTGCTGCGTTTTGCGGGTTGCGTGACGATGGGCGCTCTCTTCTAATTCGCGCAATCGCGCCCGCGCTCGCTCAATCACATCCGGCGGCACGCCAGCGAGTGCCGCAACCGCCAAACCATAGCTTTGATTAGCTGGCCCATCGCGCAAAGCGTGCAGAAAAACAATTGACTGACCATGCTCAATGGCATCGAGATGCACATTAGCAATACTGGGATAGGTTTCCGGTAAAGTCGTTAATTCAAAATAATGGGTCGCAAATAAACTATAGGCAGCGATGCGGGTTGCTAATTCAATCGCGCACGCCCACGCCAACGATAGCCCATCAAAGGTGCTGGTGCCGCGCCCGATTTCATCCATCAGAATTAAACTCTGCGCTGTCGCATTATTCAGAATATTCGCGGTTTCTTCCATTTCTACCATAAAGGTCGAACGCCCACCGGCTAAATCATCCGAAGCGCCAATCCGCGAAAAAATCCGATCAATCGGGCCAATCACGGCCCGCCGTGCTGGAACAAAACTTCCGGCATGAGCCAAAAGCACAATCAGCGCGATTTGCCGCATATAAGTTGATTTACCGCCCATATTTGGCCCGGTAATAATCAGCATCCGCCGTTTGCTATCTAATCGCAGACTATTTGCCACAAAGGGCGTATCTAATACCCGTTCAACCACCGGATGGCGTCCATTTTGAATATCAATCTGGGTGCGCTGCGTTAATTCGGGACAATTCCAATTCAGCTTTTGAGCACGTTCAGCTAAATTGCATAATACATCCAGCATTGCAACTGCGCTCGCGGCTAATTGCAATGGCCCAAGCGATTGTCCAAGCTCAATCAGCAAGGATTCATAAAGCCATTTTTCACGCGCCAGCGCCCGTTCGCGGCTGCTTAATACGTCATCTTCAAAGCGTTTGAGTTCGGGGGTAATATAGCGTTCAACACCTTTAAGCGTTTGACGGCGCACGAAATCAGGTGGCACCTGTTCGGCCTGCGTGCGGCTGAGTTCAATATAATAGCCATGTACGCGGTTATAGCCGACTTTGAGATTTGTAATTCCGGTGCGGGCGCGTTCGCGGGCTTCTAAATCGAGTAAAAATTGATCGGCTTGTTCGGATAAAGTGCGCAAGCGGTCGAGTTCTTCATCATAGCCCGGTGCAATAACACCGCCATCACGAATCAATAGCGGCGGCTGTTCTAAAATCGCCGACTGTAATTTATTTAAAACTTCAGGATGCTCGCCAATTTCATCGCGTAGAGTGGCTAAGAGCGCATCCGGTGAATGCGCTAATTCGGCACGTAATTCCGGCAGCACGGCGAGTGAATCGCGCAATACCGCTAAATCACGCGGACGCGCTGTGCCCAATGCCACCCGCGCCAAAATCCGTTCTAAATCACCGATTTCAGCTAATAATGATTGCAACGCCGCGCCATGCCCAACACGAATGAGCGCCTCTAGTGCGGTGTGGCGAGCACGAATTGCCTCACGGTCACGCAACGGACGATTGAGCCAGCGCCGTAATAACCGACTGCCCATCGCGGTCACAGTTTGATCAAGCACCCCAAGCAAGGTGTGTTCAGGACGACCGCCGAGACTGGTGGTGATTTCCAGATTGCGGCGCGTGGCGGCATCCAAAATCAACGCTGTGTCGCGGGATTCGGTGCTCAGGCTCCGAATATGCGGTAGCGCGGCAAATTGTGTATCGCGGACATACTGCAACAAACAGCCCGCCGCCCCAATCGCCAGCGTCAGCCCAGCACAGCCAAAGCCGTCAAGATCGCGGGTGCCGAATTGCTCGCACAGCATCCGCCGCCCGCTGTCGGGCGCAAAATGCCAAGCTGGACGGCGCGTGATACCCTGTTCCAAGCGCAAGTCATGGGCGAGGCGGCTGTCTTCACTGAGCAGAATTTCCGCCGGTTTCAGCCGTTCGAGTTCACTGAGCAGGGCTTCGCTCGCGCCGACTTCGAGCACCGAAAACCGCCCGCTCGACAGCTCCAGTACCGCGAGGCCGAGACCGGAGGCGCTCTCGGCAATCGCCAGCAACAGATTCTCGCGCCGTTCTTCAAGCAAGGCTTCGTCGGTCAGGGTGCCCGGCGTGACAATACGGGTGACGCGGCGCTCAACTGGCCCTTTGGCTAACGCCGGATCGCCGATTTGTTCACAGATGGCGACCGATACCCCCTGCCGCACCAGTTTAGCCAAATAGCCTTCCACGGCATGATAGGGCACGCCGGCCATCGGGATCGGCTGACCAGCGGATTGACCGCGTTTGGTCAGCGTAATATCAAGCAATCGCGCCGCTCGCTCGGCATCCTCAAAAAACAATTCGTAAAAATCGCCCATGCGATAGAGCAGCAGCATGTGCGGATAATCAGCCTTGATGCGCAGATATTGCTGCATCATCGGCGTGTGGCGGGACAGATCGGGCGGCGGGCTAACGGAAGCAGTCACGGGCAGTCAGCGAACACAAGAGGAAAAAATGCTGAAGCACAGCAATGGCGGTTTGTCGCTCGCTGTTGTACCACAGAATCAGAAACGCCGACCAATCCGGTAAAATCAGCGGCGCACCGGGTTAAACATGATTCAATTCGTTAGCGCATCAGCAGCCTGTTGACTGTATCAATTTAAGTGTATGACCGTTCACGCTTTTAGGAATTATCGCCTATGCTCGATTGCCCAGCGGCTGGGCCTGCTGTGGGTGCTCTGGGCTTGGCTGCACAGTGCTACAGTGCTCGCTGCGCCGGGCTATGAACAGGATCTTCATGGCGCAGCAGATTTACCGGGGATCGCACGCTTTGCCGGAACCGTGATTATTGGTTATCGCGTCAGTGAATTTGACGAAACCTTAATTCCAATTGGCCCCTGGGATGATGGCGCGAGTTCGGAGGGCTGGACAAAAACGCTCAAAGTTGTCGGTCGGCGCACGCGAATTATTTATCTTGCGCCGCGTGATGTAACCGCACAGGCGGTCATTCAGCATTATCAAGATACGCTCACCCAACAGGGCTATCAGCCATTCTATCAATGCGCGGGTTTTGATACGTGTGGCGAAAAAATCGACCGCTTTTATAGCGAGCCATCCTATGGCAAACAACTCACCGAACGCTATGTCTTAAAATATGTCTATTCCGATAGCACAGTGCAAGATCCCTATCTCTATAGCGCCCAACGTCAGGATGAAGCGGGCGCAACATCGCTCTTTATCTTTGCAGCGCGACAAGATAATTTCGCCGATTCAGCGGCTGGGAATCGCGTGGCAATTTTTGTCGAAGCCGTAATTGGCCAACCAATCCGCGAATCAATAACACCGCTGCCAGCAAGTGAATTAGCGCAGGGCTTAACTGAAGCTGGACGCATTGCAGTGCCGGGTATTCAATTTAATACGGATCCGATAACTATTCGTCCTGAATCCCAACCACAGCTTGAGCAAATTGCGTTGCTCTTAGTCGAACAACCCGCGCTCAAACTGTATATCGTCGGGCACACGGATAATCGCGGTAGCCTAGATGAAAACCTAGAATTATCGCGGCGGCGAGCGCAAGAAGTGGTGCGCACCTTAATTCAGAGTTTTGGCATTTTCGGCGAGCGGCTCAAGGCGATGGGCGTGGCGAATCTCGCACCCTTGACCACCAATGCCAATGCTGCTGGGCAGGCGCTCAATCAGCGCATTGAGTTGGTGGCGCAATAATTCGCAGGTCTAATCGTGTATCGCATTGGCTTCGCGCAGACGCGCCAGCACCCGCTTGACAGCCGTCAAATTTGCGCTAAGATGAGAATCGTTATCAACTAGAACCCGCCAGCCATTCCAGACCGGATCGCCACGCTGGGTGTTTCCACAACCGTCCATTTCGGGAGAAACACGCCATGTCATTCATACAGCAGCATCTGGAACTCGACGATCTCACCCGCTTGGAAGTCTCACAGCTGCGCCGTCAGCTCGCTGATCTCATTCATCAATATGTGCGCGACCGCTCAGTCACCTTAGCTGAGACCATTCTGTGTCACATCGAAGCCCTGTGCCTGCATCCATGCGATTGCCGTGAAGCCGAGCAGTTATGCGCGTATCGGCGGCTGGCGTGTCATTGGCGGTGTTTAGCGGAGGTGCAGCGGCAGCGTGAGCAGGGCGGCTGGCAGCCGTAAGTCACGCGCTATGCTGGGGGGTTAGCGGGCGGCGCGGCGGGCAACGGCAAGCACGTAATCAAAGCCGCTGTATAGCTCAGTTTTGGGGACGGGCATGTGCCGCAGTAGCCAACCGACCGGGCCGAGCCGCTGCCGCAGTCCGCTGTCCTCGAACAGCGCCCGATGCCAGCCCGGAAAGACTTGATCGCGGATCGATTCAACGGTCACGGATTCAAAGCCCGCCGCTGCGAGCTTGGCAGCGTAGACAGCACTGGGATAGACATTGTCACGCGGCACCGCCAATGATGCGCGAATGGCATCATTTAACAAGGCACGGAATGGATTGCGCCATGAATTGAACTCTGGCCCGGTCGGGATCGAATCGGCGAGTACGATGCGCCCGCCTGGGCGCAGGATGCGGGCCGCTTCGTGAAAAAAGTGCTCGCGGGTGCGGAAATGAAACGCGCATTCAAGCGCAATCACCACATCACAACAGGCATCGGGCAGGCCGGTGGCGGTCGCCGAGCCTTCGCGCAGGTCGATGCGGTCGGATAAGCTGCGTTCGGCGACGCGCTGTCGCGCCAAGCGCACCTGTTCGGGCGTGATGTTGATGCCGATGATGCGTTTGGGGCCAAAATGCTGCATCCAATACAGATCTTGGTCAGCAAATCCGAAGCCGACATCGACCACTTCATCATCCGCAGTCAACCCAGCCGTTTGGCCAATCAGCTTGACCATCGCTTCGCAGGCGTCATCAATGGTCGTCGCTGTGTCCCAATAGCCGAGATTGAGATACAACCCGCGCTCGCTGAACGCATGGGTTGAGGCGATGCGATAAAGCAAGCGCGGCGAAAGGGTCGGAAAGGCGAGACCCGAACGGCGGTTAGATGTGCTCACGGTATCACCTTAGCCGCGCTGATTGGATTGTTGACGTTCACGCCAGCGTTGGCGCAAGTCGATCAAATGAATGATGAGCGCGACCAGAAACAGCAGTGAAATCACGCTCCATGCGGCCCCGGCGAGCGCGGCCCGCGATGCCAGCAGCAAACAGGTACCGGGTGCGAGGATGAGCAAGGTCGATGCGGGCGACAGCGGACACAGTCGTTTGCGCCAGAGCACGATCAGTCCCAGTGCTTCGAGACCAATCAGTAACAGCACTAAATCAATCGCGTGGGCACTGGTAAAAAATTCGCTCATGGTTTTTGCTGTGGCTCGTCATCAGTGTCGGTTAGGTCGGCTCGCACTCGGCGGCGCGTTGTTTAGCGCATAGTGAGAGCGTGTTCGCGCTCTTCAAGTTGCTCAAAGAGTTCTAACACCCACAAAACACGCTCACCCATGCCACTGGGCGCACGCGGCGGGGTCTCGGCGACCACTGCTTCGACGAGAAACCGCGTTTCTTCCAGTGCTGGCGCTGCGACTGGACGCGCACTCAGCACCGCTCGGCCCAAAATCGGCGCGAGCAATTGCAGCTTGCGCGGTGCTGGAACTACGGCCCGTTGCGAGATCGAATCCAACCCCTGCCGCTCGACCTGCCGCCCAATCTCAGCATAGAGATAGCGGGCGGCATTGATCCCAGCGCGACAGCCGAACGGCAGCCCGGCAATGCCGGCATCGGAGCGTTGATAGAGTTCATCAGCCGTCTGAAGCAAACGCCGCACTACAGACGCGATCACATCATTAAACACCGGATTTTTCAGCCATTCGTCGGGATCGACTCCGGCTTCGCGCAACCAAGACAGCGGCAGATAGATGCGCCCATTCCGTGCATCTTCGCCGACATCGCGGCAGATATTGGTAATCTGCATCGCCACGCCCAGATCGCAAGCACGGGCGACTAGCTCTTCTGAGCGTGCGCCCATCAGCGCCGCCATCATCGCCCCGACGGTGCCCGCAACCCGCGCCGAATACGCATAGACGCCGGACAGATCTTCATAACGCCGCCCCTGTGAATCCCACTCAAACCCCTCGAACAGGGCTTCGAGTAACCGTTTCGGCAGCGCAAACTCCCGCACTACATCGGCTAAAGCGCGGTCAATCGGATCGTCAATCGGCGTGCCCGCATAAAGCCGGTCGAGCCGATCATTGAGCATGGCTAAGGCTTCGGCCTGAAGCTGCGGATCGTCGCCAACGCAATCAATCGCATCATCGGCGATGCGGCAGAAAGCATAGAGCGCCATCGCCGGATCGCGGAAGCGCGTCGGCAGCAGGAACGAGGCGGCATAAAATGACCGCGAACCGCAGCGGAGCAATTCACGACAGGCCGCAATATCAGCCGCTGTCGCGTGTGTCGTCGTGTGAGCAGTCGAATCAGACAAATGTTGAGGCATCGGGCACCACCCTGTCGAGAACACGCGCAGACGAGATCACCCCCGGCACACCTGCGCCCGGATGTGTTCCTGCGCCAACTAAATAGAGATGTTTGACCTCTTCGCTTTGATTATGCGGGCGGAACCACGCACTCTGCATTAAGAGGGGTTCGAGACTAAAACCGGCTCCGAGATGCGAATTTAAGCGATGTTTGAAATCCAGAGGTGTCGTGACGAGCGAGGTGGCGATTTGATCTTCCAATCCGGGCAAGATCGTGTCGCTCAAATACTTGGCCACCCGAGCGCGATAGGGTTCGGCTTGGGTTGCCCAATCGGTCTCACCGCCCAAATGCGGTACCGGAGCCAACGCATAAAAGGTATCACAACCGGCAGGCGCAAGACTGGGATCGGTTGCCGTCGGTCGATATAAATAGAGACTGAAATCTTCAGCCAGCTTTTTATGCTTGAAAATATCCTGAATCAGCCCCTGATAGCGCGGCCCGAGCAGAATCGTATGGTGTTTGACATCGGGATATTGGCGCTTGGTGCCGAAATACCAGACAAATAACCCATTCGAGAATTGCGAATGTTCGATCTTGCGATCTGTCCAGCGTTTGCGCGGATATTCGGCCAGCATTCGCCCATAGGTGGTTGCTGGATCGACATCCGAAATCACCACATCAGCGGCGATTTCTTCGCCCGACGCTAACCGCACGCCGGTGGCTTTGCCATTCTGGGTCAGAATACGCTCGACTTCCGCGTTATAGCGAATTTCAGTGCCCTGACCTTCAATCAGCTTCACTAAGCCATTGACAATAGCGCCGGTGCCGCCCATTGCCGAATGCACGCCCCATTTGCGCTCTAAAAACGAAATGAGCACATAAATCGAGGTGACGGTAAAGGGATTGCCGCCGATTAACAGCGGATGGAATGATAAGACTTGGCGAATAAACGGGTCTTTAATATAGCTCGACACCAAGCCATAAACCGTGCGATAACTTTGCAGCAGCGCCATATCTGGCACAATGCGTAGCATATCGGTCAGATTAGTGAATGGCACATGGGCCAAATCTTCAAATCCGACCTTAAAGACTTTCTCGCTCATCGCCATAAAGCGATCATAGCCGACGACATCAGCGGGCGAATACTGCGCAATTTGGGCTTTGACTTTTTCTGCATCGCCGCTGTAATCAAACACGCGGCCATCATCAAAGCGAATCCGATAAAACGGATCCATTAACCGCAAGTCAATATCATCAGCAAACCGCCGCCCGCCGAGCTGCCACAGCTCTTCGAGTAAAAATGGTGCGGTAATAATGGTTGGGCCGGCGTCGAATGAGAAGCCGTCGCGCTGATGGACATAGGCGCGTCCGCCGGGGGCGTCGAGTTTTTCGACGATGGTGACGCGGAACCCGCGTGCCGCCAGCCGTACTGCGGCGGCTAGACCGCCGAAACCACTGCCGATGACGACCGCGTGGGCCTTGTCTCGACCTTGAACACTACCGGAAACCTGCGAAGCCGCGACTGTCAAGTTCGTTTACCTGCCTTACTGTCAAGATAGGTTGACAGTATAGCAAGATCGGCCCCGCGTCATCCCCTGAAATCACTCAGGATTTGGCCTCAAGCACACCGAGTTGAGCAGCGATGTCGCACACGATCTCGGCAACTTCGTGTGGGCGTTCTTCGTGCGCCAAATGCCCCAAGCCCGGCAACTCGAACAGCTGCGCATCGGGTCGCAATGTGGCGCGAACGCGCTGGGCTTCACGCGGCGAAACCGTCGTATCCTGATTGCCGACGATTAAAAACAACGGCGTTTTGAGCTGCGGCAAGCCCTGTTCGATCAGATTCAGATCCCAGTTAGCCATCATCGACAGCGAGGCTTGCACATGCGCCGGATGCTGAATCAGCCGCTGATAGAACTCGACGCCCATTGGATCTAAGGTCGAGCCGGTGCTGTCGATCAGGTCTTCGATCACGCGACGATTATGCGCCCGCCGTGCAAATACACGCGAGACCAATGAATTGGTTGCGAAGAGTTTAGCGGCGGGCGAGAACAACCGCCCCGGCAGACCGCGCCAGGGCAGCAGCGCCCCATTGAGACTGATGAGACCACGCGGCGCAATTCGCTGTTCGAGGCAGGCGCGAATCAAGATTGCCGCCCCCGCCGAGTGTCCGAGCACCAAATCCGGCTGCACACCCAGCGTTTCAATTAAGGCACCCAGCGATGCCGCCATGCCCGGCAGCGACATCCGTTCATAAGGTGGTGCTGTGGTAAAACCATGTCCGGGCAGATCGGGCGCAATCAGCGTGAAGTGCTCGGCTAGAATCGGTGCAAAATCGCGCCACGAATGGGTTGCTGCGCCCGTCCCGTGCAGCAATAACAGCACCGGCCCGCGTCCCATCCGCTGCACATGCCAGCGCAAGCCAGCGGCAGTCATAAAATCACTCGACGCACGATTTGGCCAATCGCGTCCGTCTAATTCCCAATCCGGTTTACCATTAACACGCATCGCCATCAATCACTCGATCAATTCTGAATCAGGCCATTTTAAACCTGATGCAGAATGATCGTTAAGATAGGGAACAAGATCGGTGACGCACTGTGATAACAGCATGGCATCACACTTCAAGCTGTAGCCGCACTTTTTTCATTGCATTCTTTTCGATCTGGCGGATACGCTCGGCTGACACGCCGAATTGTTCAGCTAATTCATGCAGCGTCTGTTTCTTTTCTGACAGCCACCGCTCAAATAGAATCGTCTTACTGCGATCATCTAAGCCATTGAGCGCGGCATAGAGCCGCTCGCGCTGATCGCGGTCGCTATCTTCGTGCTCCAGCAACCGCGACGGCTCCATGCGCACGTCAGGCAGATAGGTAGAGGGCGCAGCCGGAGAATCATCATCATCGTCTTCCAGTCCGTCGAATGACAGATCCTGATTCGATAACCGCGATTCCATCTGCAACACGACTTCGGGCTTGACTCCGAGATCCGCTGCCACCTCATCTACTTCCTGCTTGGTTAACCAGCCGAGACGCTTTTTTGAACTCCGTAAATTAAAGAATAACTTGCGTTGTGCTTTCGTCGTCGCCACTTTCACAATGCGCCAGTTGCGCAAAATATACTCATGGATTTCAGCGCGAATCCAATGCACCGCGAATGACACCAAACGCACGCCCATATCGGGTTCAAATCGGCGTACTGCTTTCATTAAACCCACTGTCCCTTCTTGAATCAGATCGGGCAACGGCAAACCATAGCCCAGATAACCGCGTGCAATCCGAATCACAAACCGCAAATGCGATGTCACCAGCCGCTTGGCCGCATCCATATCGTTCTGATCGCGCAGACGCACAGCTAAAGAACGCTCTTCTTCCGGCGTCAGAACAGGAATCTGGTAGGCACTATTGATGTACGCCTCAATCGTGCCCGTCGGCAGTATGGAGAAGTCTTTGGCCATGGCGAGATACCTGTAGTCAGTTAGACGACGCTTTATCCTAGAGTTTAAGTCAGGCTTTTCCCACCACTTTTAACAGGGTTTTTGAGGGGAAGTTGCTGCCTGATGTTGAGTAAAACTCTAGGTGTTTCGCGCAGCTCGCGCAAGAGGTAAAGCGGGGTATTGAAGATCGTATGTTTCGATAAACACCATCGTCGAAACGAATCGACAACAAACAGAAACAAAAAGACGCAGAAAGCCAAAACCCCCGCCATTGATTAATGGCGAGGGTTTTGAGGGAATAGAGCCCTGGCGGTGCCCTAGGTTCGCATGGGGAGGCCCCACACTAGGATCGGCGAAGGCTTGTTTCACGTCTGAGTTCGGGACGGGATCAGGTGGTTCCAAGTCTCTATGGCCGCCAGGGAAAGGGTGGGAGTGCTGATACAGGAGTTGATCAGCGATCCGCGAAACGGTGAGAGCGTAAGGTTTTTTGTAACGCACTTGGGTGTTATATGGTCAAGCCGCACGGTCAATTAGTACGGGTAA
>NZ_FNOW01000051.1 GCF_900107145.1 Allochromatium warmingii | reverse complement strand
CGCTGGGAGAAGCGCGATGACACCTACTTGGCCATGATCCATCTGGCGCTCGGGATCATCACTTGGCGGGCTACCGGCCTTTTGGGATAGGCTCTTAGTGTTCTCGACCCAGAAGGCCCATGCCTTGTTCTCGGCTGCATCATAGACCAGCTTGTAGAGGTGACTGGGTACCCAAACCTGACCTGTCCCGATGGTCTCAGGCTTGCCACTGAACACCGGCCCCGTGAACACGAACACATCCCCCTTCGCTCGCATCGCATACTGACGGGTCGCCTTCTCAACGTTCTTCGCCCAGATGCCGCGATTATTCTCCGGTGCTTGCGGAACCATGTTGGCCAGCGAGAACGATTGCGCCATTGCTTCCGGTGTGGGCATGTCGGCAGCGGGAGCAAGATGTCCGCGATCAAAGCCCGATCCCTTGTAGTCGGCTAGACGGGCGCGGTGTGCGCTCGGTAGACGCGCTTCCTCGTAGAACTTATCGGTTCGTTCCTCATCCTGAGCGTCGATCAATCGAGCACGGTTGAGCTTCTCGACCACGAACACCGCTGTCTTGGATTGACCTGAGTGCAAGATAGCGAAGTCTGACATGCACAGATCGCGGGTCTGACTCAGACTGGTGCTGACTTTGGGCGGGGTCTGATTGGGAAAAGTGTCACGACAGGCATCAAAGGCCGCATGACTGGTGGTGCTGATCGACAACAGCAGAACGGGCAGAGCAAGGCGGGTTAAGTGGAACATGCACAGTCTCCAGCAAAGTTGTGAGGACTGTAGAGTAATGGGAACCATCAAGATCGGTCATGCCAGATGCGGTGTCTAAAGACTCTTTAGAGAGATGTGGCATTGCAGTTAAACCAGTGTCCTACTCCGGTCAGGGTTCATGCGGATGAATATGCACCGCCAGCCACAGACAGGGCGGATCACTGGATGTCTCCAACACCTGATGCGGGACATGCGCAGCGATGAACACATGATCGCCTGCTTGTAGTTCCACCGGATCACCAGCAATCAATAACTGCGCCCGACCCTGAAGTAGACAGACCCACTCGTCTTGCTCCTGCTCATAAAGCACTGGCTCGGGTTGATCGCTACTCACAATGCGCTCAATCCGTACCCCGCGACAGGCGGCCAGTTGTTCAAAGCACTCGCCGCTGGTCGGTGTTGGCAGGTCAGCAAACAGATTGCGCACTGTAGCCACTACCGGGCTATCCCCAAAACATCTCTTCGCATCATCCAGCATCTGGCTTACCTGACCAGCCGATACGATTGAGGGTGTCGATCAATGTGGATCGCTTGACCCCGAAATTCCGACACACGGCTGACTTAGACATCCCACCGTTTAGCGCCTCCACAATCGCCTCAAGTTTCTCTGCCACGAGAACCGGAGGCCGTCCACCTGTGCGACCGCGACGCTTGGCTGCGGCCAGTCCCGCCATCACCCGTTCGCGGATCAAGGCCCGTTCATACTGCGCTAATGCCGCAAAGACATGGAACAGCAGTTGACCAGATGGCTGGGTGGTATCCATGCCTTCAGTCAGTGAACGAAAGGCAACCTGCTTGTCCTTGAGCGAGTCAATAATGGACAAGAGATGGGACAGTGACCGCCCAAGACGATCCAGCTTCCAGACCACCAGCACATCCCCAGCCCGTACATAGTCCAGTGCCTTCGTCAGCCCCGGTCGATGCGCGTCAGCACCCGAACCGTAATCTGCGAACAGATGCCGGACATCAACACCTGCTGCCAGCAGTGCATCCCGCTGTAGATCAATATTCTGTCGGTCAGCGCCCGTTGAAACCCGCATATAGCCAATCAGCATCACGGAAAACTCAAAATGGGGGTTTCCGTATCCTACCTCATAACGACAGGGTTTTCCGTATAGTTAAATCGCCCTGAAACGAACCAGTAGCGAGATGCCGCGCTACGCGACGCAAACCAATTGTTTTCCGATAGGTCAATACCCTGAACGTTGCCAACGGAATGTGGGGAACCACCTGAGTGTGACGTTCATACAAGTGGATTGAAGCGCAGCTAATTTGTTGGCATCATAGCCAACATGCCAGCCGAACTGATTACCAAATTCAAAGATGTCACACCTGAAGGGGCGCTGATTGAGCTGGTGGTGTGGCGATTACCGCAAGCGGTTCCACCCTGCCACCATCCCTTCAAGTATCGACTGGTCTTGATTGTGGACGGTCAGCGCGTCATTGGTTTCGATAACGAGCGCGGCAAGGGCGATCACCGGCACGGCAAGGGTGGCGAACAACCCTATACCTTCGTGGATGTTGAACAGTTAATCGAGGATTTCATCGGGGAGGTCGAGCGATGGCGACGCGAACACTGACCATTACGCTCCAACCGGATTGGCGAGCGGCCTTGCGTACAGCGGGACGGCGTGCTCAAGCGGCGCACTATCAGGGTGAGACACTGAACTTTGAGACCGCAGCCCTGTTTTTTAGCCACTTGACCGAACGCCGTTGGGCCGTGATTCAAGCCCTCTTGGGCGCTGGCGCGATGAGTGTGCGCGAGCTATCGCGGCGTCTAGGTCGGGATGTCAAGCGCGTTCATGCTGATGTCACGGTGCTGGCGGAGTTAGGGATGCTTGAGCGCACACCCAACGGTGGCGTTCTGTGCCCATTTGAGGATATTCATGTCGATCTACGGTTACGACAGGCGGCATGAACCGAACTGTCAAGGTGCCTTCTTCCGGCCACTTCCCGACGATGAAGTCGCGGCATGGGAGGACAACGGATGCGGTCAAGTGTTGTGGGAACGGTGAAGCCGAAGGGCTATGTGGTGCATTGAGTCGCATTATTACAGCCGAACAGATGTTGAGGCGGAGCAAGTGCGGGCGATTTCGACGTTGTTTAGCAAGCATGTTTTGGTTCTCATGGAGTTAGCGAGTCCGTTTACAGAATAATTTAACAGAATTTTTGATAGCTTGAACCGGCACAATCTCTTCTGCTTCGCGCTCACTGGCTAGAAATTCAGAACCATTTCCAGCACTTTCCCAGAAATGCTGACCATTTTCACAGTTGATGCTGATATTACCAATGAAAGCAGCGGTTTTGCCTTCGCCAATTATTGTAGCGCGGGCTTGGCTTGATGTTGGGATGTCCGCTTTATTCATTAAAGGAAATGCTAACCAATCATTCCAATACATCTCTATTGAATCGCGGTATAAAAAGATACCGCCATTGATAGATGCGCCTATTTTAGGTTCTGCATAGCTAGTCGCAGGAGATGTGCTTAAAGCAATAAATGCAAGAATGGTTAATTGATAAGTTTTGTTCATGTCGGATTCTCTATTTGATCTACGTGAAAAAGTTCAATCTGCCGCCTTTACCTTCTTCTCAAACACCTGCAACGCTGGACTCTCCAGCACCACCACCGCTGCACCATCGGCTCCGGCTTTCGTCCCCAGCTTCCCCGTCAGTGCTGCGAGGTCAAGCGGGGATTGAGGGGGCTTTGACTCAGGTGTGGTGTCGGTCATGGTTTCAGGGCGGATGTGGGAGCGATGGGAGTATGACGAAATATGAAATCAAGCATTTTTCACTTGCATCATTAATCATTCTATAATTTCCCATAAAGGAATTTCGAAAAGCCAATCTTTTCTGCATAATCGTCGCTCAATGTAATAAGCAAGTGCAATTCGGATGCCTTGAAACTCTAAAAAATTCTCTCCAGTTGGAATGTAATCCAGACGAATCGCATCTTGTGCTGAATTGGGTAGATTCGGATTGATCCGAAATCGTAGATTTTTTCGTAGGTGCCAGTTTTTATCCGCGTCACTCGAAACCCATAGTTCCTTTGTAAGTCTTGCAGTCATCACGCGCGTCAGTACAAAGTCAAGATATTGAAGTGCTTCGTGACAATAGGCTCGGATATGATAGCGACCATCAGCAAATACTAGATGGTGTGGTGAAATCAGTCGAGTCTGAGTTTTAGTCTTTGACCAGTATTCTATTTCAACTACAGCTTGCTGTCTTAGTCCTTCTAAAACAGTTTGGACGCCATTAGAATCATAGATAGGTTTAATTAAAGTGTCCGCATCAATGAATGGAATATCACACCATTCTGATTCTTCATAGAAATGTGCAACTTGTGAAATAGCGCGTTGGTAATCTAAAAAGCGACTAACATTGTTTTGAACATACTGTGCCTCGAATGTCGCAGTACGGACATGACGCCGACGACTGCGATCATATTCCATCTGCCCGGGATGTCTCTGGCAATAAGCTTTAATACTTTGTTGTGCGTTCTGCCGTGCAAGTCCAAATCCTTTCGCTAACTCGCCTGCCGTCACGCCCCCGCACCACAGTAGTCGCGTTTCGATGAAAGCAAAACGTCTGAGCATGTCATGATTCATGTCATGTTCGTATATTACTTAGGTTAGATAAATGACTATACTTCAGTGTAGTCACTTTCCAGGAGCTTTGCTATGTATCGGCTTCGGTTACAACTGCCACCAGGACGCTGGGCGCATTACCGCTATCTTGACCTGATTCACGATGCTCTCGTGAATGCGTGGATCGCAGCAGGTGCGCAGCCGGAGCAGGTTATCGGTGCACAAGCCTTGCCTTGGAACTTCGCCCCTCTGGGATTTCATTCTCACCATGAAGGACGTGCGCATACGTTAGTTGTTTCCACACCTGATGCAACGTTGAGCACGACTCTCGCGACTATCGATCCTTGCGCTGTACGCTATGCCAGAGCCGCTACAGGTGAGATGCTGGATTTTTCATCGGCAAATGTTGTAGTTGAGTCCTCGCCCATACTTGCTGAGCAAACCGTATTGGGTGTTTTGACTCTTTCTCCCGTCGCCATCAGCGATCTCTCAAAGCCCACCAAACGCTGGCACACAAGCCTTGATGAGGTCGATCTTTCGGCTGTCGTCAACTCCCGCCTGAGTCGTATTTCGGGCCGTCAGATTTCTTTGACGATTCAGCCCGACAGCCTCTATTTGCGTGCCAATCCGAGGCACTCGGTCGTTGTGAGTACCAAGCGCATGAAGAATGGCCAACCGGCTTTCGTCATTGGAATGCAAGCACCTTTGGTGGTTTCAGGGCATCGTGCGGATGCGCTGCTGGCTTGGTATGCCGGACTTGGCGAGAAGACCCGTAACGGTTTCGGTTGCATTGGACTAGCAGAGGGAGGGGTAGGGCGATGAACGAGGTCACGCAAAAAGCTATACACCTCGCTTCAGAAGTCTATAAGGCATTTATGACCGAAGTGGTTGAGGCGTATGTCATTCTGCAACGGGTTGGACGTGAGCTAGATCAAAAGAAACAGAAGGATCTGAATGCTAACCGGATTGTAGATACCCGTTTCATTCATTTAATGTCAATCAGCGGTAAGGGAGGGTACTCGGAAAATCCGAAGCTACGCAAACGCTATGCCGAGAGCATGAATATCACGCTCTTGGATCACCTCCTATCGGTTGTACGAGGGGCATTGACGTTCGCGGCACTGGACGTGCTAGGTAGCAACCCAGATTCAGATCGCGCAAAGCTACACGGGCAACTGCGCGTGCTCGCGGCAATCGCTTTCATGCACGACCTCGATAAAGTTCTCCAGTTGCAACGCGATGACGCATTGCCGCTGGAGCGTGTGGCGGAACGTTGGACGGCGTATGGACTCGACCGCTTTATCAGTCAGGATAATTCCTTCACGCCCGATCAAGTGCGTTACCTCATTGAGCAAGCCGAGACCTCTCAGGCTCATAGGAGTCCGCCGAACGTTTATCCGCCGCGCTCAATTGAGCAGTTAATGAGATACGTCGCATTAGCGGACAAACTGGATGGCTTGTGGCTAAAAGAGGGCGTGGATGCTGTGCTGGAGCGTTTGCGCATAGATAGCAGTTTGTTCACCAACATCTGGCGACAATGGTCACGTATTGATCTGTTTGATCCACATCATCCGTTCTTGATCGACGAACTCCAACGGGCAATTTCAGCACAGTGCCGACCGGTACCACCTTTAATTGAAGTTCACCAAGACGGTCGTTTGCTGATGCTAATTCCGGCTGAACGCTCAGAGGAGATCAAGGAGCGTGCGATCAAAGCGATCTGTAGGTTTCTCTCGGGTAAGCTATTTGGAATGCGGATCAATGTTTCAAACCGAGGGATACCAGAGATTCTGGACGCGGCACCAGATCATGACAGCTTAAGTGAGTTCATAGCCAGCACTGACTTGCCGGATCGCGAACTGGGGCGGCTCTTCCTCGTTAAAGCAAGCCTTGCAAATGAGGCGATCACGCGACATCTCGATACACTGATAAGAGACGTTGGTCTAGCTCCGAGGTGGCAAAAGGCTATAGGACAAACTCTTACCCCGTATCCATTACCGTCTGTCCTGTCGGAAGAGGCGCAGTCGAATCTGCGCAAGGCCGGACACTTGGCGCTGCTGCTTAACCACAAGCAAGTCAAAGAGCTTCTGGATTATGAGCAGCGGGAGCTGTGCGTTGTAGAGGCGGTTGGACACGACCGACCTGAATGGATCACGGCGTTGCAGGATTCCGCATCGCGGCGGGTATTCACGTCACTCTGGGCGATGCGTATGGCCCTCAAAGATGCCGAGATCGACACCCGCATCTGGGGATCTGAAGGTCTTTTACGGAACTGGTTAGAAGGCGTTGATGGCAGCCGAGGATTGCGCGATACCATCAAAGGAGAAGGAAACAGGATCGTTCAAACAGTTGCGCAGCATTTTACTGAACGTCTCCAAGCGAATCCTACATGTCGTCAGCAAGCGGGAACAAATCGCTGCATTTTTACCGACATACCGGTGTCAAGCAAGGCGACATTTGCTTCGGCGGATAATCTGTATGAAATCAAGAAATCCGCTTTTTCAGGACGCGATGGACGACTTGAATCTATCGAGTCTGCACTTGGAGAGACGCACATCTCTCCGGTCTCTTACGCTGAACACCGGCTTCGAGCCTTTGTTCATACATCAGTGGCGGCGAAGTCTAACGGTAACGGCATACCAACATTGCTCTCTTCGCCGTCTACCACTGGATTGTTTTCCGCATTGGCGCTGAACAACGAACGGACTTTTGGAACGCTTTCGGTTTACGACTTAGCCCGTGAGCAACCTTTAAAGGGGGTCGTGTATCAGGGCTTTGAGGTTTACCGGCATCGTTATCGTGTTGCCCGTTTCGAATGTATTTCTGATCGCATTGAAGATCAAGTAGACCAGCTCCGACTTCTGCTTCGTGCCGCCTTGCGCGTTGGTCGTCCAATCCACCTCTTTCGCGGTCTTCCAACTTCAGAGAAAGCCTTCTTCGCTTTCGATGCCATGCCACGCCGATTGGCAGATTTGATAGGCGGTAGCCGCCTACGCATCGAGCAAATACCCAGCGCCCTACAACGTTTTGAAACGGCCCAGTTGATTTTAACCACCAATGGCTTGGGTTTCGAGGTCTTTGATCGCTATACGCGACCGGAGACGCGACTCGGTGCAATCTGTTTATCTTGGGCCTTGTTGCACGACGCGACAAAAGAGAAAAAAGAGGGGCAGTCAGACCGGAGCGTCCGCTTTAGGCGTGAGTTCGAACAACTGGTACAGGAGAATGAAATGAGTGAGATCGAAGCGCCGCTTGTCACGTTAGGCAGAGCCGCTGCCCGCATCCAACAACGCCCGCGCCGGGACGCTTCAGCGAATGAGGAATTGTTGACCTTCAACATCAGCCTAGAAGCGGCTATCAGTGCGTGGAAGCTCGGACAGCGAGACCGGGATTCACTAGCGATGGCAATAGCGGGAGAACTTGATACCAATTTAGTGCGAAAACAGAAAGCTGCCGCTCGTACTAACCGCGATGACGTGAGCCTGACCGATGAGTGCATTGCCTTCGCATACCGCTTTGTAGAAGACATCTGGTTCGGAGTGCTCAATGGTCGTCCTCCGTCGCAAGCCAGCCGCAGGGTGCTCTCTAGCATCTATCGCATGTCCTTCGTCACCGCGCCACGCCCGAAGTCTGAGGCGGAATATAACGCTTCCTATACCGATTGAACGGAGACACTCAATGGATCGTTTGAACGACTATTTGCCACAGTTGGGCGACCTGCTCGAAGAGAGTCAAGGTGATAAGAATGTTTACCTGCACCCCAAGCGCAAGAACTTGGGCAGCGTCTCAATAGTACTAATCCGCGAAGCGATTGCACCGCTGGTGATTCGCAACGCAGAACAGGAAATCACGGACATCGAGTTTAACAATGAAACTTACGTTCGAGCGGTTCCCAACAAGTTCAAGTATCCGGAACGCGGTCGTGCGCTTCAGATCCTACGCGCCATGAAGGCTGGCGGACGCTATCCTCAGAATCGCACAGCGATTCCTAAAGGCACTAAGGCATCAGACTCCTTCGATCTCAATACCCTAGTATTTGGCGATTCGGCTAACCATGACAGTAAAGTATTGCCAGTCCGCGCTGCTGTGAACTACTCCGACGCTTTAAGCCTGCGGCCTAAGTACTTTTGCGTGAGCGAGAGCTTCCACAATCGAGGCTTTGAGGACGGCACGCTCTGGGATGCTGAGGCCAAGAAGAACACCGACAACTTGTTCAGTCGCCACTTCGTCAATCCGGGCACGCTTTTAGTGCAGGTGCTCTCTACACGCGGCAAGCTGTTGCCGCCAATTGGACTGAAGCATCTGCTGCTATCGGTCGGATTGGCCGGTAGCTACGGCGGCCAAACGGCCATGACCGGCCTCAATGTGCGCACCCACTTCGTCGGCATCTATGCTGATCTGTTTGAGAAAGCTGAGACCTCGCCTTACGAGCTTGTCAAAAAGGTCGGTGGCGCAGAGATCGGTGATGTTGCGGCCATCAGCGCACTCATTCACAGCCATCTCGCACCACTGCATGAGACCAACATTCTAGGTACTGATGTGCAGTTCTGGGTTGAAGGGCTAATCAAGGGCTTCAACCAGCAGGGAGGTGAGCTAGAAAAGGAATACCAAGACGCGGCAAGAGAGATGGTCAAGCTGTTCGACGGTTGGTTTGGGCAATGAGCACTATCGTTGGGCTGCGTGCAACAACGCTCACCCCATTTGCTTATCACTCGTTGGCGGTAAAAGGGGGAACCGCGACCTTACCTGAGCTTATCAGCGACAATGCTCTGTGCTTTGGATTGGCCGCAGTATTGGGTCATGTCCGCGCATGGTCAGCATTGCCAGCAAAGGACTATCAGCGTGACCTACGAGCCATGCCTTGGCGCTCCTCCGTTCTAATGGCCGACGAGCCCCGACTACTGCCTCCGTTGGCGCGACGCCTTAACCTAGAGGAAGAAGGAGGTTTCCCGAAAAAGCTCCGTGATGTCGCTAACAAGGGCAACCTAAAACAGTTCTGGACTACCCAAGAGGTTCCACCTGCGTCTGTCTTTCGGGGTGCATTGTTCGGCATTGACCCCTTTGCCGAGACTGGTCTTGACGCATTTGTAATCCGCGTTGGGCTACATCGCAATGGTATGGTCAAGCTGGAGCGAGATGATCAGATCAGAACGGTTCGACTCAATGCTTGGACAGCCATGCTGTTCGAGCGCACCTTGTCTGTTCAGCGATTCCTCATCTATCCACTTCAACTGACGGCATCGATGCCACTCGACGAGGCTGCTCAGGAAGTCGCGCAATGGAACTGACCATCGCTAAGCATTGTGTCGCTAAGGGCGACGATGGACTGTCGCCGCTACAGCGGGCACTACTGGACAATGCGCAGCGAATCCGTATCGCGGAAGCACCAACTGGAGCAGGAAAGAGCTATGCGTTTCAGCGGGCGCTCCATGATCGCGGTGAACGGGTGTTATTTATCGTACCCACCCGACGCTTAGCTCAGAACTTAGCCAGTGGTCTCGTTCAAGATCTGATTGCATCGGGTTGGAGCGAAGAACGCGCCCGAAGTGTCGTGGCCTTGTGGAGTTCCGATCAGACCGCAGACCTTAAGGCTCAAGGAATCGTGCATATAAACGGTCTGCGTTTACGGCAGATGCAGGCTCTCAAGTTAGGCAGTCACGATGGCGAGATGATCGTAGCCGTACCTGAAGTCGTCAGCGCACTCTTGGTGCTTCGACGGATTGAGTCAGGTCAGGCGGGTGATGGCGTATTTGACCTATTAGCCGATTTCGATCATATCGTCTTTGACGAATTTCATACCATCGAGGCACGCGGCTTTGGCCTAGCAGCACTCTTCGCGCGGCTTGCTACCGCTGGGCATGAAAGCAGTTCAGGATATGGCCGCGCTAAACTGAGCTTTCTGTCTGCGACACCATTAGATCTGTTGTCAACGCTGGAGCGCGTCGGCGTTACGCCCGATCAAGTTGCCGTGCTGCGCGAGGAGTTAGTGGATGATGGCAGACCGCTGCATGGCGATGTCGTGCTTTCTGTGCGTGATGCACTGAGCTTACGCGATCTCATTCAAGAGCATATTGAAGACATTCGAGCCGAGATCAACGCTAATCGACAGGTGGTTGTGATCTATGACTCCTTAGCAGCACTGGAGAAAGATCTGCCATTCTTAGCTCGCTCATTTCCTGCAAGTGGGATTAACCCGACTCGGGTACTTGTCGTCAATAGTGTCCGCGACAGCATCGCGCAAGGTTTGCATGATGCGGGATTTGCAATTGGCCGAAAATGCGACCCCCTAGCTTACGATCTGATTCTGGCTACAGCCAGTGTCGAAATGGGCGTGACCTTTCGTAAAGCTAATCTGATGCTGATGGAGCCTGGCTTTGAGCCGATGAACTTCTTGCAACGCTACGGGCGTGCGGCTCGTCGCGGTGATGATGGACGTGTAATCGTGCGTTTAGAAGCGGCCCGCATTGATCGGGATCCTTGGCTACGGACTCTGAGGGATTGGGTTCAAGCGCATATCGGACAGCAATTAAGCATTAAGGACTTAACTGACGTTTTGAGCCAAGCCGCTGTTGCATCGAATCCGCGAGCTATGGCCGCAGGTACCTTTGGCCAACTATCAGGTCAGGCAGCTTGGTGTGCTGGCCTGTATTGGAACTTGCTCATGGATCATGCGAGCAATCGCGGGCATCGCAGCGAGCATCTGTTCCAGCATCGTCCTGCGACCGCAAAGGGATTATATCGACTGGAGCAAGCGGTCAAGCGTCTAGCGGATGACCCACATTTAGAGCCTTACGTAGCGCAGTGGCTGAGGCTGTTCCGTGCGCAAGCACTCGATCTGCGAACCATAGAGCGCAAGATCCGCGTGGTCAATGAACGTGGTGAGGGCTTCGACTATCCCGAGGTTTGGCTCAAGCGTGAAACGACTGTCTACGAGCGTTTTCCGTTAATTGAAGACGAGATCCGTATTCAGGGCAGCGTCGATGACTACTGGCGAGATGAACCTGATCGTAACGCCAAACGGCGCTGGATATGTCATTTCCCCCATACCTCTGAAACCTGCACGCTGCCATACGACAGCCGACTCGTCGATGCTTGGTGTCGCGAGATCGAGAACGTCGATCACTATGCGGTTGATTGGGAGGAACAATCTGAGGCACTAGAAGCCGCCAAAAAGCTCGTTCGACTCACCGGACTGGTACCCGGCCATGACCCAAATATTCCAGTGGACGCAGTCAGCGTCATTCTTTGAACGGGTAGACCGCCTCAACCTTCATGGACTGCACTTCCAGCACATCAATCTGTGCGTGCGGCGTGCTTGGATGTATCTGCACCGGATCAACTTTGCACAGTGGAATAGTCGGGTTGCCACTGGGCTTGCCCATCAGACGACTCACTACAAGCGTGATCGCTCAACGGTGGGTCTGTTCGGTTTAGCGCCGGATCGTCTGGATTGGGAACGTGCCATTGTTTTTGAAAACAAGGGCACAGGTGGAGCACAGTGCGCGGTCGATCACCAGGTTGGTTACTACGCCTTGATGCTTTCTATTGCTACGGGGCGGGAGTGGAAGGGGCAGGTGCATGTGTTGACGAACCGACGTTGGCGCGAGGTCGCGCTCGATTCATCCCTGCTAGATGCGCTTTGGCATGACAGCCTTGCATTGGAACTGCTTAGTCAAATGGGTCAAGTTCCATTTGCAGCAAAAATCAACTTGTGTGCAAGTTGCTCTTTGGCACCGTTTTGCGGGTATGACTGATGGAAACGCTCTTCGTGACACGTGATGCAACGCTGAAACAGCATGAAAACACACTGTCGATCATGATCGATGGGCGTAAGCGTTCACTACCAATAGAGTCCATCGGCCATCTTGTGCTGCTGGGTGAGAGTCGTCTGAATACCCGTTTGCTAACCCTATGTGGTACGCATGGCGTGCGGCTCTCGGTCTTCGACTATTACGGCTACTGTAAGGGTAGCTTCGAGCCGCTTGATCGCTACCCCTCGGGTATGGTCAAGCTGAAGCAGGCTGAGCTTCTGTTAGACGAGCGAAAGCGGATCGCTGTCGCTCGGGAAATCGTCCGTGGCGCGGCCCACAACATGCTTGCTAATCTGCGTTACTACCAATATCGAGGAACCGAGGCGCTAAGCGATATCGTCACCAACATGCAGCGTCTCGTAGGGAAGATCGGCAGTGCCGATAACAGTCCTACTCTGATGGGCATCGAAGGTAATCTGCACGAGTGGTACTACAGTGGTTGGAAGCACATAGATCATGCGCTGGATTTCACGCCACGAGTGAGACGCCCGCCTAATAACCCGATCAACTGTTTACTCTCTTTCCTTAATCAACTTACCTATGCTGTCACCCGACACGAGACAAGCAAGACCCATCTCGAAGAGACCTTCAGTGTACTGCACGCTCCAGGGCATGGACGTGCTTCTCTGAGTCTTGATCTGTCGGAGCCATTTAAACCCGTACTCACCGACATGCTCATTTTTCGCATGGCACGACGCAAAATGCTCAGTGAAAACTGGTTTAACATCAACGACGGAGTCTGTCTGTTGACGGAAACAGGTCGCCGCCATGTGAGCGAGCAATTTGCCCAGCGCCTTGAAGAACAGTATGCGGGGCGCAGCTTCAGGGAGTGGATATATCGAGAAGCACTCGGGCTAGAACGACAGGTATTAGACGTGGCCGAGTATGAATCCTTTAGGCGGCGGCCTTGAGTATGTTCATGCTTGTCACTTACGATGTTGAAGCGAAACGAACAGGTATCTTCAGAAAGATCTTGCGACGGTATCTCAACCACGAGCAGTATTCTGTATTTTCGGGAGATATTACCGAAGCTGAAGCTGTCCGCCTACGTCGTGAGTTGAGTGAAAAATTGGTTCCAAAAGACCGTCTCACTGAGATTACGGCAGCAAATCGAAAGAATGTGCAGGTTACTCACTTTATCAAGTCTGAATCTGGAAAGGGAGAAGTAAGTCGAGAGGAGGATACATGGCACAAAACTGATTTTGGAGTTTTGTAACCACTTTAACTTCTACCTTCTCTGAAGTATTCCCTATGGGTCTCCGACGTTGAAACACCAATGTTCCATATCCATTTATTCAAATTTCCACAGATCTTGAATCAAGAAAATCTCGTAATTTCGAGGGTTCCGAATCCCCATGAGGGGTTATGAGTTGTGTTGCAGCGATCCCAGAGCGTCGCCTATGGGTGTTCCGAATCCCCATGAGGGGTTATGAGGCGCCGACGTCGCCGATGCGTGCGGAATCGAGCAGGTTCCGAATCCCCATGAGGGGTTATGAGGCGTAGATGCGCGACCCCATCCTCGACACTACCAGGTTCCGAATCCCCATGAGGGGTTATGAGATGCCTAGCAGGTCGCCATTCGCGGCGCGGTATTCCGTTCCGAATCCCCATGAGGGGTTATGAGAAATACGAGATTGATCTTGTAGACGGCATGATTAAGGTTCCGAATCCCCATGAGGGGTTATGAGAGTGGCGGGATTGATTCTACAATTGTAGAAAAAACATGTTCCGAATCCCCATGAGGGGTTATGAGGCTCGATCTGCGCCCACATGTCAGGGGAGATTTTGAAGTTCCGAATCCCCATGAGGGGTTATGAGCATGTCAGGCGAGGGTCATCAGGCCGGCCACGCGCCCGTTCCGAATCCCCATGAGGGGTTATGAGGACGCTATTCGAGATGAAGGCGACCTCCGTACCAGGTTCCGAATCCCCATGAGGGGTTATGAGTTCAGGACTGCTTGCCTGAATGATGCGTGCAATCAGGTTCCGAATCCCCATGAGGGGTTATGAGAGCGGCTTGCCGCCGCGTAACACCGCACGCTCCACCGTTCCGAATCCCCATGAGGGGTTATGAGTTGCAGGCGTGGATCGACCGACAGAAAGGCGAGCGGTTCCGAATCCCCATGAGGGGTTATGAGAGGGTTTAGCTGCGAGTGAAAAAACCGTGTTAGCGGGTTCCGAATCCCCATGAGGGGTTATGAGACTATCGAGGTGGATCGCAACGACCTCGAAGACGAGTTCCGAATCCCCATGAGGGGTTATGAGAGGCCCGCCGCGTGCGTGCTGCTGTGCCGATGATCTGTTCCGAATCCCCATGAGGGGTTATGAGACATCCGCCATCAAATCGCGCATTCGCGCTGCGCCGGTTCCGAATCCCCATGAGGGGTTATGAGGCTGTCTTTCGGCTGCCACGCATCGACGGGGAGGCGTTCCGAATCCCCATGAGGGGTTATGAGGTCGCGTATGATTTCCAGCGGTAGATCATCTGCCGGGTTCCGAATCCCCATGAGGGGTTATGAGAGATTATTTGAAGCATCCGCATGAAAACCAATATGACGTTCCGAATCCCCATGAGGGGTTATGAGAGCCGCGTCGGTCGCTATCCGCGAAAAGGCGTGGCTGTTCCGAATCCCCATGAGGGGTTATGAGTTGAATCTCCGCACGTCGCGTGAGCGATAGACGGCATGTTCCGAATCCCCATGAGGGGTTATGAGAATCTTTCCAAGCGGTTTCAATCGCGTCATTCAGTTGTTCCGAATCCCCATGAGGGGTTATGAGAGTACCGCTGAAGCGTTCCGTAAAATCTGCGCAATTGGTTCCGAATCCCCATGAGGGGTTATGAGACTGTGATATTGGCCGCTGACGATGGAGTCTTTTGAGGTTCCGAATCCCCATGAGGGGTTATGAGCTTGCGAACGTTAGTAACGGCGCTGGCAAGACATCTGTTCCGAATCCCCATGAGGGGTTATGAGCCACACTAACGGCCTAGCAATAAACTCATTCACCGGTTCCGAATCCCCATGAGGGGTTATGAGGTGCGCACAGGTTGAATAGGTGTGGGGAGCGTGGTCGTTCCGAATCCCCATGAGGGGTTATGAGACAATCGACCGTACAGTTGACGCTGACGGATGTGGAGTTCCGAATCCCCATGAGGGGTTATGAGTGCGCGGCTTCAGTGTGCCAGCGTTCGGGTAGCACAGGTTCCGAATCCCCATGAGGGGTTATGAGACCAGCGCCGATGCCGAGCTGTATTCGAGTCATCGCCGTTCCGAATCCCCATGAGGGGTTATGAGCTGAATCAGGACTCACCGATCTAGCTGAGGGGCTGTGTTCCGAATCCCCATGAGGGGTTATGAGGTAAAACCGATGTGATGGTGAGCCGTTTAGAGCATGGTTCCGAATCCCCATGAGGGGTTATGAGTCAGCTATAGCTGTTTCCTCGATAGCGTCAGTTACAGTTCCGAATCCCCATGAGGGGTTATGAGACTCACCTGGTGGGAAGGCGAGTTCTGCACGGAGAGGTTCCGAATCCCCATGAGGGGTTATGAGAGTGACGGCTGTTGGGGCGACGATAGAGCATGTTGTGTTCCGAATCCCCATGAGGGGTTATGAGACACGGACTCAGGTTTAGATGTCCGCACAGAACAAGGTTCCGAATCCCCATGAGGGGTTATGAGATGATGGCCGCGCCAGACCGCACTGCTTTAACGGCCGTTCCGAATCCCCATGAGGGGTTATGAGATGGATCTGATGAAGCGAATCCGGAATAAAGATGGGCGTTCCGAATCCCCATGAGGGGTTATGAGATTGAACAGCGCATTTTTTCAGGGCAATGGAATGCCGTTCCGAATCCCCATGAGGGGTTATGAGATCGCTGATGGTGTGGTCACTGCTACAGCGAGTTGGCGTTCCGAATCCCCATGAGGGGTTATGAGCGCGTTTACGTCTCGCTGCGCAACGGCAGCCGCAAGTTCCGAATCCCCATGAGGGGTTATGAGATGTCGCAGCTTCATCGCTGGTATATGCCAACACAGGTTCCGAATCCCCATGAGGGGTTATGAGAGGGCGGCGACGCTCTTGGGTTGGAGCAGAATCTGCGTTCCGAATCCCCATGAGGGGTTATGAGAGCGTAAAAGCGAGTGCTAAATTCATCGCTACGCAGGTTCCGAATCCCCATGAGGGGTTATGAGAGGGCGGCGACGCTCTTGGGTTGGAGCAGAATCTGCGTTCCGAATCCCCATGAGGGGTTATGAGAGCGACAAGGAAGTCGCATTAAAAAACCCAACAAAGGTTCCGAATCCCCATGAGGGGTTATGAGTCACCCGCATCACCGCACAGTTAGCCGCTGGCAGTAGTTCCGAATCCCCATGAGGGGTTATGAGTCGGAAGGCGAGCCACTTACGTTCGCAATTCCGGCAGTTCCGAATCCCCATGAGGGGTTATGAGCTGAATACTATCGATTTCCCGATCACCGTCACGAATGTTCCGAATCCCCATGAGGGGTTATGAGCCGTCTAAAAAATGTCTCCTGCGTCATGCCATGATGGTTCCGAATCCCCATGAGGGGTTATGAGATTCACATCATCAAGCGTTGTGATGCGTAAATCGCCAGTTCCGAATCCCCATGAGGGGTTATGAGTTGGACGCGCCTGCGTCCGCGCTCAGACATCCAGAAGTTCCGAATCCCCATGAGTGGTTATGAGTGCCGATCTTCATCCCAAGGGCGAAAAAGATGATTGGTTCCGAATCCCCATGAGGGGTTATGAGAGCAATTACGGCGAGATAGAACAGCGGCGCACTGGGGTTCCGAATCCCCATGAGGGGTTATGAGACCAGCGCGAGCAGGCTCAAAAAAGAATCAGAGGCACGTTCCGAATCCCCATGAGGGGTTATGAGCCTTCTGATTGTGTGTGTGGTAGCCGCAATCGTAGGGTTCCGAATCCCCATGAGGGGTTATGAGTCTGGTTAGTCGTCCGTGTTTCGCGGTTCACGATGAGTTCCGAATCCCCATGAGGGGTTATGAGTATAAACGCGAAGCTGAGCGATTTAGCGTGGAACAAGGTTCCGAATCCCCATGAGGGGTTATGAGCTTGCGAATGGAATCGGTCTTTACAAGAGCGTTGACGGTTCCGAATCCCCATGAGGGGTTATGAGAGCGTAGTGATCGAGTTGCTTCGTCGAATCATTGCGGGTTCCGAATCCCCATGAGGGGTTATGAGGTGATAATTGGAGTGGGCGCGGGTGCCGTGATCTGGTTCCGAATCCCCATGAGGGGTTATGAGAGCGATCTTGCTCGATCACGCCGGAAACATCCTCCGGGTTCCGAATCCCCATGAGGGGTTATGAGAGTGACGAACTCGCGTGTTTGCGGGCCATTCTTGAGGGTTCCGAATCCCCATGAGGGGTTATGAGGCTATCACGGAATCGACGCCGAGTTTTGGGCAGATTGTTCCGAATCCCCATGAGGGGTTATGAGCGCCGCCGCCGCGCTCGACGGGGACGAATCGCCACTAGTTCCGAATCCCCATGAGGGGTTATGAGAGTCGAATCCGCTGCACTGGCACGCGCCGATGTCGGGTTCCGAATCCCCATGAGGGGTTATGAGTGCTAGGCCGCCCCAATCGGCCTAGCCATAGCGCATGTTCCGAATCCCCATGAGGGGTTATGAGCACGATATATTTCGAGGACGGCGGGCGGCTTTCGCTCGTTCCGAATCCCCATGAGGGGTTATGAGACCCCAGCGCCATCGGTTTTCGTCTTGGCTGCCAGGTTCCGAATCCCCATGAGGGGTTATGAGAGATTAGCGCGGTATTGGTGACAAATCGGAATCAAGTTCCGAATCCCCATGAGGGGTTATGAGGATGACGATTGTCAGACACGGCGGCTGCCATGAGTCCAGTTCCGAATCCCCATGAGGGGTTATGAGACTGCGCCGATTCCAGCCACGACAATCAGTGCATCAGTTCCGAATCCCCATGAGGGGTTATGAGATGATCGGGGCTAACGCTCCCGCTTCACTCGCCTCACGTTCCGAATCCCCATGAGGGGTTATGAGACGCTCGATAAAAAAATTGATCGGCTTGTCAGTCTGGTTCCGAATCCCCATGAGGGGTTATGAGAGCAAAGTCGTCGGCGCACCGAACGCTTGCTGGACGAGTTCCGAATCCCCATGAGGGGTTATGAGGCTAAAGAAATGGGATGCAAGATATCCGACATCTTAGTTCCGAATCCCCATGAGGGGTTATGAGTGTAACGTTGGCGGGAAACGAGCAGGGCCGCATCCTGTTCCGAATCCCCATGAGGGGTTATGAGATCCGGCAATGGGGTAGCACTGGAGCCGTCCGTCTTGTTCCGAATCCCCATGAGGGGTTATGAGAGCAAAAAAACAGCAAGGCAGGGGGTAGCAGAGTCCGTTCCGAATCCCCATGAGGGGTTATGAGGTGATGTCGGCTACGATCAGGTCGCGGATTAGCTCGTTCCGAATCCCCATGAGGGGTTATGAGATTGTTTCAAACAGATTCGACAGCGGTTTCCCGTCGGTTCCGAATCCCCATGAGGGGTTATGAGTCACGCTCGACTGTCGGCTCTATGTCCCGCATCCGCGTTCCGAATCCCCATGAGGGGTTATGAGATTGGGCGCGACTAGAATACCGCTGAATAGATACACGGTTCCGAATCCCCATGAGGGGTTATGAGATTCACATCATCAAGCGTTGTGATGCGTAAATCGCCAGTTCCGAATCCCCATGAGGGTTCAGAAACATCTAATCTTCGGCAGTTTTTCCTGAAACATACTCCACCTCCGCCAACACCAACTCCCACCGCTCACACCGCAGCCCCTCATCCCCTTTAGCTGTCCTGACCAGCGACGAGGTGATTCTATGATTCAACTGACCTTCACCAGCGCCCGCTTTCTCCCCGTCCCCCCTGAAGATTGCCAAGTCAACCCCGGTGTCTATGGGTTCGAGTTAGCACTCTGGCTTGCCCAAGCACTGGCACAGGCTGACCTCTACACCAGCTATCCGCTCAGTGAGGACTGGGGCTGGTTCATCGAGTACAACACCGATGAGATCGAGGTAATGATCGGCTGTAGCAGCCAGTGCGCGGCGGGGGAGGGCTATCAAGGTCAGGCGGTAGATTGGCTGGTATTCATCGAACCACATCGAACGCTCAAGCAATGGATCAAGCGCGAACCGGCGGCATCTGCACTCACCGCCAAGCTACGGGATCACATCCGCGCAGCATTACAGGCTGAGGGGATCGAGGTTGCGATAACGGAAGACTCCGTAACCCGCTGAACCGATCATCAGACCGACCCAGCAGGCTAGAGACCATTGGCTCAACCGTGACTTCATAACCGCGAAACCAGCTCCGTTATCCGCTCGGTACTGACATGGGTGTAAATCTGCGTGGTCTTGAGATCGGCATGACCCAACAAGGTTTGAATGTCCACTAACGCCGCTCCCGACTCTAACAAGCGCGTGGCATAGGTATGTCGCAACTTGTGCGGGGTGATCTTCTTGTCGATGCCCGCTTTCTTCATAATCTTCTTCAGATAATCACGGACAGTGCGCGGAACCGGTGGATCACCACCGGGTTCTTTACAGAAGATGTAATCCGTTTGCTGCATATCACCAATCCATGCCGCTAATTCCTCACCGAATCCAGCCGGTAAAGGAATTTGACGCTCTCGATCCCCCTTACCAATCACCCGCACAGATCGCGCATACTGCCCAACCACCGTGACATCACTCACCCGCAAAGCTAATGCTTCACTAATCCGTAGCCCTGAGTTCTGCAATAGATCAAAGAGCACCTGATAACGCTGACGGGTAAGCATGATAGTCTCAGGCGTCTGACCAAATACATTCTCTGGTAAATCACTATTATCATGTAGAGCTTGCTTAAATCGTGCTTGCTCGTCAGGCTCCATCCAGATCGGCAAGCGATGCGGGCGTTTGGGCTTTTCCGCTAAATACACCGGATCGTTCTCAACCAGATGATTTCTGATCGCCCACTTGTAAAAGGTCGAGAGCGCACTGACCCGACGCACCACAATCGATGCCTTGACTCGCGTGTCACGCATCTGTACCTGAATCCACTGCTCGACTTCCACATACGAGCAGCGCCGCCAATCAAGCTGGGCTTCTTCCAGCCACGTCCCCCAGATCCCTAAGAGCCTATCCCAAAAGGTGGTATTCTAGGCGGAAGTTTCCTCGATCACAGGAGTCAGAACGACGATGAGCTTGGCGGTTAAAGATGATGGTTGG
>NZ_FNOW01000084.1 GCF_900107145.1 Allochromatium warmingii | reverse complement strand
ATCCTCGGAACAGTCACCGAGGAATACAGCGCCACAGTTCCCGCCGGTCAGGTCATTCGCCAAGATCCAACAGCGAACAATGAGCTGCAAGTTGGCAGTGCGGTTGCCGTCTGGGTTTCCAAAGGCCCCGCGCCGGTCAAAGTTCCCGATCTGTCCGGTCAGACCGTCAGCGGCGCTCAATCGCGGTTGGCCAATGAGGGTTTAATCCTCGGAACAGTCACCGAGGAATACAGCGCCACAGTTCCCGCCGGTCAGGTCATTCGCCAAGATCCAACAGCGAACAATGAGCTGCAAGTTGGAAATGTTGTAGCCATTTGGGTTTCTCAAGGCCCAGCGCCAGTATCGGTTCCCGATCTATTTGGTCAAACACTCACTCAAGCTGAATCGCTGCTCACCAGCGCGGGTCTAACACTCGGAACAGTTACCGAGGAATACAGTGTTACGGTGCCAGCCGGTCAGGTCATCCGCCAAACGCCAACAGCGAGCAGTGTGCTGCAAGCTGGAAATGTTGTAGCCATTTGGGTTTCTCAAGGCCCAGCGCCAGTATCGGTTCCCGATCTATTTGGTCAAACACTCACTCAAGCTGAATCGCTGCTCACCAGCGCGGGTCTAACACTCGGAACAGTTACCGAGGAATACAGTGTTACGGTGCCAGCCGGTCAGGTCATCCGCCAAACGCCAACAGCGAGCAGTGTGCTGCAAGCTGGAAATGTTGTAGCCATTTGGGTTTCCAAAGGCCCCGCGCCGGTATCGGTTCCCGATCTATTTGGTCAAACACTCACTCAAGCTGAATCGCTGCTCACCAGTGTAGGTCTGACACTCGGAACAGTTACCGAGGAATACAGTGCCACGGTGCCAACTGGTCAGATCATCCGTCAAAGTCCGACAGCGAGCAGTGTGCTGCAAGCTGGCAGTGCGGTTGCCATCTGGGTTTCTCAAGGCCCAGCACCGGTATCGGTTCCTGATCTATCCGGCCAAACACTCAGCAGTGCTGAATCGCTGCTCACCAGCTCAGGTCTAACACTCGGAACAGTCTCCGAGGAATACAGCGCCACAGTTCCAGCCGGACAGATCATCCGCCAAAGTCCGACAGCGAGCAGTGTGCTGCAAGCTGGCAGTGCTGTTGCCATCTGGGTTTCCAAAGGCCCAGCACCGGTATCGGTTCCCGATCTATTTGGTCAAACACTCACTCAAGCTGAATCGCTGCTCACCAGTGTAGGTCTGACACTCGGAACAGTTACCGAGGAATACAGTGCCACGGTGCCAACTGGTCAGATCATCCGCCAAAGTCCGACAGCCAACAGTATGCTGCAAGCTGGCAGTGCGGTTGCCGTCTGGGTTTCTCAAGGCCCCGCGCCGGTCAAAGTTCCCGATCTGTCCGGTCAGACCGTCAGCGGCGCTCAATCGCGGTTGGCCAATGAGGGTTTAATCCTCGGAACAGTTACCGAGGAATACAGCGACACAGTTCCAGCCGGTCAGGTCATTCGCCAAGATCCAATAGCGAACCGTGATCTGCAAGTTGGCAGTGCGGTTGCCATCTGGTTTTCCAAAGGCCCAGCGCCGGTATCGGTTCCTGATCTATCCGGCCAAACACTCAGCAGTGCTGAATCGCTACTTACTAGCGC
>NZ_FNOW01000052.1 GCF_900107145.1 Allochromatium warmingii | reverse complement strand
AAAAAATCTGTTAGGTCGCTGTTGTCATTTAGCCATTATAAATTTGGCCAACGACTTGAACAGAAGTGTATCGAGCGAGGCAAAAAGCTCATTCGGGTTTGCGAAGCCTACACGAGCAAAACTGTTTCATGGAACGGTAAATTGCTCAATATCGGTTCCGCAAAAACGATTACATCTGAAGGTATCACGGTTAATCGTGACATCAACGGCGCTCGTGGAATCTTTCTACGAGCTTTGGTGGATTCACCCATCCTCATTGAGGGTGCGCGTTAATAAATTCGCAAGTCTTTGTAGAGTTTATTAACGAAATTGAATCAGTCCTGTGGGTTGGTCTTGATTGCAGCGCCGGATTGCGAACAAGTCGCGGAACGTCTCCAAGCTCAGGCGCTTGCCGAGTATTCCAAGCAGGGAACCCTATGAGTCAGCGCAGTCGTCAGAAAAGCCGGAACAAGGGTCGTCACTCTGGTGCGCGGGGGCGTTCGGGTGTGGCGTCGACGTCGGTGGCGGCTTCCGATCCGGCGTCGATGGGGTCTGCTTCGCTTCCGGTGTCGGGGTCTACGGCGTTGAGTCAGGCGGGGGCGGCGGCTCGGGGCGGTGAACTGTTGCCCTGTGATGAGGCGTTGTTCGATCGGGCGCTGACGCAGTGGCAATTTGGTGACTGGAACCGGCTGGCCGGCCTTGATTCTGATGCGTTCGCGCATCATCCGCGCCGCGCTCGGTTGGCGCTGTTGGCGGCGGCTGGGCATCAGCAGCTCGGGCAGCTTGAGGAGACGCGCCGTTTGGTGCGTCTGGCGCATGATTGGGGCTGTGATCGCACGCTGATCGAGCGGGTGTTGATTTCGGGGGTCTATAACACGCTGGGGCGGGCCAATGCGCTGGCTGGGCGTCAGGGTCGTGCGCGCGAGCGGCTTGAAACCGCGCTGGTCGTGGGGGCGCCGGGGCAGGATTTCGCGTTGCTGATGCCGGCGCGGATTCGGCAGCAATTCGACGACGCTGGTCTGCCAGTTCCCACCACCGCGACGCCAAGGGCGCTGTGTCATTCAACTGGCTCCAAGGTCGACCAGACCGCGCTGGAGGCGGCCAGAGCGGCTTGGATGCTCGGCAACTGGCAGACACTCACGACATTCGACAAAGCCGACTTGGTGTCACACCCCGCGCGCGCCGAGTTGGCTCGACTCATCGCGGCCAGCTATCAACAGCTCGGCGATATGGCGGCGGCTGATCGCTGTACTCAGCTCGCGCTTGCTTGGGGCGAAGATCGCCGGCGAATGCGCGCAACCCTCACCTCAGGCGCCTTCAATCTGCTCGGGCGTGCCTGTGCGGCGTCTTTGCGCTATGGTGCGGCTCAGGCCAACTTCGCGCGCGCCTTGCGGATCGTGCAGGGCCGAGGCGATGTCGACCACGGACGGCTCAAGGCGCGTATCGAACATCAGGTGGCGATGATTCCAGGTCTCGATGTCGCAGAGACCGTCGCCGCCATCCTCGGTGCCGAACCAGAGACTACTGACGGCACCGCTGAGTTGGCGGCCTCATAGGGACACCTGAAATTTTCAAAAGGGCTTACTGGACATGCTTCATCTCAAGAATAAATCCATCCTCGTCACCGGCTGCTGCGGGACGGTCGGTGGCGAGCTGGTGCGCCAGCTGCTCGAAGACTACGGCGTTGACGAGCTCATCGGCATCGACAACAACGAGTCCGAGTTATTTTTTCAGCAGCAGCGTTATCAGCACCATGCGAACGCCAATTTCTTTCTCGCCAGCATCCGTGATCGCAGTAAGCTGGCGCGCCTGTTCAAGGGGGTGGACATCGTCTTCCATGCCGCAGCCTTCAAGCATGTCGTGCTCTGCGAGCGGGCACCCTTCGACGCGGTGCAGACCAACATCAATGGGGTGCAGAACGTCATTGAGGCAGCGTTGGAGGCCAAAGTCGGGCGGGTGATCTTCACCAGTTCCGACAAGGCGGTGAATCCGACCAATGTCATGGGCACCTCCAAGCTCATGGGCGAGCGGCTCATGACGGCCGCCAACAATTGTCAGCGCGGCTGCGACACCATTTTTGCGTCCACCCGTTTCGGCAATGTGCTTGGCTCGCGCGGTTCAGTCATTCCGATCTTCCGTGAGCAGATCCGCCAGGGCGGTCCTGTCACCCTGACCGATCCAGAGATGACGCGTTTCATCATGAGCATTCGCGAGGCGACGCGCCTGGTCATCGACTCCAGCGCGCTGGCCTGTGGTGGTGAGGTGTTCGTCACCAAGATGCCTGTCATCCGCATTCAGGATCTAGCCGAGGTGATGATTCGCCAACTGGCGCCGGTTTATGGTCATCGCGCCGAGGACATCGAGATCCGAGTCATCGGTTCCAAGGCGGGTGAAAAGCTCTACGAGGAGCTGATGAATGGTGAGGAGACCCGCCGCACCTATGAGCTGCCGACCTATTTCGCTGTGCTGCCGGCGTTGCGTCACATCTCGCGCGAGATCGAATACAGCTATCCCGAAATCTTATCCAAGTCGGTCGACAATCCCTACCACTCGGGTAACGAACCCTGTCTGTCGCAGGAGCAACTCAGCGAGTTCCTGCAGCAAAACAACCTGTTGCATGAAGACGATCCGCCGCCGGCGCCAACCCAGCGCATTTGGCTAGGTTGAACACGCAAATCTTTCGGCGAACTCAAGCGAGTACAGACATGTCACACATCCTCATTCTTGGCGGTGATGGTTATCTCGGCTGGCCTACGGCCATGTATTTTTCCGCGCGCGGCTATGCCGTCACCGTGGTCGACAACTATTTCCGCCGCAATGCCTGTAACGAACTCGATGTCGGGATGCTCTATCCCCTGCCGAGTCTGCCCGAGCGGGCGCGTATTTGGCATGAAAAAACCGGCTATGAGATCAAGGTCGTCATCGGTGATCTGACCGATCCCGAGGTGATGCGTGGTCTGTTCGATGGGCGGGTCAAGTATCAATGGGCGGTTGATCCGACATTCAGCGGGATTCCGGAGACCGTGGTTCACTATGCCGAACAGCCCTCGGCGCCCTATTCGCTGATCGATTACCGCTACGCGAATATCACGGTTTTGAACAATCTGCTCGTCACCAACAATCTCATGTTTGCGGTTCGGGATTTTGCGCCTGAGACGCACATGATCAAACTCGGCACCATGGGCGAGTACGGTACGCCCAACATCGATATCGAAGAAGGGTGGATTGAGATTGAGCACAAGGGGCGCAAGGGAACGTTTCTGTTTCCGCGTCAGGCGTCCTCGCTCTATCACACCACCAAGATCATGGATACCGACCTATTCTGGTTCGGTGTGCGCATGTGGAACCTCAAGGTCACGGATTTGATGCAGGGACCGGTGTATGGGTTGGAAACGGATGAGTCGGCTGTCGATGATCGGCTCAAGACGTTGTTCAACTATGACGAGGTCTTCGGCACCATCGTCAATCGTTTTATCGTTCAGGCAGTTGTGGGTTATCCGCTGACGGTTTACGGTAAGGGGGGGCAGACACGCGGTTATCTCAATCTCAAGGATACGTTGCAATGCGTGCATATGTCTGAGAAAACGCCGGCCAAGGCGGGTGAGCTGCGTATCTTCAATCAGATCATGGAAACCTTCAGCGTCAACGAGCTAGCGGAGTTGACTCAGCGGGTCGGGCGTAAGCTGGGTTATGATGTCACGATCAAGAATATCGAGAATCCGCGCAAAGAGGCCGAGGAGCACTATTACAACCCGACCTATCAGGGGTTGATCGATCTTGGCGTAGAACCGCACTATTTGACCGAAGAGGTCATGGAAAGCATGTTTCGGGTGGTGGCAGGCTATAAAGATAACATCCGTCAGGATGTGATCTTCCGTGGAGTACGGTGGTAAATTTAGTGACTAGCGCAAGCGTTTCTGTATTCAAAATATACTTGATTCACTTGCGCGCGGCACAATAGTATCTTTGTTTAAAAAATGTAAAAAATTGAGGAACTGCAAATTGAGCGCTGGAATATCAATCTTGATTAATGCTAAGGATGCATTGGATAATGCGGATGAATTCCTGGCTTCACTTGTAAAATATAATACCTATAAACCAATAGAGGTATTGCTTTGGGCTGCAGACGTTAAAAAAGCTATTGACTTGAGCCGAAAATATTTTTTTTCTGCATTTGTTCGGGTTATGCCTGTTAGAACAGTCTCTGCAACACATATTGAGCAAAAAGCACGCTACGAAAATATTTTAGTTATTAACTTGCCTGCAAAGATTAGTGCAGATGTTTTGCCTGAGTGGGTTAAAGCTAAAAAAACAAATATTCATAATGCTGTTTTCTATGAAAAAAAACATTTTAAATCTACTCAAGCTGATTATAGTCAAATTAACAGCCTCCTTTTCGGTAGTGATGTGGCATCCTCTGATTGTAACAAGAAAAATATTGATACAGATTCTGCGGCCGCATTAAAAACAATGGTTTTAGAGCAGAAGCAGAACGCTTTAAGGGCAAATGAAAATCGTCAGCCTGATTTGTCAATAATTATCCCGTGCTTTAATAAAGCTGAGTTTTTGCCGGAAACGCTGCAATCTCTTTCTCGCTTGGAGAGTGAGCGTGTGGAGATAATTGCAATAGATGATTGCTCATCGGACGATACCCCCTCAATTTTAAAGGATTTATCAAAGCGCTATAAAAACTTGACTTGTTATTTTAACAAAGAAAATAGAGGTGCTGGCTTCTCCCGAAACTTCGGTATCAATAATTGTTCAGGAAAATATATTTTTTTTCTTGACGCGGATGATCGCATAACCATTCATTTATCTGAAATGCTTGATCGTGCGCTGCATAGCAATGCAGATATTCTGCGTGGAAGAATTATTGGCAAGAAAAAAGATGGCAGCCCAGCTAAGTTGGCGAAAGAGCATCTTTTGCATCATGAGAATAAAGAGCAAGCAAGTTGGGAAACCGAAAAATCTTTATGGTTTTATTGGTATTTTAGTTCAAATTTGTATAAAAGCGATTTTATTAAAAATAACTTTTTAAGATTTCCTGAAAAAATAAGAAATGAAGATCCGATTTTTTTGTGCAAAGCTTATCTTTCGGCCGATAATATTTCTCTTTATAATAAGGCTGTTTATGAATATATTATTGGGGATGAGCAAAGAAACAAAACACCATCAGCCAGCTTTTTGCATGGGTGGGCAATAGGTAACTATACGATATATCAACTTATTAAGGCGAAACCCGAGCAGGCTTTATATTTTTTGCTCGGCATACCTGGAGTGAGGCGGCGATTAACGGATATCGTAAGTTTTCTTGAAAAAGAATTGGCTTTGAAATTATTGAGTTATATGTCTCTTATGCTATCCGACTACAAAGACCTAAAAAAACAGCATGAAAAAATCATAGCGTTTTCTAAAACGCAAATAAGTGGTGACTGGGCAGTTCAGTCTTTCTGTGACACGCTTGATTTGTACGATACGTTAAGCGGCAAAAACACTGAGGAAATTTTTTCTTATATAAAGGCATCGCAATGAAAAACAAAATTCCAGCAATAACAGTTATAGTTCCTATTTACAATGTAAGTCCATATTTAAAGCAATGTCTTGACTCGCTTATTGCTCAGACATTCGATAATTTTGAAGTTATCGGCATTGATGATGGCTCGTCTGATAGCTCTGGAGCTATTTTTGCAAAATATTTGCATGACAGTCGATTCAAACTTTATTTTAATTATGAAAATCAGGGGTTGCCATCAGCAAGAAATGTTGGAATAGTGAACAGTAAAGGGCAGTATCTCTATTTTTTGGATTCTGATGATTGGATAGGGCCTCAGGCATTAGAGCAGCTTTATGAAGTCGCTCAGGAAGATAAAGTTGATATAGTAATTGGTGGGCTGATTAAATATTATGATGAGACTGGAAAGTTAAAAATAGCAGAGAATCATGCTCGACTAATGAATGCGCCGAAGTCTGGAATTGACATTCGCACCGATCCGAATCTGTTTTGGTCGGTTATCTCTGCAAATAAATTAATAAAAAGTGACTTTATTAAACATCAGGGGCTTTACTTTAAGCAAACGCCTAGACGGTACGAAGACATGGCTACCTATAAATGGTATCTTTGCGGTGCAAAAGTGACAACGCTTGATGTAATAACTTATTTCTATAGGCAGCGTTGCTTGTCTAACGGGCAAACGTCAATTATGCAAGACAAATCAATGGATGCGTTTATTGATAAAATTTTAGCTTTTGATGATATTTTGAGATTTACAAAAAATAAAGGATTACTGCTTACAGATTTAGATCCTATGCATTCACAGTTGGCAATGATGAATTTGCCCAGAGCGTTGACTTGGATTTATAAAGATGTTTTTACAAAAAACAAAGACGACCTTTTTGGGCTGCAAAAATTTATTTTGGCAAATAGGCAGTTGTTAAGTCTTTTTAATAATTCATATATTCATAATCTTCCGGTGAAAGTTAAAGAAATAGCAGGATACATTTTGGAATCAGATCCCAGGGTATGTGTAGATAGATGTGTGAAAGCGTATAGCTGACTGAAATAGAAATTACTTTTGTTGCTGATATGTCAGCACAATAAATCTTTTTTGTGGATAAAACTGTGGCATTAGTTAGCGTAATAGTAATAGCCTATAACAACGAAAATATCTCTAGCGCTTTGCTCTCGGCTAGCCAGCAGATATATTCCAATGTTGAAATTATTGTTGTTGATGACGGGAGTAGTGATCAAACGTATTCTTTAATTAAAGAGTTTTCGCTTTCTGATAAGCGAGTTAAATATGTGCAAAATAAAACAAATCTAGGACGATCAGCTTCAAGAAATGTTGGATTGTCTTTGTCTGCTGGAGAGTATTTTGTCTTTTTAGACGCAGATGATTTTTTGCCTGCACCCTCGGTAAAAGAGCAGCTGGATATTGCGATTGCATATCAGGCAGATATAGTTTTTGGCAAAACTACAGCAATTGATATAGAAAAAAATTTAGAAGTAAGTCATTATACAGATCATATTATTAATAAGACTTTAAATAATATAGATGTAAAACAAAAGCCAAATCTGATAAATAATAATCAGATTGTTGGTCGCCTTTATAGAAAAGATTACGTAACGAAGAATGATATTCTTTTTCCAGATAATCGAAGGAATGCTGAAGATTTATATTTTAATTATTTCAGCTTAATGCAGGGGGCGGTAGTTTCTACTGCGCCAAATGTAAATTCGTATATTTATAAAGTCGGTAACTATTTAAATACGGGATCAAAAAATAAAATATGCGATGCTCGCGATAACTTGTTGGAGATACTAAATCATGCCATAAATTATGGTAATCAGCAGATATTGGATGTTGTATTAAAAAAATGCTTGGATTTTGTGTCAATACTTGATCGGCCAGCAAAAGCTTATGGATCAGATGAGAGAGATTTTATTAATTTTTTGGCTAGCTTAAGGCCTCTCGTTTCTAATATTTCAGAAGCCGATATAGACAGTCTTCCAGTGCATAGAAGAGATATCGCAAGATTTATAAAAAATGGGTATTACTATGGCGCATATGATCGGTGGGTGAACTCAAAAATGTATTGGAGTAAATGGAAGCAGAAAACTGCTAAATCTTAGATGTCAAATCCCCGGAGATTATGAGCGCGTTTTTTGAAGAATTTAGGTCGTTTTTCGCGCTAATCCTTGAGCGCGTGGCCGGATCAATGGCAGCGAATAGATACTGAGCGCGGTCCTCATCCGGCAGGCGGGGCAGGTACCTCACATCGACATGCACGAAGCCCTGTTCGTAATCCGTGAAGGGCTTGACCGGACGCGCCTCGGAGTCAATCGGTTGGGGCTTGACCGCTTGGCGCTTGGCGACATCATGACGAGGCAGACAACGATCCAGGCCCGAGCGCGAGATGACGGTGCTGTTAAACTCATGGGCGACCGCCAACAGGAGCGTTACGCAACTCCACCACCACCGCTTCCTGGACCGGCGTTAGGCGCGTGTGGAGGCGATGCGGGCGGCGTGAGGCGTCCTCAGTACTGGAGTGGAGCGCCCACGCCACTTCGATACCACCCCATAACGCTCCGCCTAGCTCCCGCTTCGGGAGCGTCTAGCTCTGGATCTCACGGCGGATGGCTGGTGTGGTGCACGTTTTTTTGTGCAGACGGATGACCGTAGGGAGCTAGACCTGCTCGTGTTCAGTGTGGACGTGACGGGCGGCACTCAAACTCATCGACGAGTCGCTGAAGAACCTCAAAGGCGAGCAACAAAGGATAACTCCTTCGCGGTACATAATTACACGTAATGCAACAGATAATTAAAGGTAATATATGAAAATACTCGTCGCTGGGAGTTGCTTATCGGCTTTAATTGCAAAAGAATTGGGAAAAAGAAAACATCAATTATTAGATGCCTTGCATCATGTTCGGTTAGACGCATACATGTGGTATCTTTCAGGAGAAATGCCTGTTGGTGCTACTGAAAAACAGCTTTTAATAATAGAAGAAAAAGCTGGTGAAGCATGTGTGAGCCCCAAAAAAAAGGAGCTTTTAGCGGCTAGACTGAAAAATCAAACTGAAAAAAAATTATCTAATTTTACTTCTTTGCTAAAAAATGCGGATTGGCTTATTTTAGATAATCATTATGATCTTTCTTTGCCTTTGCATCGCATTTATGCTGATGAGAAATATTGTTTTTTGAATGTTGGTGAGCAGGCAATTGCTGGGGAAAGTGTTGGTTTTTTTGATTTGAGTCACGCTGCTGAAATTTACGCTAAATTAGTATATTGGATTCGGCTGAAAAATCCGCAGATAAAAATTATCTATATTAATTATCCTGTTTCAGCATGGGAGAAATTGCGCGTTGATAATTATCGTTTGAGTCGTGCGCAAGAACTGAAGCGCATATTTGAAGATGCTGAAAGTCAAATTCCAGGATTAAAAGTTGTTCCATTTATTGATGTGCCAGACGAGCGCCTTGATCTAGAAAAAGGAGTTCATTATTTTGATGCTGAGTTTTATGACTTATTGGCAGATGTCGTTGAGTTTTTGGCAAATAACGATGATTTTTCTTTTTTATGCGGTCATGGAAATCTTGGCTTCCATGATTTGAAAAAAATGATTTCTTCAAGTCATGGCGGTGAAAATAATCATGTTAACTCTACTCGAGTGAGCGAGCTGTCGCATCCCTACTCCAATATGCCAAGACGGCAATACTGGAAACCCTCTGTCGCCGAGCCTTACCCGTTAGTCATCACAGACCTGTATCGCAAGAAATTTACTATCAGCGTACAAGACGCTATTGCTACCTGCGGTAGCTGCTTCGCGCAACATATTGGCAAGCGACTGCGTAATGGGGGCTACCGTTACCTAGATCAGGAACCAGCGCCTAAAGAGCTTGGTGCGGAAAAAGCCAAAGCTCTGGGTTACGGGTTGTATTCCGCCCGTTATGGCAATGTTTACACAAGTCGCCAGCTTGTCCAGCTTTTCCAGCGCGCTTTCGATCGCTTGCACTTCGATGAAGTCTGGCAGAATTTTCAAGGCCGCTATATCGATCCCTTCCGCCCCAACCTATGTGGTGAGGGTGAGGCCACCGCCGAAGTAGTGCTAGAGGCGCAACGCCAGCACCTCAAGCAGGTACGGCGGATGTTCGAGACCCTCGATGTATTCGTCTTCACGATGGGGTTGACCGAAACCTGGATCCATCGTGATACCAGCGCGGTCTATCCGATCTGCCCAGGCGTCACAGCAGGCTGCTTTGATCCAAACCGTTATGCCTTCGTCAATCTTGACTACGCTACCATCCTTGACGAGATGGAGACTTTCTTAGCCGCGCTGAAGGAGGTCAACTCCACCGCCAAGGTGCTGTTGACAGTCAGCCCAGTGCCACTGACCGCGACCGCTGAGAATCGGCATGTACTGCTTTCGACTATAGCCTCTAAGTCTATCCTGCGCGCCGTAGCAGATCGGCTTTATCAGAGCCATAAGCATGTCGACTATTTTCCGTCTTATGACATCATTATGTCTCCGCCTTATAGGGGAATGTTTTTCAAAAATAACCTGCGCTCGATCCATGAAGAAGGTGTGGATTATGTGATGTCGCATTTTTTCGACCAGCATTGCCTGCATGAGGCAGAAGCAACTTCAGCTATTGAGCAATCCACTGTGCCTGCCTGTACTGCATGTGGTGCGGCAGAAAATGCAGAGGAGGATGGCGAGGCATTCTGCGATGAAGCGTTTCTTGAGTTGGAGCGCCAGCTAGATGCGAGTTAAGGCATCTCATTCTACACATCTCTATAAATTTTTAGAATTCCATAAAACACAAACCGGAATGCATGCTATAAAAATTAGTGGCTTACGGGCATTTTGCGTAACGCAATGGATTAAGATGAGGCACCTGCGTGAGAGTTTAAACTGCCTGGAGCTATCCTCTGATCAAGAGCGAAAATTGAATGGTTATTACAGTTTAGCTGCAAGAATAGGGCAAGATATGCGTGATAGTGGAGAAATAAATCCGGATTATTTTTTGTGCCATACTGATTTTTAACATGAGAAACGCTACTCGAAAAGTCGTCGTGGTGCTAGGTTCTGGTCGCTCAGGAACCTCGTTATTAATGCAAATTTTAGTTCGGCTTGGAATGGGGGTTTCCTCAGATTTGGTTCCGGCTAATGCGAGTAACACGGAGGGGTTTTATGAGCATATTGATACAATAGATATTCATCAAGAATTGTTTAGCTGCTTGGGTGGCTCAGTGACATTGCCGTTGCCTGCCAATTGGCTAGATACTGACTGCGCCAGAGAAGCGAGGGCGAAGCTTGAACAAATACTAAAAAAATTCTTGGCTGAGCAGCCAGGAATAGTAGGGATCAAGGATCCGCGTATCAGCACCTTCTTGCCTTTATGGTTGCGCTTATTTAATTCTTTAAATGTCGTCCCGAAATTCATTCTTGCTGTGCGAGAGCCCGCATGTGTCGTTTCTTCTTTTGTTCGTCATTATAATAATTCTGCAGACAGAGTTGAGCTGGTTTGGTTGCTGCGAATGCTCGACGCGTTAGAGTATACTGCAGGGGATTGCTTTATTGCGCATTATGAAGATTGGTTTTCAAATTCTTTTTTGAACGCAAAAAATCTGCTGTGCTACACGGGGTTAAATAAAAACTTTGGAGGCGATTTGTCTGAGGTTTTAGCTGACACGATTAAGGGGAATTTAAGTCATGTCAGGCCGGATGAATATGCTATTCAAAATCCTATTGTCGCGAAGCTTTATTCGGCACTTCAGAAGTGTCGCGGAGACGATTTTGACCGTGAAGAGGTGATGTTCGTTGTTAAGGAGTGCCGTCGGTCTATTGAAGGATTTAAAGACTGGTATCTCGCGTCTTATCAATCAAAAGCAAAGTTGCAAAATATTGAAAATCTTTTGACGCAAGTGAAAAATGAAAAAAACCAATTGCAAAAATTTCACGCCGAACTCAAAGAAGAGAATCGCTTGATGCGGAAAGAAAATCAAAGACTGCAAGGGCTTGCTGGTGAAATTGAAAAATTATCTTTGGCGATTCGTCATTTTGAAAAACACTAGTTTTTGATTTTGCATCGAAAATAAAATTTCCCGTTTTTTCGTTTTTCGCTGCCAGCCATGGAAGCGCGAAGCCGGTAGTCACGGCTAGGTGGAGGCGACAACTACTTTGAAAGTTACCTGTTGGGACGCGACGGGCGGCGCTCAAATTACTCGACGCGCGGAGTACTTCGCGGACGAGGGGTAAAGGGTAACTCCTTTGCGGTACATAATCACACGGGACGCAACAGCTAGATCAAGTGGTGACTGTTAGTTACGATGATTCATCGGGGTTGATTTGGCTGAAGCTAAACGCAATCAGCGTCTATTGAAAGATTTCGCGGAAGCTCAGCGTCTCTACCGCGACAGGCAGTTTTCTATAGCCCGAAAGCGATTAGCGGCATATCGCGCTGGAATCGATTACGAGTCGTTTCCGCGCCAGGACCGAAGGCCAGCGGAGCAGATCATCCATAGCTCAGTAGTACTGGTCAGCTACGGCAGCGGCCAGGGACTACTCGACTGCCTGTACAGCCTACGCAAGCAAATTGATCCGCATTTCGAAATCATCCTGGTCGACCAAGGCGGCAACGAGTCAGTGCATGCCGAGCTGGCCACTTGGCCACTCCTATGGGTTTGCCCCCCCATCAACTTGTTCCCATCCGAAGGCCGCAACCTAGGCGCCCACTTCGCCCGAGGCGAGTTCCTGATCTTCCTCGATGACGACGCCATCGCCCATGAAGACTTCACCGCCCAAGCCTGGTTCGGAATGCACCAAACCCAAGCACTCGCCTTACGCGGCCGCATCCGACCCCGCTCACCCGACCAACCGACACCCGCCCCCCCACCACACTACGACCTCGGCGAACACCCCTGCCTCGCCCCCGCGAATCTCGAAGGCAATCTCGTCGTGCGCCGCGCCGCCTTTCAAATCGTGCGCGGTTTCGACCCCTTGATCTTCGGCCACGAAGGACGCGAACTGGGCTGGCGTCTGCATCAGGCACGCCGGCACGGAGCCTTTGCTGATACCCCTTGGCGCGGAATTTATTACTGGCCTATGCTCCAAATTCGCCATGACTTCGCTACCGGCGAACGGCTGGCAACGAAACGCGCCCGACATGCTCTGGGGCAGGCTTACCTTGACACCTTCGCCCCCGGTGCCTTCGATGCCCCCGAGCGCATGGACCCCGCTCTCGCCGAACTGACACCGGAAACACTCGCTAACCAGCTACCCGGCCCCGGTATAACCCTGATCCTGCGTGCTGGCACCGATCTCACCCAAACGCAACGACTGTTGACAAGTCTGATACAGCAGGCATTCCAGCGCCCGATCGAAGTCTTGATATCGGCCCCGAACGCCAAAGCCGCTGTAGCTATGATCCGCCCTTTTCTGGTAAGACTTCCAATTCGTGTGCTCAGTCCCCGAAACCTGCATTCCAGACAAAATCTGAGCGATCTCGTCGGGCTTGGGCGCTATGCCAGCATCGCACTCGTCGCCGAAACAGCCGTATTTTCAAGCAATCCCTGGCCCACCATGCTGACAACCCTGGAACAGCAAGCCGTCGTCGCCGGCCCCGGCGAACTGGCCGAAACCCTGTTGCTCTGTCACCGCTGGACACTCGGACGCGGTTTCACCGAACCCCTGGATACCCCGCTCCCTCAATTGATCAAGCGCCTAACCATCGGGGGGTAATAAATCGTGTTTAAGGCGCGACATCTGTATGTAGCCCTCTCCGGCCACGGTTTCGGCCACTTAGCCCAGGTCGCGCCCGTCGTCAATGCTTGGCAGTGTCGTCACCCGGCGCGACGCCTGACCATCCAAACCGCTCTGCCTGAAACTGTGGTCCGCGCCCGCATCCCCGGTGTCTCATGCATAGTCATTGGCGAAGCCGATTTCGGCCTACGTATGGCCGATGCCCTCACCGTGCAGATCGACGCCAGCCTCGCCGCCTATCGCACTTTTCACACTGATTGGGAACACCATCTGACTTGGCAGATCGGCCTGCTGCGCGAAGCAACCCCCGACCTGATCTTGGCGGATATCCCCTATCTCACCCTGGCGGCCGCCGCTCGACTTGACATTCCTGCGGTCGCGTTGTGCTCCCTGAACTGGGCTGACGTACTGGCTGCCTACGCGCCCGAATCCCCTGACCTGGACCGCCTGTGCGCACCCATGTTGGACGCCTACAACAGCGCGGCGGTCTTTCTCTGCCCCGAACCCTCGATGCCCATGCCCACGCTGCGCAACGTCCACGCGATCGGCCCCATCGGCGTGCTGGGCCGTTCGCAACGCCCCTTGATCGACCACCGACTGGGACTACGCGACGACGAGACTCTGGTCCTGATCGGACTAAGCGGAATGGAAATGCGCCTGTCGCTTACCCACTGGCCACGACTGCCGGGCGTGCACTGGTTGACACCGCCGGGAACCGACGCTCAGCGCGACGATGTGCATGACTGGACTGTCCTCGGTGCACGCCCCATGGTCGACCTGATTGCCTCCTGCGATGCCTTCTTGACCAAACCTGGGTATGGGGCCTTTGTCGAAGCCGCCTGTCATGGCACACCCGTACTCTATGTCGAACGCGACGACTGGCCGGAAGAACCAGGCTTGAGCCGTTGGCTGCATACACACGGCCGCGCCCAGCGTCTCAGTCGCGAGCAGTTTGCTCAAGGTAACCTGGAAGTGCCGTTGCGTGAACTGTTGGTGCTACCAGCTTGTGAGTCAGCAGCACCGACAGGTATTGACGAGGCGGTTACATGGTTAGAACGCTTGATGAGGTGATGATGGATTACGTTCTGCATTTTACGAACGTAAAATCGCTCGATTATGATGCTGATCCGTATCCGCGCTTATGCGTATCTGTTGCGTCCCGCGTGATCATGTGCCGCGCAATCTGCTCGGGAGCGTGATGCCAGAATAAAAAGCTTTTTTGAAATAATCAGGCAGGGTTGTTTGAAATGAAAAAAACAGAAAATAAATGTGATTTGCATTTTCTGCATGTAGGAAAAACTGGCGGAACAGCTATTAAATCAGCTTTGAGTGATTATCTGGTTTTGTCTCGCTATAGCTTGCTTTTGCACTCGCATGAAACTTCGATTAAAGATATTCCTGAGAATAGTAAATTTATGTTTTTCTTGAGGGATCCTATTTCTCGATTTGTTAGTGGTTTTTATAGCCGAAAAAGAAAAGGGCAGCCGCGCTATTTTTATGATTGGCGTCCGGATGAAAAAAAAAGCATTTGAGTTGTTTCAGACGCCAAACGATCTGGCAAATGCTCTCGCTGGAGGCGCTTTGCAGGATGCAGCACTGAAAGCCATGCGTTCTATCACGCACCTCAGAAAATATAAGCATTGGTATGTGACGCTGGATTATTTTGAATCGCGATTGGCGGATGTATTTTATATCGGATTTCAAGAAACGATGGACAGTGATTTTTCCAAACTTAAAGTGCTTTTGGATTTACCCGATTCGTTGCAACTTCCAAATGATGATGTTGGCGCCCATCGAAATCCTCAAAATCTTGACAAGAGCTTGACTCCAAAAGCTGTTGCTGCATTAACCGATTGGTATGCTGAGGACTATGTTTTTTTCTCTAGATGTAAAAAGAATTAAAGGGGTCGGGTTGGGAATTAAAGGGGTCGGGTTGAATTTATTTCTGCTATACTTTTAAGTATGCCACGCCGCCCCCGCCTGCACATCGCTGGTTACCCGCATCACCTCGTCCAACGCGGTCATAACCGTGCGGCGTGCTTCTTTGGTGAGGAAGACTATCAGACCTATCGCCACTGGCTCGGCGAGGCGCTGGCAAAAACTGGCGCGGCGCTCCATGCCTATGTCTTGATGACCAACCATGTTCATCTGCTGATCACGCCCCAGGCGGCGGAGGACATTCCCCAACTGGTGATGGCCATCGGGCGGCGCTATGTTCAGACCATCAACAAGACCTATCGGCGCACCGGTACCCTGTGGGACAGCCGCTACAAATCCTCACTGATCCAGACCGAAACCTACCTGCTGCGCTGCCAGCGTTATATTGAGCTGAATCCGGTACGAGCTGACATGGTGCGCGATCCAGGTGAGTATCCTTGGAGTAGCTATCGAGCGAACGGTCTGGGCGCAAGCGACCCGCTACTCTCGCCCCATGCCTTGTATCGGGAACTGGGCGCATCGCCAGACGCTCGGCAAGCAGCGTATCGTGAACTGTTTCGTACCGAGTTGGATGAGGCGGCACTTGCAGAACTGCGCCTGGCGATTCAACAATCCCAGCCCATCGGCAACGAACGGTTTTTGCAGCACATCGAACAGATGACCGGCCAGCGACGCGAAGCCCGCCCGTGCGGTCGACCGCGTCTGGAACCAGACGGTCCGACAGTGTTGACGGGACAGATGGAGTTGGGTCTTTAAACGTCACACCAAACTGATTCAGAGAAGACATCAGCAACGAAAGAGAGCCGAAACGATGCCAATGATGATCGAACTCACGGAACGTCAAACAAAATCGTTATCCATTCTGGCCGAACACGAGCATTGCTCATTAAACGAGCTGGTTCGAGAGGCTGTCAATGATTATCTAAACCGCCATCCATTACAACAAGATAGCGATTCCGCTTTTGGTCTGTGGCGACACAAGCGCGAAGATGGACTCGCCTATCAAGAGCGCCTACGCTCGGAATGGTGCGATGAAAGCACTGTTTGATACCAACATCCTGATCGATTACCTGAACGGCATTGATGTGGCCCGTCAGGAAATCGCCCGCTATGAATACGCTTCAATCAGCTTGATCACCTGGATGGAAGTCTTGGTCGGAGCAACCGCTGAGGAAGAGCTGATTGTCAGAGAATTTCTTCATCGTTTTCAGGTGCTCGATATCGATCAAGCGGTCGCCGAACAAGCGATTACATTACGCAAAGTTCGCCGAATTAAACTTCCCGATGCCATTGTGCAGGCGACGGCAATCGTCGCGGGCATGGTTTTAATCACTCGGAATACGAAGGATTTTCCAGAAGATGATGCGGGCATTCGTGTTCCCTATCGGCTTGATCCAGCGCCGCCATCGTCATAACAGCGTAGCCGGTTGTTGCGTCCCCACGGATCGCGCCGAGATCAAACAGCTCCTGTAATTCCTCAACGAAAGCCGCTACAACCGCCTCCTGTCGGGACACATCTTCATCACCAACTCACAGCGCCCGGCCCCCGCCGGACGCTAACCAAACCGACGGCCTGTCATCATGGATCAGCTTCTTCCATCCACGCCCTCCCACACCGCCACCGTCGCCCTCATCCCACTGCGCGGCGGTTCCAAGAGCATCCCCAAGAAAAACATCAAACCCCTAGCCGGCAAACCCCTGTGCGCCTGGGTGCTGGAGGCCGCCACCGCCGCCAAACACATCGACGCCGTCTACGTCTCCACCGACTGCCCCGAGATCGCCGCCGTCGTCCAAGGACTGAACCTGGGCGTGCACCTCATCGAGCGCCTAGCCGAATTCGCCACCGACGAAGCCTCCACCGAAGCCGTCATGCTCCACTTCATGGACCACTGCCCCTTCGAACGCCTCGTCACCATCCAAGCCACCTCCCCACTGCTGCGCGCCGAAGATCTCGACACCGCCCTCGCACGCTTCGACCACGAGCCGCTCGACTCACTCCTCAGCGCCGTGCGCACCAAACGCTTCTTCTGGAACGACGACGCCACCCCCATCAATTACGACCCCCTGCACCGCCCCCGACGCCAGGAGTTTTCAGGTACCCTCATGGAGAACGGCGCTTTCTACATCACCCGCCGCGCCATCCTCGAACGCCACCGCTGTCGCCTCGGCGGACGCATCGGCATCCACGAGATGCCCGAACACACCGCGCTGGAGATCGACGAACCGGAGGATTGGGAACTCGTGGCCCGCTGCCTGGCGGCACAGGTTTGAAACGAATCGGCGGTCGGTATGGGAACGATCCTGACGGCGGAACTCGAAATCCAACAGTCGAGCCATGACGATGCACATCACCTTCAACATTCCCTCACAGTTGCCTGACGCCATTCAGTGCAGTCAGGATGAATTTACCCGACAAGCCAAAATGGCGATGGCCTGTAAACTCTACGAAATCGGTAAAATTTCATCAGGCATGGCCGCTCAGATCGTTGGTATCGAGCGTGTGGCTTTTCTGCTGCAACTCAGCCAGTATGGCGTGCCGATGATCGACCTGAACCATGACGAAATCCTCGCGGATATCGACCATGCTTGATCGTCCACAGAGCATCGTCATCAATACGACACCGCTGATTGCCGTTTCAGCTATGCGCTCGATGGAGAACAGGCGATCCGCCGACTACGCGCACATGGCATCTGGCTTGGCCGGGATGTCATGCGCATTTTGACTCAGGACGATTGACGATTCTTCAATCTCACGTATCCCTGCTGCCGCTATTACTCAGTTATTGCATCTGGAGACGCTGACATGCGTATCGAAAAAAAGATCAAGGATTTTCTCGTATTCTCCGGCGACAGCCTGCTCGATGCGCTCAAGCGGATCAACGACAACCAGGCGCGCATCGCCTTCGTCGTCGAGGATAGCGGCGTTCTGCTCGGCGCCGTCAGTGACGGCGATGTGCGCCGCTGGATCACGCGCTCACCAGAGCTGGATTTCAACCTGCCGGTCGATCAGGTGATGAACCGCGACTTCGTCGCACGTCTGCTGACCGATCCGCCCGCCGCGATCGACGAATCGTTCGACCACAAGCGCGACATCATCCCGCTCATCGACAACATGGGCCGGTTCGTGGCCCTGGCACGGCGCGGTGTCGTGGGCTTTCAGCTCGGCGAGCGCCTGATCTCGGATCAGAGCCCCGCCTTCATCATTGCCGAGGTCGGCAACAACCATAATGGCGACATCCAGCTGGCCAAACGGCTGGTGGATCTGGCCATCGAGGCCGGCGCCGATTGCGTCAAATTCCAGATGCGCGACCTCTCCACGCTCTATTCCAATCAAGGCAAGAATGCCGAGGCGTGCTATGACCTTGGCTCGCAATACACCCTGGATCTGCTCAATCGCTTCCAGCTCGACAATGACGCCCTGTGCGCGGTATTCGACTACTGCACCGCACGCGGCATCCTGCCGCTCTGCACCCCCTGGGATCTCGCCAGCCTGCGTGTGCTGGAGGACTACGGCCTGCAAGGCTACAAGGTGGCGTCCGCCGATCTCACCAACAACGAGCTGCTGACCGCGCTTGCCGCTACCGGCAAGCCGCTGATTTGCTCCACCGGCATGAGCACCGAACCCGAGATCAAGGGCGCCGTCTCCCTGTTGCGTCGCCTGGGCGCGCCCTTCGCCTTGCTGCACTGCAACTCCACCTATCCCACGCCGTTCAAGGATGTGAATCTCAGCTATCTGGCGTGCCTGAAACAGATCACCGGCACGCTGGTCGGCTATTCCGGCCATGAGCGCGGCATCGCCGTTCCGGTGGCCGCCGTGGCGCTGGGGGCGCGGATCATCGAAAAACATCTCACGGTCGATCGCCACATGGAGGGCAACGACCACAAGGTCAGCCTCCTGCCCGAAGAGTTCGCGGACATGGTGCGCCAGATCCGCGCCGTCGAAGAGGCCATGGGGCAGGGCGGCGAACGCGAACTGACCCAGGGCGAAATGATTAACCGCGAAAACTTGGCCAAGAGCCTAGTGATCGATTGCGACCTGTCGCGCGGGCAGCTGATCCGGCGCGACATGATCGTGGTGAGAAGTCCCGGTCAGGGCTTGCAGCCCAACCGACTCGATGAGCTGGTCGGCAAGGTCGCCCAGAATTAAAGCAGAATTAAAGGCAGAATTAAAGAATTAAAGGAATTAAAGGGGTCAGGTTCGATTTAATTATTTAGGATGAAAGTCATCTTTGTTGAACTAGTATCTGATTACCACGCCCGCCACTTGGAGTCGTTATGCCCACAATCAGCATGTTCTACGGGATCATCGTTGCCTTGAATTAAAGGGGTCAATTAAAGGGGTCAGGTTCGATTTAATTATTTATAGTTATTTGCAGAAGTGTCTATAATTATAGTAAATAAAAGAGGTTTTCACGATGAGAGTGCGAAATATAAAAATTGAAAACCCAGACTTAC
>NZ_FNOW01000066.1 GCF_900107145.1 Allochromatium warmingii | reverse complement strand
CCAGAAGGCAAGCGTTTAATTTCTTTTCTCTGTAATCGCTCGACTTGATGCGCTTGAAAAGCGGCTGTAAAATCCGTTACCAGTTGATCGAACTTTGCCCGACTCATGCCAATTGTGGCTTTAATCGTGCGATCATTATCTATATTTTTAAATTTTTCAAAAATCATGATATGGTCTCAAAACTAAATTTTTTGGAATATGGGGTCGTTTTTCGGTCGGTACAAGTCTATTATGGGTCAAAATCCAAGATCGTTTTACCACATAAAAAACCAAGAAAGTCTAAGAAAAATCCATCTCCAGCTTTGACCGAGGAGCAGGAAAAATCGAATAAAGCGCACGCCCAAAAGCGCGTTGTTGTTGAACATGCTATTGGAGGCATGAAGCATTTTCACTGCCTAACACATCGCGTTCGCAATCAATCCGTTGTATTCATTGATCAATTTTTGGGACTTGGAGCCGGACTCTGGAACTTCAAAATAGCCTAAAATCAATAAGTTAGCGTGCGGTACAAGTCTAGTGTTTTGCAACCTGACTCACCCAATCTCGCCTTGTGATCAGCTATGTCATCTGAGGCGGTCAGTCTACTGATGAGTGATACTAAACTTGATAGACCCTACCTGTCGAGTCAACTACAAACGCTGCGATCACGCTTCGCACAATCCGACGGCGCCACCGTCGATGCAGTCGCTCTGTTTAACTTCCTCGTGCATTGTGGGCGCCTTGGCGAAGCTGAGCAAGTAGCGCAAGCGCCTTCACTAGCCGCCGAGCCCATGGCGCGCCAACAGCGCCGCTCCGCCACAATCGCACAACGAGCCGACCGCTGGGCAGCAGCCCTGACACTGTGGTCGGAACTCTTCGCTGCGCAACCTGAAGACCTGGGACTGTTGCGCAACCTTGCCCAGTGCTACCGCGCGCTTGGCGAACCCGCTGCCGCTGTCCGTTCATTGGAGCAACTCGTCGCCAACGACCGTGCGTCACCAAACGACCATCTACAACTGTTGACACTCAAAGCTCAGATGCAGGGTGAGTCGGTGCCTCCAAAAGCGCTGGAAGCGCTGTATCTCAATTCGCCAACTGCCTTGCCGATTGCTATTCCTTACCTAAACACCCTGCCTCCAGACGCCGCCCTTGAAGCTGCTCGTGAGTTACTCGCACACTTTCCAGCCGCTCCCTCCATCTGGCTCTTTATTAATGCTTTGCAGCAAAAGGCAGGTGATCTCGCGAGCGCAGAGGCCACCCTGATTCTAGCGCGGTCTCAGTGTGTCGACGATACGCCGATCGTTTTGCGCTACATCCAGTTTCTCTCGGCGCAACAACGTGATGCTGAAGCGCAAAAATTACTCGATGACGCGCTGTGTGGGGTGACAGACCAGGCTCTTCGCGTGCAAAGTCGGCTTTACTCTGCACGCGATCAACCAAGCGCGGCCCTTCACGCCGCTATCGCCGCCTTTCGCCTCTGTCCAAACGTCGATGGCCATCAACTGCTCGCGCGGGCCATGCTCCAATGTGGCCGATACATTCCGGCGCATCGGTTATTTGCAAGGCTCAAGCATGAGTTCGCTGGCAATGTTTCGGCCTGGATTCCAATTGCGCATCTCGACAGCGATCTTGACCATGGATTCGAGGCGATTGACTGGTTGCGGCGTGCTCGTGATACTGGCTTAGCGATTCCGCCGCCTAGATCCTACGCTGCTGCGAATTGGCTTGTTGGCGATGAAGAAGAAACTTGGATCGGCGTTCTTGCCGCCGCTTTCAATGAACCAAGACTGTTAATGATGAAGCCAGGTCGTCGCCGGGAAATGCTGGCGGAACTGGCCGACCGCATGCTGACAAAAGAAGCCCAATGCTATTCAGTAAACGCCGATGACCGATCTGTAGCAATCGCTTCTTGGTCTGAATCCATTCCCAGTTTGTATGAGATCAAAGCCTACAAGCCGCTTCCGCCCGCGCAGCGAGAGGCGCTTACCGCGTTGGATCATGCGGCAAGGACTGGCGCTGCTGCGGAAGGGCTTGCGGCATTGACGCCTTTTCTGGAACCCATTCTTGCAAGTACCTCATCGCAGACATACTCGAGGCTGTTACTTTGGCGTTTAGCCGCCTTGGCTGATCTGGCTGGGCAACCGGAAGCAGAAATCAGCTACCTGATCAACGCCGCCCAACTCGATCCACGTGAACCTTTATGTGTTGGCAAGGTGCAGCGCAGCCTGCGGCGATTGGGACCAGTCTTGTCTTGGCATGGGAACGCACGCAGGGTTGTCATGATTGTCTCCTGTGCCGCCAACCTGCAAAAAGCCAAAGCGCTCGCCCATCGCTTACGCATCCATGATGGTCCCAGCGTGATGATCATCAAAGCGGATAACGCCATTAATAGTCATCGCCTCGAAACCGAGCCGTTTGGCTACGTCATGACGGTCCCGGGCGATGACGGCTACCTAGCATTGCCCAATAAAGTGGCCCAGGCATTGCGGTTTTTGTATGCCTGCACGAATTGCCGATCGGTGATAAAAGTTGACGACGACGTCGCTGTGTCGAGTGGCTCCGATCTCAGTCAGTTTTTCGCTCACCTTGATCTTGCGGGACATAATTATGCCGGCAAGATTAATAAACGCCATAACCCGATTTACCTCCATTACCGTGCTACTGTATCAGCGTTACTCCCTCCGCCTATCCATCATCGCTCAATCCCGTATTGCAACGGTGGTTGGTTATATTACTTATCACGAAAAAGCCTGAAATGTATCTTCACTCAGGCGCTTTCTAACTTGCCACCCAATGCTCCAGGAATCGTGTTTGAAGACCTCTATGTCGCTGAATTGTTATCGGAACAACAGATTACACCAACGGATGTTAGCCAGACCTTGCGCGGCCTGATAGCCGTTGATACCGGCACTCGCTCAGCCATTGCCAAGAAACTGCACGCTCTCAATTCGGTGGATCAGATGTCCAACCCGTCAGCTTCCTCTCCTCGCTATACCCTTATCGTCACCCATGGTCGCAGCGGATCGACATTACTTAATGGACTTCTGAATGCCATCGACGGATGGTCGATCAAGGGGGAGAATAACAATCTGGCCTATGGCCTATATCTATCCTGGAAAAGCCTCGCCGAAGCGAGCAGTGAGCGCAAAAACTCCTTGACCACACCGCAATCTCCATGGTTTGGGCTCCACGACATGTCGCCGCACGATTATGCGCAAGCGTTGGCGAGGCCACTCCTTTCCTGGTTGGAAGCAGGTGTGCCACTGTCAAGGCACCGGTGCCTTGGCTTCAAAGAGATCCGCTATTTTAAAATCTTCCGCGACGATCCATCTGGCGCGGAATTGGCTGCTTACCTATCATTTCTGACGACCATCCTGACTCCCTGCCGGCTGGTGTTGTTAACCCGCGACCCCGAACAAACGGCACGAAGCGCTTGGTGGCAACAATGTGACCAGGAACCGCTTCGAGCCGATTTGCGTCAATTTGCTGACTTTTTGCAATCCTACGCAACCGAGCGACCTGAGCAGGCCTTCTATCTCACCTACGATGACTTAGTGACCAAAGGGCCAAGAGTCGATGCCCTGTTCGCATTCCTTGGGGAAAAACCTTCACCGACCAAACATGCTCAGGTTTTCGCGCGGCCTCATAGCTATAACCAACGCTCTTTATACCTCTCTTCAGTACCCGAGAACTGGGCGAGTCCGAATCTGCCTGCTCAGCTCAGATATGCCCACAGCCTCCAAGTTCGCGGGCGCTGGGATGAGGCGAGACACGCTTATCGAGAGGTTATCGCCAGCCATGGCAGAGGGGAGATTCAGCAGCCGCCCCTTATCGCATATACACGAGCAGGAGCGGTTCACGTCGTCCTGCGCCGCAGCGACACCCATCGCTTGGCAGCGGCCATGGTTCCCAAGGTCGCCTGTAGCTCCATCAGTCACTTACTGTACCAACTGGATCATGGCGGCAAACTTTTTCAACCCCGCTACCGAATCCATGATTACTTCAGCAAACATCAAAACGTTGTGTCTGATGCACGTTTATTAGAGGGCTATTGCCGGTTTGCGGTAATCCGCGACCCTGTCGAGCGTTTCATCTCGGGTTATCGCAACCGCATTCTCTTTCACGCTGACGCCGCAGAGATGTTTGCTTGGAATATGCGGCGATTTGAGCCATTAGGCATTAATGAGTTCGCCGAAAAAATCGACGAGATGTGCCAATATAGCAAGGCGATTCTTCAGCACTTCTCGCCTCAAAGACTCCGCTTAGGTGATGACTTGACCGCCTTCGACGCTGTTTATCCGCTAGAAGACATGGCGGGATTAGCTAACCACTTATCCGATCGCGTTAAGCAGCAACTAACATTTGGGCATTTTCAAACTGGGGGTCCGGAGATAGGCTTAGAGGCCTTGTCTCCAGCGACCCTGGAAGACCTCATTACGCATTATGCGGAAGATTATGCGTTGCTCGCCTCTTGGTATACCCCAGAGCGGATTCGTGACCGCTATCGCTATGCCCTTGCTCATCCCAAGTCTTTATCCATGCCGGTTCCGGAAGGTGAGGGAAAGCTGTGCTTCGTCAGCATTCATCGCAGTGTGGATACCGCACTGCTAGACATCATTAATACCGCAGCGAACGCACATGTTGGACCATTAGACTTGATTCAGGGTGATCTAATCGCTCAACTTCTCGACTGGCCACGACCAGAAATACCCTACGGTAAACATTTTCTGATTTCAGGTGCCATCGGCTTTGCGGTAGCGAAACGTGCCTTTCCTCGCCGACGACTATTCATCATGCTTAGCAATCCTGTTGACCTTCGACTAAAGTGCTATTTCAACATTCTTGAGCAACAGAAGAAAGTTTATCGCAGCGATACATCCACAAAAGAGATTCTGGATTGCCTCAATAACCACGAAGATGCTTCCGCGCAGATCCATCTTGCTGCTTATTTGCTCGATCAGGAGCCTGAGAATAAGCAGCTGTTCCCCGCCTGGCAAACATTACCAAACGAGGAGGTCGTTAATCGCTGCGTGCGTGTGTTGTCCGAGGAATTCAGCGCGTTCGGGTTGACAGAGCGCTATCACGAATCGCTCGCGCTGTTCGGTGAACAACTCAGCTTGACGCTTGCGCTGGACGACAATGATCACAGACACGACGATGCGTGGGCCCAAGTCTCCGATGAGGTACGACAAGCACTTGAGGTCGATCTCTCCGTTGATATGGCGATCTACCGGGCGGCGCTAGAGCTCTTTGCGAAGAGATGGGTTGCAAGCGCTAGCGCGTCAGAATCAATTGCCCAGGGTGCTGCCGCCCCTATCGCAAGCAAAGAGATGTCCTGTTAGCCTTGATGATGACATGCGGTTACCGAGGGGAGATCTATCAGTATGCCCGGTCAATACTTCGCCTGTCTTGGTGCGCAGAAGTGCGGAACTACCTGGCTTTATCGATTCCTAAAGAATAAGACATCAGCGATCATGCCAGAATTAAAGGAATTTCATTGGTTCGATGAACGGACAGGGAAAGTGCAAGGCTTTCATCAGTGGTATCAGTGGCGATGGGAAACGCGTTCCTGTGCGCTCAAGGCATCTGGAGAGCATTTCACCCGAGAAGATGAGCAATTACGAGCGCGGTCGCTCATGTCATCCGACGATGACTACAAGGCTTTTTTTCAGAGTTATTGCGGTGTCAATAGTGGCTCGGTTTCAGGGGACATCACTCCGTCTTACGCTATGTTGGATGCAGAACATTTTGGCGCCATTAAATCGCTTTTTTTTAATGCAAAACTGATTCAGCTCTTGCGCAATCCTGTTGACCGTCATTGGTCAGCGACTCATCATTTAGCGAATAAGCTTGCGGCTTTACAACCAGGGCAGCGCGAGGCAGCCAGTCAACCGGTTGCGTTGAATTACGCGGATTATGCTCATCTCCCGCCATTGAATGCGGAGGACTTGGCCCTGGCGATGTTACAAGACCCTAGGTTTCGACGCCGCAGTGACTACCATCGCAGTTACACTGCGGCTCGTTCAGTTTTTTCGTCGACCGAGATCAAAACGGTATTTTCAGAGCATTTGTTTAGTGCTGATGTCGTATCAGTCTGCGAGCGCGTCAGTGAATTTTTAAATGTTGAAATTAATTCGGCTCCATCTCTGCTCATCAAGAAGCCGGCCTATCCGGCGATGTCTCGCGAGCTGCGCAAGCGTTTTTTCCAAGCCTTGAAGGCTGACTATCAATGGGCACAAAGCAAGTTCAGACAAATTCCAGATACCTGGTTGCGCGATCTGCGGGATTTTAGTTGACTGCCCTATCTTGCTGAGAGGCTGGCACCCACGCGTTGTCGAAACGTTTGCGAAGCATGCACGCTAAGCCATGAGGACTATCAGGCCATGTTTCGCGACGCTGACCTAGAGTACTTTGAGTGTGAAGCGAATCGTCATGACTCTACTCGTGAAGAACGAGAGAGACATCATTAATGCCAATATCCGATATCATCTTGCCAATGGTGTTGACTTCATCATCGCCACGGATAACGGTTCAAGTGATGGTACTCGAGAAATTCTTGCTGACTACCAGCAGGCAGGCGCATTGAGGCTCATTGATGAGCCTGGAAATGACTTTTCGCAAGATCAATGGGTCACGCGGATGGCCCTGTTAGCGAGAGATAAGCATGGCGCGGATTGGATTATTAACAGCGATGCTGATGAGTTCTGGCGCTATCCTGGTGGCTCACTTAAAGATGGGATCGTGGGGTGTACGGAACCCATTCAGCTTTGTCATCGGCATAATTTGTTTAATGCCTGCGATAGTCTTCTGACTGGACCTTGGTTTAACGATTTGATCTATCGTGTGGTTAATCCGATCCCACCTCCCATGCGCCAGGGGTATCACGATAGGGAACTGCGGCAACCTTATTTCTCCTACCGTCTACCGCAAAAGGCGATCATCGCTGGCCCAGGTCTAGTTTCTGTAACACAGGGTAATCATGGCGCGATTTATGAATCCACAGTTTCACAGCGGGTGAGTGCAATTGCGATCTACCATTTCCCGGTGCGCAATCGAGTTCAATTCCTGCGTAAGATTAAGAGCGGTGGAGAAGCTTACTCGCGTAATACGAGGTATGCTGAAAGTATAGGTTGGCACTGGCGTCGGTTCTACCGAGTTATCCAGCAGGATGGTATTCACTCAGCCCTTGCTGAGGCAGTACCGACTATGGCGCAGATCCAGCTTGGCCTGGATGCTGGTGAGTATGTCGAAGATCGCACATTTTTCCATGACTATCTGGCGCTCCTCCGGCATCTTTAAGCAAAGAGCGTCAGGCGAGATGTCACGGGTCATGCTTGTCATGATGGGTACTAAATCCGTGGGCAGTATCGTTAATTCCTAGATGTCAAGTCCCGCGAGATTATAGACGCGCTTTTTGAAGCGTTCAGGGCATTGTTGTTGCCAGTCCTTGAGTGCTTGAATCGGCGCGATGTGTCCGAGCGCCTTCTGCGGGATCTGGTGATTGTATAACCGCACGTAGCCGTTGAGGGTGTCGGCTAGGTTCTGGGAGGAATCAAAGCGAGTGGTGGCGAGCACCTCGGCAATGCGCCCATT
>NZ_FNOW01000053.1 GCF_900107145.1 Allochromatium warmingii | reverse complement strand
GTAAGTCTGGGTTTTCAATTTTTATATTTCGCACTCTCATCGTGAAAACCTCTTTTATTTACTATAATTATAGACACTTCTGCAAATAACTATAAATCGACTCTGGCCCCTTTTTACTTTTCCTTTTTACTTTTTACTGCGTATGATGTGCGCGATGTGGCTTGACAGAGGTCATGGATGGGCTACTCTTAGACTAGATTGCAGTCAGTGTAGCACGCGGTTGCCAGACTGCTATCTAAATACACTTTTAGGCAACAACCTAAAGAAGAGGTAGGATTCAATATGAATGAGAAGCAACAAAATGAGTTTCAGATAGGAGATGTCGTCCGACTTAAGTCGGGCGGATTGAAAATGACTGTCGTTGAATACTGCGACCCAAAAAACCATGCAGACAAGCCAGCAGTAAAATGCAAATGGTTTGAGCAGGCAGAACGCGCAATGACGGAGCTTGAAAAAATCACTTACGATTATTTCCCTGAGGCCGCCTTAGTTAAAGTCAAGTAGAAGAAAATAGCGGTAGAATAGCAGAATAGGGAGCAGAATAGGGAGCAGACCCCTATTTCCCCCCTATTTCCCCCCTATTTCCCCCCTATTTCCCCCCTATTTCCCCTATTTACTAGTAAGGTGAAAAATAGGTAAAATAGGGGTCTGACCCTATTTTTCTCTGTTGAGTTTTGTGAGTCGAGACACTTTAAAATGACTAAAGATGGAAAAATTTTCTGGGTAGATTTTGTTAGAGTGTTAGCAACTTTTCTTGTTATTTTACTTCACTCAGCAGCCCCATTATTGTATCAATATAGTAGCATCTCAAAAGCAGATTGGTGGGTAGCAAATATATATGATTCTATTTCAAGAATATGTGTTCCGTTGTTTTTCATGATTTCAGGTTATTTGTTATTAGAAAAAATGAAGACTTAAGTAATTTTTTAAAAAAAAGATTAAGCAAAGTAGTTTTGCCTTTAATTGTATGGTCGGCTATTTATATATTTTGGAAAAATTTTGAAACAAATTCCCCTGTAACTTTAATTTCTTTTTTTAGCATATTATTTTCCCCAGCCTATTATCATTTGTGGTTCTTGTATGCAATTATTGGAGTTTACTTTTTTGTACCTATACTTCGAATTTTCGTAATACATGCAGATAAAAAAGTGAATTATTACTATTATATTTTTCTATGGTTTTTTGCAGTTTCTATTATTCCATTTATGGAAAAATTTACTTCAATAAAAAGTAGTTTTGACTTTCTTTCAGTTTCTGGTTTTTTCGGTTATTGTTTGCTAGGATTCTTTTTAGGAAAAAATGATTTGTTTTTACAAAAAGTAAAAAAACTGCTGTTTATTTTTATTATTTTCTTTGGTTTTACAGTTTTTGGAACATATATCTTAACTGCCAGAAATGAAAACCATATTTTTGACGAATACTTTTATGGATATTTATCTCCAAATGTAGTTATTATGTCAGTTACAGCTTTTTTATTAATAAAAATTCTTGCACAGAAGCAGAAAGCAATTTTTTTTGAAAATGCAAAATTTTTAAATGTGTTGTCTTCTTTTTCGTCGGCAAGTTTTGGTATATATTTTATTCATGCGATATTTTTGTCTCTATTATCGCAAGGATTTTTTGGATTTACTTTAAATGGATTTATAAGATCGGCTTGGTATAGTATCCCAGCAACTGCAATATTGACTTTTTTCTTTTCCTATTTAACAGTAATAGCCATCAAAAAAGTACCAATCTTAAAGAAAATAGTGCCTTAAAAGTTTTTAAGCAGTATTAAGTCGGGTTGCCCGTTCACTCTAAATCCACTCTCAAACCATGAATATTTGCGGAGTTGATGACTATCTCATCGGCGAACAGCAGAGCGACATCCGTCACGAATATATCGCCGGCCAAGTCTTTGCTATGGCCGGTGCCAGCGAAACGCACAATCGCCTTGCTGGCAATCTGTTTTTCCATCTGCGTGCTGCCGCACGCGGTACGCCCTGCGGCGTTTTTATGGGCGATATGAAGGTTCGGGTCGCTGCACATGAGGCATTTTATTATCCAGACGTTCTCTTAACCTGCGCATCCGAAGATGCTGCGCCATTCTATAAAACTGCGCCCTGTCTGATCGCTGAGGTGCTCTCGCCGAGCACTGAACTGACTGATCGGCGCGAAAAGCTTATCGCGCTTTAGCGTCATTGCGTTATTACGTACTGATTGCGCAGGATTGCCGCCGAGTCGAGGTTTATAGCCGAGACGAGACGGGTGAATGGCGACATCAAGTCTATGAAAATAGCGGCGAAATCGCGTTCGATTGCCCGCCGCTGCATCCGCGTTTGACCCTAGATGATGTCTACGAGGATGTCGTGTTGGCGACTCTGCCAGTGTCTGTCGATCCGTATTGAACTGCGTAGATTGGGTTACCCATTCATCCAACATCCATACCCAACGCACCGCGCAACATCCCTTGAAATCCTTTAAGTTCCAGCGTATAGTCCCACTTCTTAAGGAACAGGCGCATCCAGAACACACTCCTGAATCGTCGTCATAAGGCCCCGTTATGGGGTTTTTTTATCGCTCGCGGAAGGACGCCAGTCGGCGCACCCGCACGCTTGAGCAGGTTACGCAGTTGGGCCGCTGGCCCAATTTTTGTTTCTACGGGGCGCACAGTATGCAGCCGGCTGACAGCCAACTCACCCTTTTAGTACGTCGGGTCGTCGAACCTCTGGGCTATGAGCTGGTTGGCGTCGAGTATTTTCAAAAAGGTGGCGGGGCCACGCTGCGGGTGTATATCGACCACGAACACGGTATCACGCTGGATGATTGCACCACCGTCAGCCATCAGTTGAGCGGTGTGCTCGATGTCGAAGACCCAATTCCTGAGCAATACGATCTGGAAGTCTCCTCCCCCGGCTTAGATCGCCCGCTGGTGTTTCCTGAGCATTTTGAACGCTTCGTCGGACGCCGCGTGCGGATGCGGTTGAGCGAGAAGGTTGAGGGACGGCGCAAACTGGAAGGGGTGTTGCGTGGACTGCACGCCGGTGTCGTTACGCTGTATGCCGAGGAGCGCGATTGGGAGATCCCCTTGACGAGCCTCGACTCGGCGCGATTGATTCCTGAGTTGTGAGTGATGCGGGTGTCGGTGAAGCCTAACAGCCTGTCGTTTTCATGCTGGCCGCAGTGCAAGCTGGATAGTGGTGAATGAGCAAAGAGATCCTGAATGTCGTTGAAGCCGTCTCGAACGAGAAGGATGTCCCCGAGGGCGTCATTTTCGAGGCGATAGAAGCCGCGCTGGCCTCGGCGACCCGCAAAAAACACGGCGGTGAGATCGACGTGCGCGTGACTATCGACCGCAAAACCGGCAATTATCGAACCTTCCGCCGCTGGGAGATCGTCACCGATCCCGAGAGCGGAATGCTCGATGCGCCTTCGCGTCAGATTACCGCTTCAGCAGCGGCAATTTTGGAGCCAGAGTTGCGCGTCGGTGAGTTTATGGAGGAGGAGATCGATTCCGAACTCTTCGGTCGCATCGCAGCGCAGACGGCCAAGCAAGTCATTGTCCAAAAGGTGCGCGACGCTGAACGCGCTAAGATCGTCGATGCCTTCGCCGAGCGGCAGGGGCAGCTTGTGACTGGTATCGTCAAAAAAGCCGACCGCGGCACGATTTTGCTCGATTTGGGTAATAACGCTGAGGCGTTGGTACCCCGCGATCATGTCATTCCGCGTGAATCTGTGCGTCCGGGCGACCGGCTGCGCGGTTATCTGTACGATGTGCGCTCCGAGCAAAAGGGGCCGCAGCTGTTCGTTAGTCGGACTGCGCCGGAATTGTTGATTGAGCTGTTTAAGCTCGAAGTGCCCGAGGTCGGCGAGGGGTTGATTGAGATTCTCGGCGCAGCCCGCGATCCGGGGGTGCGGGCGAAGATCGCGGTGCGTACCCGTGACCCGCGTATTGATCCGGTCGGCGCCTGTGTCGGGATGCGCGGTTCGCGGGTGCAGGCGGTGTCGAATGAACTCAACGGCGAGCGCGTCGATATCATTCTCTGGGATGAGAATCCAGCGCAGTTTGTCATCAATGCCATGTCACCAGCCGATGTCGTCTCCATCGTCATCGACGAGGAGGCGCGGAGTATGGATGTCGCGGTGAAGGAAGAAAATCTTGCGCAGGCGATTGGCCGTTTTGGGCAGAATGTCCGGCTCGCGACCCAGTTGAGCGGCTGGGAGCTGAATGTGATGAATGAGCAAGATGCCGCCGCGAAGAGCGAGCAGGAGGCACGGCGCTCCGCTCAGGTGTTTATGGATCAGTTAGGCATCGACGAGGGGTTGGCAACGCTGCTCGTTGAAGAAGGGTTTTCAAGCGTCGATGAGGTGGCCTATGTGCCGCTGGAGGAGATGCGCGCCATCGATGATCTCGATGAGGAGACCATTGAGCTGTTGCGCGAACGCGCCAGCGATGTCTTGGTTACGCGCGCCATTGCCACCGAAGAAGTCGATGAGGTGGGTGGGCTGAGTCTGTCAGCGTTGGAGGGGATGGACGCGGCTCTCGTCGCGCTGCTCGCCGAACGCGGTATCGAGACCCTGGATGATCTCGCCGACCTCGCGGTCGATGACCTCATGGAAATCGAGGGCATGGACGAAGTGCGGGCCGCCCGGTTGATTATGCAGGCGCGCGAGCCGTTGTTCGCGAATGCTCCAGAGGAATAGAGGTACAAAGGTCAGCCAATGAGTGAAGTCACGGTCAAGCAACTCGCCTCAACGGTCGGCATTCCGGTCGAGCGACTCCTAACCCAGTTGAAAGATGCCGGTATTAGCGCCAGCGATGCCAATTCCACACTCACCGAGCAGGAAAAAGTCAAGCTGCTCGCGCATTTGCGCCGCAGTCATGGCAAGGATGCCGGTGAGGCCGATGGTGGCCCCGGGCAGGTGACGATTAAGCGTAAATCAGTTAGTGAATTGCGTGTGCCAAATGCCAATCCACCGCGGACTCATGCGCCCAATTCGCGTCCGGCTCCGGCTGCTCGCAGCGGTGGGAGTGGTGGCAGTGGCAGCGGCGGTAAAACAGTCAGTGTCGAGGTGCGGCGGAAGCGTACCTATGTAAAACGTGCCGATGAGCCGGCGACTGGTACTACGCCAGCTCCGCGTCGTCAGCCCGGTGATCGGAAACGTGCTGCGAATACGACGGCGGTGATTGATGAGTCGCGGCGGCGGGCGGCGCTTGAGGCGATGCGTGCCGAGCAGGAGGCGCGGCGTTTGGCTGAACAGGAGGAGCAGGAGCACACGGCTCGTGCCGAGGAAATCCGCGCCGAGGAAGAGCGGCGGCTGGCGGCTGAGGCGCGGCGTAAGGCTGAGGAAGCTGCGCGGATTCAGGCCGAGCGTGATGCGCTGGAACAGGCCGAGCGGTTGGCGCGTGGTGCGGCGGACGCAGTTGTGGCCGCTGAAAGCGCGGAACACGCAGAAAATAGTGAAATAGAAAATGTAGAGCTAGGTGTCGCTGGCGCGGGTGGGGCCAAAGCGGTCGCGCCTGTTGTCGCCGCAACGCCAGCGCGGCGCACGGATGCGGCGAAGCCGAAAAAGCCAGCGAAAAAAGCCGCCGAGCCGACTGAGAAAGAGAAAGAAAAGGAAAAAGAGAAGGAGAAAGAGCGGTCGGCGAAGAAGGTCGTGCGTAAGGAGGCAACTCCAGTGCGCGTGCGTGATATCGCGGTCGCCGGTCGCGGTGAGTATGAGGACATCGACGGCCCCAGCGGGGGACGTGGCCCGCGTCGGCGCAAGAAGTCGTCTAAGCCGCAGCTTCAGGATAAGCACGCCTTTCAGCGTCCGACAGCTCCAGTGGTGCGCGAGGTCGAGATTCCTGAGACCATCACCGTTGCTGAACTGGCCAATCGTATGTCAGTGAAGGCCGCTATCGTCATCAAAGAGCTGTTTAAGCAGGGCATGATGGTGACCATCAATCAGAACTTGGATCGTGATACCGCGATTCTGGTGGTTGAGGAGATGGGTCATAAGGCCGTTGCCGCCGATGAGCGCGATGCCGAGGGCACCTTGCTCGATGAGATGCAGGAGCAGGAAGGTCAGTTCGAGGCGCTGCCACGTCCGCCCGTGGTCACCATCATGGGCCATGTCGATCACGGTAAAACCTCGCTGCTCGATTATATCCGCCGTACTCGCGTCGCTTCTGGTGAGGCCGGTGGCATTACCCAGCATATTGGCGCGTATCACGTCGAAACTGCGAAAGGCACCGTGTCGTTCCTCGATACGCCCGGCCATGCCGCGTTCTCAGCGATGCGTGCACGCGGCGCGAAAGTCACGGATATCGTGATTCTGGTCGTCGCCGCTGATGATGGTGTCATGCCGCAGACGGTCGAAGCTATTCAGCACGCTCGCGCTGCTGGGGTGCCGTTGATTGTGGCCATCAATAAGGTGGATAAGCCGGACGCGAATCCCGATAAGGTGATGCAGGAACTCACCCAGTACGAGGTGCTGACTGAGGAATGGGGCGGCGATACCATGATGGTTAAGGTTTCAGCGAAGGCTGGAACCGGTATCGACGAACTGCTCGATGCAATTCTGCTTCAGGCCGAAGTGCTCGAACTCAAGGCTCCGGTTGCTGGCCCGGCGCGTGGCGCGATTGTCGAATCCAGTCTCGATAAGGGTCGCGGCCCGGTGGCAACCGTGCTGGTGCAGTCCGGTACGCTCAAGCGTGGCGACATCATTGTCTCCGGCGGTGAGTATGGTCGCGTGCGGGCGATGTTCGATGAGGCCGGTGCGCCGGTCGAATCGGCTGGCCCGTCGATTCCGGTGCAGGTGCTCGGATTATCCGGTACACCGAATGCGGGTGATGATGTCATCACGGTCAGCGATGAGCGTCGCGCTCGTGAGGTGGCTGAGTTCCGCGCTGCCCGTTCGCGTCAGAATCGCTTTGATGAGCAACGCGGTGTTAGTCTCGATCAGCTCTTCACCCAGCTCAAAGACGGCGAGCAAAAATCGGTCAACATTATTCTGAAGGCCGATGTGCAAGGCAGTCTCGAAGCTTTGCGCGAAAGTCTGCTTAAGCTCACTAACGATGAAGTCAAGGTCGCTATCGTCGCTTCCGGCGTCGGCGGACTCACTGAATCCGATGCCAATTTGGCCGTCACCTCGAACGCGATTCTGCTCGGCTTCAATGTCCGTGCCGATGCCGCTGCACGGCGCGTCGTCGAAGAAAAAGGCTTAGATCTGCGTTATTACAGCATCATTTATGAGCTGATCGACGAGGTGAAGCAAGCGATCTCGGGTCTGTTGAGTCCGATTGTCACCGAAGAAATCATCGGCTTGGCGCAGGTGCGCGATGTGTTCCGCTCGTCGAAGTTCGGCGCAGTGGCCGGCTGTATGGTGATCGAGGGTCTCATCAAGCGTAATAATCCGATCCGTGTGTTGCGCAATAACGTCGTCGTTTACGAAGGGGCGCTCGAATCGTTGCGTCGCTTCAAAGATGATGTGTCTGAAGTCAAGCACGGCATGGAATGCGGCATCGGCGTCAAGAATTACAACGATGTGCAGCCCGGCGACCAGATCGAAGTCTTTGAGCGTACCGAGAAGGCTCGCGTCCTGTGAACGACCGTGAATTTGACCGCACCGAGCGCATCGGTGCCGAAATGAAACGCGCACTGGCGGTGCTGGTGCGCGATCAAGTCAAGGATCCGCGTTTGGCCAATATCACGGTGCATGAAGTGCGTGTCACCCGCGATCTGGCCCACGCGAAGGTCTATTTCACCTGTTTTCCGTCCGATGAAAACACGCAGGCGCAGGAACGGCTGCTCAATAAACAGCTCGCCGGCTTTCTGCGTCATGCGCTGGCGCAGGAAGTCCGCTTGCGGCTCATGCCACAATTACATTTTGTGCATGATGAATCCATCGCGCACGGTCAGCATCTCTCAAGTTTGATTGAACAGGCCGTCGCCGACATCAGCCCGGCGGATGCTGACGCCGCCGCACCGGAGCATTGAGCGCATGGGACGCCGCCGCCATTCAGGACGCCCAATCACGGGGATCCTGTTGTTAGATAAACCGCTGGGCTTGTCCTCAAACGACGCCCTGCAACGGGTCAAACGCTATTATCGCGCCGCCAAAGCTGGGCACACCGGCAGTCTCGACCCATTAGCCACCGGGCTACTGCCCTGTTGTTTGGGCGACTCGACCAAATTCTCAGCTTTCTTGCTCGACGCTGATAAACGCTATCGCGTGCGCGTTAAGCTCGGCGAAATCACCACCACCGGCGATGCCGAGGGCGAAGTCATCGCTCAGGCGTCAGTCGATCATGTGACCGAAGCGCGGCTGCGCGAAGTGCTGGCCGGTTTTCTCGGTTCGATTACGCAATTGCCGCCGATGTTTTCAGCCGTCAAACATCAAGGCCAGCGGCTTTATGAGCTGGCGCGGCAGGGCTTGGAAGTCGAGCGCCAGCCGCGCCCCATCGAGATTCATACCCTCGACCTGCTGGCCTTCGCGCTCCCAGAAATCGAACTCGATGTGCATTGCTCCAAAGGCACCTATGTCCGCACATTAGCCGAAGATATTGGGCGCGAACTCGGCTGCGGCGCCTATGTCACGGCGCTGCGGCGCACCGGCGTTGGCCCCTACACTGAACCCGATGTGACCTTTGTCACCGGCGAGCAGATCGCGGCCCTCGCTGAGGCCGAAGAGTTCGCCGCGCTCGATGCGCTGTTGTTGCCGCTGGATAGCGCACTCGGGCATTGTCCGGCGCTCAAACTCTCGGCAGATACCGCCTTTTATCTCGGGCAAGGTCAAGCCGTGCTCGTGCCGCAAGCGCCAACCGCCGGACTGGTGCGGCTCTATGATCCGTCAGCGCATTTTCTCGGCGTCGGCGAAATCCGCGATGATGGCAAAGTTCAACCCAAGCGGTTGATCTAATGTTACGTTCCCAAGCTAGAGCTTAGGAACGAGATTAAGCTGGCGGCTGATAGCCGGAAGCTAACAGCGACCCACTCAACCCGCGACCCGCTGACCCTTCCCTGAAGTCATTGTTGGGGCGGTGGTCAACAGACCGGTCGCTTTTTTTCATGCGTTTACGCTTTTTTTTGAGGAACATTCCAATGACAATGACTGCTGCTGATAAGAAGAAGGTCGTCGATGAATATGCACGCGGCGAGCGTGACACCGGCTCACCAGAAGTTCAGGTCGCGCTGCTGACCGCTCGCATTCTGCAACTGACCGACCACTTCAAAGAGCACAAGCATGATCATCACTCGCGGCGCGGTCTGGTGCGCATGGTCAACTCGCGGCGCAAGCTGCTCGACTATCTCAAGCGCAAAGACATCGACCGCTACCGCGATCTGATCGCCCGTCTGGGTTTGCGTCGCTAACACGTTCACGTATTCGAGCAAACGGGTGGTCGGTTGTCGGTCGCTCGTTCGTCGGCTCTCCGTGCATCCGGCTGGGATGCGCCACGAGCCGACTTCCCCCCGCCCGGCCATCCCCGTTCGCGCTGATCCGAGCCGTAGGTTTGGAATGCCACGAGTCCGTCGTCCGGCGGCCCACTACTCCGCGCCAAACATCCCGAGGATTGATCTGTGATTCCCACTCCCATCGTGAAAGAGTTCCAATTCGGCCATCAGACCGTAAGGCTTGAAACCGGCGAGATCGCACGTCAAGCCGATGGTGCTGTCCTCGTCAACATGGATGATACTGTGGTGCTCGTAACCGTCGTGGTTGATAAACGACCGGGTGCCGAACGCGACTTTTTGCCGCTCACCGTCGAATATCAAGAAAAAACTTACGCCGCCGGACGCATCCCTGGCGGCTTTTTTCGGCGCGAAGGTCGCCCCAGTGAAGGCGAAATTTTGACGGCGCGACTGATCGACCGCCCGATTCGCCCGCTGTTTGCCGAAGGCTTCTGTAACGAAGTGCAGATTATTGCCACCGTCAAGTCGCTCAATCCGGCGGTCAATCCCGAGGTGCCGGCGCTGATCGGTGCTTCCGCTGCGCTGATGCTCTCCGGTGTGCCATTTAATGGCCCGATTGCCGCCGCCCGCGTCGGCTACAAAAATGGCGAATATATGCTTAATCCAGCCGTGATCGGGCTGGGGCCAGATTCCGATCTCGATCTGGTCGTCGCCGGTACGGATAAGGCGGTGCTGATGGTCGAATCCGAAGCACGCGGTCTGTCCGAAGAGGTGATGCTCGGCGCGGTGCTGTTCGGCCATGAACAGATGCAGGTCGCGATTCAAGCGATTCGTGAACTGGCCGCTGAAGTCGGCAAGCCGCCGATGGCGTGGACACCGCATGTCATCGACCCGCTGCTCAGTCAGGCCGTGCAGTTAGCTGGTGGTGCCGCGATTGCCGACGCCTATCGCATCAAAGAAAAGCAGGCCCGCTATACCGCGCTCGACAGCGCCCGCGCCGCAATCGTTGCGCAACTATGTGGCGGTGAGTCGCCCACCTGGAGCGAAGCCCAGATCAAAGCCGCGATTGAGGCACTCGAATCGAGCACCGTGCGCGAGTCGATTTTAGCCGGTGAACCGCGCATCGACGGGCGTGATACCAAGACCGTGCGCCCGATCACCATTCGTACTGGCGTGCTGCCACGCACCCACGGCTCGGCGCTGTTTACCCGTGGTGAAACGCAGGCGATGGTCATTACCACGCTTGGCACGGAGCGTGATTCACAGGTGATCGACGCCCTCGACGGCGAGCGGCGCGAGCACTTCATGCTGCATTACAACTTCCCGCCGTTCTGTGTCGGCGAGATCGGGCGCGTCGGCAGCCCCAAACGCCGCGAAATCGGTCATGGCCGATTAGCCAAACGTGGCGTGCTCGCCGTCATGCCCAGCATCGAAGAATTTCCCTATTCGGTGCGCGTCGTCTCCGAAATCACCGAATCTAACGGCTCCAGCTCAATGGCCAGCGTCTGCGGCACCAGTTTGGCGCTGATGGATGCCGGCGTACCAATCAAAGCGCCGGTCGCAGGCGTAGCGATGGGCTTGATTAAAGAAGGTGAGCGTTTTGCCGTGCTCACCGACATCATGGGCGACGAAGATCATCTCGGCGACATGGATTTTAAAGTTGCTGGCACCGCGACCGGCATTAATGCCCTGCAAATGGATATTAAAATCGAGGGTATTACCCGCGAGATTATGGAAATTGCCCTCGAACAGGCTAAAGCTGGTCGGCTGCATATTCTCGGCGAAATGAATAAAATCATCGACGCCCATCGCTCGGAAATGTCCGAACACGCGCCGCGCATTATTGAATTAAAGATTCATCCCGAAAAAATTCGCGATGTCATCGGTAAGGGCGGTTCAGTGATTCGCGCAATCACCGAAGAAACCGGCGCAACCATTGATATCAATGACGATGGCATCGTGAAGATTTTCTCGGTTGTTAAATCAGCCGGTGAAGAAGCTAAGCGCCGCATTCGTTTAATCACCGCTGATGTCGAAGTTGGCAAAGTCTATGAAGGCAAGGTTGCCCGCTTAATGGATTTTGGTGCATTCGTCACCATTCTCCCCGGACGCGATGGTTTAGTGCATATTTCGCAGATTTGCGAAGAGCGCGTCCAATCCGTCAGCGACAAGCTTAAAGAAGGCGATGTCGTGCGCGTCAAAGTGCTTGAAGTCGATAAGCAGGGCCGCATTCGCTTGAGCATGAAGGCGGTTGAATTGGGCGAATAATCCCCATCTGCTCGCAGACCGCACAGCGGCCTGTGAAGTTGAGCACTTAAAACCGCGTATGGCATCATCATGCGCGGTTTCTTTTTGTCCGTTTCGCACCGCGCACCGTCCGCTATTTTATTTAATCGCAGCGAATTCAAACACGCTCCCTGACATCACTACACAGCGGTTGATTTCCCATGTCGCATTCTGATTCTGATTCCACCTTAATTGGCCGCGTGATCGACATTCAAAGCGGCCGCCTGTTTGCCACACTCTTTCCCAGTGAAGCAGGCTTTCCGAGCACTAAAACGCTCGGCGATGAAACCCTGCCGATAGGTCAATTAGCCACGCTGGTTGAAATCAAAGATCGCGCCGGACAGATTTTGGCTGAAGTTGCTCGCAGTTATGAAGAAGCCGTCGGCTCGCGCAATGTTAAAAGCGACACAGATGCTGCTGCACCGCGTCAGGTGACAGTACGCGAACGGCGCTTAGAATTAACTGCACTCGGCGAAATCAATGCCGCTGGCAAATTAGAACCGGGCGTCAGTCGTTATCCATTGATTGGCGCAACCGTGCATGTCATTCCCAGCATGCGCTTAGCCGAATTGCTCGCACGTCACACACAGGTTGCGCTTGAATTAGGACGGCTCTCAGTGCGCCCGACGCTCAAAGCGACGCTCGAACCCACGGCATTATTTGGCCGTCATCTAGCGATATTAGGTCAATCCGGTGCCGGTAAATCTTGGACACTATCGAGTTTATTGCAGCGCGTGGTCAAAACCATGCCGCATTCACATATCATCCTGCTTGATTTACACGGCGAATACGGTTGGAAACAAGCTGACGGGACAACAGCGGGCATTTTTCCGCCGGGTACCGCACGCTATCTCGATGCGCAGGAATTAGAAATTCCCTATTGGTTACTGACCTATTCCGAACTCGTCGATTTATTCGTTGATCGCGCTGACAACAATGCAACATTGCAAATTGCCTTTCTGCGCGAAACCGTTTACGCCCTGCGCAAACAATCGAATCAACATGCTGGCATTGATCGGCTGTCGGTCGATTCGCCGGTCTATTTTTCGATTGAAGAACTTTATCAACGCTTTAAAAAAGCTAACGAAGAAAAGCTCGAATTTGGTAAAGTCAAGGGGCCGTTATTCGGCGCATTTGATGATTTTTTGGTGCGTTTTTTATCGCTCTATAATGATGGGCGCTATGATTTTTTCATGCACCCACGTAAAAATAACACTTCGGCGCGTTTAGAAGATTTATTACGCGATTTCGTCGGTCTAGGTGAGCCAAAGCGTCAAGTTACAGTCATTGATCTGAGTCCAGTGCCAGTGGATTTACGCCCAGTTATTTCAGCACAGATTGGCCGGTTAGCCTATGAATTTAATTACTGGAATCCACGGCGGCATGAATTTCCGCTGTTGTTAGTCTGCGAAGAAGCGCATCAGTATATCCCGCGTGAATCCGATACGCGCTTTGTTGGGACGCGCCGCTCAATGGAACGGATTGCCAAAGAAGGGCGCAAATACGGCGTAACGCTCTGTATTGTCAGTCAACGCCCAACGGAATTATCAGAAACCGTACTCGCGCAATGCGGTAATTATTTATGTCTACGCATCTCTAATGCTGACGACCAAGAATATGTCCGTCGTTTGCTACCGGAAGGGGCGAAAAATCTTGCTGACCGGTTGGCGTCATTGCGACGCGGTGAGGTATTAGCGGTTGGTGATGCGGCGCTTTTGCCGACACGCATTCAAGTTGATTTACCTGATCCGCCACCAGCAAGCAGTGATGCGCCATTTTCGCGCAGTTGGATGAATGGGCCGGATGATTTGGATGTGGCCGATATTATTGATCGCTGGTGGCGGCAGGTGCGGTGAGTGATGCGCGATCTGTTGTTATATTCTGTGTGAATTTACAACGCTAAAAACCTCAAAAACGCTTCAAAAAATGTGTCTACAATCCCCGCCAACTTGACACATGGTTGCTCGCGCAAAACTGATGAACATTCCCGGCTACACGATTCTCCGCGAACTCGGCAGCGGCGGCATGGCGACCGTCTATCTGGCGCGACAAGACCGCTTAAAACGCGAAGTTGCGCTGAAAGTAATGAAGCAATTGGCCACGACTGGCGATGATTTTGTCGCTCGGTTTATTAAAGAAGGACAAATTATCGCCAAGCTCCAGCATCCGCAAATCGTCACCATTTACGATTTCGATGTCACTGATGGCTATTATTATTTTTCGATGGAGCTATTGGCCGGTGGCACGCTCGCCGAGCGCATCGAGCGCGGACTGACAACGCAACGTGCGCTCACCATTCTACGCCGCGTTGCCGAAGCCCTCGCCGTTGCTCATGCGCGGGGCATCATTCACCGCGACATCAAACCGCAAAATATCCTGTTTCGCGACGCCAATACGCCGGTGCTGACCGATTTTGGCATCGCGCACGCGCTCACCCGCGATACCGACTCATTGCAACTGACGCTGACCCGCCTCGGCACGGTCATCGGCAGCCCGCGCTACATGAGTCCTGAGCAAAGCACCGGACTGCCGCTCGATCCACGCGCCGATCTCTACAGTTTGGGCGTGGTGTTTTACGAAATGCTGACGCAAGAACTGCCTTATGAGGCCGATAATGTCGTCAGTCTGGCGATGAAACATTGCCTTGAGCCAATCCCTTATCTGTCCGCGTCATTGGCACAGTATCAGCCGTTGCTTGATCGGTTGATCGCCAAAAAGCCTGATGATCGCTTTCCCACCGTCGGCGCGTTGCTGCGGGCGCTCGACGATTTTGACGGCTTCACTGCCACGTCGCCGCCAACCGACGATGCCACACAGATTGTTTCGCGGCTGCGGCCGCCGGTCATATCCAGTGAGCACGACGCCACCGCCGTGCTCACGCAAGCGAGCCAGACGACGCCCGCGCCGAATTGCAACGACGCCACCGAAGTCATCACCCAGATCGCCGCCGCCGATCACTCGTCGCCCAGCCGTCGCCGCTGGCTCGCCCCGCTGCTGATTGCCTGCGGTGTGGCCGGTAGCGGCGGCGCGTATCTGGCGCTCTATGGCCCGCCACAGTTCGACGACACGCCGCCATCTGAGCCGCCCTCCGCACTGCCAGATGCGCTCACGGCGCTGGAGGAATCGCGCCGCCAAGCCAGTGCGCTGCTTGCCTCGGGCGCGATTGCCGACAGTCTGGCCGTCATTGAACAGGCGCTCCGTGCGACGCCACAGGATGCCGTATTGCTGGATTTACAGGCGACTGCGCAAAAACAATTACAACGCGATACGCAGCGTGAAAGCGCCGCATTACTCGATCAAGCGCGAGAAGCATTTAATCGCGCTGATTATGCTGCTAGTCGAGAATTAGTCATACGCGGTTTAGCCTTAGCACCGAATGATCCAGATTGGCTTGCTTTTCAGCAACGCTTAAATGCTCAAGCACAATTACCAGCGGCAATCAGTAGCGCATTAAATAATTGCCGCGAGCGTTTTCCACTCACCGCGATTCAGCCCGAAACTGCGGCTGAAGCACAGGATTGCTATACGCAGATCCTAGACTTAGCACCGGCTAATCCTGAAGTGCTGGCGCAGCTCACTGCCATTCACGATCAGCTTGCAACACGAATCACTACTCAGCTCACACAACATCAGCTTGATATCGCTGAATACACACTCGCACAATTAGCAGGTTTAGCACCGCACTATTCTAAACTCAACGCCTTAACCGCTGAATTATCGCGCCGCCGCGAATGGATTCCGCCACTTGTCGATATTCGCGGTGGCTGTTTTCAAATGGGTAGTCCAGCATCAGAAACTGGACGCGAAGACGATGAACGCCAGCACAATGTATGCGTTCAGCCCTTTCGACTCGGACGCTTTGAAGTCTCGGTTGCCAATTTTCAGCATTTTATTACCGCGACCGGTTATCAAACTGATGCCGAGCGCAATACTGGCGGAATATCTGGCTGTTGGACATTTGATAAAAACGCGACTGCCGATCCTTGGGGTTATCACGCTTGGGCGAGTTGGCGCAAACCCAATGCTTCACGTCCGAATACTGAACGTGATCCCGTCAGTTGCATTAGCTGGAATGATGCGCACGCTTATTTAGAATGGCTGAATCAAGAAACCGGCAGTCATTTCCGCTTTGCGACCGAGGCTGAATGGGAATATGCCGCTCGCGCCGATACTAAAACAGCGCGTTATTGGGGCGATGCGTTAAATAAACAGGCGTGTCGCTATACGAATAGTGCCGATGCGGAACATGGCTGGGCGGATGGTTTTCCATGCAATGATCAGCAAGAATGGGTCGCACCGATTGGGAGTTTTGCACCCAATGCGCTGGGCTTACACGATATGCTCGGTAATCTTTGGGAATGGACGTGTTCGGAATATGAAAGCGATTATGCTGGAGCAGAACAGCGGTGTACCTCGCCGCTATCGGATACGCCGCGTATTCTGCGCGGTGGCGCGTGGAATAGCGGCCCGGGCGCAGTTCGTGCGGCCTATCGCAATCGCAATTTCCCCGAATCACGTTATAGCTTTGTTGGTTTTCGCCTAGCGGCTGATACGCCAGCGTCCAGTGAAGTTAATACGCCAGAGCAACAGCCGTAATCTCTTGCAAGCCGAGTTATTTTTGCGCCAGCTCGCGTGAGGTATCAACCAACGCTTGATATTGCGCAGTGCGGGTTAATTCTAATTTACCCAATTGAGCGCGGTATTGCTGTTCATTGCGCACCAGCGCCAATTTACCCTGCTGTGCGGTTTTCGAGCCACCCAGATCATGCTCTTTAATGACCTGTACCGCATGGAGTTCTTTACGCCGCTGCTCGGCTTGACTGGTCGCATCGAGGCGCTGACTTTTGACTTGGCGCTCTAATTCACGACGCATTCCACTCGCCTGCGCAGATGCGGTGCGTAATTGTTGGCGCAGTGCAGCAGCAACCTGATTGCGCACCGCGATTTCGCGTTGAAATAAGGCTGCTTGTGCCTTGAGTGCGGATTCAAAAATCAATGTATCTTCAGTGAGTCCCGAGGCTTTGCGATACCAATTCAACGCCTGTGCTTTGTCTTGATTGACTCCTAAACCGCGCTCATAAAGTGATCCGAGATTCGTTTGCGCTGGGCTATGATTTTGCTCCGCCGCTTTACGATACCACTCTGCTGCTTTGATATAATCCGGCGCGGGCAAGCCTAAACCTTTCTCATAGATTTCGCCGACGTAATTCTGAGAAATGGCATCACCATTTTGCGCTTTGGGTAATAACGTCTGGAGCGCCGTTGCATAATCTGACCGATCAAAAAGCACAAATTCACCACCGCGAATGCCACATTCTGATTTGGTAGATTTCACTAAGCGGCGCGGGGTGAGATAGGTCATGCGCGTGCCGAGCTGGCGAATTTGCCCCGGCAATAGGCAGTCAACTAATACCAAATCGTCGATGCCGCGCCCGGGAACAATAGGTGCAAGCGGCGGTAGCCCGAGGGTTGGATCATCTGGTTCGGTTGTGGTAGCGCAGCCGACCAGTCCGGCAAGTAGTGCGCTGTAGACGAGCAGCCGTACCGGATGGAGCCTGATATCCTGTGCCATGACCAAGCACCTCGATGTGTATGTTTACTGGGGGCGGCGCGTGTGTTGTGCGGAAATTGTCGATAGCTGACTCGTTAAGTCTGGCATTTTTTCAAAAGTGCCAAATTGACAAGCACGGCATTTCATGGAATCTTACACCATTAAACAGCTTAAACCTTTCTATAGAGTTTGGCCATGCCCCATTTTAAAAAAACCGGCAATTTTTGCCGGTTGTTCTTTTTTTGCTTGCTATTTTGGGGATTGTTTCGCTACAGGTGCGGGCGGTTGATACTTGGAATATAACGTTCAATTTTATTTTACCTATCCTATGATAATTATACATAAAACTATAATGCGCCAATTAATCTGCATTCGTCATGTCTTGCTAGCCATTATTATTTTGATGCTAGGACTATTTGCAACACAGGCGAAAGCAGGGGGGGCGACTGTTGTTTCAGATTGGTATGTTTTTGCATCACCCGGCGATTCTGTAACCTGGGTTTATGAGGCTTATTCCTATTCCATTGTCACTGGTTTTACCGTCAGTGGTCAGTTAGCTGGATTATGCACAAGGAATGCCTCAACTAATACTATAAATTGTCAAGTTCCAGCAAGTTTTTCACCAAGTGTGATTGACGTTAACCTTTCTCTTAATTGGTGTGAAACGACAGATGGAATAAATTGCGTCAGTGGCGGTGGATTTGGTTCTGATAGCATAACAGTGTGGGTTGAAGTAATTGAATCTACATCTGTGACTGTTCCAGATGTTGTCGGTCAGAGTCAGGCTAGTGCTGAATCAGCATTGCTTGAGCTGGGACTCCTGAGCACAGTTACAACTCAAAGTAGCCCTACCATTACTGCTGGGACAGTTATTAGCCAAAGTCCAAATGCTGGTAACAGCGTGGTAAATGGGAGCACTGTTGCGTTAGTAGTCTCTAGCGGCCCAGTTTCAACTTTTGTATCGGTTCCCGATCTATCCGGTCAGACCGTCAGCGGTGCTCAATCGCGGTTGGCCAATGAGGGTTTAATCCTCGGAACAGTCACCGAGGAATACAGCGCCACAGTTCCCGCCGGTCAGGTCATTCGCCAAGATCCAACAGCGAACAATGAGCTGCAAGTTGGCAGTGCGGTTGCCGTCTGGGTTTCCAAAGGCCTCGCGCCGGTCAAAGTTCCCGATCTATCCGGTCAGACCGTCAGCGGTGCTCAATCGCGGTTGGCCAATGAGGGTTTAATCCTCGGAACAGTCACCGAGGAATACAGCGCCACAGTTCCCGCCGGTCAGGTCATTCGCCAAGATCCAACAGCGAACAATGAGCTGCAAGTTGGCAGTGCGGTTGCCGTCTGGGTTTCCAAAGGCCTCGCTCCGGTCAAAGTTCCCGATCTATCGGGTCAAACACTTAGCGGCGCTGAATCGCTGCTCACCAACGTGGGTCTGACACTCGGAACAGTCACCGAGGAATACAGCGCCACAGTTCCCGCCGGTCAGGTCATTCGCCAAAGTCCAACAGCGAACAATGAGCTGCAAGTTGGCAGTGCGGTTGCCGTCTGGGTTTCCAAAGGCCTCGCTCCGGTCAAAGTTCCCGATCTATCCGGTC
>NZ_FNOW01000055.1 GCF_900107145.1 Allochromatium warmingii | reverse complement strand
GTGAGTCTCAAGTTTACTTAGCGTCTAGTCGATTGTTGCTTCGCCAAATTTGCAATAATCAAGTTCGCTATAAATTAGCCGCTGGCTAGAAAAAACTGATTTGCCAGTTTCTAGACAGCCTCTAAGGTTGCGACGATGCTCGGAAGAAAAATGGAAGAAGGTGATTGGAATTTTGTTTATTGTAACGCAAAGCAAATTCCTGATATTGGTTGGAGTAACCTTAGCATTGATATTTCATACAATGGACTTGGAGTTGAGCACAAAATGCTTTGTATTCGTCGAGGTTCTTCAATCAAAGACGTTTGTGGAACGAGTTTAATGCATCCAGCAGCGACAAGATCAATTAGAATTCCAGAAGGTGAAAGTAACCCAAATATAGTATCAAGAGCCGTTCTTTTACAATATGGTGATTTGATTCGAGAACGAAGCCGAAAAGTAGCAGAAAAAAGCTCAAATGGAAAAGCCGATATGCGTACTGGATGGCTGCTATGGAAGGAACTTCTTGATGAATTCCTTTACTTTGAAGAACCAATGATACCACCAGATCCTGAGCAATTTTATGCTGAATGGAATCTTAACCCTTCAAAAGGTTCTCGAAAAGCCACGCGATCTCTTTGGATTTATGAATCAAAGACAAATGCAAAAAAATATTCAGTTACCACTACGGCAGGCGCAAAAATTCAGCCATATTTTAATGTGCCGTCTCCACGAGACACCAATCTTTACTATTTTAAAGTCCAAGGTAAAGTTATTGATGATAATCTCGTGGAAGTTTGGATTACACGAAGCACGGCACGGTTTCTTGAAAATCGAATAGGAAATCTTTCGACAGAAGAAATTTCCAACAGAATTCTTAAATACATTCCTAATAAATTAGAAAAAGGCAAAAACTCTTATATTCAAGCATCAGATTTAGCTGTTCCAATTTGTATTTCACTCCAAGCTTACCAACACTTGAAAAGCCTAGTTAAATATATTAGTGATGAGCAGCTAATTCAAAATTTTGCGCAAAATATTTAATATTAAAACAATTTAGGTAAATTTTGAGTTGTGCGCTAGCTAAATTAGTGATTTAGCATCAATCTCGCATTTGGCACACAACCCAACCGCCAAAAATAAATTATTGCGCTTTAATAAGGAGCAGCAGCATGTTAGCTATCGAACTTCCCGCTGACATCGAGCAGCGTCTTGAAGCGTTAGCGCAGGCTACAGGGCGCACGAAAACATTCTATGCCTGCGAAGCCATTCTTGAACATCTGGATGATCTTGAGGATTTATATTTAGCCGAACAACGACTGATCGCTATTCGTGCGGGAAAAACTCAAACTATTTCATTAGATGAGCTAATGCAGCGTTATGGTTTGGAAGATTGAGTTTGATCCAGCGGCTGAACGAGAATTGAGCAAGCTTGATCCACCTATTGCGCGTCGTATTTTGGCATTCTTGTATAAGCGTGTTGCAGCACTTGATGATCCACGCTGTCTTGGCGAAGCTTTGAAAGGATCGAAATTAGGCGATTTTTGGAAATACCGGATCGGCGATTATCGTTTAATCGTAAACATCGAAGATGCAGGTTCGGTTGGATTAATTATTTAACGTCAATCTCGCGTTTGGCACACAACCCAACCTAAGTTACTAACCTAGTTTCATTGCATCTTAATGAGATATGCTAAAGTAAAATGCCAGTTTTATCCATTTTCTTTGGAATTATCGTGCGTATGTGGCACGACGATCACCCTCCACCGCATATTCATGTTGAATATCAAGGATTTGAAGCCCTAGTTCAAATTGAAACAGGCCAAATTCTAAAAGGCAAACTTCCGAAAAAAGTTGCATCAATTATCAATGAATGGTGCGAAACTCATCGAAGTGAATTACTAGAAAACTGGAATCGCGCCCAGCGATTCGAGACACTTGAGCGTATTCGAGGAGCCGATCATGATTAAAATTATTGAAGCTAACTTTATAGAAAATGGATGCCTAGAACTCGCTTTTTCTAATGGCGCAAAAGGAGTATTTGACGTGTGGTTATATTGCTCTAATCGGCAAGGCCCGCTCCTCGAACCACTTCAATCAGAAAATTATATCAAACGCTATTTTATCGATATGGGCGCTCTCGGCTGGCCAAATGGCTTAGAACTATCCCCAGAACGTCTGTATGAATTATGCGAAATTAAACAAGCTGCGTAGTTGGAAATGTTGGACTGGCGATTTAACATCAATTTTGCATTTGGTACACAACCCTACCTACATGGCTTCCGCACCGTATTTAACTCAACCTCAAGCCTCAAATTAACCCCAAATGACTTTCAACTGGTTCAAATTCGCTTCACCTGCGAGCTTTTATCCGCTCGCTGGTCGTCTCATTCGCTCATTCTGGATACTCACCGGCGTACTACTGGTGATTGGTCTGTATTGGGGCTTTTTTCAGACCGCTGATCAACTCGGCGGCAGTAATCCTCAAAAAGAGTATTACCGCATTATCTTTATCCATGTCCCAGCGGCTTGGATGTCAATGTGGCTCTATATTGTGCTGGTGTTTTGGGCCGCGATTGGGCTGGTCTTTAATACGCGGCTGTCATTTATGATGGCCAATGCGGTGGCACCGACCGGCGCAGTCTTTACCTTTCTCGCGCTCTGGACGGGCGCATTTTGGGGCCGTCCGAGTTGGGGCACCTATTGGGATTGGGATCCGCGCTTGACTTCAGAATTAGTGCTCTTTTTTATGTATATCGGCTATATCGCGCTGCATTCGGCAATTGATGATACGCGCCGTGCTGATCGGGCTTCGGCGTTATTGGCGATTGTCGGATTAGTCATGGTACCGGTGATTTATTGGTCGATTAATTGCCCCGATCCAACGCAATGCGCGGCGCTGCATCAACGCTCAGGATTAGGCAAAATCGACACTAATATCTTATTTTCGATGCTAACCATGACGCTGGCATTTTGGATGTATTCTTTCGCCACGAGTTTAATGCGGCTGCGTTCGATTATTCTCACCCGCGAAGCTGAAGCCAGTTGGGTTCAGGAATTGGTGAGTCAGGAGCACCCACAATGAGCGAGTTTTTTGCGCAGGGCGGTTATGCCTTTTTTGTCTGGGGCGCGTATGGCATGGTGGCGCTCGTGTTGGTGGCCGAAGTGCTGCAATTACGGCTTCAGCAGCGAACTATTTGGGCGCGATTGAGTCGATTGGTGCGCTTGTCTCAATCTACGCACGCGGAGTAATCACGTTCTGATATGAAAGCACGACATAAACGATTCGTCTTTGTTGGTCTAGCGATGCTCGGAATCGGCGCGGCCTCAACGCTGGCCATTACCGCACTGAAAAGCAATCTATCCTATTTTTTCAGTCCGACTCAGGTGTTGGCCAAAGAAGCGCCTGCCGATCATGTGTTTCGGCTCGGCGGATTGGTCACCGAAGGTTCATTACAGCGACAGGGCACCGGGCTGACGGTCTATTTTGACGTGACCGACAATGCCGCGACCGTCAAGGTCGCCTATGAGGGCATCTTGCCCGATCTGTTTAAAGAAGGCAGCGGCGTGGTGGCCAAAGGTCGGCTCCGTCCTGATGGCGTGTTTCAGGCCGAAGAAGTGTTGGCTAAACATGATGAGGAATACATGCCGCCTGAGGTCGCCAGCACGCTCCAAACCGCTCATGCCGAGGGCGTGACCAATGCTGCCGCCGCCGCGCCTAATCCAGCTAACAGCGGAGCAACGAACTGATGGTGCCTGAACTCGGTCATTTTGCGCTGCTGCTGGCGTTGATGCTGACGCTGGTGCAGGCCAGCGTGCCGCTGATCGGTAGTTTTACCGGCAATCGGGCGTGGATGGCGTTAGCGCGGCCATTGGCGTGGGGGCAACTCACGTTCATTGGGGTCGCATTCTTTTGTTTGCTGATTGCGTTTTTGGACGACGATTTTTCGGTGCTCTATGTCGCGTCCAATTCCAATACGCTGATGCCGACGCTCTATAAAATCTCGGCGATTTGGGGCGCACACGAAGGTTCGTTGTTGCTATGGGTGCTGATGCTCGCCGGTTGGGGCGCGGCGGTGGCGCAATTCAGTCGCAATCTGCCGCTGCCGATGATTGCCCGCGTGATTTCGGTGCAAGCACTGATTGCGATTGGATTTTTATTATTCACGCTGCTGACCTCGAACCCCTTTGATCGGATTTTTCCGGCACCGCTCGAAGGGCGTGACCTCAATCCGCTGCTGCAAGATCCGGGCTTGGCCATTCATCCGCCGATGCTCTACATGGGCTATGTTGGCTTTTCGGTGGCATTCGCGTTTGCGATTGCGGCATTGATCGGCGGCAAGCTCGATGCAGCTTGGGCACGCTGGTCGCGACCTTGGACGACGGTGGCGTGGGTGTTTTTGACCATCGGCATCGCGCTCGGCTCGTGGTGGGCGTATTACGAACTCGGCTGGGGCGGCTGGTGGTTCTGGGATCCGGTTGAGAACGCATCGTTTATGCCGTGGCTGGTCGGCACCGCGTTGATTCATTCGCTGGCGGTGACCGAAAAACGCGCCGCATTCAAGAATTGGACGGTGCTGTTAGCGATCTCAACCTTTTCGCTGTCGCTGCTCGGCACTTTTTTGGTGCGCTCAGGCGTGCTGACTTCAGTTCACGCTTTTGCGACGGATCCGACACGCGGCAGCGTTATTTTGCTGTTTTTGTGCGTGGTCATCGGCGGTTCGCTCGCGCTCTATGCCTGGCGTGCGCCGACGATTGCGAGCGGTGGGCGCTTCGATCTGCTTTCGCGTGAGACCTTTTTGCTGATTAACAATCTGCTGTTGACGACCTTAGCGGTGTTGGTGCTCTTCGGTACGCTGGCCCCATTGATCTATGAAGCAGCGGGCTGGGGCAAAATTTCGGTTGGATTTCCGTGGTTTAACAAGATGTTTGTGAGCCTTGCGCCGCTGTTGGTACTGGCTACCGCGATTGGGCCGCATGTCCACTGGAAGCATGACGAGGCGTGGCGATTGGTGCGGGCGCTATGGCTCGCGCTCGGGCTGGGCATCGCGGCATTTTTCACCGTTTCGTTGCCGGGCATGTCCGCCGATCAACTGGCCAGCGGCTTCGGCGTCGGGATGGCAGTGTGGCTTGCGGCCGCGCATGGGTTGAGCCTGCTTGCTCGGCTCAAGCACAAGGGCGGATGGCGCGGCCTGAAAACCGATCTGATGGGCAATAGTCGCGGCTATTACGGCATGTGGTTGGCGCATCTGGGGCTGGCGGTCTTTATCGTTGGGGTCACACTGGTATCGATTTATGGCGCTGAAACCGATGTCCGGCTGTCGCCCGGTGCCAGTCACGAAGCATCCGGCTATCGCTTTCAATTTCACGGCGTGACCAGTGTGCCCGGGCCGAATTATCAGGCATTCCGGGGCGATTTTTCGCTGTATCGCGGTGAGCGCGAGATTGCGCAGCTTTATCCCGAAAAACGCAAATATGCCTCCGGCGGAATGCCGATGACTGAAGCGGGGATTGATGCCGGATTGCTGCGTGATATTTATATTTCGCTCGGCGAACCGGTCGGATTGCAAGGCGATTGGGCGGTGCGCCTCTATTACAAACCCTATGTGCGCTGGATTTGGCTCGGCTGTATTTTAATGGCCATCGGCGGCACGCTCTCGGCTACCGACCGCCGCTATCGCCGTGCGCAGCAGACTGCGCCCATTCCGGCTGGCGTTGCGCTGGCTAAAGCCTGAGTTTTTTTCATCATGAATACATCCGCTCAACGTGCGCTCATTCCGCTCGGAATCTTTTTGGCGCTGGCCGCGCTGCTGTTTTACGGACTGCACCTCGATCCGCGCAAGATTCCCTCGCCGCTGGTCGATAAACCGGCCCCTGAGTTCAGCTTGCCTGATCTTAAGGATCCAAATCGCATCCTGACCCGTGACATCTTGCTTGGTCAGGTATCGCTGGTGAATGTCTGGGCCTCGTGGTGTCCATCCTGCCGTCAAGAACACGCTGAATTGATGCGCTTGGCGCGTGACTATGGCGTGCGCGTGATCGGGTTTAATTGGAAGGACACGCGCCCAGCGGCACTGCAAATGCTCCAAAGCTATGGCGATCCCTATACCGTGACCCTCTTTGATCCGAATAATATCTCCGGCATTCATTGGGGTGTATATGGCGCACCCGAGACCTTTGTTGTCGATGCTGAGGGGATTATTCGGCATAAGCGCGTCGGGCCGATTGACGCGCAGGTATGGGCGGAAGAGATTCAGCCGATTGTGGCGCAGTATCAACAGGGTCAGGGTCAGTGATGAAACCACTCACACAGAGAACCGTCTTGACGGTCTTACCGCTGGTCGCGGCGCTGCTAACACCCCCGGCGCAGTCATTCACGCTCGAAGAATTTCGCTTTGACGATCCAGCGCGGAGCGCGGAATTTCGCGATCTGATTAGCGAACTGCGCTGCGTGGTCTGTCAGAACGAATCGCTCGCCGGTTCACAGGCCGGAGTCGCGCAGGATTTGCGCAAAGAGGTTTATCGCTTGATGCAGGAGGGCAAAAGTCGTCAGGAGGTGATCGACTTTTTGGTCGCACGTTATGGCGATTTTGTGCTCTATGAACCGCCGCTCAAAGCCTCAACGCTGGTGCTTTGGTTCGGCCCGTTTCTGTTTGTTGGGTTCGGTGCCTATCTGCTGGTGCGCACCTTACAGCGCAAAAAAGCCGAGCCAGAACAGGATCTGAGCGCCGCCGAACGGGCGCGACTGCAACAGCTTCTCGCCAAAACTGGCGATCAATCTGACTGACTTGAACCCTAATGATTATCTTCTGGATTCTCGCCGGCATCTTGCTGGCCCTTTCGCTCGTCTTTGTGCTCGCGCCGCTGATGCGCCCGACACCGCCGGATACCGCACCTGGTCAAGATCGGCTCAACCTCGAAGTTTTTCAGCAGCGCCTGCAAGAACTCGATGCCGATTTAGCCGCCGGTTTTCTCGATCAAGCGCAATATGATGCCGCTCGGCGCGATCTGGAGCGCGAGCTGCTCTATGATCTCGACGGCGCGGAAACCGCTGCTGCCACCGCGCCGCCGACCTCAGCCCTCAGCCGCTGGGCACTGGGTTTAGGATTAGCGGTCATCGTGCCAGCCGCGACCGTGCTTGCATATTTAGAATTTGGGCGGACAGATTTAATTGATCCGCCGCCCATTGCAGCAGTTGATACCGCTGATGGCAACACGCAAGCGGCATCATTAGAAGCCATGATTGGTCAGCTTGAACAACGGCTGGAACAAGATCCGAGCAATATTGATGGCTGGATGATGCTCAGTCGCAGTCATTTAGCGATGGGTCAGCTTGATGCCGGATTAAAAGCAATGGAACGCGCCTATGCACTCGCACCGAATGAAGTCGAGCTAAAAATTGCTTACGCTGAAGTATTAGGATTAGTCAATCCTAATAAAAGCTTATTAGGGCGTCCGGCTGAATTGATTGCCGAAGCCTTAGCGCAAGACCCGACAAATGCAAATGCGCGTTGGTTTTCGGGATTGATTGCCTTTCAATCCGGGCGCTATCAGGATGCGCAAACAACATGGCAAAGCATTCTTGAAACGCTCGATCCAGCGAGCGAAGAAGCGGGGAATTTGCGGCAAATGATGGACGAAGCCAAGCGCCGCGCTGAACAGACCGTGCCAGCAGTGACGGAATAGCGGCTGTATTGATCGTGTTTGTTTATGGTCAGGTCAGATGATGGTCACGCGGCGAATGCTACGTGACCCGCACATTGACCGCAAAAAACGCCCAAAGCTCGATAGACATGGATCACCTCAATCTTACACGCTTGCCGCTGGTGGCACTCGATCACCTGATGTACGGCCTCAGCTTGAGCGGCGTTGCGATGATGGCAGCCGCTGGGGTGCTGGAAGCTGGGCGCAAACGCTTTGATCTTTTCGGGATGGTGTTTATCGCGCTGGCCGCTGCATTGGGTGGTGGCTCGCTGCGCGATCTGCTGCTTGATCGTCCGGTGTTTTGGGTCGCCGATCAAACCTATTTGCTGGCTGCGCTGATTGCAGCGTTGCTGACGTTTTTTCTAGCGCGGATTTTTGCCCTGCCAGCACGTTTGTTTTTAATCCCCGACGCGGCTGGGCTGGCGCTGTTTACGATCAGCGGCACTAAAGCGGCGTTGATGTGGGGCGCACCCTGGCTCGTGGCCAGCTTTATGGGCGTGATTACCGGCGTCGTCGGCGGGATTTTGCGCGATGTGTTGTGTAATGAAGAGCCGCTAGTCTTTCAGGGGCCACTGTATGCGACAGCGGCCTGGGCCGGTGCCTTGGTGTGTCTCGGGTTGATGGCGTGGCAGATCAACCCGGAACACGCGGCACTTGCCGGCGGGGTATTGATTTTCGCGCTGCGCGTGGCCGCGATGCGCTGGGACATCGCGCTACCACGCTTTAATGGACGGTTGTAATGGATCGCGCTTGCGGCTGAACCATTGAGAAACCGTTGTGTTCTGATTCAATTTCGTTAATAAACTCTACAAAACTTGTAGAAAAATTAACGCGCACCCTCAATGAGGATGGGTGAATCCACCAAAGCTCGTAGAAAGATTCCACGAGCGCCATTGATGTCACGATTAACCGTGATCCCTTCTGATGTAATCGTTTTTGCTGACCCGATATTGAGCAATTTACCGTTCCATGAAACAGTTTTGCTGGTATAGGCTTCGCAAACTCGAATGATTCTTTTGCCTCGTTCAATACACTTCTGCTCAAGTCGCTGCCCAAACTTGTAATGGCTAAAAGACAATAGCGACCTGACAGATTTCTTGCGCAACTTTCTGGCTGTTTTAACAACCATCTGTTGCGTATCAAACGTAGGCAATAAGATTACATCAAAGTTATCAGTGAGAAATCTTGCTACTTTCCAATGCAATTCATCTATCAAGTTCTTTATTTTAACTCGAATTTGATTTGCTGCATTAGTTAGTGAGGTAGTGCCCCAATCTAAAGGATTTAGGATACGCTCAATCTAGCTAGATACTCATTCACTAGCGCAACTGATCCTACGAATCGGGGCACTACCCCAACGTCTTTGATAACTTCGGCTTCAGGGTACCTTTCTGACAAGTAGCTAATTTGTCGTTGCAAGTCGTCTCGTTGACTTGGAGAGGAGACGCGACAGTAGCACACGACGCGACGCTCCACGCTTCCCTCAATGAAAGCAGTAACATCGTATCGGCGTTGTCCTGACGGAGTACGAATTGCGGTGATTTTTCCACTGTCAGCGTAAGTTCTGAGCGTGCTTTGGCAGACGCCAAGCAATTTTGCAGCTTGGCGTCCTAGGAGATAGTTTGGCATGGCTTGTAGGGTTTGGTAAGTTCCATGCGCAAACTATCGCAGATCATGGACTATCGCGCAGCTCAATTTGACCGCTACACGCCGTGCAACAACAGCGGCGCAGCGCAAGACCACCGTCCTGATCTTAAATATACTGCACGTCCAAAATCTCAAATTCGCGCAGTCCGCCCGGGGCTTGTAGCGACGCAACATCGCCTTCCGACTTGCCAATTAAACACCGCGCCAGCGGTGAACCGACTGAAATCAATCCCTGCTTTAAATCGGCTTCATCTTCGCCGACGATTTGATAACAGTGCTCGGCGTCGGTTTCTAATTCCAGCACTTTGACGGTCGCGCCAAAAATTACCTTGCCAGTAGCTGGCATCGTAGTGACATCAATTACATGCGCGTGTGATAACTTGCCCTCGATGTCTTTAATGCGACCCTCAACAAAACTTTGCTGTTCGCGGGCAGCGTGATATTCCGCATTCTCTTTTAAATCACCATGCGCCCGCGCCTCAGCAATCGCTTCAATAATACGCGGCCGCTCGACCCGTTTGAGATGCTCTAATTCTTCACGCAATTTCTCAGCGCCTCTGGCGGTCAGAGGGACTTTATTCATCATGGATTTCCTCTTGATGTGAAAACGCCGCCGGAGAACAATTCTCCCAGCGGCGCTGACCCCTTGCGGGTCTTTGGGGCGTCGCGTCGGCGGTTTAGGCGCGACGCGCTGCCAGTTCAGTGCATGTTAGTGCATTTTAGTTCGTTCAATTCAAATCTTGTAACCGATTGACGCTCAAAATGTCCAGTTGCTTGAGCGCCATGCAGGTCGCCTCAGCGCCAGCGATGGTGGTGGTGTAGGGGACTTTGTGCTGAAGCGCGGCGCGGCGAATCGCCGCAGAATCAGCAATCGCTTTGGCCCCTTCGGTCGTGTTGACGATGAAGCTCGCCTCGTTATTTTTAATCATATCAACGATATGCGGGCGACCCTCGGCGACCTTGTTCACGCCAGTGCAGGGCAAGCCAGCGGCGCGAACAGCTTCGGCGGTGCCATGCGTGCCGTACAGGGTAAAGCCAAATTCGAGCAGATCGCGGGCGATCTGCACCAGTCGTCCCTTATCGGCTTCGCGCACACTGAGCATGGCTTTGCCGCCCTTGCGCGGGAGCAGACTGCCCGCACCTTCCTGCGCTTTGGCATAGGCTTCGCCGAAGGTCTCGCCCACGCCCATCACTTCGCCGGTCGATTTCATCTCTGGCCCCAGCAGGGTATCGACGCCCGGAAATTTGACAAACGGGAACACCGCTTCTTTGACGAAATAATGCTTGGGCCGCACTTCGCGCCGATAGCCCTGCTCTTCGAGTGACCGTCCGGCCATGCAGCGGGCGGCGACTTTGGCCAGCGGCACGCCAATGGCTTTCGAGACAAAGGGCACGGTGCGCGAGGCACGCGGGTTGACTTCGAGAATAAAGATCTCGTCCCCTTTGATCGCAAACTGCGCATTCATCAAGCCGACAACATTGAGTGCCCGCGCCATCTTGACCATCTGTTCGCGCATCCGATCTTGGATCGCTGGTGAGAGCGTGTAGGGCGGCAGCGAGCAGGCCGAATCGCCCGAGTGGACACCGGCTTGCTCGATATGCTCCATGATGCCGCCAATCAGCACCTCCTTGCCGTCGCAAATGGCATCGACATCGACCTCAATTGCGTCATCGAGAAAGCGGTCGAGCAGCACCGGCGATTCATTGGAAACGCGCACCGCTTCGCGCATGTACCGCTTGAGATCGCTTTCATCATAGACAATTTCCATCGCCCGCCCACCGAGCACATAGGACGGACGCACCACCAGCGGATAGCCAATCGCGGCGGCCCGCTCGACGGCTTCATCTTCGCTCCGTGCGGTGGCATTGGGCGGCTGGCGTAGCCCGAGTTCGTGGATAAGCTGTTGAAATCGCTCACGATCTTCGGCCAAATCAATGCTATCCGGTGTGGTACCAATGATCGGCACCCCAGCGGCTTCGAGCGCCCGCGCCAGCTTCAATGGGGTCTGACCCCCATACTGTACGATCACGCCTTTCGGCTGTTCTTTAGCGACAATTTCGAGCACATCTTCGAGCGTCAGCGGCTCAAAATAGAGCCGATCTGAGGTGTCATAGTCGGTTGAAACCGTCTCGGGATTGCAGTTGACCATGATGGTTTCATAACCGTCCTCGCGCATCGCAAACGCGGCATGAACACAGCAATAATCAAACTCGATGCCCTGACCGATGCGATTCGGGCCGCCGCCGAGCACCATGATTTTGGCGCGATCAGTGGGGTCAGCTTCGCATTCTTCTTCATAGGTCGAATACATATAGGCGGTGCTGGAGGCGAACTCAGCCGCACAGGTATCCACGCGCTTGTAGACCGGATGTAATCCCAGCTCATGCCGCAGGGCGCGGATTTCCGCCTCTGGTGCGCCGACTAAACGGGCAATGCGCCGATCTGCAAACCCCTGCCGTTTGAGTCCGCGCAGTCGCTCCAGCGTTAGTCCGGCGCGTCCGCCAGCACGAACAGCGGTTTCAGTCTGAATTAAATCTTCAATTTGCGCCAAAAACCAGGGATCAATGCGGCTTAATTCATGGATTTCTTCCAGACCCAGCCCAGCGCGAAATGCTTCAGCGACATAAAAAATCCGCTCGGCTCCCGCCTGACGCATTTCAAGCCGAATGGTATCGAGCGCGTCAGGATCATGGACATCAACGATTTCATCGAGTCCATAGCGGTCGATTTCTAAGCCGCGCAGAGCTTTTTGTAATGACTCTTGGAAGGTGCGTCCAATTGCCATCACTTCGCCGACTGATTTCATTTGCGTCGTCAGCCGCGCATCAGCGAGCGGGAATTTCTCGAAGGCAAAACGCGGAATTTTCGTGACAACATAATCAATCGTCGGCTCAAATGATGCTGGTGTTGCGCCGCCGGTAATCTCATTGCGCAATTCATCCAGCGTATAGCCCACCGCAAGCTTGGCGGCGACCTTCGCAATCGGAAAGCCGGTCGCTTTTGAAGCTAGTGCCGAAGAACGCGAAACACGCGGATTCATTTCAATTACAATCATGCGCCCATTTTCCGGGTTGATTGCAAATTGCACATTCGAGCCGCCGGTATCGACGCCAATTTCGCGCAATACCGCCAGCGAAGCGTTGCGCATGATTTGATATTCTTTATCAGTGAGCGTCTGCGCCGGCGCGACGGTAATCGAGTCGCCAGTATGCACGCCCATCGGATCGAGATTTTCAATCGAGCAAATAATAATGCAATTATCGGCATGATCGCGGACGACTTCCATTTCGTATTCTTTCCAGCCGAGAACTGATTCTTCAATTAGCAATTCTTTGGTCGGCGATAAATCCAACCCACGGCGGCAGATTTCTTCAAATTCTTCCTGATTATAGGCAATCCCGCCGCCACTGCCGCCCATCGTAAAAGATGGACGAATAATGGTCGGAAACCCAATTGGCGCTTGCACTTGAATCGCTTCTTCCAGACTATGCGCAATCGCTGAACGCGGCATATCCAAGCCGATTTTACGCATCGCCTGCCGGAATAAATCGCGATCTTCAGCTTTATCAATCGCCTCACGGGATGCGCCGATCAATTCCACGCCAAAGGTTTCCAGCACCCCTTCGCGCACTAAATCGAGCGCACAATTCAGCGCCGTCTGACCGCCCATTGTTGGCAAGAGCGCATCGGGGCGCTCGCGCTCAATAATGGCGGCCACCGCACGCCAGGTAACCGGCTCGATATAGGTCGCGTCGGCCATTTCGGGGTCGGTCATAATAGTGGCCGGATTGGAATTAACCAAAATGACCCGATAGCCCTCTTCGCGTAGTGCTTTACAGGCTTGTGCGCCGGAATAATCGAATTCGCACGCTTGACCGATAACAATGGGGCCGGAGCCAATGATCAAAATACTATGGATGTCGGTACGCTTGGGCATGGGGTCTCACGCGGGGGTTCGGAAGGTGGGCGATGTCGGTCGCGCACGCGGGCAGTGAAAGCGTTGCAGCGTTCACCGCCACACAACGCTAGATCGATACGACTGCGCATCAATCAATCATACGCGGGGCAAGCAGACTCGGCAGCTCGCTAGGCGGCAATTGGCTGTCTTGCTGAATGGCGGCATCAGTCTTTTTATTCATCACGATCAAGCTGATGCGCCGATTGATCGGATTATTTGGATCGCTTTTATCAAAGGGGACGGTTTCAGCCAAGCCGACCACGCGCCCAATTTTTTCAGCCTGCATTCCGCCTTCGATTAACATGCGCCGCGCTGCATTGGCGCGTTCAGTAGACAATTCCCAGTTGCTGTAATCGCCGGTAAGCGGGCGAGCATCGGTGTGGCCGGTTAAACTAACGCGATTGGGTACCTGATTGATTAACTGACCAAGCTCTTTAAGCAAATCGATTGTGTAAGGTTTGAGATGATTGCTGCCGAGATCAAACATTGGGCGATTTTCTTTATCGACAATCTGAATGCGCAGGCCTTCGCTAGTAATATCAATGAGCAATTGCTCTTTAAAAGACGATAAGAGCATATTTTGATCAATCGCGGCTTCCAGTGATTCTTTAAAGGCTGTGAGCCGCTGGAGTTCTTGTTGCGCAGCGACTTGTTCAATCTGATTTGGATCAAGCAACACCGATTGCGGCGATTCGGGGGCCATATCAATCGCGCCTTCAAAATCAATAATCGATGCTGCCGAGCCGCTACCCTCACCTTGATTTTGCGATGGCGCGGTGCTTACACCGGAAAACGCTGAGGGATTATTAAAATACTCTGAGATCGCCGCTTTTTGCTCTTTGGTCGTGGTGCTGAGAATCCAGAGCACCAAAAAAAATGCCATCATCGCGGTCGCAAAGTCAGCAAACGCAATTTTCCAAGCTCCGCCGTGATGCGCCGCTTTTTTTACGATGCGCTTGACGACAATCGGCTGCTTTGATTCCTTCATCGCCATGATCTATTCGCTCCGATCTCAGTCGATCTTAGCGCGATCCTCGCAGATGCTGCTCTAATTCTTGGAAGCTCGGGCGCAATTCTGGCGACATGCTTTTGCGACCAAATTCAACCGCAACCTGCGGACTGTAGCCTTGCACATTGGCGAGAATGCACGCTTTGATGCAGATGAGATAATTCGTTTCTTCATCAGCACGGGATTCTAAATAATTAGCAATTGGGCCAACAAAACCATAGGCTAAAAGAATACCGCTAAAAGTGCCGACTAGCGCAGCAGCGACCAGTCCGCCAATTTGTTCCATCGGGCCATTCAGTGCGGCCATTGTATGCACAATGCCCAGCACGGCGGCGACAATACCGAAAGCGGGTAAACCATCGGCGACACGCTGCACCGAATGCGCGACAGCGGCGGCAAATTGATGGTGGGTTTGAATTTCGATATCCATGAGATTTTCTAGCTCAAATGGATTCATATTGCCGCTGACGACTAAGCGCATGTAATCCGAAATAAATTCTGTGGCGTGATGATCGCCGAGTAAAACAGGGTATTTTTGAAATAGATTACTGCTTTCGGGATCTTCAACATCGGATTCGATGCCCATCAGCCCTTCTTTACGCGCTTTATTGAACAATTCGTACATAAACCCGAATGTGTCCATGTAATGCGTTTTTTTGTATTTTGGGCCGGTAAAGAGTGCTGGAATCGATTTAAACGATTTAATCAACACGCTTGTTGAGTTAGCGATGATAAAGCCGCCGCCGGCTGCGCCCATGATGATGATCAGCTCGAACGGCTGCCACAATGCCATGATATGCCCGCCGCTGGCAGCAAATCCGCCCAACACCGAGGCGACAACGATGATCGAACCCAGAATGAAATTCACGAGATCAGCTATCCAAGCAGCTAGAGTGTTTGATGAAGATTCCGACGCCGCGTAACCGCTAATATAGCATCTACAGGCGGTGCCAGCGAACGCGATGGCATGTGAGTCTACAGCTTTATAGAGGATTGGCGGTATGGGATCAACATGGTGGAACACGCTGATCGCAGCGGCGCGGCTCGATGAGTTTCCGGTGCAAGACAACACGCGCCGTGAGTTAGCGCAACGACTCGTCGAGACTGAACTGCCATTGCGGCGGATCGCTGAGATCGTGCTCCACGATCCTGGGCTGGCGTTGCGGTTGTTGCAACAGGCCAATGCGCTGGTTGAGCATCGCTTTTTTCGGCGCGAAATCGTTACGCTCGATGATGCAATTCACATGCTCGGAGCGCGGCGCTTGCTCGACATCGCGCACGCTGCGCCGGTTGCTGAAACCGTGCTCGACACGCGGCGTTTGGAGCATTATCGGCGTTGCAGCGGGCGGGCGTGGCTGGCGGCGCTGTTGGCGCGGGATTGGGCTGAGTTAGCGCGGGATCGGGTACCGGCAGAGATTACGCTCGCGGCCTTGCTCAACGATCTGGGCGAGCTGTATTTGCTGGTGCATGGCGATGCGCGGATCAATCGGTATCTCACCATGCGCCAGCACCCAAATGTCTGGCCGCATGAGGCCGAATATGTCACCCTCAGTCTCAATCTGGAGGCATTGGGTTACAGTTTGGCCGCAGCTTGGACACTGCCCGAACTGGTGCGCGAGTCGATGCGCGGTCGCAATGCGCGTCACAGTCGCCCGCTGTTGGCGATGTTAGCGACCCAGTTGGCGCGGCACGCTTTCGGCGGCTGGCGGCACCCGACCTACAGCAATGATCTGGCATTGGTGGCCGAATTGCTGGAGTGTGATGAAATCGTGGTTTCTGAGCGCGTCGCGCGTGTTTTAGCGCAGTTCAATGCGCGGGCATTGATGTACACTTTGCAGCCATTAGCCGCTCTGCCGCACACGGATAGTCAGGATCCGCGCTTCTCGCTGCCGTTGTCGAGTGCGCCGCTGTTTTGTCTGGCACCGCACGCTGATGAGTTCAAGCAAGCAGCAACGGCGCTCATGAACGGCACGATTACGGATCGTGATACCCTGATTCAAACTTGGCTGACTGGACTGCATCGCGGTCTGGGATTGAATCGTGTGGTGTATGCCGCGTTCGATCCTGAGCGGCGGATGCTGACGGCGGAACAGACGCTTGGCACAGATTTTGAGCCTGGTTTCAACCGCTTGCGTCAGGCGGTCGCGGAGAGCGAATTGCTGGTCGCGCTGCTGCGTGCGCCCCAAGTGCTGTGGCTTGATGCGCACCAACACGCGGCGCAGTGGGCGCAGCTGCCGCCCGCCGTCAAGACCTTGACAGGCGTGGAAAGCTGTTTTCTGCGTTCGGTGTGGGTGCGCGGCCAGCCGCTCGGGTTACTCTATGCGGATCGCCGTTCACCGGCCTGTGCGCTCGATGCGCGGGCCTATCAGGGGCTACAGCAGCTTTCCGCCCTCGCTGAAACCGCTTGGGCGCGAGTGGAATCCGGTTCACGCTCGCGCAACACGTCGGGTTTATGAACGCTGACGGCGGCGAATGGTCGCCAGCGCAGTCGTCACAGCCGCGATAACTTCTTGGTGCATCAGCAACCGCTCATCATCGCTAATATGCGACCATAAATCGACGCAGTGGCGGATATAGCGGGCGGGCAGGCGATTGAGCGCAACACAGGCTAAATCGGCGACAAATTCGGCATCCTGTGCTTCCTCGCGCCCGGCGAGCACATCGTGAATCGCCTCCATGACGAGCTGTTCATAATAGTTCTGGATACTCGTAAGCATCGACAGTTAACCCCGACTCAATAGCAAGAACGACATCTTAGCAAAAGTACCCATAGCGGCTGTCTGTGCAACAGCGTGTAAGATAAAGGTAAACGCTCGGTGATAAAAATCGGTCTGTATGGCGACGCCGGCGCATCAGTAGCCACGCGCCATATCTTGGAATTTTTAGGCTGTCAGGTCTGTGAACTCGCCACGCTTGAGTCGTTGGCGAACACGGGTTGTCTGGCGCTGTGGGTGTGCGTCACGGCAGCCGAGCTGGAGCAGGTGCTTGCCCAGCCGTCGGTTGTCGCCGCACGGCTGCCGATTGTCTATCAGCCGCTCGCTCAACCCGCGCCCACCGATGCGCGAGTGTATGTCACACTCACACCACTCACGCCCGGCAGCGTGATTCAAATTTTGCAGCAACTCCAGGGCGCGGCTGAACCGGACATTCCGAATATTCCGCCCGCGCTCGATTTAATTGGTCGTCATCCGCAGATGCTGGCCGTAAAACGGCTGATCGCGCAGGTGGCCGGAACCGATGCCACAGTGCTGATTCTCGGCGAAACCGGCGCCGGTAAAGAGGTCGTCGCGCGCGCGATTCATGCGGCCTCGAATCGCGCCGAAAAACCCTTTGTTGCCGTCAACTGCGGGGCCATTCCCGGCGATCTGCTCGAAAGCGAGTTATTCGGTCACGAAAAGGGCGCGTTTACCGGCGCCTTTACCGCCCGTGCTGGACGCTTTGAACTCGCCGGTGATGGCGTGCTGTTTCTCGATGAAATCGGCGACATGCCGTTGCCAATGCAGGTGAAATTACTGCGCGTTTTGCAGGAGCGCACGTTTGAGCGCGTTGGCTCGAATAAGCCTATTCAGGCGAATGCCCGTATTATTTCTGCCACACATCGCAATCTCGAAGAAGCCGTTGAAGCGGGTTTATTTCCATATGAAAGGTTAAAACCCCCGTCTTTAGACGGGCAGATTTCATCTCCAACCATTGGCTGATAAGGTACGGCATCCAGCAAAACCG
>NZ_FNOW01000064.1 GCF_900107145.1 Allochromatium warmingii | reverse complement strand
TGATATAGGCATCCTTGACATCTTCTTCAGACTTCGCTTTCGCTAAATCGTCAATTAAACTCATCGCTCAATTGCTCCTGATTGAATTTCACTATCATTATAAGCAAGGCGTAACAGCGCATTTTGATGCGGATAAAATAACAAATACATTATCAGCGATCCATACCAACAAATGACCAGCGTCACTAGATCGTGACTTGGAAAATGCGCACCGCGTATCTGTTGCGCCAGACCAAAAATAATTCCTAATGCCAACCCCAAAATCAACCCCAAACCGCGATATGGTGATTTTAAATGCAGCAATACAAAATACAAACTCAGAAAACAATAGCCACCTGACGCATGACCGGCCGGAAACGCATGACCAATCGGCGCATCTTGGGCGACTGGATCAAATAACCGAATATAGGGATAAAAACCACTAAACAGGTGTACATCCCAGGGCGTATACAGATGCGTTAGATTTTTACCAATTCCAACCACAATCGGCCCAACCAGTGTTGCAACAATAAAAAACAGCATCAATTTTCGATAAAAACGTAACTGTTTATTTAAATGAATGACAACATATCCAATTAAACACAGCGCAATAATGAGCTTATCAAAGATTTGGCCACCAACATGGATAACATCATTGAATAACCAATGCGTTTTATATAACCAAATACCTCGCTCCGCATCAAAGAAATGAGCAATCCACCAGACATCTATATCGCTGTATTGCAGTACCACAGCCAGTAATAAAATTAAAATCGGCAAACCTAACATAAAGTATAGATTTTCGATTTCTAAATTGCTGCGCTGAATCTGCGGCAGCCATTTTTCAAATAGCCTAATGATGCTCATGCAATATATCCATCGCCGGATTATAAACACTTGTTTGCACTTCAAAAAGACCAATCAATGTATGAAAGAGATGATCTTGTGTGTAGCGTTGATCTGCATTTTTCTTGACATATTCAAAATCAATATCGCGCTTAATTTTATCATTAAACCACATTAAAGCTGCTACATGCTTTTGCGCATCAGGCGCAATGATATACGGCATTCCATGCAGATAAATACTGTTTTCACCTAAACTTTCACCGTGGTCGCTCAAATAAATTAAAGCTGCTTCGTGTGATTGATTATATTGCTTCAAAAAGTTGATTGCTTTTGCTAAAAAATAATCAGTATATAAAATTGCATTATCATACGCATTGACGATTTCTGAGTGTTGGCAGGATTCAAGTTGATTTGTCTGACACACTGGCTTGAATTGCTCAAAGGTTTTTGGGTAGCGTTTGTAATAAGCTGGGCCATGATTTCCCATCTGATGCAGGATAATTAAAATATCTTGCCCCTGATGTTGTTGAATATACGTATCCAGTTCAAGCAACATGCCTTCATCACGACATTCACCATCAGTACAAATTGAATTTTTTTCAGGTTGTCTAAAATCTTCATACGCAACACGCAGCGCAACACCTTTTGAATCAGAGTTATTATCGCGCCATAAAATCGCTATTTTTCCGGTATGGTTTAAGACATCGAGCACATTTTCAGTTGTTTTGGCGTGTTTGTCGGTATAATCCGCTTTGCCAAAAATTGAAAACATACAAGGTACCGCAACGGCAGTTGAGGTTCCGCATGAATACAGATTTGAAAAATTGATGACGGCTTCTTGTTTTAACAGTGGATTTGTTTCGCGGGTATAGCCATTGAGCGAAAAATGATCTGCTCGCGCCGCTTCTCCAACCACAAGAATAATTAGTTCTTTTAAATCAGAGTTCTTCTGCTGGTCAGCATCGATTTTGTCATCATCTGTTTCAACAACTGTTGCATCAGTTCCAATCGGTTCTAGTTTTGCGTTATGCTTGCTGAAATTTAAGTGAATATATTTTGCTGCTGAATATAGATAATATGTTGGATTAGTGTAAAATCGCAGCGGTTTATATTCTCTAAAAAAAGAGGTATAAAAATCGCCAAATAGTACAATCAGACTTAACGTAACAATTACAGCAATCACAATATTGCGGATTTTGACCAGAATAAATTTTTTCCATGATTCTGAAATAATATCAGTTTTATAAACGATGCTTGCTGGAATAATCCCAAGCACTAACAGATAGCCTAATAGTTGGATGCTCAGTAAATCCAATGCTTCTGAGGTATTGGTTTCAAGCGTGTTTTGAATCATCGTATGGTCAATAACAACATTATAGTGATCCATGAAATAGGCTGTAAACGCGGATACAAGCAACAGCGTGATTAAAATCGGCTTAGTTGTCTGTTTCCAACAGATTAGTGTCAGTAAGAATACAATCGACGCAGTTAATACCACCGCTACAGAAATTAAGAAGCCACTATTTTTTAGCGATAGCGGAAAGACTTCTGTAACATGCTGAAAGAACGTATTATTAGCTAACAGCACCCAAAAAATTGCTGTATAAAGAATTAGCCGCGTTATAGTAAGTCGTATGTTCATACGTTATTTTTACCTATATAAACGCGAATCCAATAGAATGAAATGTTGGGTTGTGTGCCGTCTTGATTTGGATTAAATGATTGATCGTTTTAGCACGGCACACAACCCTATCTACGCTTCTACCACGCGCAAGCAGTGTACGCTAAATAGCGCATTAGCATCTGTCCACACCTGTTCAGCAATATAACCCGCTGACCGCGCCAGTCGCTGAAAATCCTCAATTCCGTATTTGTATGAATTTTCAGTGTGAATGCTCTCACCCAGCCGAAAATCAAACACTTGACCAGCAACGCGCACGCGCTGATTGCCGCGACTGACTAAGTGCATTTCAATGCGACTGGCTGTTTCATTAAAAAATGCGCGATGACGGAACGCATCAACCTCAAATTCTGCCCCCAACTCACGATTCAAGCGCGTCAGCAAATTGAGATTAAAGGCTGCCGTAACGCCCTGCGCATCGTTATAGGCGGCATCTAATACAGCGCGATCTTTTTTCAGATCAACACCAATTAAGAGCCGTCCACCCGGCCCGAGTACGCGCCCGACGCGCTTGAGAAAAGCGCAGGCATCTTCTGGATCAAAATTACCGATGCTTGATCCCGGAAAAAATGCGGCTAAATCGCGCCAATCCGGTTCGAGCGGTAATTCAAATGGGCCGGAATAATCCGCGCAGGCGGCGCGAATCGCTAAATCGGGGAAGCGGTCAGCGAGTGCTTGAGCGGATTCAAGCAAATGCGCTTTAGAAATATCGACCGGAATATAAATCCGAGGTTGCAGCGCAGCGAGCAGCGTTTGAATTTTGAGGCTACTACCGCTGCCCAATTCAATCAGCACACAGCCGAGCCCGAGTTGATCGGCCATTTCCGCGCCGTGATCGCGGAGAATCTGAATTTCGGTGCGCGTCGGGTAATATTCGGGTAATTCGGTAATGGCATCAAAAAGCCGCGAACCATATTGATCGTAAAATAGCTTAGGTGGGAGCCGTTTATGCGGTTGGCTTAATCCGGCCAGCACTTCAACGCGCACATCAGCGGTTGTCGGATGAAAGTCAAAAAAGCGAATCCGTGAGGCAATCCGCTCATGCTGGCCGCTGTGTTCAGAGCTGCGTTCAGATGTAATCTGTGCTGTCGCGGTATTTGTATTCATGCCGCCACCTCCGCTAGTCGAAAGCCCATAAATTGCCAGCGTTCATGTGGATAAAAGAAATTGCGATAGGTCGGGCGGATATGATCGCGAGCCGTAGCGCAGGAACCGCCGCGTAATACCAATTGATTGCACATAAATTTGCCGTTGTATTCGCCGAGTGCGCCCGGAGCAGCACGATAACCCGGATAGGGTAAATACGCCGAGCCAGTCCATTCCCAGACATCGCCAAAGAGTTGTTTTAATCCTTCACCTTCGGGAGCCGGACGCGGATGCAGCCAATCATCCTCGACAAAATGACCCGCAAGCGGCTGATTTAGCGCGGCATATTCCCATTCAAATTCAGTCGGCAATCGTTTCCCCGCCCAGGTTGCATAGGCATCCGCTTCGTAATAGCTGACATGACAGACTGGCTCGGCGGGATTGAGTGGGCGCATTCCGGCTAATGTCATCTGCCACCATTCGCCGTCGCGTGCTTCCCAATAAAGCGGCGCACGCCAGCCCTGCTGTTTAACTATTGCCCAGCCATCGGAAAGCCAGAGGCCCGTATTTTGATAACCGCCGTCCTGAATAAACGCTAAAAATTCGCCGTTGGTGATTGGACGCTCGGCGAGTTTAAAGGGCGCGACGAATACGCGATGACGTGGCACTTCATTATCGTAATAAAACGCTTCATCCGTCGCGCCAACCTCAATTAACCCACCGGCTAATTCATGCCAGCGAAGCGGTGCGGGGGCAGTGAGCGGCACGGTAGGTAATTCAGCGCGATAGGCCGGACGGAGCGGATTATGAGCAAAATGGCGTTTAATATCGGTGATGAGCAATTCTTGATGCTGCTGCTCGTGATTTAAGCCAATGCGGAGCCGTAAAGCAACCGTCGGCCAATCAGCGGCGGGACAGTCGGCAATTAAGCGGAGCATGGCCGCATCAATATGCTGGCGATAGGCATAAACCTCGGCGACTGTCGGTCGTGCTAATAAACCGCGTTCATGGCGCGGCCAAAAACCGCTGCCGGTTTGTTCGTAATAACTATTGAAAAGATATTCAAAGCGCGGATGAAAGACTTGATAATTCGGCACAAAAGGACGCAATAAAAATGTCTCATAAAACCACGAGACATGCGCTAAATGCCATTTGGGTGGGCTGGCTTCGACGACGGTTTGCAGACCGTAATCTTCGATTTCCAGCGGGGCGCAAAGCTGTTCAGAAAAGCGCCGCACCTGTGGATAGTGTGCGGCGAGTGCAGCGCGGGCGGTGTCGTGGTGTTCCGGCGTGGCGAGTGTATCCAATGTGCATGTCCTCATTTAATGAATGGCTGGCTGCCGCGTGGAGCCGTCGGTCGGCTAGGATGCGGGCAGCGGGGGGGGATTTCTAGTTTTAAAGACTGGTGATTCGCGGGCGATGCCCCATTTCAGAACTCATCACAGGCCACCAGATCGGGCGCGAGTGAGCGGGATGCGCAGCGATTCGATAACACGACCGATCTGGATGCACGAGACACGCTTTGACTGGAGCTTTGCTTGATGACGCGCACACCTTTTTTTCCGAAATTCTCCGATCTGCCGCTCGATTTGCCGCTGTTTCCGCTGGTCGGTGCGGTGGTGTTGCCCGGCGTGCAATTGCCGCTGAACATTTTTGAGCCGCGTTATCTCAGTCTGGTCGCCGATGCGCTGGCCGCACAGCATCTGGTGGGCATGATCCAGCCGACCAGCGAAACCCAGCTAGACGACCGACCCGCGCTCCATCGCATCGGCTGTGCTGGGCGCATTACGTCGTATAGCGAAACTCCAGATGGGCGGATTATTCTGGTGCTCACCGGCGTCTGTCGGTTCCAAGTGATCCGCGAACTCGATGAACAGAACGGCTACCGCCGCGCACGGGTGGATTGGGAACGCTTCGCCGCTGATTATCATGGCGAGGCCGAACCCATCCCCGACCGTCCGGGCTTTCTCGTCTCGCTCAAAACCTACTGCCAGCTTCAGAGCGTTGAAATCCCCTGGGATGACATCGAACATCTGGCCGATCTCGAACTGACGAATTTGCTCTGCGCCCATCTGCCACTGAGTCCCGAAGACAAACAGGCACTGATTGAAACCCTGCCCACTGCCGACCGCGCTGTGCTGATGCGCGGACTGCTCGACATGGCTTCGGCATCGAGTATGCGTGTTGCTGAACACCGTCATTGAGCGGCTAGACGCTGGAAGCTAAACGCTACACAACACGCGCTAACCACCGCTCAAAGCACTGCTGACCCTGCTGCTCCAGCGTCGGGGCCAGCCGCGCACTCTCAGCCCGCAACAGCGGTACGGAAATCCCCGCCGCCGCCAACTCGCTGGCATGACCGATCAACCAGCGTTCAAACTGGCTGGCGCGGATTTCGGGATGACATTGCAGCGCCAGCGCCGCCCGTCCCCAGCTAAATGCTTGATTCGCATATAAATTCGTTGAAGCTAAGCGCGTCGCACCCTCGGGCAGATCAAAGGTATCGCCGTGCCAGTGCAGCATTGAAGTCAGCTCCCCGGCAAGTGCCGCCAGCGGCGAGGCCTGCCCCGCCTCGGACAGCGTTAGTGGCGTCCAGCCGATCTCCTTCGCTGGCCCGGGATAGACCCGCGCCCCCAGCGCCCGTGCCATCAACTGCGCCCCGAGACAGATGCCAAGTGTCGGGCGGTCGGCGCTCAGGCGCTGTTCAAGCAGCCGCAATTCATCGTTGATAAACGGATAGAGCGCCGCATCATAAGCGCCAATTGGCCCCCCGAGCACGACTAATAGATCGGGTTCAGTGGGGTCAAAGTCAGTGAGCCGATCCACGCCGGCCTCCAGATAACGCACACTCGCACCGCGCCGCTGGAGCACCTCGGCGAACGATCCTAAATCCTCAAATGCAAGATGCCGAATGGCGATCACGGTTTGCATAATACGGCTCCGCGCCTCGATTCAATTTGAACGCAGTGTGCTGACGATACGCGCTGCCAGACTGCCATTCAACCTTGAAAACAGCGCCCAGTGGCGGCAAATTGACCCAATCTTGGACTAAGCGACCACAGCGATTTTCCACGAGGTAACTATTATGAGCATCAGTCTGACCGAAGCTGCCGCCCAACACATCGCGCAGCAACTCGCGCAACGCGGGCAGGGTCTGGGCCTGCGCGTTGGCATAAAAAAAAGCGGCTGTAGCGGGTTTAGTTATGCGGTCGATTATGCCGACGCAGTGAATAGTGATGACCAACTATTCGAGAGTCACGGCATTAAAATCGTCGTGGACAGCGCACAATTAGCGCATTTAGACGGGCTAGAGATTGATTTCGTTAAAACCAATCTGCTCAATCAAGGCTTTGAGTTCCACAATCCCAATGCTAAAGATTTGTGTGGTTGTGGCGAATCGTTTCGGGTTTAATTGGCTTGATTATGAATACTGACATCCGCGACATCATCGACAATTTCGAGTTATTGGGCGATTGGGAGTCGCGCTATCACTATCTCGTCGAACTCGGCGAGCGCCTCGCTCCAATGCCAAGCGCCTATAAAACTGACGCCAATCGGGTTGTCGAGTGCATGAGTCTGGTGCATGTAGCCGCCTATCCGCATCCCGAACAGGCTGGGCATCTAGCCTATTGGGGCGATTGCGATACGGCCATTATTAAAGGCGTGGTGGCAGTATTGGTTGAATTGTTTTCAAATAAAACAGCGGCTGAAATCGCCGCGCTCGATGTCGATGCGCTCTTTACCGGATTGCAACTCGAAGAGCATTTAAGCCCGAATCGGCATGTCGGCGTGTATGCGATTGTTAATAAAATGAAAGCGCAGGCGCTGGCGTTTTAAATCCTCAGTTTCTTCATAGCACGGTATCAAAAGCCGTGAGATTTAGAGACGGGTTTTTAATAGTGCTGAAGCCTATAATCCGGATCAAGTCGAGGCAGTTCTTCCGCACCACTGACCTGCATGAGCGCGATCAGGGTGCGGGGGCCGACCAGCCCATCAGCGCGGATTCCGGCGCTGCGCTGAAACGCACGCACTGCCTGCTCTAAGCTGGCATCAAAACGATCTGTCGTACTCGGAACTAACGTCAGCCCAGGCACCTGCGCCACCTGTTCGCGCAACCAGCGCACCGCCTCGCCGACCGCGCCGGGCTGAATCAGCGTCGAACCATCAGGCGGCAGCAGCCACAATAATTGATATTCGCCCGTCCAATCCGCCGCTAATGTGCTCAACGGAACACGCACCGTCGCGCCATCCGGCGCATCAATGCCCGCCTCAGTCGCCGACAGCACGCCGAGCACCACATAGCGGGCGCTGCCCTCATGATCGGCGACGCGCAGCAGGGCCGGTAGATTAAACAATCGCACCTGCTGCAACTGTCCCTGCTCGGTGGCGCAGGCTAGACCGAATGGGCGCAATTGCGCACAGGGATCATCAGTCGTCAGCCGCTTGACCTCTAATCCCCAGCGCCGCAACAACAGGCGCAATGCCTCGGTTTCGGGCAGCGCAAGTGCAGCAATCGGCGGCACCGGCGTCGCCAATGATTCAGGCGCGACTGCTTCAGATTCCGAAGCCAGCGCCGCATCCGGCATATCACTGTCCGTGCCAATCTCTGCATCAATAGCTGGCGTTACAGCAGGCGGCTCAATAATCGGTTCAATGAGCTGGTCTGGCGCTGGAGCGTCCGTAATCCCAGTGATTCCGGCAATCCACGCCCGAATTTCGACACGCTGTTCCGGCGTTAGTCGTGACTGTATCTCCCAGCCGACCAGCGTTGCTACCAAAAACACCATCAGCGCCAAACGCGGGACGGTGCGCAGTGATCGCTGTTGCACTGGAATACCGCGCACTTCACGCGCCGCTGTCGCCACAATCAGCGGATCGACCTGCGGACGGCGCGTGATACAGGCATTCAATAACGCCCGATCACAAAGAATATTAATCACCCGCGGCACGCCGCCCGAATAGGTATGAATCCGTTGCAGCGCCCGCGCCGTAAATAACGGACGCTCAACACCGGCGACCGCTAAACGATGACGAATATACTGACTGGTTTCCTCTAAATTCAGCGGGGTTAAATGAAACCGCGCAGTAATGCGTTGATCGAGCTGGCGCAGTGCGTGCGTTTCGAGTCGCTGACTTAATTCCGGCTGACCAATGAGAAAAATATGCAGTAATTTATGTTGATTGGTTTCCAGATTGGTCAACAAACGCACGTATTCTAACGCTTGGCGCGACAGATTTTGCGCTTCATCAATCATTAACAGCGGTTGGCGTCCGTGTTCAGCAGCGTGTAAGAGATACGCATTCAGCGCATCTAGCAGTTGTTTATTCGACAGCTTATCGGCTGGCAGCGCAATACCAAATTCTTCACAAATATTGATTAACAATTCTATTGGCGACTGCACTGGATTTAAAATCAGCGCCACATCAACCTGTTCCGGTAATTGTTCGAGAAAAGCCCGACACACCATCGTTTTGCCGGTGCCAACCTCGCCGGTTAACAGCACTAAGCCACCGCTTGCCCGCACGCTATAGCGCAACTGCGCCAATGCTTCCCGATGTTGATTACTCAGGAATAGATAACGCGGATCGGGAGCAATCGCAAAGCTCGGCTCTTTTAGTCCGAAATATTTTGCATACACACTAGCGGCTCGTTTAATAAGCACCCGCGCCGCACAATGGCTTGGCTCGTCGGCTAGGATCGCTGGCGCGGGCACGGGAGCGGAGTCAGGGGAACCGGCGGCACTGCCCAATTCTAACACCGAAGCCCCGTCGCCTAAAGATTGCGTGCAGGCCGCACCCAAACCACAGCATTTCATGGTTCAATAGTGTCATGTCGTGCTGATGTGAGACCTCACAATGGATATCGAATTAATCGAAATCCAAGAATTTCTAGCCAGTCATCCGCCGTTCGATCAACTCCCCGAAGAATTACTGGCGCGGCTGCCGCGTCGCTTAGCGGTGCGCTATTTTCGGCGCGGCATGGCCTTTCCACCAGAAGCCGCAACCCCGCCCTGTCTTTATATTTTGCGCCGAGGTGCGGTTGAACTGCGCAATGGACGCGGCGAGCTAATCGGCAAATTGGCTGAAGGTGATCTGTGCGAACAGCGATGCCGCGCCGATCAAAATGGCCCGCCATTTGTCGGTCATACCGCTGAAGATACGCTCGTTTATGCGCTGCCTTGTTCTGAGCTAATTGAATTACGCGCCGCATCCCCGGCATTTGCCGAACATTTTGAGCAATCGACCTCACGCCGCTTGCGCAAAGCATTAGATGTCGTCATTGAATCGCCCACTAGCGGCAGTGGTTTAATGACCGTGCGCGTGCGCGATATGGTGCGGCGTGCGCCCATTGCAACTAGCCCCGAAACCAGTATTCGTGCCGCTGCGCAATTAATGTCTGAACATCATGTTTCATCGCTGCTGATTATGGACGGTGAACAGTTAGTCGGCATGATGACGGATCGTGATTTACGTAATCGCTGTGTTGCTACTGGATTAGCGACCGATCAACCGGTACGCGCTATTATGACTGAAACCCTCACCAGCGTTGATCTCGATACGCTCGGGTTTCAGGCGCTGATTACCATGACGCGGCTGAATATTCATCATCTGCCAGTCATGGATAATGGGCGTGTGGTCGGCTTGATTTCCTCGACTGATTTCACCCGCTTTCAGAGTGCTAATTCAATTTATTTAGTCGGTGATATTCATCGCGCCGATTCGATTACAACGCTGGCGCAAATCGGCGCGAAGATTGCTGAATTACAGGTGCAGTTAATTCTCGGCGGCGCGACTGCTACTCAAGTCGGTCAAGCGATTAGCGCCATTACCGATGCCATGACGCTGCGTTTGATTGAACTCGCTGAAGCTGATTTAGGCGCACCGCCAGTGCCCTATGCGTGGCTATTGGGTGGCTCGCAAGCGCGGCGCGAGCAATCGGCGCATTCCGATCAAGATAATGCGTTGCTGATTTCCGATACGGCTACGCCCGATGATGATGCGTATTTTGCGGCGCTGGCGCAATTTGTGAATGATGGCTTAAATGCCTGTGGCTTTGTCTATTGTCCGGGCGAGGTGATGGCAAAAAATGCTCAATGGCGACAAACTTTGCGTATTTGGAATAAATATTTTTCTAACTGGATTTTAAAGCCAGAGCCGATGGCTTTGATGCTGTCGAATGTGTTTTTTGATATGCGTTCTTTGCGCGATCCGTATGGGCTGTGCGCCGAATTACATGAACGCATTATTGAAAAATCGCGTGCAAATCGCATTTTTATTGCTTATATGGCAGCTAATGCGCTCAAGAATCGCCCGCCGCTGGGCTTTTTTCGCAATATCGTTTTGATTCAAGGCGGCGACCATGATCATACATTTGATATTAAACATCGCGCCCTGATTCCGATTATTGATTTAGCGCGAGTGTATGCGCTATCAGCCGGTATTTTGGAGAATATAGTTATTTGCAGAAGTGTCTATAATTATAGTAAATAAAAGAGGTTTTCACGATGAGAGTGCGAAATATAAAAATTGAAAACCCAGACTTACT
>NZ_FNOW01000060.1 GCF_900107145.1 Allochromatium warmingii | reverse complement strand
ATTTGTTAAAGAAAATCCATCAGCAACAATTACCCCACCACCGAACGCTGTTCCTCCAACCGCGCATAAATCTCGCGCCGCAAACAGGCTAATGCCTGCTCGCATGTAATCGGCGTATCCTCGGTTGTGGTAATAAAAAACACATCATCGACTTCAGCGCCAACGGTCGCAATTTTGGCATTCTGTAACCGAATCCCGCATTGCTCAAAGACTGCACCGACCTCGGCTAATAATCCCGGACGATCCAGTGTTGTTAAACGCATAATGGTACGGCGATTTGGTTCATCGGCCGCAAAACACACCCGCGTTTCAATCGAAAAATGTCGATGTTGCCGCGATGGCGTGCGCGTCACTCGCAGATTTTCACGCACCGGCCCCGTTAAACGCGCAATTAATTGCTCACGGATTTCAGCAATACGTTCTGGATCCGCAAGCAGCGCACCATCTAAATCTAACGCCTGATAACTATTGACCACCAAGCCATCACTGGTCGTCATCACTCGCGCATCCATAATATTCAGCCCCATTTGATCGAGCGTGGCGGTTGTCCGTGCAAAGAGCCGATCCGCATCCTGTGCGTAAATAAAAATCTCACTGCCACCACGCGCCGTAATCGGGCGAATTTCAATCAGCGGTAAAGCGTCCAATTGGGTTTCTAAAATACAGCGCGTTTGCCAGGCAATTTCATCCGGTGAATTGTACAAAAAGAAATCGCGATTAAAGCGTTGCCAGAGTGCCTGACAGACATCGGCTTCCATGCCATGCCGCGCTAATAACCGCAAACCCTCGGCTTGTTTCTGAACAATCAATTCATCTTGCGCTTGCGAATTATCCAAGCCACGCACCAGCGCCCGCCGAGTGGCATAATAGAGTTCGCGCAATAACGCATCCAGCCAGCTATTCCAGCGCCCGGGATTAGTCGCCCGCGCATCAGCAACGGTGAGCAAATAGAGATAATCCAGCCGCGTTGGATCGCCAATCAGTGCGGCGAATGCCTGAATCACTTCGGGGTCGCTAATATCTTTGCGCTGTGCTGTCATCGACATTACAAGATGTTGTTCGACAAGCCAAGACACCAGCCGACTATCAAAGGCGCTTAAGTCGTGAAGCTGGCAGAAATTCCACGCATCGCGTGCGCCTAATACGGAATGATCGCCGCCGCGTCCTTTGGCAATATCATGAAAGAGTCCGGCGAGATAGAGTAATTCCAGCTTCGGAATACGCCGCGCCACTGCGCTACAGAGCGGAAATTCTTCATCATGTTTTGGAATGATAAAGCGGCGCAGATTACGCAACAGCGTTAAGGTATGCTCATCGACGGTATAGACATGCAATAAATCATATTGCATCCGTCCGACGATATTGGCAAATGCTGGAATATAAGCCGATAACACACCATAGCGGCTCATGCGGCGCATGGCGTGGGTTAATCCCTGGGGTTCGCGCAGAATTTCCATAAACAAACTGCGGGCGCGTAAATCAGCCCGAAACGCATCATCAATGCGGTGGCGATTTTCGCGGATTAAGCGAATGGTGCTGGCGCGTACCCCTTCGAGTTCGGGATGCGTTTGCAGAATATGAAAGACTTCGAGCAAAGCAATCGGCGTGCGCTGAAAAACATGCGCTGAGGTGACTTCGAGATAGCCACAACAGGCTTGAAAGCGTTTGTTAATCGGAGTTGGTGGGCCAATTTCATCCGGTTGGCGGATCGCTTCGCCAAATAACTGCAACAGCATTTCATTGAGCTGATTGAGTTCTTGCACGGTGCGATAATATTGCTGCATGAATTGCTCAACCGCAAGATTATTCTCGCCATCGCTAAAGCCGAATTGATAAGCCAGCGTGCGCTGATAATCAAATAACAGTCGATCTTCATGGCGTCCGGTTAAGCGATGCAGCGCAAAGCGAATGCGCCATAAATGGGTTTGACCTGCGATTAAGGTTTGATATTCCGATTCAGTCAAAAAGCCATGATCGACTAATTCATGCAGGGTTTCAGCATCAAAATGGCGCTTGGCGACCCAGCCGATCATTTGAATATCACGCAGGCCGCCGGGGTTTTCTTTGATATTCGGCTCAAGGTTATAGGCGGTATCGCCGTATTTCAGCCAGCGGGCGCGTTGTTCGTGCGTTTTGGCGAGAAAAAATTGCGCACTATCCCAGAGTTGATCGGGGGCGGTGGCCGCCCGCATCTGTTGAAACAGCGTCTGTGAGCCGGTCAGCCAGCGGGCTTCGAGCAGATTGGTCATCACCGTGACATTGGCTTGCGCCTCGCGGACACAATCGGCAACCGTGCGCACGCTGTGACCGACATCGAGCTTGGTATCCCACAGCAGCGTCATCAGCCGCTCAACGGCGTCCAGAAGCGGCGGGCCGGGTTCGGCGGCAATCAAGATCAAGATGTCGATATCCGATCCGGGATGCAGCTCGCGTCGTCCGTAGCCGCCGACGGCAACCAGCGCCGCATCTGGCGCGTCGCCCAGATGGAGCGTCCAAATATCGCGCAATACGGCGTCGATGAGTTCGCTCAGTTCCCAGACCAAGCGCGTGACCGGCACGCCGGCGTCGGCGTGTTGATACAGCGCTTCTTTGCCGTTGCGCAGTCGATCTTTAAAAAAGCGCAGCGAATCCGAGGGCGAAAGGGTCGCATCAAAGGGTGCGGTGGCGGCAAGCAGCGAAGCACCGTGGGTCATCTGGCGTTGACTGCCTCGCGCTCGGCGGCGCGTAAGGTGAGGATTTCATGGCCGGAGTCGGTGACGAGAATCGTGTGCTCCCATTGGGCGGAGAGACTGCGATCTTTGGTTACGACCGTCCAGCCGTCTGGCAAGACTTTGATCGAGCGTTTGCCGGCATTGACCATCGGTTCAATCGTAAAACACATGCCGGGTTTGAGCCGCAGCCCTTCGCCCGGATTGCCGTAGTGGAGCACTTGCGGATCTTCGTGAAACGCCTCGCCGATGCCGTGGCCGCAGTATTCGCGCACCACAGAATAGCCCTGTGTCTCGACGAAACGTTGAATCGCATGGCCGATGTCGCCGAGTGAGGCATCCGGTTTGACAACGGCAATCCCGAGCATCATCGCCTGTTGCGTCACGGTGACTAAGCGCCGTGCCAGCACCGAGGGTTCACCAACAAAAAACATGCGGCTGGTGTCGCCGTGATAACCGTTTTTAATCACGGTGATGTCAATATTGACGATATCGCCTTTTTTGAGCCGTTTATTGCTCGGAATGCCGTGGCAGACCTGATGATTGACCGAGGTACAGATTGACTTCGGAAAGCCGCGATAGTCCAGCGGCGCGGGAATCGCCGCTTGATGATTAACGATGTAATCGTGACAAATCCGGTCGAGTTCCTCGGTAGTCACGCCGGGTTGAACATACGGCTCGATCATATCGAGCACGTCGGCGGCAAGACGGCAGGCAAGGCGCATTTTCTCAATGGCCTCGGGGGTCTTGATCCGCACAGTTGACTTACGGTTAGCAGCATCCACGGTATTGATCGCACTTCGGCTCTAAAAACATTCGGGCATTTGCCCCTGTGTAACCGGCTATGGTATAAAACGCGACGCGCTGTCGCAATTGATCGCCGGTCGCTGTCAGCAACTGAGCACGATTCGACGATGCCGCTCGCGGGCCGACGCCAACAGGCCCGCTGTTATTTGGCCCTTCGGCCAGGTTTAGCCGCTACGCTAAACCGATCCGTCCACACACGCGCCGTCACAGATCACTGGGTGCCCGAGTGCTTGCACGCTGTGCGCAAATCGGGTGGTCGTCTGGGGTGCGTGGAGGCCTAACCCAATCACCTTAGCTTTTAGGAAATTTCAGATCGTGAGTACTGTCACCATGCGCCAAATGCTGGAGGCCGGCGTTCATTTCGGCCACCAGACCCGCTATTGGAACCCCAAGATGGGGGCTTATATTTTCGGGCAGCGCAATAAAATTCATATCGTCAATCTCGAAAAAACCCTGCCGCTGTATCAGGATGCCGTGAATTTCATGGGCACGCTGGCAGCCAATGGCGGCAAAATTCTTTTTGTCGGTACCAAGCGTGCTGCCCGCGATGGCATCCGCGAAGAAGCCGAACGCTGCGGTCAGCCGTTCGTCAATCATCGCTGGCTCGGTGGCATGCTCACCAACTTCAAAACCATCCGTCAGTCGGTCAAGCGGCTGAAAGATCTGGAAGCGATGTTTGAGAGCGGCTCGATTGAACGCTTCAACAAGAAAGAAGCCCTCGGCCTGTCGCGTGAGCGTGACAAACTCGAACTGAGTCTCGGCGGCATCAAGAACATGGATGGTCTGCCGGATGCGATGTTTGTGATTGATGTCGGTCACGAAAAGATCGCCGTGACCGAAGCCAACAAACTCGGCATTCCGGTGATCGGCGTGGTCGATACCAATAACGATCCGAGTAATGTCGATTACGTCATCCCCGGCAATGATGACGCGATTCGCGCCGTGCGGCTCTATATCGCTGGTGCCGCCGATGCCATTCTCGATGGCCGGAGCACCGCCGCGGCGATGGCCGGACGTGGTGCCGGTCAGATTCAGACCGAAGCTGACGCCTAAGTAAAAACAGCGGTCGCGGGTGTCGGTCAGTTCAGCGCACACGACCGACGCCCCACCCATCCGTATTCATGGCGGCACCGCCCCTGGTTGGCGGTGCTGTTGTATCTGAATTTCCAGCCGACCTACCACAGGTCAACGAGGTTTTTGAGTCATGGCGACGATTTCAGCCGCACTGGTCAAGGAACTGCGCGAGCGCACCGGCGCTGGCATGATGGAATGCAAAGCCGCGCTCGTTGAAGCCGCTGGCGACATCGAGGCCGCCATTGAGGCGATGCGCAAATCGGGGCAAGCGAAGGCCGCCAAAAAGTCCGGGCGCACCGCCGCCGAGGGCGTGATTATGATTCAGACCGCCGCCGATGGCGTCAACGGCGTGATGGTCGAGATCAACTGCGAGACCGATTTTGTGGCGAAAGACTCCAATTTCTTGGAGTTTGCCAACGCCGTGACCGCGACAGCCCTGGCCAGCGGCGTGGCAGATGTCACCGCACTGGCGACACAGACGCTGGCTGATGGCAACACGGTCGATGCCGCCCGCGAAGCACTGATTGCCAAGATCGGTGAGAATATTCAGGTGCGCCGCTTGCAGCGGTTTGACAACACTGCCGGTCAGCTCTACAGCTATCGTCACGGCGTGCGCATCGGGGTTGTTGTCGAGCTGGTCGGCGGTGATGAAACCCTCGGACGCGATATTGCCATGCACATCGCTGCCAGCAATCCAATGTGCCTCAGCGCCGAGCAGGTGCCCGCCGCGACGCTGGACAAAGAGCGCGAGATTTTCAAAGCACAGGCGCTCGACAGCGGCAAGCCCGAAGCGATTGTCGAAAAGATGATCGAAGGTCGGGTGCGCAAGTTCCTCGAAGAAGTCACGCTGCTCGGTCAGCCGTTCGTGAAAAATCCCGATCAAACGGTCGCGCAACTGCTCAAGCAGGCTGGCGCTGAGGTGCGCAACTTTACGCGCCTCGAAGTCGGCGAAGGCATCGAGAAAAAAGTCGAAAACTTCGCTGAAGAAGTGATGGCGCAGGTACGCGGTAACTAAATACGCCCGCCAGCCTGAACCGACCCGCGCCGCTCGCGCATTTGCCCATCCGCTCAGATCACCACGAGGCTTGCCATGACCGCTCCGGCGTATCGACGCATCCTGCTCAAACTCAGTGGCGAGGCGCTGATGGGCGCAGGTGACCACGGCATCGACCCTGAGGTGCTCGAACGGCTCGCGGGCGATGTCCGTGACCTGATGGCTACGGGCGTTCAGGTCGCGCTGGTGATCGGCGGCGGCAATATCTTTCGCGGTGCGGGATTGGCGGCGCGGGGCATGAATCGCGTCACCGGCGATCAGATCGGCATGTTAGCGACCGTGATGAATGCGCTGGCGATGCAGGACACGCTCGAACGGCTGGGCGTGCCGACCTCGGTGCTCTCGGCATTGCCCATCGGTCAGGTATGCGTGGACTACAGCCGCCGCCGGGCGGTGCAAGAGTTGGAGCAGGGACGGGCGGTGATTTTCGCAGCCGGCACCGGCAATCCGTTTTTTACGACGGATTCCGCCGCCAGTCTGCGTGCTATTGAAATTGGCGCGGAACTGCTGATTAAGGCCACCAAAGTCGATGGCGTCTATTCTGCCGATCCACTCACCGACCCGAACGCGATCTTTTATCCGCGTCTCAGCTATGATCAAGCCTTGCGCGAAGGTCTTGGCGTGATGGACGCGACCGCTATTGTGCTGTGCCGAGATCACGCCATGCCCGTGCGGGTGATGAATATCAACGAACCCGATGCCCTACCGCGTTTATTGCGCGGCGCGGATGTTGGATCACTGGTCGTAAGCGAACACTGAAAAAATCATTATGATCGACGATATCAAGCAAGACGCCGCCGAGCGCATGGCCAAAAGCGTCGAGGCGCTCACCCACGAACTAGCCAAGATTCGCACTGGTCGCGCTCATCCCGCGTTGCTCGACCATATTATGGTCTCCTACTACGGCTCAGAGATGCCGATTCGTCAGGTCGCCAATATCAACGCCGAAGATGCCCGCACCCTACTGGTCACGCCCTGGGAACGGAACATGGTGCAGGCGATTGAGAAGGCGATCATGCAATCGGATCTCGGGCTGAATCCGAATACAGCGGGCACGGCGATTCGCGTGCCGATGCCGCCGCTGACCGAAGAGCGCCGCCGCGATCTGATTAAGGTCGCACGCAATGAAGCCGAGCAAGCGCGGGTCGCTGTGCGCAATATTCGCCGCGACGCGAATCAGACCCTAAAAGATTTAGTCAAAGAGAAAGACATCTCCGAAGACGACGAGCGGCGCGGTCAAGAGATCGTGCAAAAGCTCACCGATCAGTACGTGAAAGAAGTCGATGCGGTACTGGCCGAAAAAGAACAGGATCTGATGTCGATTTAACTGTCGCGCAGATTTATCGCCACCCGCCCCGCCGGTCATCTGACCTCAGCCGAATGACTGTGGATACTGCTGCCGATGCTGTAATCGCCTCTGCGCCCGATCCGCGTGTGCCTCGGCATGTCGCCATCATCATGGATGGTAACGGCCGCTGGGCGAAACAGCGTGGATTGCCGCGCACGGCGGGGCATCGTGAAGGGGTAAAAAGCGTTCGCGCCGTGGTCGAGGAAAGTCGCCGACGCGGGGTCACAACGCTGACGCTCTTTGCTTTTAGCAGCGAGAATTGGTGCCGCCCGCGTGCTGAGGTCACGATTCTCATGGAATTATTCATGGCGACCTTGCGCAGTGAAGTGCGGCGGCTGAATGAAAACGGCGTAGCCTTGCGGATTATTGGCGAGCGCGGTGCCTTTTCTGAAAAACTGCAACGCCGGATTGCTGAAGCTGAAGCCCTAACCGCTGCCAATACCCAATTAAACTTACAGGTCGCGGCTAATTACGGCGGGCGCTGGGATATTGTCCAAGCAGCGCGGCGCTTAGCGGTCGCGGTGCAATCGGGTCAGCTCAATCCAAATCAAATCGACGAGCAGCGATTGAGCACCGAATTATCCTTTCCTGATTTGCCAGAACCGGATTTATTGATTCGTACCGGCGGTGAGCAGCGGTTGAGTAATTTCGTGCTCTGGCAAGCGGCCTATTCTGAACTGTATTTTTCCGATGTGCTCTGGCCGGATTTTGACGCGCTGGCTTATGGCGCGGCGCTCGATGATTATGCGCACCGTCAACGGCGGTTTGGGCGCACTGGCGAGCAGCTTGAACAGACGTGCGCCGCTGGTGCGCACCCACATGGCAGATAACGCGATGGCCAAGAGCACCTTACACCGTCGCATCTGGACGGCACTGTGGTTAGCGGCACTGGTGCTGGGTGCGGTGTGGCTGCTACCGACTGCGGCGCTGGCGCTGTTTTTGGGCGCATTCGTGCTCATTGCCGCGTGGGAATGGTGCGGTTTAGCGGGGATCAATGCGCCGCTGGTACGCGGTGGGTATTTATTGCTGATGGCCGCTGTGCTGCTGGGTCTCTGGCGCTATGCGGCCCAGCTGTGGCCGCTGCTGCTGGTGATGAGCTTGCTGTGGTGGCTGCTGCAAAGTTGGCGACTGTGGCGGATTCAAGCGATTCCGATCAACCCGACACCGCAGCCGCATTTGTTGCTCGTCGGTCTGTTAATTCTCAGCGCGACCTGGACGGCTGTGCTCAGTGTCCATCAGCTCACACCACACGGCCCGGGGCTGGTGCTGGCGCTGCTGCTGCTGATTGCAACCGCTGATTCTGCCGCCTATTTCAGTGGACGGCGCTGGGGTCGCACCAAACTCGCGCCGCACTTAAGTCCGGGCAAAACCTGGGCCGGCGTCTATGGTGCGCTCACTGGCGCGGCGCTGGTGAGTGCAAGCATCGCGTTCTGGCTGGATCTCAGTCCGCTGCACAGTGTCGCTATGCTGGTGCTGGGCGTGCTGGTGGCCATGCTTTCTATCGTCGGCGATCTCTACGAGAGCTTGCTCAAGCGTCGGCGTCACCTCAAGGATTCGAGCCAACTGTTGCCCGGTCACGGTGGGCTACTCGACCGTATCGACAGCCTGACCGCCGCCGCCCCGCTGTATGCCCTGGGTTTGACCTGGGCTGTGACTGGATTTCCATTGGAGCTGCTAACTGATCGCTGATTTTTGCTTAAACGTATTGACAGATTGACAGATGCTCAGGATGAGCATTACTTAAGACCGCTAACAGTGGTTGAACGACGAGCTGATAGAGGACATTGCAAGTGGCTAGGCTTCGGTTTGGCGCTTTACCGCACGGGGATGAACCCTCTGGAGAGCTTGATCGATTGAGAGAATCCGGCGCCACTGAGCGTCAAGGGCTTGAGTTGGGCGGTTCGCTGCGTCAACCAAGTGCAGATAAATCCATTGAGCACGTTTGCTCAAGTTAAATGGAGCAGTGATGACACTGTGATTGGCGTAACCGTACTCGGAGCGACCGGCTCCATTGGCGTCAGTACGCTCGATGTGCTGGCGCGTCATCCTGAGCGTTTTCGGGCTGTGGCGCTGACAGCGAACACGGATGCCGAGCGTTTAGCCGAACAATGCCGTCAGCATCGCCCACAGTATGCGGTGATGGTCGATCCGGCGGCGGCGCAGCGGCTGCGTGCGCTGCTCGCCGATTTGCCTGAGCGCCCTGAGATCCTCACGGGTATCGAAGGGCTGGAACAGGTCGCGGCCCTGCCCGAAGTCAGCTATGTGATGGCGGCGATTGTCGGCGCGGCTGGGTTGCGGCCGACGCTCGCGGCGGCGCAGGCCGGTAAGCGTGTGCTGCTGGCCAATAAAGAATCGCTGGTTGTCGCCGGAGCCTTGTTGATGCAAGCCGTCGCCGACAGCGGCGCGGAACTGCTGCCCATCGACAGCGAACACAACGCGATCTTTCAATGTCTGCCGCCGCATTTTAGCGACGGGCTGGCACGGGTTGGCGTGCGCCGGATTTTGCTGACTGCTTCGGGCGGGCCGTTTCGTGATTGGCCGCTGGAGCGGCTGTCTTCGGTCACGCCGGAGCAAGCCTGCGCCCATCCAACTTGGGAGATGGGGCGGAAGATTTCCGTTGATTCGGCGACCATGATGAATAAAGGCCTCGAAGTCATCGAAGCCTGTTGGCTATTCGGCACGGACACGGATCATATTCAGGTCGTTGTGCATCCGCAAAGCGTGATTCATTCGCTGGTGCAATATGAAGATGGTTCGGTATTAGCCCAGCTTGGTAATCCTGATATGCGCACGCCGATTGCGCACGCGATGGGCTGGCCGGAGCGAATTGATTCCGGTGTCACGCCATTGGATTTATTCAGTGTGGCGCGGCTGGATTTTCAAGCGCCGGATTTTGCGCGTTTCCCGTGTTTACGATTAGCGTTTGAAGCCGCACACGCTGGCGGTACGGCTCCGGCGGTGCTTAATGCAGCTAATGAGATCGCGGTTGCAGCATTTTTGGAACAACGCATTGATTTTCCTAGCATTGCCGCAGTGGTCGCCGGAACGCTGGAGGCGCTGCCCTGTGAGTCGGTCGCTGGTCAGGGGCTGGAATTTTTGCTCGCTGTCGATCAACGAGCGCGGGAGCAGGCGGAGCGGTTGGTGGTGGCGCGAGGGTGAATTGGCAGGGGTGTGTTTTCCGGTGACGAAGCGTCAGCTTCGTCACTTCAATTAAAGGTCACGAAGCTGGAGCTTCGTGACAAAAAGCTAGAAAAATCGCTCAATTCTTATTGCGACAAGCCCTGAATATATTGCGACACGGCGGCGATTTCTTGATCGGTCATGCGAGCGGCAACGCCGCGCATCATGCCATTGGGATCATTAGCCCGCTCGCTCTTGCGGAAGTATTCCAGCGTCTGCTTGACATAATCGGCATGTTGGCCGGAGAGACGCGGGAACTTCGACAGCCCTTGCCCCATCCCCGCTGGGCCGTGACAGGCGCTACACGCCGGAACACCGCTCGCCGGATTACCTGCCCGATACAGCGACTCACCGAGCTTGGCTAATTCCGGATCGGCAGCCCCGCCGCTCTGGTTTTGGGTCGAAAAATACGCCGCGACATCCAGCACTTCCTGTTCGGTCAGCGGCATGGCCATCGGCGTCATCTGGACGTTGTAGCGATTGCCTGCTTTAAAATCCATCAATTGTTTCATGATGTATTCCGGATGCTGGCCGGCGAGCTTAGGCCACAGCGCCACGACGCTATTCCCTTGCGGGCCGTGGCACGCCATGCAGATGGTGTTGGCCTTCGTCTCGCCCCGCGCTGGATCGCCCGGTTGGAGTTCGTCAGCGGCCTGCGCGAAACCGCTTGCCAAAACCGCCGCCACTGAAACCATTGTCAGCCAAGTCTTTTTCATGAGCATGGGAGTGCCTTAGTGTTATCGTGTTCGCGGCCGTTGTTAGCCAGCAACAAGCGACCTGTGGGTGTTGGGGTGGGGAAAAAATCCGGCAATGTATAGCAGACGCTTGCCGGTGCGGTCAAACCGATGTGAACAAATCTTGTCACGAATCAGCAATATTCCATGACAGCAGCAGTTGACGCCTTGCCCGCATCTGCCTACATTTCAAGCCTTTGCGCAACCCTGTTCGATGGAGCCACCCATGCTGCAACCCGGCGATCCCGCACCCGATTTCGCCCTGCCCAATGCTGACCTCGAACCGGTGAGCCTGGCCGCCTGCTGCGAGCGTGGGGCGGTGGTCCTGTATTTTTATCCAAAGGACGATACGCCCGGTTGCACACTCGAAGCACTCGAATTTACCGATCTGCATCCGCAATTCGAGGCCCATTCAACCGCTATTCTCGGTATTAGCCGCGACAGTTGTGCCAGTCATGGCGCATTTCGCGATAAACACGGTCTCTCCATTCAGCTCCTCGCCGACAGCGATGGCGAAGTCTGCGAAGCCTATGATGTGTGGCGCGAAAAAGAAGCGCACGGCGCAAAACGTCTCGGCATTCTGCGCTCGACTTTCATCATTGATCGCGCCGGCGTCATTCGCCACGCACTCTATGATGTCAAGCCCAAAGGTCATGCCGCACAGGTGCTCGAACTGGTGCAGGCGCTCTAACCGCTGATGGCGGCGCTACGCACGCCTGGTTTGAAGCTGCGTGCTTATATTCTGCTGTTGCTGCTGATCTTCGGCTTGATGCCGTTGATCTTGGCGGCATTGATTAACTTGCCACTGGTGCTGGATCGCACCGCGCTCTTTTATCAGCGGGCCTATTTGCAAAATCTCCGCGCCGATTTCCGCGATCTCGATCAACATCTCGCCAGCCGTCACGAATTGATCCGGTTTTTAGCCAAACTCCCCGAACCGGCGACGATTCTCGGCACTCAGGGAACCGCCGCCGAGATCGACACTGCCCGCACCCGCTATACGGCATGGATCAATCAGATTCTCGCCGAGCAACACGATGTGATCCAAATTCTCTTTGTCGATCCACAGGGTCAGGAACGTTTTTGGCTGGTGCGCGACGCCAATACCCAAGCGTGGACGCCGAGCGCCCAGCCCCCGCAACGGCCTGACCGCCGTTTTATCGAAGCTGGGCTGGCGAGTCAGGGCGGGGCGGTGATGGTCAGTCGCATTCGTGTCGATGCCGACAGCAGCGGCGAAGAGCCGCGCCAACTGATGACGCTCAATCTAGTCAGTCAACTCGGCGGCGAGCCGGGCGCGAGCGTTCCGGGCGTGGTCGTGCTCACCATTGACGTCGGCGGACTGGCGCAGTTCTACCGCGACACGCTCTGGGTCAATCACGACGGCAGCTATCTGCGCCCCGGGCAACCCGCCAGCGGTCAACCGGACGCCTTCTCCACCTTTCCCGGGCTGGCCGCGATCTTCGCCGAAGGCAAGCTCGCACTGTGGAAAGGCGATAACGGACGACAACTGCTCTGGGTGCCGCTGTTTTTAACCGAGGACGGCTTTCCACTGTGGGTCGGGCGCGTCGTCGATCCGTCGCCACTGGATGCGTTCCGCAATGAATTGATCGTCCGCGTTTTAAGCATCATCGCCGTACTGGTGCTGGTCGTGATGGTGCTGGCCCGCTGGATCGCAGCGCGGGTGGAGCGATTTGGTCACGAATTACTCGGCGGGATTCAACGCATTCTTAGCGACGGTCAGCCGCTGCGTTTTAGTTGGACGGGGCCGCGTGAATTGCGCGAACTCGGCGAACAGCTCACCGAATTGGCTGCAACTCACGCCGAACATCTCCACGCCGCCCGCGCCCACACCCGCGAGCTTGAACAATCGAACCGCTATAAATCGCAATTTTTAGCCAATGTTAGCCATGAATTGCGCACCCCACTTAATTCAATTTTACTGCTATCAAAAATGCTCGGCGCTGAGGGCACCGGATTAACACCAACTCAACGCCGTCAAGCTCAAGTCATTCACGAAGCTGGACGCGATTTACGCGCATTGATTGATAATA
>NZ_FNOW01000062.1 GCF_900107145.1 Allochromatium warmingii | reverse complement strand
GCGCGTTGGCTCGAATAAGCCTATTCAGGCGAATGCCCGTATTATTTCTGCCACACATCGCAATCTCGAAGAAGCCGTTGAAGCGGGTTTATTTCGTCAGGATTTGTTTTTTCGCCTCAATGTGTTCCCGATTGAATTGCCCTCACTGCGCGAGCGCCCGAGCGATATTCCGCTACTGATTACGACACTTGAAGCGCGATTGCGGGAACAGGGTAGTGAACCAGCACGGCTGACGCCAGCGGTGCTTGGGCATTTGAGCCAGCAGCCCTGGCCGGGCAATGTGCGCGAGCTGGCCAATTTGCTCGAACAGCTTTCGATCATGTATCCCAATCAACTGGTTGATCTGGCGCAGTTGCCCAGTCGCTTTCGGCCCGATGGGCTGGAGTTTCGCCCGCCCGGTCTCGGTGAGCTGGAGCCGTTGCCGACCGTCACCTTGCCCCGCGCCAGCGAGGATGTGTTGCCGCCCGAGGGCATCGAACTGCGCGAGTATCTCAACGATCTGGAACGGCGGATGATTCAGGTTGCGCTCGAACACAATGATTTTGTCGTCGCCCGCGCTGCCCGGCGCTTAGGAATGCGCCGCACGACGCTGGTCGAACGGATGCGCAAATTTGGGCTAGAACGCGACGCCCGCGACGCGGCCGCAGAACTCTAGCTATTTTTTTCTCTAGCTATTTTTCTAGCGGTTTACAGCACAGTCGCACAGTTCATCGCCTCGCGTGGCGGCCACGCATCAGTAGCGTCGAGTGTCTGATTTCAGACTACAGCGTCAAAAAAACGTCGCTTTTATCCCGCCGATAGCGCATTATCACTGGCATTCAACTTGCAGTCCGCTGGACATCCCTTGATGGCTGTCCCCCGTTTGGTTCGCGCTCCATGCTTGCGCCCAGACGAGCCGCCCCCTCTTCACTCAGTCCTACGCCGCCGGAGCGTCCCCATCATGAGCGAGCTGCCGATTCAGTCTGCCCACCTGCACCTGCGCACCCTCAGCCACGCTAGTCAGGTCGAGGATTCCGCGACGCTGACCACGGTGCCTGCTGAGGCGGAACTGGCTCAAAACGCTTCCGTTGGCAGTTTTGGCCAGCATCTGCATGAGGCGCTGCGCCGCGTCAACGATATGCAGCAGGAATCGAACAACTTGCAGACGCGCTTTGAATTTGGTGACACCAGCGTCAGCCTACCGCAAGTGATGGTCGCGATGAATAAGTCGAGTCTGGCGTTTGAGGCGACCAATCAGGTGCGCAATCGTCTGCTCTCGGCGTATCAGGAAATCATGAGTATGCAGGTGTAAAGCGCGTGCGCCCGCACCGCCTAAACCTCCGCCTAGCCTGATTGTGCTGCTATGGATACTGCTGTCGCTGAAACCACCACCTCCAGCCCGACCCCAACTCCGCCGCCTCCGCCAGCTGTGCCCAATACCTTGAGTGGCCGTCTGGCGCTGGGACTGCAAGGGTTTCGGGACATGCCCGTGGGGCGTCAAATCGCGCTGCTCGGGATTCTGGCCGGCGGGCTAGTCGCGGTGGTGGCGATTCTGTTTTGGGCACTGCGCCCGACCTATGTGCCTTTGTTTAGTCAGCTTGAAAGCGCCGAAGCCGCCGAGGTGATGGAAGTGCTGACCAAACTCGGCGTGCCCTATCGCGTCGATAACAGCAGCGGACGCATCGAGATTCCACAACAGCGCGTCGCCGAAACGCGGTTGCAACTGGCCGGTCAGGGCTTACCAAAAGCGGCTGACATCGGTTTTGAGCTGTTGCAGCAAGACTCTGGCTTTGGTACCAGTCGGCTGATGGAAGGGGCGCGGTTTCAACGGGCGCTAGAAGGAGAACTCGGACGGTCGATTGCTGCGCTCGATTCGGTCGAAAAAGCGCGGGTGCATCTGGCCAAAGCCGAGCGTTCGGTGTTTGTGCGCGAGCGCGTGCCGCCGAGTGCTTCCGTTGTCGTGCATCTCAAAGGCAATCGCAGTCTGACTGATACCCAAGTTAAGGCGATTGTGCATTTGGTCTCGTCCAGCGTGCCGGAACTGATGCCCGAGCGCGTCACGGTGGTCGATCACAGCGGACGCTTGTTGACATCTAATGATGATGACAACAATCGGCGGCTGAGTCTGGATCATCTCGAATATACCCATCGCGTTGAATCCAGCTATGTGGATCGGGTGCAAGCACTGCTCACGCCGCTGGTCGGACGCGACCGCGTGCGGGTGCAAGTCTCGGCAGATTTGGATTTTGCGCAGGTCGAGCGCACCCAGGAAAGCTATAACCCCGATCAGGGCGCGGTGCGTTCAGAATTGCAACGCGATGAAGAGCGCCTCGGGGCCGATCCCTTTGTCGGCGGTATTCCTGGGGCGCTGACCAATCAGCCGCCCGCTGGCGGGGTGGTCGGTCAGCCAGCGGTGGCCGGACAGGATCAGAAAGCGCAGATGCCCAGTACGCGCACCCAGCAGACGACGCGCAATTACGAAGTCGATCGCACGATCTCGCATATTCAGGAAGTGCCGGGTACCGTCAAACGGCTCACGGCGGCCGTCGTCGTCGATTATGTCGATCAGGTCAATGACGCTGGGGAACCGATCCGCCAGCCGCGTTCGGAAGCGGAAATGGAAACGCTGCGCGAGCTGGTGCGCGAGGCGATTGGTTTTAATGGCGAGCGCGGCGATTCGCTGCAAGTGCGTTCAGCCTCTTTTGTCGCCGATGCCGCCGAGGACGCCGAGCCGATCTGGACACAGCCCTGGTTCCTCGAACTGGTCAAGATTATCGGCGGACTGCTGCTGGCGCTGATTGTGCTCTTAGCCGTAGTGCGGCCGGTGATGAAACTCTTGCTGCCCAAGCCGCCGGAGCCAGAGCCGACGCCCGAAGCACTGGAGAAAGATGGCGAGCTACCGGCCCTGACCGATGGCTCGGCCGGTGAAGACGAACTCGGCGAAGAAACGCTGTCGCTGTCGCAAGAATCAACGTCTATCGCCTCGCTGCTCAGTGCGCCCAAAGAGCTGGATCGTCAGCAACAGCTTGACCTCGAAGCCATCCGCGAGATGGTACGCGAAGATCCCAAACGGGTCGTGCAAGTCATGAAGCAATGGCTAGGGGAGGATAGCAAAAGTGCCAATGGACAATGACAATAAGCCGAAGTACAGCGGTGCCGAGCGCGTGGCCATCTTTATGATGAGCTTGGGCGAAGAATATGCCGCTGAATTGTTGCGCTATATGGGGCCAAAAGAGGTGCAGCGCATCGGTGGCGCAATGGCCTCGCTGGAGCGCGTCACCCGCTCCGATATTGACGCAGTGTTACGCGAGTTTTCGGAATTGATCCACGATCAAACCGCGCTCGGTATCGGTGCCGATGATTATGTGCGTAATTTATTGTGCGCGGCGCTGGGCGAAGATAAAGCCTCTGGTTTAATTGATCGCATTTTGCTTGGGCGCAATTCCAAAGGTCTCGAAGCACTCAAATGGCTAGATGCGCGGGCGATTTCCGAGATTATTCGCCACGAACATCCGCAAATTGTCGCTATTGTCATTTCGCATCTTGACCCCGATCAGGCCGCCGAAACGCTGTCTTATCTGCCCGAACGGATGCAATCAGATTTGATTTTGCGCATCGCCACACTCGACGGCGTGCAACCGGCGGCGCTGCAAGAACTCGACGAAATCCTCGAAAGTCAGCTTTCGGGCAAAAATACCGCAAAATCTTCGATGGTTGGCGGACTGCAAGCCGCTGCCAATATTCTCAATTTCATGGAAGGCGCACGCGAGACGGCAATTATGGAAGGCATCACCCAGGTCGATGCCGATTTGAGCGAGCGCATCCAAGAGCTGATGTTCATCTTCGCCAATCTCATAGATGTCGATGATCGCGGCATCCAGACGCTGCTACGCGAAGTCAGCACCGAATCGCTGGTGCTGGCGCTCAAGGGCGCGGATGATGATCTAAAAGACAAGATTTTCAAGAACATGTCCAAGCGTGCTGCTGAGATGTTGCGCGAGGATTTGGAAGCCAAAGGGCCGGTGCGCGTCAGCGATGTGGAAGCCGCACAAAAAGAAATCCTCGCCGTGGCGCGACGCTTGGCTGAAAGCGGCGACATCGTGCTCGGCGGCAAGGGTGGGGAGGCGATGCTGTGAAACCGATCTTGGCATCTGGACACGCTGCTGCCGCGACCGCAGAGCGTTGGTTGCCGCCGCTGGTGGGGGTGGTCGAGCCGGTCGCAGAGATCCTCGAACCAGAAGAACCGCCACCGCCAACTGCCGAAGAGATCGCAGCGATGATCGAGGCAGCGCAGCGCGAAGCGGCTGAGGCTGGTTATCGTGACGGTTACGAACGCGGCTATGCCGAGGGGCGGGCGCAGGCGGCAGCGGAAGCGGCGGTTGAGCAGGCCGAACGCGCCGCCCGTGAGCAGGCATGGCGCGAGACCGAAGCTCAGACCCTGCGTGAGACGGTCGCGGCGCTGGAAAGCATCGCGCAGTCGCTGGCCGATCCGCTGGCCGATTCCGCCGATGCGCTGGAGCCAGAATTATTGGTGCTGGTGTCAGCGATGGCGCGGCGCGTGGTGATGGCCGAATTGACGCACGCGCCGGAACGTATTCAGCAAGTATTGCATGTGGCGCTGCAACAGTTGCCTTCGCGCAAGCATCCGATCCGGCTGCATGTCAATCCGCAGGATCAATCATGGCTGATGGCTTATGCCGCCGCCCGCGATGAACAGCTTACTTGGGTCGCAGATCCGGAGATCGAACGCGGCGGCTGTGTTCTGATGAGCGGCCCGAGTCGGATTGATGCGACGCTAGATGCCCGTCTGCGTCAAAGTATTGACGCCATTTGGGGAGAACTGCATCCGCCCAAGCCGTTAGCGGTACAGGATGCCGTGAGCGCACCGCCGCTAGAGGTTCAGCCAGACGTTCAAGCCGAAGCGCCCCCGCTCGAATTGGCCCCCGCAGTCGTGCCAGAAGTTCAGGACGAAGCTGCGCCGCACGCCACATCCGCTGCCGAATCTGAGCCAACCGAACAAATTGCGCAAGCCGAGCCATCCGAGCCATCTGACATCGACCGCCTGCTCGATGATGGCCCGTTCGACGACACGGATTTTGTCTTTGAGCCACGCACCAGCGCGGCACCCTAGCAGCACGACCACGCCGCCATGAGCGATGTGATCGCCGATCTGAAGCAACAGGGCACGCAACAACTGGTTCATGCGTTGCGCGACCGGCTCGCTCGCTCCCAACAGCGCGTCGAGGATGTCCCCGCGCCGCAACCCGAAGGGCGGTTGTCGCGCATGGTCGGCATGACGCTCGAAGCTGAGGGCATTCGCCTGCCGGTCGGCGGTCGCGCCGCGATCCATACCACCAACGGCACGCTACTGGGCGCGGAAGTCGTGGGCTTTCAGGGTGAGCGCACCTTTCTGATGCCCGAAGGCAAGCTCGAAGGGCTGGCTCCGGGCGCACGCATCGAACCGCTCGAACAAGCGCGGCGCATTCCAGTGGGGCCAGCGTTGTTAGGGCGGGTGATCGACGCCCTCGGCAAGCCGCTTGACGGCGGCGGCCCGATCCGCACCGCTGAACTGGCCCCGATTGAAGGGCGACCGATGAATCCACTCGGGCGCGTGCCGGTCACGGAGCCGCTTGATGTCGGGATTCGCGCACTCAACGGCCTGCTCTCGGTCGGGCGCGGCCAGCGCATCGGGTTATTTGCTGGCAGCGGCGTCGGCAAAAGCGTGCTCCTGGGCATGATGACGCGGCACACGGCAGCCGATGTCATTGTTGTCGGTTTAATTGGCGAGCGTGGCCGCGAAGTCAATGAATTTATTTACGATATTCTCGATGAAGAATCACGCCAGCGCACCGTCGTTGTTGCGGTGCCTGCGGATCAATCGCCGCTATTACGTCAGCATGGCGCGTGGGTTTCGACCACCATTGCCGAATCATTCCGTGATCGGGGTTTGAATGTCTTATTGCTGATGGATTCATTAACGCGCTTTGCGCAGGGAGCGCGTGAAATTGCGATGGCGATTGGTGAACCACCGGCAACGAAAGGCTATTCGGCATCAGTCTTTGCGCGGCTGCCGCAATTAGTCGAGCGGGCCGGCAATGGTGATCGCGGCGGCGGTTCAATTACCGCGTTTTATACCGTGCTGGCTGAAGGTGACGATCAAAATGATCCGATTGTCGATTCAGCACGAGCGATTCTCGACGGTCATGTGGTTTTGGCGCGTGAAATTGCCGAAACCGGACGCTATCCGGCGATTGATGTCGGCGCATCAGTGTCGCGGGTGATGAGCGCGGTAGTCACACCGGAACATCAAAAAGCGGCGTTTCGCTTTCGTAATCTGATGTCCACCTATGCCCGCAACCGCGATTTAATTGCCGTCGGTGCCTATCGCAAAGGCGCAGATCCGGCACTTGATGAAGCAGTGGCAATGAATCCGCGTCTGGAAGCCTATTTAGCGCAAGGTCGGCTCGATAAAGCGAGTTTTGAAGATTCGCGCCGTCAATTATTTGAACTCTTAGGTCTGGCGACGGGTCGTTAAACTGATTTTGCTTGAGCGAGGCATGAGCGATGAGCGTCAAACGGTTTCAGCGTTTATTAAAAATCCGTGAAGCCCAAGAGAATGAATCTGCTGTGGCATTAGCGACTCGGCTCGCCGATCTCAATCAAGCCGAAGCGCAACAGGCGCAATTAACAGATTATCAAAATTCGTATCTGAATGCGCCGATTCCGAATGACGCGCATTTAATTAAACAGCTTTCGCTGATGCACCATCAATTGCGTGAGGCGGTGCAACAGCAGGAATTGCGCGTTGCCGCCGCGCAAAATCGGCTTGAACAGGCGCGGGCAGTGTGGATGGAGCGGCATCAGGCGAGTCGTTCTCTGGAAAAACTGATCGAACGGCGGCGGCGTTTTGATGCGGTTGGTGAGGGGCGGCGTCAGCAGCGTGAACTCGATATGTGGGCGACGCGCTGGGCGTCTAATCCAGACCGTGACAGCGGTTTTTCGACCTCTGACGAGGGGTGAAGGCGATGTTGCCAAGCAATCAGCAGACAGTAACCGGTCTTTCGGGGCTGCTATCGCAGTTATTCGGTGGCGTGACTGAGCGCGGCGCGTTGCCGACGGCGGAGCTGTCGGGGTCGTCGGCATTCGGTCAGTCGCTGGCGGGGCAGATCAAGTCGTTGATGATCGAGCGCGGCGACGATCCAGAGGCGGTTGCGACGATCAATGACGAGGCGTTGGTTGCGGCATTTTTGGCACAGGCGCAGATGCCGCCTGCGCCCGCTCCAGCGCCGATGCCGTTGACTGCTGAGTTTGCTGTGACGGCAACGCCAAAACAGTCGCCGACGAATGACAAGACCGCTGCACTGCCGACAACAATGTTGGAGCGGTTAGGCGAAGCTGGGCGTTTGTTGGCAGCGGAGCGTGTGCCATCTGTGACGATGCCGCAACCAACGGCTGAACCTGTTGTAGTTCAAACTGCGCCTGTGACTGAAATTGCACCGAAACCTCAAGCGGCTCCGGCTCCGACCATCGCATCACAACCGATAGTTGAACCCATCACGGTTCAAAAAATTACGCCCGTAGCTGAAGCTGCTCCGACCCCAACCATCGCACCACAACCGACAGTTGAACCTGTCACAGTTCAAACTGCGCCTGTAGCTGGAATTGCGCCGCAACGTCCGGTAGCTCCGGCTCCGACCATCGCATCACAACCGATAGTTGAACCCATCACGGTTCAAAAAATTACGCCCGTAGCTGAAGCTGCTCCGACCCCAACCATCGCACCACAACCGACAGTTGAACCTGTCACAGTTCAAACTGCGCCTGTAGCTGGAATTGCGCCGCAACGTCCGGTAGCTCCGACTCCGACCATCGCACCGCAACCGACAGTTGAACCTGTCACGGCTCAAACTGCGCCCGTGACTGGCATTGCGCCACAACGTCCGGCGGCTCCGACTCCGACTCCGACTCCGACTCCGACCATTGCACCACAACCGACAGTTGAGCCTGTCACAGTTCAAACTACGCCCGTAGCTGGAATTGCGCTGCAACGTCCGGCGGCTCCGGCTCCGACCATCGCATCGCAACCGACAGTTGAACCCGTCGCGGCTCAAACTGCGCCTGTAGCTGAAATTGTGCCGAAACCTCAAGCGGCTCCGGCTCCGACCATCGCGCCACAACCGACAGTTGAACCCATCACAATTCAAACTGCGCCCGTGACTGGAATTGCGCCACAACGTCCGGCGGCTCCCGCTCCGACCATCGCACTACAACCAATAGTTGAACCCATCGCAGTTCAAACTGCGCCCGTGACTGGAATTGCACCGCAACCTCAAGCGGCTCCGACTCCGACCATCGCACCACAACCGACGGTTGAACCTGTCGCAGTTCAAACTGCGCCTGTGACTGGAATTGCGCCGAAACCTCAAGCGGCTTCGGCTCCAACCATCGCACCACAACCGACAGTTGAACCTGTCGCAGTTCAAACTGCGCCCGTGACTGGAATTGCGCCACAACCTAGCGTTGAAGCCCAATCGATGACTGAGCCGGTTGTCATGCGTGCATCGCAGTATGCGCAATATTTGCAAAGCCGCGCAGCCGCTGGCGCTTGGACAGCACCGCTGACCGCCACATCAGTCGAGCCGCCACGCGAAACGGCTATTTCAGAGCTGACCACTCAACCCCTAGTGCTCAATCATTTATTACAACCTGGCGGCGAGCAGCATTTAGCTGAACATGTTCATCAATTAATTGATGCCGGTCTGGATCGCACAACAATTAAATTAGATCCACCGAGTTTAGGTACACTCGAATTGCGCCTTGTTCAGACTGGAACAACGCCACAAATACAACTTATTGCCGCGCATCCGGTCGCCCGAGATGTATTAGAAACGGTGCAGCCTCAATTAAATGCGACGCTGGCACTTGATGGTATCGAGACACTACCTATTGCGGCTGAAGCGACTGAAATCCCTTTATTTAATACGCCAACAATACAGAATAGCGTCGAGTCATTTAGTGTTCGATCTAATCATATAACTTCACGGCGTCTAGCACCAGAGAATAAACCGCTCAACCTCAGCCATTTATCGCAACCCAACGGCGAACAACCGCTAATTCAGCACATTCGCCAAATGATTGATTCTGGACAATCTCGCGCCGAAATCAAACTCGATCCGCCGAATTTAGGCACATTAGAAATTCGTCAAACTCAGACGAATGGAATACCACAGGTGCAAATTAGTGCGCCGAATCCTGTTGCCCGTGAAACATTGAACATTGCGCTCCCGCAAATCCGCGACGCCTTAGCGCAAACTGGCATCAAATTAGAATCTACGCCAATTATCACTCAACCGCTTGATCTCAGCCGTTTATCACAACCCAACGGCGAACAACCGTTAATTCAGCACATCCGCCAAATCATTGATTCCGGCCAAGCTCACGCTGAAATCAAACTCGATCCGCCGAATTTAGGCACACTAGAAATTCGTCAAACTCAGACGAATGGAATACCACAGGTGCAAATTAGTGCGCCGAATCCTGTTGCCCGTGAAGCATTAAACACCGCACTCCCGCAAATCCGCGATGCTTTAGCGCAAACTGGCATCAAATTAGAATCTACGCCAATTATCACTCAACCGCTTGATCTCAGCCGTTTATCACAACCCAATGGCGAACAACCGCTAATTCAGCACATTCGCCAAATCATTGATTCCGGCCAAGCTCGCGCTGAAATCAAACTCGAACCGCCGAATTTAGGCACACTAGAAATTCGTCAAACTCAGACGAATGGAATACCACAGGTGCAAATTAGTGCGCCGAATCCTGTTGCCCGTGAAACATTGAACATTGCGCTCCCGCAAATCCGCGACGCCTTAGCGCAAACTGGCATCAAATTAGAATCCACACCGATTATCAATCAATCACTTGATCTCAGCCGTTTATCGCAACCAAACGGCGAACAACCGTTAATTCAGCACATCCGCCAAATGATTGATTCCGGCCAAGCTCGCGCTGAAATCAAACTCGATCCGCCGAATTTAGGTACATTAGACATTCGTCAAACGCAAACAAATGGAATACCACAGGTGCAAATTAGTGCGCAAAATCCTGTTGCCCGTGAAGCATTAAACACCGCACTCCCGCAAATCCGCGACGCTTTAGTACAAACTGGCATCAAATTAGAATCCACGCCAATTATCAATCAACCGCTTGATCTCAGCCGTTTATCGCAACCAAACGGCGAACAACCGTTAATTCAGCACATTCGCCAAATCATTGATTCCGGCCAAGCTCGCGCTGAAATCAAACTCGAACCGCCGAATTTAGGCACACTAGAAATTCGTCAAACTCAGACGAATGGAATACCACAGGTGCAAATTAGTGCGCCGAATCCTGTTGCCCGTGAAACATTGAACATTGCGCTCCCGCAAATCCGCGACGCCTTAGCGCAAACTGGCATTAAATTAGAATCCACACCGATTATCACTCAACCGCTTGATCTCAGCCGTTTATCGCAACCCAGTGGCGAACAACCGCTAATTCAGCACATTCGCCAAATAATTGATTCTGGTCAAGCTCGCGCTGAAATCAAACTCGATCCGCCGGATTTAGGTACATTAGACATTCGTCAAACTCAGACGAATGGAATACCACAGGTGCAACTTGTTGCATCGAATCCCGTTACCCGCGAAGCATTAAACACCGCGCTCCCGCAAATCCGCGACGCCTTAGCGCAAACTGGCATCAAATTAGAATCTACGCCAATTATCACTCAACCGCTTGATCTCAGTCGCTTATCGCAACCCAACGGCGAACAGTCGTTAATCCAGCACATCCGCCAAATCATTGATTCTGGTCAAGCTCGCGCTGAAATCAAACTCGATCCGCCGGATTTAGGTACATTAGACATTCGTCAAACGCAGACGAATGGAATACCACAGGTGCAACTTGTTGCATCGAATCCCGTTACCCGCGAAGCATTAAACACCGCGCTCCCGCAAATCCGCGATGCCTTAGCACAAACTGGCATTAAATTAGAACCAACACTGATTATCACTCAACCACTTGATCTCAGCCGCTTATCGCAACCCAATGGCGAACAACCGTTAATTCAGCACATTCGCCAAATGATTGATTCCGGCGAAGCTCGCGCTGAAATCAAACTCGATCCGCCGAATTTAGGCACATTAGACATTCGTCAAACGCAGACGAATGGAATACCACAGGTGCAACTTGTTGCATCGAATCCCGTTACCCGCGAAGCATTAAACACCGCACTCCCGCAAATCCGCGACGCTTTAGTACAAACTGGCATCAAATTAGAATCCACGCCAATTATCAATCAACCGCTTGATCTCAGCCGTTTATCACAACTAAACGGCGAACAACCGTTAATTCAGCAAATTCGCCAAATGATTGATTCCGGCCAAGCTCGCGCTGAAATCAAACTCGATCCGCCGAATTTAGGCACATTAGAAATTCGTCAAACGCAGACGAATGGAATACCACAGGTGCAACTTGTTGCATCGAATCCCGTTACCCGCGAAGCATTAAACACCGCGCTCCCGCAAATCCGCGACGCCTTAGCGCAAACTGGTATCAAATTAGAATCCACGCCGATTATCACTCAACCGCTTGATCTCAGCCGTTTATCACAACCTAATGGCGAACAACCACTAATTCAGCACATCCGCCAAATGATTGATTCCGGCCAAGCTCACGCTGAAATCAAACTCGATCCGCCGAATTTAGGCACACTAGAAATTCGTCAAACTCAGACGAATGGAATACCACAGGTGCAAATTAGTGCGCCGAATCCTGTTGCCCGTGAAACATTGAACATTGCGCTCCCGCAAATCCGCGACGCCTTAGCGCAAACTGGCATCAAATTAGAATCTACGCCAATTATCACTCAACCGCTTGATCTCAGCCGTTTATC
>NZ_FNOW01000082.1 GCF_900107145.1 Allochromatium warmingii | reverse complement strand
GTAAGTCTGGGTTTTCAATTTTTATATTTCGCACTCTCATCGTGAAAACCTCTTTTATTTACTATAATTATAGACACTTCTGCAAATAACTATAAAAGCAGCATCCAGATCGTCAATGGCATTGCGGGTGACACGGCTAGAAACGTCCGCATACCACGGAAACTGAATACGCAGCACGGTCATATAGTGCTGATAGGCCGCCGCCTTTGACCACTTCACGCCGGGCTGACTAAAATGATTGAGCAGTTGGTTGTAACAGTGCCGCCGTGCGCCGCAACGCCGGGAAAATTGGCGGCCTCTCGGATGCTGACGCGTTTGCGTGACATGGTTAAAATATAAATAACTGCGCAAATCACATTGAAACTGTTCGAGCCCACCGGCCTGCAAGACCCGCCGCTGTTTCTGTTAGTATCCCGCGCAACTTTTCACCCAATGGGGAGGCGCTCATGGCCGTCATCGAACTCGATACCGCCAATTTTGAATCCACTATCCAGGACAACGCATTCGTAATCGTTGATTTCTGGGCACCCTGGTGCGGCCCGTGCCGTTCCTTTGCGCCGGTCTACGAAAAGGTCTCGGCGGACTTCCCCGACATCGTTTTCGCCAAGCTCAACACCGAAGAACATCAAGCCATCGCCGGGCATTTTCAGATTCGCTCCATCCCGACGCTGATGATCTTCCGTGAGCAAATCATCATCTTCTCGCAGGCTGGCGCACTGCCCGAAGGCTCCTTCCGCGATCTACTCACCAAAGCCGGTGAACTCGACATGGACGATGTGCGCCGACAGATTGCAGAACAATCCAACGCGCAGGCGTAATCTCGCCTAGTATTGACACGGCGTGCTGTTAAGCGGCGATGCGATTCACGCTTGACCGCGCCCTGCTCTCACTGTTACGCAGCCTCTCGATGTGCGCCTGATGCGCTATTGAGACACCCACACCGATTTTCCAGCCGCACCGCTGGAAGCTGGCGGCTGAAAGCTGAAAGCCCCACCGCTTGAAATCCCGCAATAGTTGACTAATTTACTTGAAATACCCGTTCTCCGGTTTCTTTCAAGTAGGCAGCCAACTATGAGACTCTCAACCAAAGGCCGCTACGCGGTGACCGCTCTACTCGATCTGGCGCTACACACAGGTCAGGGGCCGGTCACACTGGCTGATATTTCAGCCAGTCAAGGTATTTCCCTGTCCTATCTGGAACAGTTATTTGCGGCACTGCGCACCAAACATCTGGTACGCGGCGTGCGCGGCCCGGGCGGTGGCTATTATCTGGGCCGCGCCGCAAGTGAGATTTCGATTGCTAACATCATCTGCGCCGTTGACGAATGGGTCGAACTGACGCGCTGCGGCGGGCGACAGAATTGTCACGCCGGACAACCCTGCCTCACGCATCATCTCTGGGATCAATTAAGCGACGAGATTTTCAGCTTCCTGAACGGCATTTCGCTGCAAGATCTCGTCGAGCGCGGCGGTCAATCGCCGCTGAACTTGACCGCAACGCGGGTCACACTCGAACCGAACCACCCGCGCCTAAGCATCAGGGCGATCGCGCTATCAGAGTATTGACAATCATCGGTTGAGCAGGTAGCCAAGTACCTTTTGTCTCGACGCCTGAGCCGCCGATGTCGCCGAAATTGTTAGATCCCCGTACGTACTTTGCTGATCTTGCCGATCCACGTCGCGAAACGCGTAACAAGTTGCACTCCCTGCACGACATTCTGATGATTGTGCTGTGTGCCGTCCTCAGTGGCATCGAGGACTGGGTGGGCATGGAAACCTTTGGCAAGGAGAAGGAAGCGTGGTTGCGCACCTTTCTGACGCTTGCCAACGGAATTCCCTCGCACGATACCTTGAGCGATGTGATCGGTCGACTCAACCCTGACACCTTTGCCGAGGCGTTCCAGGCCTGGGCGACGGCGGCCTTGGCTGGGTTGTCCGGTGAGCAGGTGTGTGTGGACGGCAAGACGTTGCGTGGCAGTCGCGATGGGGCAACGCCGGGCGTGCACCTCATCAGCGCCTTCGCGAGCCG
>NZ_FNOW01000063.1 GCF_900107145.1 Allochromatium warmingii | reverse complement strand
CACCGCTAGGGGAATACCCGCGCCTTCCGTCAACAGGCTGCGCTTGACTCCCTGCTTGCCCCGATCCGTCGGGTTGCGGCCTGTTTTTTTGAGCCTGCCAGCGGGGCCTTGGTCATCGCCCCATCCATCGACAGCCACGACCAGTCGATCCCTTTGAGTTCATCGTATTTGAGCACACCGGCCTGCCAGAAGCGCTCGAACACGCCGGCCTCCACCCATTCCAGAAACCGTCGATGCGCTGTGCTGCTCGAACAGATCCCAGTGGCGTTAAGCGCATTCCATTGACAGCCGGTGCGCAATACAAACAAGATTCCCTTCATCACCACCCGATCCTCGATCCGGCGCCGATGACAGCCCAGCGGATGGGCCCGCGGTTGGTACACGGGCAACAGGGGTTTGAGCTGCGCCCACAGGGCGTCGGATAACCGCCAACCATCATCTTTAACCGCCAAGCTCATCGTCGTTCTGACTCCTGTGATCGAGGAAACTTCCGCCTAGAATACTACCTTTTGGGATAGGCTCTAAATCGCCCGCGCCAGCGCCGCCGCTGCCCCGAGATACCGCGCTGGGGTCAGCGCCAGCAGCTCAGTTTTCGCCGCTTCGGGGATTTCTAATTCAGCGATAAACGCACTCAACGCCTCTGCGCCGATCCGCCGCCCGCGTGTCAACGCTTTGAGCTTTTCATACGGCTGTTCAACGCCATAACGCCGCATCACCGTTTGAATCGGCTCGGCAAGCACTTCCCAATTTGCGTCAAGATCGGCGGCTAATCGCGCTGGATCGGCTTCTAATTTACTCAGACCCTTCTGAATTGACTGCAACGCAATGCTTAGATGCGCGATGCCCACGCCCAGATTGCGCAGCACGGTCGAATCGGTCAGATCACGCTGCCAGCGCGAAATCGGCAATTTAGCCGACAAATGCGTCAGCACGGCATTCGCCATTCCGAGATTCCCTTCGCCATTCTCAAAATCAATCGGGTTGACTTTATGCGGCATGGTCGAAGAGCCGACTTCACCGGCAATGGTGCGCTGCTTAAAATAACCCAGCGAAATATAGCCCCACAGATCGCGGCAAAAATCAATCAAGATGGTATTAAATCGCGCCAGCGCGTCGAATAATTCCGCCAAATAATCATGCGGTTCAATCTGCGTGGTATAGGGATTCCAAGTTAATCCTAATGAGGTAACAAATTCCTGCGCCAGCGTCGGCCAATCAACCGCCGGATACGCAACTTGATGCGCATTGTAATTGCCAACCGCGCCATTGATTTTGCCCAGTAACACCACCTCAGCGACCTGCATCCGCTGGCGTTGTAGCCGCCGCACCACGTTTGCTAATTCCTTGCCGAGTGTAGTCGGGGTCGCTGGTTGACCATGCGTGCGCGACAGCATCGGTTGGTCGGCGTATTGATGCGCTAACTCACGGATCGCGGTAATCAGCGCATCCATTTGCGGTAATAACACCTGCTCGCGTCCGGCTTGCATCATTAGCCCATGCGCTAAATTATTAATATCTTCAGAGGTACAGGCAAAATGAATAAACTCACTGACAGCGGTTAATTCCGCATTCGCGGCAATACGTTCTTTAAGAAAATATTCGACGGCTTTGACATCATGATTGGTCGTGCGCTCGATGTCTTTGACGCGCTCGGCATCGCTCAAGCTAAATTCACTGACAAGCTGGTCAAGCACTTGCTTGGCCGTCTCGGAAAACGGCGGCACTTCGGGAATGCCCGGATGGGCCGCGAGTGCTTGGAGCCAGCGCACCTCGACCTGCACGCGCTGCTGAATCAAGCCGTATTCGCTAAAAATCGCCCGCAGCGCGGCGGCGCGTGCGCCATAACGACCATCGACCGGCGAGAGTGCAGTGAGCGCAGAAAGCGGCAGTGACATAGGTCTATCAGCTCCAATCAAATCAGATCAAAAGGGTATGAATTACAGCGGCAAAACTAGGCACATAAAAAAAGGCGCTGCATCCTGAGATGCAGCGCCTGTTTGATCTCACCCAAGTTGGTGAGTGCGGAATGAGTTGGTGCCGAGGAGAGGACTCGAACCTCCACGAACTTTCGCTCACATGGACCTGAACCATGCGCGTCTACCAATTCCGCCACCTCGGCAGTCACTGTGTGCAGTGGCTTAAATTGAGCCGCGCCCCCAGTGGAGACGCGCATATTAGTGAGACAACACGCCCCTGTCAAGGCTACACTAATAACTTTCTTCGCCACGATCCTGCCCTAGTGACCAAACGCCGATCAACCCCACCTGCCCAGAACACTGACCCGCATCGCCAACGCGAAGCGCGTAAATATGCCAACCCCATCCCGAGTCGGGAATTTATCCTCGAAACCCTCGCCCATCACGGCGCTCCGCTGGCCTTTGACGAGCTGGTCACCACGCTTGGACTGGTCGATGAGCCGGATTTGATTGCACTCGAACGCCGACTCGGGGCGATGATCCGTGACGGGCAACTGGTGCGCAATCGCAACCAAGCCTTCTGTCCGGTCAACAGCCGCGATTTGATCGCTGGGCGCGTGATCGGCCATCCCGACGGCTTTGGCTTTGTGCGACCGGATGAGGGCGGCGACGATCTCTATTTGTATCCAAAAGAGATGCGGGCGCTGTTTCACGGTGATCGGGTGGTGGTGCGCGTCGCGGGACGTGACCGACGCGGGCGGCTTGAAGCGGCAGTGGTCGAGATTTTAGAGCGCAACACCCGCAGTGTTGTCGGACGACTCTATAAAGAAAGCGGCGTCGGCTTCGTGGTGCCAGATCACAAGCGGTTGACGCACGACATCATTATTCCCAGCGACCGGCTTGCTGGCGCCGAGCAGGGGCAAATCGTCGTCGCTGACATCACCGATCAGCCGACCCAGCGCACCCAACCGATTGGGCGTATCCGCGAAGTGCTCGGCGATCATCTAGCCCCGGGTATGGAAACCGATATAGCCATTCGTGCCCATAATCTGCCGGTCGAGTGGCCCGCCGAGGTGCTGGCCGAAATCGCCGGACTGACGGCGGAGGTGCCGGAAGCGGCGAAAGCGGGACGGGTCGATCTGCGGCAATTGCCGTTGGTGACGATTGACGGCGCGGATGCCCGCGATTTCGATGATGCGGTCTATTGCGAGCGCAAGCCGAAAGGCTGGAAGCTCTTAGTCTGTATCGCCGATGTGTCGAGCTATGTGCGTCCGGGCACCGCGCTCGACCGCGAAGCCCACGCACGTGGCAATTCGGTCTATTTTCCCGACCGCGTGATTCCAATGCTGCCTGAGGTGCTGTCTAACGGGCTGTGCTCGCTGAATCCGCACGTTGACCGGCTGTGCATGGCCGCTGAACTCTATGTCAACCGTGAAGGTCAGGTCACGCGCACGCGCTTTTTTGAGGCGGTGATGCGCTCGCAAGCGCGGCTGACCTACGATCAGGTCGCGGCGATGGTGGTCGAGGGCGACGGCGAGCTGTGCGAACGCTTCGCTGACATTCTGCCGCATCTGCATGAACTCTATCAGCTTTATCAAGCTCTTCAGGCAGCGCGGGCGACACGCGGCGCGATTGACTTTGACACCACTGAAACCAAGTTTCTGTTTAATCAACAGGGACGGATTGAATCGGTCGTACCGCTGGTGCGCAACGACGCCCATAAGCTGATTGAAGAGTGCATGTTAGCGGCTAATGTCGCGGCGGCGCGGCAATTCCAGCGCAAGCGGCTGCCGGGCATTTATCGCATTCACGATCTACCGCGTCAGGAAAAGCTCAACGATCTGCGCGAGTTTTTGGCGCAGTTGGCGCTCAAGCTACCCGGCGGTGAACAGCCGACGGCGGCAGATTACGCGCAGTTGCTAGAACAGATTAAAGAACGTCCTGATCGGCGCTTGATTCAAACCGTGCTGTTGCGCTCGATGCAGCAGGCGATGTACAGCGCCGAAAATGCCGGGCATTTTGGTTTGGCATTTGAGGCTTACACGCACTTTACCTCGCCGATTCGCCGCTATCCTGATTTGGTCGTCCATCGGCTGATTAAGCATCTGCTGGCCGGTGGCACAGCGGCTGATCTCGATTACACCAAAACCGAACTGCAACAGGCTGCCGAATGGTGCTCCGGCACCGAACGCCGCGCCGATGAAGCGACCCGCGATGCTGAAGATTGGCTCAAATGCGAGTTCATGCAGGACAAGCTGGGCGAGAAATTCGACGGCACGATTACAAGCGTCAATTCGTTCGGCATCTTTGTTGAACTCGACGCGGTGCATGTCGATGGGCTGGTGCATATCACCGCGCTCGACAATGATTTTTACCACTTTGACCCCATCGGTCATCGCTTGCAGGGCGAGCGCACCGGCACCGTTTATCGGCTCGGCGACCGACTACGGGTGCAGGTGGCAGCGGTCAATCTTGATGAACGCAAGATTGATTTTGTCCTCGTTGGGCCGACGGCCAAGAGCGCACGTCGCGTGCCGAAGCCAACTGAAGCGCCGCTGACTGACGCTAAAGCCAAAGTTAAGCCTAAATCTAAGCAACGTGCGGCGACAGCGACCAATCCGTCAAGCGGCAAACCGACGCCATCGGCAGCAAAAAAAGCTCGCACGCGGGCCAATAAGCGCAAGCGGTCGGCGTCCAATCCTGTGAATCGCGATGACTGAGCGGGCACCGATTGGCGGTATTCATAGCGTTCGCGCCGCGCTCAAATTCGGGGCCGCTGGGGTCGATGAAATTTGGCTCGAACGGGCGCGACGGGATCGCCGTTTGCAAGAACTGGCAGACTTAGCCCGCGAAGCTGGGATTCGTGTCCGGCAGGTTGAACGCACTGAGTTGGAGCGGGTGGCGGCTGGAATCAATCATCAGGGCGCGTTAGCGTGGGTCGGCGTGCCGTCGGCGCGGACTGAAGCGGATTTGACGGCACTGCTCGATCAGCTTGAGGTGCCGCCGTTTTTATTGCTGTTAGATGAAGTTCAGGATCCGCACAATCTCGGCGCGTGTTTGCGCACGGCAGAAGCGGTCGGCGTGCAGGCGGTGATTGCGCCAAAAGATAACGCGGTCGGTCTGACCCCAGTGGTGTGCAAGGTGGCCAGCGGTGCGGCAGAAACGCTGCCTTATGTGCAAGTGACCAATCTGGCGCGGGTGATGGATGCGCTCAAGGAACGCGGCATTTGGTTCACGGGCACCGCAGGCGAAGCCCGCGACGATCTCTATGCTGCCGATCTCACCGGCCCGCTGGGGCTGGTGATGGGCGCGGAGGGCAGCGGCCTGCGCCGCCTGACCCGCGAACGCTGTGATCGGCTGGTGCGGTTGCCGATGTGCGGTCAGGTTGAGAGCTTAAATGTCTCGGTTGCGGCGGGGGTGTGTCTGTATGAGGCGTTGCGGCAGCGGCGGGTTTAGCCGAACTGTTTATGGCGCACACTCCCAGCATTACACGCGAAAACAATCTACAGCGTGATGTCGAGACACTGCGACTGGAGACTAAACGCGATATTGAAGCACTCCGGCTGGATATGAAGCGTAAGATCGCCGAAACGAATATGCGCATCGCTGAAACGTTTCAATCCTTATTGTAGTGGATTGTGGGTCGCGACCTGACGCGGCGTGAGTGCTTCAATTCCTTCCTGTTGGTTTCAATCCTTGTTGGTTTCAATCCTTGTTGTATTGGATTGTAAGTCGCGACCCGATCATACCCAACATCCGCGCCACCAGACAACCCCTTCTTGACCGCCCGATCTGTCCCCATAGCCCAACTGTTATACTGAACGCTATGATGCTCGACCGCCTTCACGAACCAGCATCGTGCGTGTGATCGCTCGCTGACGCTGATCGCCCCGAGCCAGAGCCAGAGACATCCCGTCCATCCTCCCTAGATTACAGTACCCAGAGCAACGCCGATGCTTGTCCTTCGTGGCGCACCCGCCCTCTCCGAACTCCGTCTCCAAAAACTCGCCGACCGGCTCCACGAGCTGACCGGACAGACGATCCGGCCCTATGCCGAGTTTGTGCATTTTGCGCAAGTGACCGCCGAACTCAGCGCCGAGGAACGCGCCATCTTGGAGCGACTGCTGCGCTACGGGCCGCACCTGCCGACGCATGAACCCATCGGGCGTCTGGTGCTGGTAGTGCCGCGCCCGGGCACGATTTCGCCCTGGTCATCGAAGGCCACCGACATCGCCCATAACTGTGGTCTGAAGTCGATCCAGCGGCTAGAACGCGGCACGGCCTATTATTTGGCCAGCGATGCCGACGAGATCGACGGCGCGACGCTGGGCGCACTGGCCGCCGCCCTGCATGACCGCATGACGCAGGTGGTTCGCTTTGATCTGGATGCCGCGAGCCAATTATTTGAGTCCACCGCGCCGCGTCCACTACAGCGAGTGGATGTCATCGGCGCGGGACGGCCGGCGCTCGTTGCGGCCAATCGTACACTCGGGCTGGCGCTCTCAGATGATGAAATCGACTATCTGAGCGCGAATTTCACCGCCCTCGGTCGCAATCCGACGGATGTCGAGCTGATGATGTTCGCGCAGGCCAATTCCGAGCACTGCCGCCACAAAATCTTCAATGCGGATTGGGTCATCGACGGCGAGCCGCAGACCCATTCGCTGTTTGCCATGATCCGCCACACCACCGAGCGTGCGCCAGACGGCGTGCTTTCGGCCTATAAAGACAATGCCGCCGTGCTTGCTGGTCGGATCGGGCAGCGTTTTTTGCCCTGTCCGCAGACGCACATCTATGGTACGTCAGAAGAGCCGATTCATCTGTTGATGAAGGTCGAAACCCATAATCATCCGACTGCGATTGCCCCCGATCCGGGCGCGGCGACTGGTTCCGGCGGCGAGATCCGTGACGAGGGCGCGACCGGTCAGGGCGCAAAACCCAAAGCCGGACTCTGCGGTTTTTCGGTGTCGAATCTGCGCATTCCGGGCTTTGAACAGCCCTGGGAAGTCGATCACGGTAAACCGGGGCGGATTGTCGCGGCGCTCGACATCATGCTGGACGGGCCAATCGGCGCGGCGGCGTTCAATAACGAATTTGGACGGCCCAATCTGACCGGCTATTTCCGCACCTACGAACAGGCGATTCCCTGCGCCGACGGCAGCTACGAACGGCGCGGCTATCACAAGCCGATTATGCTGGCCGGCGGTCTGGGCAATATCCGCGATGAGCATGTCGTAAAACGTCCGTTTCCGGCGGGTACACCGCTGATTGTGCTCGGCGGCCCGGCGATGCTGATTGGTCTGGGCGGCGGCGCGGCGTCGAGTATGGCGTCGGGCGCGTCGGCTGAAGATCTCGATTTTGCCTCGGTGCAACGCGCCAATCCCGAGATGCAGCGGCGCTGTCAAGAAGTCATCGACCGTTGCTGGGCACGCGGCGCGGATAATCCGATTCTGTTTATTCACGATGTCGGCGCGGGCGGCCTGTCCAACGCGCTGCCTGAATTGGTACACGACGGCGGACGCGGCGGACGTTTCAATCTGGCCGCGATTCCGAGCGACGATCCATCACTCTCGCCGATGGAACTCTGGTGCAATGAATCGCAAGAACGCTATGTGTTGGCAGTCGCGGCGGAACAGCTAGACGAATTTCAGGCGATCTGCGAGCGCGAACGCTGCCCCTATGCGGTAGTTGGCGAAGCGACCGCAGCCGAGCATTTGGTGCTCGATGATGCGCAACGCGGTGAACGTCCGATTGATATGCCGCTGGCGCTGCTGCTGGGCAAACCACCCAAAATGCGCCGCGAAGTCGTGCGGCAACCGGCGCTCGGTGCGCCCTTTGACACCAGCGGGATTGATCTCCGTGAGGCGATCACCCGCGTGCTCCGGCTGCCGACGGTCGCGGATAAAAGTTTTCTCATCACCATCGGCGACCGCAGTATCACCGGCTTAGTCGCCCGCGAACAGATGGTCGGCCCCTGGCAGGTGCCGGTTGCCGATTGCGCCGTGACCCTGAGCGATTTCAGCGGTTACAGCGGCGAGGCGATGGCGATTGGCGAGCGCACGCCGCTGGCGCTGCTCAATGCGCCAGCATCGGGGCGAATGGCGGTTGCTGAGGCGATCACGAATCTTTTAGCTGCCGAGATCGCACAGCTCGGCGACATCAAACTCTCGGCGAACTGGATGGCCGCCGCTGGGCATCCGGGCGAAGATGCGCGGCTCTATGACACGGTGCGGGCGGTCGGGCTGGAACTCTGCGCCGAACTCGGGATTGCGATTCCGGTCGGCAAGGATTCCATGAGCATGAAAACTGTGTGGAACACGCCCGCAGGCGAACGCCGCGAGCTGACCGCGCCGCTGTCGCTGATTGTCTCGGCGTTCGCGCCGATCACGGATGTGCGCAACACCCTGACCCCGCAGTTGCGCACCGATCAGGGCGATACGGATTTGCTTTTGATTGATTTGGGGCGCGGTCAACAGCGGCTTGGCGGCTCGGCGCTGGCGCAGGTCTACAACCAGATTGGCACCACGCCGCCGGATCTCGACGCGCCCGAACTGCTGCAACACTTCAGCGCGGCGCTGCAAGCATTGCGCACCGCCGGACTGATCTTGGCCTATCACGACCGTTCTGACGGCGGGCTGCTGGCGACGCTGTGCGAGATGGCATTTGCCGGACGCTGCGGGCTGGATATTGATCTAGCCACGCTGGGAACCGACGATCTCGCCGCGTTATTCAGCGAAGAACTGGGCGCGGTGATCCAAGTGCGCCACTGTCAGCTTGACGCCGTGCGGCAGATTTTGGCGCAACACGGGCTGGCGGAGTGGAGTCCGGTGATCGGCGTGAGCGACACGTCTGAACAGATCCGCTTCCACCGTCATCAGCACACCGTATTCAGCGCAACCCGCGCCGAATTGCAGCGGCTGTGGTCAGAAACCAGCTATCGGCTGCAAGCACGGCGCGATGATCCAACCTGCGCAGCGGAAGCCTTTGCGCGGATCGATGAAGCGGATCCGGGCCTAAACGCCGTGCTGACGTTTGATCCACATGACGACATCGCCGCGCCTGCGATCCAGCGCGGCGCACGTCCCCCGCTGGCCATTCTGCGCGAACAGGGTGTTAATGGTCAGATTGAAATGGCCGCTGCCTTTCATGCGGCTGGCTTTGCCTGTGTCGATGTGCATTTATCGGATGTCATCGCCGGGCGCGTCGATCTAGCTGATTTTCGTGGTTTGGTCGCCTGCGGTGGGTTTTCCTACGGCGATGTGCTGGGCGCTGGTGAGGGTTGGGCAAAAACTATTCTGTTCAACTCGCGAGCGCGTGCGCAATTCCAAGCCTTTTTCGAGCGCACCGAGACCTTTGCGCTCGGCGTCTGCAACGGCTGTCAAATGCTCTCGAATCTGCGCGAACTGATCCCGGGCGCGGAACATTGGCCGCATTTCGTGCGCAATCGCTCCGAGCAATTCGAGGCCCGCACCCTGATGCTCAAGGTCGAAGCGACCCCCTCGGCGTTACTCGCGGGCATGGCGGGATCGCGAATGCCGATTGCCGTCGCGCATGGCGAAGGGCGGGCGGAGTTCCGCGACGCGGCGCATCTGATTGCCGCTGAACCCTGGGTGGTGGCGCGTTATGTCGAAAACGACGGCCAAATCGCCACGCGCTATCCGGCCAATCCCAACGGCTCGCCCAACGGCATCGCGGGACTGACTACCACCGACGGGCGGGTGACGATCTTGATGCCACATCCTGAGCGCGTGTTCCGCACGGTTCAGAATACGTGGTCGCCGAATAACTGGGGACAGGATGGCCCGTGGCTGCGGCTGTTCCGCAATGCGCGGGTGTGGGTGGGGTGATTAGGCGAGGTGGCGAATGTGCATCGCCACCTCCGCTTAAATCTTCTCCAGCATATCGGCTATGCTGATGGATTTTCGTTAACAAATATTAACGCGCACGTGTTTGGTCACACATGGCCCCATCCGGCAAGGTCTGTGACATGCACAGACGCGAAAAGGTCTTAGATATGCTTTGAGTTTTACACCAGCAGCAAGTCGTGCTGGAAACCCGATACTCAAACGTGTTAAAGACCGATGCTCTTGGTTATCGAGCATCTGGAAACATTCACCGGCTATTTAAGCGTGTCAAGTGCTTTCTATGCAAAACAAAACGGTAAAATTTGCGATTTTTTGTTAAAAAATTTACCACTATCTGATAGCTCAAACATCCCTGCTTCTTGATTTCTGAGTGCTGCCACAATGACGCGCAAATTACCTAACCGCTCCCGTATTAGCGCCGTTGTCATTGCGCTAGTGTGTCTGACCCCACTGCACGCGCCTGCTGACTCGGCTGTCAGCCCGACTCCCATCGTTAAGCACGGCACCTGTCCGAATGGCTATCGCTCCAGCGGAGCCTATTGCGTGCCGAGCGCCAAAGCACGGCAGGCAATTGAAAAAATCGGTCTCTGCCCAAGCGGTTACATCGCCAGCGGTGCCTATTGCTTAGCCGGTCGGCAAGCCGCCCGCGACGCCATCCCTAAGATCGGCGCAAGCTGTCCATCCGGCTGGTTATCGAATGGCACCTACTGTCTGCGCAAGCGTTGAGCCACGCCACGATGACTGACGCCAACCCGATCATCCCGCATCTGATTGCCTCGTCTACAAGTTGGATCGAAGGTGAGGCGGTGCGGCAACTGGAACACACCGCTCGTCTGCCGGGGATGCGTGCTGCCGTGGGATTGCCCGATCTACATCCCGGCAAGGGCTATCCGATTGGCGCGGCGTTTTTGAGCGAGCGCATCTATCCGGCGCTGGTCGGCAATGACATCGGCTGCGGCATGGCGCTGTGGCAGACGGATCTGACCGCACGGCGTTTTAAGCCCGAACGCGCCGCCGAGCGGTTATCGGGACTCGAAGGCGCGTGGGACGGTGATCTCGCGGCATGGCGGGCTGACTGGAAGCTGGAGCCAACAGCCTTTGATCGCGCACTCGGCACCATCGGCGGCGGCAATCATTTCGCCGAAATACAGCAGCTTGAGCAGGTGTTCGATGCGCCAGCATTAGCCGCACTCGGGCTGGATACCGAGCATCTGTGTTTACTTGTACACAGCGGTTCACGCGGTCTGGGTGAGGCGATTTTGCGGGCGCAGGTCGATCAATGGGGACATGCTGGTTTAGATCCGCATACAGCGGAAGCTGACGCCTATCGCCTCGCGCACGATCATGCGCTGCGTTGGGCCGAGGCGAATCGGGCGCTGATTGCGCAGCGGTTGCTCACGGCGTTGGGCGCAGAAGCGGAACAGCGGTTAGCTGTCTGGCATAACGGCGTTGAGTCGGTCGCATGGTATGACGAGCGATTATGGCTGCATCGCAAGGGCGCAGCGCCAGCCGATCGCGGGCCGCTGGTGATTCCGGGATCGCGTGGGGCGCTGTCGTATCTGGTCGCGCCGATGGGGGATGGTGCGATCAATTTGCGGTCATTAGCGCACGGGGCCGGACGCAAATGGAAGCGCGGCGAGGCGCGGGCGCGGTTGAGCGGACGCCAGCGCCCCGAGGATTTGGCGCTGACGGCACTCGGCGGGCGGGTGATTTGTGAAGATAAAGATTTGCTCTATGACGAAGCGCCCGAGAGTTACAAGGGCATTGAGCGCGTGATAAGCGATTTGACTGAGGCGGGGCTGTGTCAGGTACTCGCCACACTGCGACCGGTGCTGACCTATAAAATGCGGCGCTCAGAGCAATCGCACCGCACTGGCCGGATACATCAGCGCAGAATGAGACAGGATTAACAGGATGTTTCAAAATTGACAGGATGTTTTGGTAGCACCCTAGCAACGTCTTGCCGTCCACACACACCTGCTCACCGGACAACCCAGCGAGAGCCGCCGTTGCCCAGGCCTGGAACGCCTCGGCAAAGGTGTCCGGATT
>NZ_FNOW01000067.1 GCF_900107145.1 Allochromatium warmingii | reverse complement strand
GCCGGACTCAAAGCGGTGGGACGGGTGGCGTCCACCCGCCTTATCGGCGATCACTCCAGCACCGAAACACGCGAATTCCTCTGTTCGTTCACGGATCTGCCGCGCTTCGCCGCCGCAGTGCGCCAGCATTGGAGCATCGAGAATCAACAGCATTGGATCCTCGATGTCCAGTTTGGCGAAGATGCCTGTCGCACCCGCCACGACCATAGCCCCGAGAATCTGGCCCTGCTGCGTCGTATGGCGCTCAACCTCTTGCAGCACAATGGGCCACCGAAGGACAGTCTGCGCCAGCGAAAACTACGCGCCGCGCTCAACGATAACTACCGGATGGAGCTACTGCTCGGCGAACACAATAGGAAAACTATATAGCGCGATCGCCCTGACAGGCTTCGCGTCAACCCTTGCGCTCAACCCCCATGACCAGTAATCTTCGCTGCTTTTTGATGATGGTTCCGGCTCAGTGTCTGCCGGAGCGATCCACCTTAAAGAACACGACGGGGCGAAAACAGCGATGCGCACGCAGTATTGTGGAGAATTAAACAGTCAGCAGACCGGTCATGAGGTCGTCCTCTGCGGCTGGGTGCAGCGTCGGCGCGATCATGGCGGGGTGATTTTTATCGACCTGCGCGACCGCGAGGGCGTGGTGCAGGTGGTGTTTGACCCAGATCGCGCCGAGGTGTTCGCCCGCGCCGAGCAGGTGCGCAGTGAATATGTGCTCAAGATTACAGGTCGCGTGCGCCCCCGTCCCGAAGGCACGACCAACCCCGATCTTGCGACCGGCGAGATTGAAATTCTCGGTCTCGATCTGGAAATCCTCAACGCTGCTGAAACCCCGCCGATTCAGCTCGACAGCCACGCGGCAGATGCGTCGGAAGAACTGCGGCTGCGTTATCGCTATCTCGATCTGCGCCGCCCCGAAATGCAGGCGCGTCTACGTACCCGCAGTCGCGTCACCCAAGCGATGCGCCGCTTTCTCGATGAGCGCGGCTTTCTCGACATCGAGACGCCGATTCTCACCAAATCCACGCCCGAGGGCGCACGCGATTATCTGGTGCCCAGCCGCACCCATCCCGGCGAGTTTTTTGCCCTGCCGCAGTCGCCGCAGTTGTTCAAGCAATTGCTGATGATGTCGGGACTGGATCGTTATTATCAGATCGCCCGCTGTTTCCGTGACGAGGATTTACGCGCCGACCGCCAGCCCGAGTTCACGCAGCTCGATATTGAAGTCTCGTTTATGCGCGAGGACGAGCTGATGGCGCTGATGGAAGAGATGATTCGTCGTCTGTTCCGCGAGGTGATCGGCGTCGAGCTGCCCGATCCCTTCCCGCGTCTGACCTATGCCGAGGCCATGCGCCGCTTTGGTTCGGATCGGCCTGATTTGCGCGTGCCGCTAGAATTGATTGATGTCGCCGATCTGATGGCCGGGGTCGATTTTCAGGTGTTCGCTGGCCCGGCGAATGATCCCGAAGGGCGCGTGGTGGCGCTGCGGCTGCCGAAAGGTGGCGAACTGTCGCGCAAAGAGATCGACGGTTATACCCAGTTTGTCAGCATCTATGGGGCCAAAGGGCTGGCCTATATCAAGGTCAATGACTGGGCGAACAAGGGCCGCGACGGGCTGCAATCGCCGATTGTCAAGAATCTGACCGACGCCGCTCTGCACGGCATCATCGAGCGCACCGGAGCCGAGGACGGCGATTTGATCTTTTTTGGCGCGGATAAAGCGCGAATCGTCAACGAGTCGATTGGTGCGCTGCGCGTCAAGCTCGGTCAGGATCGCGGCTTGCTCGACGGCGAGTGGCGGCCGCTATGGGTGGTGGATTTCCCGATGTTCGAGCACGATCCGGCAAATGGCCGCTGGGTGGCGCTGCATCATCCGTTCACCGCGCCGAAAGATGAACAGCTTGAACTGCTTGAGACTAACCCCGGAGCCTGTCTCTCACGGGCCTATGACATGGTGTTAAACGGCACTGAATTGGGCGGCGGCTCGATCCGTATTCACCGCGATGCCGTACAGCGACAAGTGTTCAAGCTGTTAAATATCAGCGATGAACAGGCCGAAGATCGTTTCGGCTTCCTGCTCAAGGCATTGCGTTTCGGCTGTCCGCCGCATGGCGGATTGGCGTTCGGTCTGGATCGGCTGGTGATGCTGATGACTGGCGCCCACTCGATCCGCGATGTGATGGCCTTCCCCAAAACGCAGACGGCGGCCTGTTTGCTCACTGATGCGCCCTCGACGGTGGACGATGTGCAGCTTAAAGAACTGGCACTGCGGTTGCGGACACGGGCTTGAGCCAACACGCACTAAAACGGGCGCAGTCGGCGCTCGTCGTCATCTGTACGCGAGGCGGCGAGTTCTTGCTCTTGCGCCGCACGCGACCGGCGGGATTTTGGCAATCCGTGACCGGCAGTCTCGCGCCGGGCGAAACCCCGCGCCACGCGGCAGCGCGTGAGGTCTGGGAAGAAACCGGCTTGCGCGTCGGCGGGGCACTGATCGACCTGCGACAATCGGTGCTGTTTCCGATCATCCCCGCGTGGCGGCAGCGGTATGCGCCCAATGTGTGTTTTAACCGTGAATATCGCTTTGCCCTGATCTTAGACTCACGGCGACGGATACAGCTCAATCCCCGCGAGCATCTCGAATACCGCTGGCTCCCAGCTCACACCGCCGCCGCACTGACGGGTTCATGGACGAACCGTGAGACGATTGAAACGGTCGCGGCACGATTGGCTTGGCTTTGAGCTTGGTCGCATCCGCCCCCATCTTGCCGCGATCCCTCCATGCCTGACCCCATCGACTCACCCCATGCGCGACAATAAAGCCACTTCGATTGATCGCCCCGCGACCCGCAATCTCGCCGCACTCAAGCGGCTGTTGCAATTTGCCCAACCCTATCGGCGACGGCTGGCTGTTGCACTGGGGGCGCTGCTGATTGCCGCCGCGTCGGTGCTCGCGTTTGGACAGGTGATCCGCGTGGTGGTTGATTCGGGCCTCGGCACTGGGTCAGCCGCATCGCTCGACCGCTCGCTGTTGCTGTTTTTGTTCGTCGTCGTGCTCACGGCAGCGGCGATTATGGTGCGCAGTTATCTGCTCAACTGGATCGGCGAACGGGTGGTCGCGGACATCCGGCAAGCCGTATTTGAGCGGGTGCTGGCGCTGGATCTGACCTTTTTCGAGACCACGCGCACCGGCGAGGTGATTTCGCGCCTGACCAGTGATACCGCGATCCTGCAAGTGGTGGTCGGCTCGACGCTGGCGATGTCGATTCGCACCTCGCTGTTAGTGATCGGCGGTGTGTTCATGCTGGCGATCACCAGTCCTGGGCTAACTGGGCTAGTACTGGCGGGCTTGCCGGTTGTCATTCTGCCGGTGTGGATCATCGGGCGGCGCGTGCGCACGCTCTCGCGCAGTAGTCAGGATCGCATCGCCGATGTCGGTGCCTATGTCGATGAAGTGATTCACGGCATTCGCACGGTGCAGGCGTTCTGTCACGAGCCGATTGACAGTCGGCGCTATGGCGAGCAGGTCGAGGCGGCATTTGAGGTGGCGATGAGCCGTTCGCTATCGAGTGCGCTGCTGTCGGGGATTGCGACCTTGCTCACCTTCGGCGCGATTGGCGTGGTGCTCTGGGTCGGCGGGCATCGCGTGCTCGAAGGGACATTGAGCGGCGGTGAACTCTCCGCCTTTCTGTTCTATGCCATTGTGGTCGCGGGCGCGGTCGGTTCGCTCAGTGACCTGACCGGACAACTGTTACGCGGTGCTGGAGCCAGCGAACGGCTGATGGAACTGCTGGAAATTCAGCCGGCGATCTTGCCGCCCGCTGATCCCGAGCCGCTGCCCGAACCGTCACGCGGACGGATTGAACTGCGTGCTGTGCGCTTTGTGTATCCCTCACGTCCTGATACAGCGGCACTGAATGGACTTGATTTGACGGTTGAGCCGGGCGAACGCTTGGCGCTCGTCGGCCCGTCGGGAGCGGGCAAATCGACGCTGTTCCAACTGCTGCTGCGTTTTTATGACCCAGCGGCGGGCAGTCTGCTGTTTGATGGCGTCGATATCCGCCGACTTGATCCGCATGAGTTGCGCAGTCGCATCGCGCTGGTGCCGCAAGATCCGGTGATTTTTGGCGCAAGTGCGTGGGAAAACATCCGCTATGGTCTCGAAAGTGCGACGGATGACGCTGTGCGTCGCGCCGCTGATGCGGCACACGCCCGTGAGTTTATCGAACGTCTGCCGCAGGGCTTTGATACGCATTTAGGTGAACGCGGCGTGCGGCTCTCGGGCGGCGAGCGCCAGCGCATCGCCATTGCTCGCACGCTGCTGCGCAATCCGGCGCTGTTACTGCTTGATGAGGCGACCAGTGCGCTGGATGCCGAAAGCGAGCGACTGGTGCAAGAGGCGCTCGAAACCCTGATGCAGGGGCGCACCAGCATCGTCATCGCCCATCGGCTGGCCACCGTGCGCAATGCGGATCGCATTATCGTGATCGATCAGGGGCAACTGGTCGCCTCGGGGCGGCATGATGCGCTCATGGCGCAGGATGGGCTGTATGCGCGGTTGGCGAATTTGCAGTTTCAGGAGCCGTGTGGTGGTTAAATGGTGACGTTTTAGACACTCTTTGTCGCCGTTGATTGATCGCGCCGCACGCTGTTCATCTCGCTCCGCCGCTAAAACCACACCTCTGGGTAGCGCCGATTGGCTGGAAGATTATTCACAATCAGCGCCACCAGCAGCAGCACCAGCGGCCCGAGCAGCGCCGGAACCAGCACGTAGAGATACCCCATTGCGTGAATCTGCTCCGAGCCAATCACCGCAATCAGCGCCGTTGCACCGCCGGGCGGATGCAGCGTGCGCGTCAGGTGCATCAGGGCAATCGCGGTGGCCACCGCCCCCGCCATCGCTAATCCGGGTTCAAAACTCAGCCACTGCCAGCAGGTCACGCCGACCAGCGCCGAGAGCACATGCCCGCCGATCAGGTTACGCGGCTGGGCCAACGGACTGCGCACCGCGCCATAAACCAGCACTGCTGAGGCACCGAGCGAGGCGATGATGAACGTGAGATCGGTTCCGCTAAAAAACCAGCGTTGCACACCGGCAACCGCCGTGATGCCGAGAAATGCGCCAATCCATGACCAGAGAATCTCGGCGTTGCTGACACGCGGCGGGCTGTCGTGCGTGGAACCGCGCATTTTGCTCAAATACCGGCCAAGCGCCCCTCTGTGCCCAGTACCGGCACCGCTCGCGGTGGGCGCAGTTTCAGCATGTCGGATCATCCGGTGCGGCACTCCAGAATAGTGATATCTGGCGGGCACCCTAGCGCGGCGGGCGGCGACGAGCCTTGATCCGGGTCAAACCGGATCGCGGGCACAGTGACAGAACAGCTAACGCGACGGCGTGATAATCGCGTAGAGCATATCGGGCATGTATTGGGTGTCGGTCGCGGCATCGAACGGCCAAAGCGGATCGGGCACGGTGCTAAAACGGTCGGCGCTGTAGATCGCCTCAACCGCCTGCATCATCCGGGCGTGCGGTGCGGCAGCGTCGGCCTGTTCGGGAATCAACACGGTGCAAGAATCAGCAGATTGACAGCCGCGAGGCCGCAGGGTGGCATTCCAGTTAGGCGCGGCCTGTAGCGTCGCGGTTGCGGCCAACAGTGCCTGCGCGACCTGACGCGCCAACGGCCCATATCCGCTCCACGCGGCCGGATAGACGGCATTAAACGCGCCGTCTGTAAATCTCACATCATAGCGTTGTTCGGCGATCTCTAATCCAGTGATGCCGGTGATGGCGTTGTCTGCGACGACGAGCGTGAGCGCGTTGACAGAACTAGCCGCGACGAGGCCGAATGCCGCACAGCAGACAGCGAGATGGCGTGTAAATTGACACATCATGCGGATACATGCTCCTGAAGCCAATGATTGATTTGTGTGCGCGACCGTGCCCCACTGAACCGCCCGCGCTCTTCGCCCTGTTGAAACAGAATCACGGTCGGAAAGCCGCGCACGCGATACTGACCGGCAAGGCGCATATTCTCGCCCTCATCGACCTCGACTTTTGCCAGCCGTAGCCGTCCGTTTTGCTCCTCGATGACGCGCTTGAGATGCGGCGCGAGGGCGTGACAGGGGCCGCACCAATCGGCCCAAAAATCGACCAAAATCGGTTGCGTGGCCGAGGCGGCAATGACCTGGGTGTCAAAATCTTCGTAGTGGACATCAAAAATCAAGGCAGTAGATGGGTCGGCAGATGACATGCAGGCGGTACCGCAGGTGATAGATCGATGACGGGAAGGCGACGGTCTCGGCTGGGTAGGACTCAATGTAGGGCGTGATGGTTCGATACACCGGCCACTGCGTCTTTCGGCGGCAATAAACCCGTAAATCGTCCTTGCACCTCGGGCATATGCTGATTCAATTTCGTTAATAAAATCTACAAAAAATTGTAGACAATTAACGCGCACCCTCAATGAGGATGGGCGAATCCACCAAAGCTCGTAAAAAGATTCCACGAGCGCCGTTGATGTCACGATTGACCGTAATTCCTTCTGATGTGATCGTTTTTGCTGACCCGATATTGAGCAACTTACCGTTCCATGAAACAGTTTTGCTAGTATAGGCTTCGCAAACACGAATGAGTTTTTTGCTACGTTCGATGCACTTCTGTTCAAGTCGTTGTCCAAACTTGTAATGGCTAAAGGACAATAGCGACCTGACAGATTTCTTACGCAACTTTCTCGCTGTTTTAACTACCATCTGTTGCGTATCAAACGTAGGCAATAAGATCACATCAAAGTTATCAGTGAGAAATCTCGCTACCTTCCAATGCAATTCATCTATCAAGTTCTTTATCTTAACTCGAATTTGATTAGCTGCATTAGTTAGTGACAAGCGTTTACGCTTACTTTTCTCACGGTCTTTTCGTGACAACAGATCATCCAAATGCTTTGCGAGTCTCGCAATTCTTTGGAAGTCTTGTTGCCCTAGATGACCTGCGAACTGGTCGCTAAAGAACGTTTGAAATGATCGTATTCCTGGGTCTAGGGAGACTAAGCGCCCTTGGTTCTCGGTACGCTCGGTGCTTTTTGTAACCGGAATAGCGACAGACCACTGTGTTGCGTACTTTATAACGCGACCATCTCGCAGATTCACCGGAAGTTCCTCAGAGAACTTTAAGCTCCCTAAAGACCTTACGTTAAACCCGCGACGATCTTTTGACCATTGATCGTTTCTGAGAAAAAATGATTGCTGAATTTGCTTACGAGACTTGAACGAAACACGGCTCACTTGCGAAGTAGCTTTATATTTTGCAATCGCTTTTTTCACGTTTTCACAGGCTTCTGCAACGGCTCCGTCTCGAATCGCTCTTGGGCATTCCAG
>NZ_FNOW01000071.1 GCF_900107145.1 Allochromatium warmingii | reverse complement strand
GTCAATACAAAAGCGAGCTGCGTTCTTTGCTGACAGAGAATTTTTCTATTATCGGTTAATTGTCAAAAACGAAAAATCGGTATCAGGTTAGTATAACTTAAGTCATTAAGTGTAGCATTTGTTTAGCCAATTAACCCAGGAATGCTTTCATACAGCCGTATCACATAATCCGTAACTAGCGTCAGCATCCACGGCCCCGCAATAATCAGCGCCGCACCAACCCCAACTAATTTTGGAATAAACGTTAGTGTCATTTCCTGAATTTGCGTTGCAGCTTGAAATAAACTAATAATTAAACCGATAATCAAACCAGTCAATAATGGTGGCGCGGACATCAAAATAATCACTTCGCCTGCCTCTTTGCCAATTTCTAAAACCATTTCAGGTGTCATATTCACAGATCTCCAGAGAAAAACGATGTTCATTCAGCGGATTTAGCAGGAGCGCGTACCGCTGGAAGCTGAATACTGACGGCTGGCAGCTCATGTATAAAAACTCCGCGCCAACGTACCAAGCAACAACGACCAACCATCGACCAGCACAAACAACATTAACTTAAATGGCAGCGAAATAATCAATGGCGAGAGCATCATCATACCCATCGACATTAAAACACTGGCAACCACTAAATCAATAATTAAAAACGGAATCAAAATCAAAAAGCCAATTTGAAATGCAGTCTTAAGTTCGCTGATAATAAAAGATGGCACTAAAATACTGAGTGGAATATCGTCTTTTGATTCAAATCCATCGATACCGCGAATATTTGCAAAGAGTGCTAAATCCGATTCGCGGGTTTGTGCCAACATAAATACGCGCAATGGTTTAACTGCTGCCACGAACGCTTCTTCCGTACCAAGCTGTTCTTCCATATACGGCTTGAGCGCCGTATCATAAACTTCTTGAAAAATTGGTGACATGACAAATAGCGTGAGAAAAAACGCCAAACCAAGCAGAATTTGATTCGATGGCGTTTGCGTTGTACCCAATCCTTGACGCAGAATGGCCAGCACAATAATAATGCGGGTAAAGGAAGTCATCATAATGAGCGCCGACGGCAATAACGTCAGTAACGTCATTAAGATTAAAATTTGTAGCGTGACCGAATACACGACACGCCCGCTATTCGGTTCAGTGGTGACGGTTACTGCATCTAATCCACCTAACTGCGCAAAAGCTGCGCTTGGTATCAGCAGTGCGGCTAATAATCCAACCCAGCGGCACGCCGATTTCATTGCTTGCGCTCGCCTGTTTTCAATCGTTCCAGCAGACTTGCGAAATCGCCGCTCCACGGCTCTTCCGGCGGCGGATCGATTGGATGGGCCAGCGTATGCAGCGGCTGTACACCTGCAGCAGTGACCGCTAATAAAAGCTGCTCCGATCCTACCTGCACTAATAACAAGCGTTCACGGGCACCAATTGAACGCACGGCCAGAATCCGAATGAGTCCAGCACTCGGCGGCGTCACACCTGGAACCCGTCGCAAAAACCATGCTAATACCGCAATCGCCGCTACAATTAATACCAGCGCACCGACTAATTGACTTAAATAGCTGCTCGCTGTCGGAGCAAGCGATTGCGTTACCGCCTCCGCTCGCACAAAATCGGGCAGCCAAAACAACAACCCCAGCGTATAGGGTAAGTGACTCACCGCAGTTTACGCACCCGTTCACTTGGGCTAATTACATCAGTTAGGCGAATGCCAAATTTTTCATTAACAACCACCACTTCACCATGCGCAATGAGCGTGCCATTAACTAAAACATCTAATGGCTCGCCTGCTAATCGATTGAGTTCAACGACTGAGCCTTGATTCAGTTGCAATAAATTGCGAATTGGAATGCGCGTGCGGCCAATTTCCATTGACAGCGTAACCGGCACATCCAGCACCATATTGAGATTGATTTCAGCGGTGGTTTCTGGTCGTGATCCGCTAAAATCTTCTGGATTCAATGGCCGCACTGTATCAGTTTGCGCCGCTGTATTCGCTCCAGCAGCCGGTTCATTATCTTTTTGCTCTTCGAGTGCTGCTGCCCAAGCATCGGCAACATCTTCATCCAGCGGCGTTGTGTTATCGTTGCTCATGTTATACCTGAAACACTCTAACTAGATATGCTTGATTTGCTCAACAATTTTGATCGCGTTCATGCCATTTGAAACGCCAAACTGACCGCGAAATAACGGAATATCCTCGACATGAAGGATCACGGTCTCTGGTAAGTCAACAGAAAGAATGTCGCCTGCCTTGATTTTTAATAGTTGCTCAACAGTTAAGGTTACTTCGGCGAGTAATGAACTAATTTCGATCTGTGCTAACGGCAATTCTTCTTCAAATGCACGCTGCCAGCGATGATCGACGCTACTGCGATCAGATTGCAAGCCAGTATCGAGCAATTCGCGGATTGGCTCCAGCATTGAATATGGAAAGGTGACATGCAAATTACCGCCACCGCCTTCTAATTCAATATGAAAATCATTAATTACAACAATTTCAGTTGGGCTGACGATATTAGCAAACTGCGGATTAACTTCGGAATGCACGAACTCAAATTTGAGCGCCATAACAGGTTCCCAAGCTTTCTCCATATCCTCAAATGAGGTATCGAGCAGATTTTTGATAACTCGCATTTCCATCGGCGTAAAATCACGACCTTCAATCCGCGAATAAAACCGTCCTTCACCACCGAAAAAATTATCGACAAGACCAAAAACCAATTTGGGATCAAAAACAATGAGTGCCGTGCCATGCAATGGTTGGACGCGCACCAGATTTAAACTAGTTGGCACATACAACGAGTGCAAATACTCAGAAAACTTAGTAACACGCGCTCCAATTACTGAAATTTCCGAGGAACGACGCAGCAAATTAAACAGATGCACGCGCAAATAACGCGCAAAACGCTCGTTAATCATATCCAGCGTTGGCATCCGCCCACGAACGATACGATCCTGAGTTGTGAAGTCATACGAACGTGCTTTTCCATCAGGCGGAAAAGGATCGGCTTCGGTATCGACATCACCGGCATCAACGCCATGCAGGAGCGCGTCGATTTCGTCTTGGCTGAGAATGTCAGCTTGCTGCGCCATTTTAGAGCCTTATTGCATAATCAGTTCATTAAACAGCACATCACGCACATCAGCGGGTTCACTCGCTCGCGCTAAAAGCTGAACCAATTTCTGACGTAAGGCTTCACGCAGGGTATCTTTGCCTTCGGGTGTATTCAACACTTCAAATTGTTGTGCTGCAAGAATGGCTAAAATATCATTACGTAGCATCGGCATGTGTTTATCCAGTGCCGTAATAACTGCCGGATTCGGTGTCGCAACAATTAAACTGACCCGTAAAAATCGCGCTGGCCCTGAAGGAAGATTAACGGTCAGATCTTCTAATGGATGATATAGCAGCGGCGCTGCTACGGCTGGAGCAGGCGCAGCTTCTGGAATGGAAGCCGGTGCCGGCGCAGCCGCCGTTTCAGTCGCTGCTTCCGTTTCACCCTCACCCGCTTCAACCGTAGGCTGTTTATGGATGAGAAAATAATAGGCAGCTCCACCGCCACCAGCGAGTAACAATAGAATTAACACCACAAGCAGAATAATAATGAGCTTTCCATTACCGCCGCCTTGAGCAGCCGGTTCTTTTTCAGCTTTTTTCTTTTCAGCCATTGTTTTTCTCTCTCATATAGGGATGCGGTTTATTCATAATCGGGCGCGGAAGCTAAGTCGCTGCCACTGATCCGGCTGCCGTCACGATGGCGCTTAAATCGTATCACGCCGAACGCCCGCCGCGGCTATTCGGCAGGTGTTCAACTGAAAACATCGAGTCGATGAGCACGCGGTTGTTCGGTGTCAGATTCGGCGGCGGTTTGGCCGGCGTGTTCGGTGTCGGCGGCGTCCACCTCATCGCGCCACGTCGGTTCGCGGCGTTCACGTCCAGTTTCGCCGCGCTCGTTCGGCGCTTGATCGGAGACCGAGACGTTGCCCAGCCAGACGCCATCTTGGGCGAGCGCATCGCGTAAACGCGGCAGCGCGGCTTCCAACGCCTCGCGGGTGGCCGGGTGTGCGGCGACAAATTGTACATGGGTTCGGTCGCCTTCCTGCACGAAACGGACATCCAACGCCCCCAAACTCGGCGGATGCAGCTTGATCTCGGCGCTTTCCAAACCGCGTTCAAGCGACCAGCGCAGTTGTTCGGCAAGGCGCTGCTCACCGCCGGGCTGCAACAGACGCTCCAATATCAATGGTTGGAATCGTCCACTAGCGGTTGTTGGATCGGGGGCGATGCCCAACGCTTGGCGACTCAGGGTTGGCGTGGCAGTCGATTCGGTCGCTATTTCAGATGGTGTTGTACGGTCTGATATTGGCGCTGATGATTCATCGGTGCGGCTAACAGTTAATTCGACGCCATTTTGCGCGAGTGCGGTACTTAATTGCGGTTGTACTGCATTCAATATTTCGCGGGCAACAGGATTCGGCGCACTAATTTGCACTTGTTGTATTCCATTCGTCTGAGTTTGACGAATGTCTAATGTGCCTAAATTCGGCGGATCGAGTTTGATTTCAGCGCGAGCTTGACCGGAATCAATGATTTGGCGAATGTGCTGAATTAACGGTTGTTCGCCGTTGGGTTGCGATAAACGGCTGAGATCAAGCGGTTGAGTGATAATTGGCGTAGATTCTAATTTGATGCCAGTTTGCGCTAAGGCGTCGCGGATTTGCGGGAGCGC
>NZ_FNOW01000072.1 GCF_900107145.1 Allochromatium warmingii | reverse complement strand
CGCTGGGAGAAGCGCGATGACACCTACTTGGCCATGATCCATCTGGCGCTCGGGATCATCACTTGGCGGGCTACCGGCCTTTTGGGATAGGCTCTAAGTGCCGCTTCATCCAGCCCGGTGCGAAACAGTTCACGATACGCCGCTTGTTGAGAATCTGGTGATGCGCCCAGCTCCAGATACAAGGTATGGGGCGAAAGCAACGGATCGTTTGCACCCAGACCGTTCGCCCGGTAGCTGCTCCAAGCATACTCTCCAGGATGACGAACCATGTCAGCCCGCACCGGATTCAGCTCAATGTAACGCTGGTAGCGCAGCAGGTAGGTGTCGGTCTGGATCAGCGAGGATTTGTAGCGGCTGTCCCACAGGGTGCCGGTACGCCGATAGGTCTTGTTGATGGTCTGGACATAGCGCCGCCCGATGGTTATCACCAGCTGGGGAATGTCTTCCGCCGCCTTGGGCGTGACCAGCAGATGAACATGATTCGTCATCAAGACATAGGCATGGAGCGCCGCGCCTGTGTTTGCCAGCGCCTCGCCGAGCCAGTGACGGTAGGTCTGATAGTCTTCCTCACCAAAGAAGCACGCCGCACGGTTATGACCGCGTTGGACGATGTGATGCGCATAGCCACTTGAGCCAGACCGAAGGCCAGCAGACTGAATCGCTCGCCGAGTCCGGCCTTGAGAGCGATTCCCGGTCCCAGATGCAGGGGGGCAAACGGCATGGGTACATTTATTCCAAAATCTATGCGGGGTCGACCAACTTAGCCAAACCGCTACACCTGTCATCTGGTAAAGCTTCAATAACAAAACGTTCACTAGCGGAGCGCAGCGGAGACCGTGTGGAGCGTAGCGGAAAATTTGTCCGAGTGCAGCGCCTTGGCATCTGTCAAAAGAAATATTTCCTTGACATTACATGGAAATATTTCATAATTGCGCTACTTGCATAATTCAAGGGGAATACTAATGATTACCGCTAGACAACTGTCTGCACTGTATAAAGAAGCTCATAACATAATGCGAAATATAGATGGCCTTCAGCCGCAAGAGGCATTCGATGAGCTACTAAAGTACATGTTTTTTAAACAAAATTATGAATTTGAAAATTCTCCAGAAATATCTCTTTCTCCTGAAAAGGTGAGAAAAATGTTTGCCTCATATCTTGGCAAGGCAAATTCATGGTCTTCAGAGATATGGCGGGATAAAAAGTTTTACCTAAGCGCCGAATGCCTCGCCGATATTCATAACTTGCTATTTCCTATTCAGTTTTCGCAGATTGGGTATGACGTAAGAAGTCATGCTTTAAAGCAATTCCTTACACCCGAAATTCGCAAGGGCCTTGGTATTTTTCTGACTCCAGATGAAGTTGTAACTTCAATAATCAAGTTTGCTTCACCAAAAGCAGGAGACGATGTTCTTGATCCGGCCTGCGGATCTGGAACATTTCTTATTGAATATCTTAAGCAAACCAATGAAAATAAAGATATAACAGTTTACGGGATTGATAAAAGCCCAAGAATGCTTCTGCTAGCAGATCTTAACATCGGGCATTACTCGAAAGTTAGATTTGAAAAAAAGTTAATTGACTCACTAAAAGAGAGCCCATTTAAAAAAGAATTTGATTTTATATTTACAAATCCGCCTTTTGGGGTATCCATAGATGAACGGGACTATGAATTTAGTCAATTTCTTACATGCAAAGACAAAAATGGTTATACATTAAAAAAGCAAAGCAGCGAAATTGTTTTCATTGAAAAATGCTTTCAAAATCTAAAGCCAGGCGGAACGCTGGCAATTGTAATACCCAAAAGCATTGCAACTAATGGAGGCTTATCAAATGCTCGGCATCAACTTGGTAGTTATGGTTACATTTTTGGTGTAATGAACCTGCCTCCGGAAACCTTTGCTAGCACAGGAACTCAGACAACTACAGTTGTATTGTTTGCAAAAAAATACATAAACGCAAAAGAAAAATCTGACAAAACAAAGCTAGCGCTGGCAAATATCAAAAATGTAGGCTTTGACTCAACCGGTAGATTCAAAGACGGAAGTCAGCTAGATAGCTTCCCTGAATTCATGAAAAAGGCCTTAGCAACAAACAATGATTACGAATTTGTTTCCATTATAGATGTGCCTGAGAAAGCAGAAAGTTTTTCAATGCTAGAAAATATTTTTATTGCGAAGAACAGCAAAAATGGAAAGCAGTTATCTGAACTTTGCGAGTTTATTGGAACTGGAAAAACTCCAGCCAGACGAGACTATGCCGAACAAGGCAACTTTCTAATTAAAGTTGGAAACCTCTCTGGAACAGGGATTAATTGGGAGGCGAGGGATAGAAACTACATAAATGACGAAGAAATTAATAAACGACTGAAATCCAAAAAACCTCTTGTGCTTCAGCATGGCGACATACTACTCACTTCATCCGCACACAGTCCTGTTTATATTGCAAAAAAATCAGACATTTTCACGGAAGTTCCTGAGTTTATTGAATCGAAAAACATATCTTTTGTGGGAGAAATAATGCTCATAAGAGTAAAGCAAGAATTAATCTCTCCTTTTTTGCTTCTTGCGTTCCTTAGATCAAATGAAGCAATTTCTCAGATTCAAAACATGGTTCGAGGACAGACCGCTCATCTGCACGCATCGGATTTGGGTCAGTTAGTCGTTCCTGATGAAGTTTTTGCCAGAAACAGCAAATTCAAGAAAGTCGAAAAGATACTGGAAAGACAGGCCGATCTTAGTAAAGAAATGAATTTTTTAGCATCAGAGCAATCAAGACTACTAAACAGTTGATGTTGCGGACTCTCCCCGCACTATCGCTGCCGGCCATTGAAGCGCGAGGCATCTACGCCTTGTTAAGGGTAGGCGCGGGCCCTAACGCTGCGGCGTGTAGGGGCCAACGCCCCCTCAGGGTATTCGATCAAAATTAAGCAGTACATCTTGCCTGGACTACTGAGCGAGTTGCAGCCAAGCGGTGATTTATCCAGAAGTTTTACTTGTTTTTGATTCGATACTTGGAGTCTCACTACGGTCCTGAGCGACGAGAACACTCCAGCTTATCTTCTCTGATACTTCGCTTTTGATTCTGAAATTTTATCAGTATCTCTAAGCGGCAGAAGATCTCTTGCGCGGTGATCCAAATATGGCAAAATTTCCGCAAGTAATTTCTTGTTTATGTTTTTTTTGAATACTATTTCTTTGAAGTCATTGAAACATTTTTCATTTTTAAGCAGACTTTCAATTATGTAAAAATTCGCATCATTCGCAAGAATATTAAGCTCATCCTTTCCCAGCAAGGAAATTGGCATTAGCTCAGGTGTTAATATCTCTCTATCGGTTTCTGGCGCAACAAGCAAGTCGATTTTAATTGATGGTTTTGTATTGGCATTGGTAACAGTTGCTTGAAAAACTTTCACAGGATTGCAGAGATAAAATTGATAGCTAAATGGCCAAAAGTTTTTAGGTGCTGGCGTCTTCCTTGGATTTATTTTTATATGCTCTAAAAATATTTTATAGAAATAATTTCTCATTATTATTTCAAAATTTTTATGCCGCTCACAATTGTTCCATATCTCAAATGCCTGAAAACGTATAGTATCAAACTGGTTTTTTGAAAACAGTGGGTAATCAGCAATCGTTAAAAATATTCTATCTAGTGTCTTTGTGAGAAGCTTTAGCTCATCCTCTGATTTAACAGAAAACAACCACTTGCTGTCATCCATGCGTTTAAGATTTTCCGAGCCGCAATGAGGACAAATAGTTTCGATTCTTAAAACCTTGTTTTCGCAGTCTTTGCAGCTATCTAATTGATCTACACGACTACAGGACTTAACCTCTGAGCCATCTTCTAAATCATCACCTCTTGCTCCAGTTCTTGCTCCCTGGACGCCGGTTATAAGTGAGGCTAGATGCTGTCCAGGATATCCAACCTTCATGTTTGGCGTTTGTTTGGTGATCTTCGACCAATCAAGAGCTTTCACCCTTGGAGCAAGAACAAGGTCTTCCAGCAAAAGCTTAATGAGCTTTTCATTATCTTTAATTTTTATAAATTCAATCTTTGGCTTCAAAGTGCAATCCCCAAATAAGGTTTTGTTTATGATCTGCTTGCTAACAGTTAAATAGACAGAATTTAGTTCTAGCGTGCTGAACAGATTCTGCCTAGCTTGCAAGGCTAGGCGAAACCGTCCAAAAGACGCCGGACTGACTCCACACGCTCTGTCTGTGAATATCGAGTCATACCACATACCGAAATATCAAGCAACCGAAAACGCCACCAAGGCAGGGCGATCGCGCTATCCGGGTATTGACAATCATCGGTTGAGTAGGTAGCCAAGTGCCTTTTGTCTCGACGCCTGAGCCGCCGATGTCGCCGAAATTGTTAGATCCCCGTCCGTACTTTGCTGATCTTGCCGATCCACGTCGCGAAACGCGTAACAAGTTGCACTCCCTGCACGACAGTCTGATGATTGTGCTGTGTGCCGTCCTCAGTGGCATCGAGGACTGGGTGGGCATGGAAACCTTTGGCAAGGAGAAGGAAGCGTGGTTGCGCACCTTTCTGACGCTTGCCAACGGAATTCCCGCGCA
>NZ_FNOW01000073.1 GCF_900107145.1 Allochromatium warmingii | reverse complement strand
TCGTTGGCGTGGATGCCGCCGACTTTGGCGGCGGCCAGGTAGACCTGGGTCGGGCGTTGATCGGCGAAGAAGGTCTCGACGGCGGTCTGGTCGGTCAGGTCCAGTTCGGCGTGGGTGCGGGTGATGAGATTGGTGTGGCCAGCGTGTTCGAGGGCGCGCAACAGGGCGGCACCGACCATGCCGCGATGGCCGGCGATGTAGATGCTTGGGCTGGAATCTTGTGCGTTTAGCATGGGCAAGCGATAGCTCCTCTAATCATTCGGTAAGCTAAGGAGTTGAACGGACGAGAAGTGTAGGAACGTCGTTCCCCGCCGCCCCAGCGCCGTTGGAGGCCGACGGACTCGACGGTGTGGGTGAAGCACTCAAGGAAAAAACCTAGTCCATTCCTGTTTTCCTCGCTTCAACGGCAAACCAGTTCCGTGATGTCGCGGAACCAGCCAAGCAACTCCTCTTCCTGATCGACCTCGATCAATTCTTCGAGCGTCATGGCGCTGGCGACTTCTCGGTTGAGCCAGGATTTGAGCTCGCGGCGCCTGAGCTTTTTCCTTGGATTACCCTGATGATCCGGAATCGCGGCGGCAACGACGGCTTCTACGTCGTCTTCATGGGCGAATTCGACCTTTACGGCATGTCCTACCACGGGTGCGAGGGTCCGATCGATCGCGGCCGGGTGCAGATAGTTTTCGATCTCTCGGCGTCGAGTCAGGCGTGCTGTGTCGCCATTGCCGCGTTGTTTGACGGTTTCAACGGCGGCAGCATATTTAAAGCGACCGTCGGGTTTTGGGGTATCCCGGTCGTAGATGTGAAACTCGCAGAGACCGGTATTTCTCAGTAGATGCTCAGCCGTCCAGTTTTCCAAGGTGCCGCCACCCAGTAAAACTGAGGCGATCCGAGGATCCGTTTCGATGCAGACGAGATCTTTGTATCGGTTTCGGTAGATTTTACAGAGGCTACGCAGGCACGCCAGATCGTTGGGGCCTTCGACGCACAGCAAGACACGGGCGCGGTGATCCGGAACAACCCCGAGCGTCTCGACAATGCGGCGATACACCGCGTCGGTCGCCGCGCTGACGAGTGCGCTCGCGGTATGGCTCCGCTCAACCAGGCGCAGACTTTCGACCGGCAAACGTCCGCCAAGGCCCAGGACATGGGTTGTCAGGATCACCTGGCAGCGGTCTTGCTCCGACAAGGTACGCAGTGAGTCGACAACCACACGCTGAAAGTTTGGATGCTGAGCGGTTTCGGGCTCTTCGACGGCATAGATCATGTTTCGATCGCTTGAGATACCCTGACGGCGCTCGGCTTCGGCCTGAAAAAAGCTGAACAACACTAAACGACGCACGCCGCTGCCGCGTTTGTTCACGGGGATGCCATCGTCGCCCAAGAGCGTGAGCTTGAAAGCGGAATCGAATTTCGGCTCGGCAAACAATGGGGTCAAAGAGTTGGCCAGGGCGGGGGCGAAGTTGTGCAACTTGGCAAGCGTACGATTCGCCACCGCGATGGACTTCTCCCGGACTCGATCCTTGATTGCAGTGATTTCGTCATGTAGGTCGTCCAGTGCCTCGCGCACGGCAACCTTCATTGGATCCTGCACTTCGGCGTCTTGGTCGGTGGATGGGCGATCGGCGCGAAAGAGCACATACAACGGCAGATTGTCCTGGATCTGCTTGAGTATGGTCTTGCCGTCTTCCTTCGCAAGGTCGATCGCTGTCTCTGCGAGGCTGAGTCGTCCATCATCACGCGCCTTAGCCCAGAGGGCCTGGCGCATGCTTGCGTTGTTGTTCAGATCACAGCTTTCTTCGATACCGGCCTCTCGGACTAGACGTTTGAGATCGGTATTTTTCTTCTCGTGGAGATCGCCCAGCCCCGAGCCTTGCGGCGCCCAAGCGATGGCCTGTATCAGCGATTTGCCGAATACAGGCCCATTGGTGTCGCGCTTGATGAGCCAGGTCCAACTAAGGCGCAATCGACCCTCTCGATCTACCAGATACTCGTCCGCCAAGGTGGTTGTGCTGGTCGCATCGAGCGTCAAGGTTTCAGGCAGGTCTTCGAAGGCGCACTCAATCAATAGTGATTCGCCGTTGTCGGCATGGACACAGATATCGGCATTCTCGAGCTTTCCTTCTCCGAGCACGATGTTCAAAGCATCGAGCACCGTTGATTTTCCGGCATCATTTTTTCCAATAAATGCCGTCAAATCATCAAACAGAATAACGATCCTGTCACGATAACCGCGAAAATTTTCAAGTGTCAGCTCTACTAAACGCATCAAGGTAGTGCCCCAATCTATATGATGGCGACCGATCTAAATCTTTGATCAGGAAAGGCAAAAAAGTTTTCTCATCATATAGATTGGGGCACTACCCGCATCAATTTTTCCTGGCCGTTCTCATCGCTAAGATTTCAGTTCACGATTCGACTAAATTTTAGCGAAAGACGTGCTCTGCCCCTGTTTTTTCATCCTGTTTTTGCATGACTCAGGCCGGCACTGAAAGTTCGTAAAGCGTTTCTGGATCAATATCAACATTACCCGGCCATGCCACCGTGCCATTTTCCACAAAAGCCGCCTGAAATGTATTGTTAGATTTAAGCTTGACCCAAGGCTTCTGATCGATATAAGGCATCATATCGAATAAGCGCTGTTCCCCGTTATCAAACTCCAGAATCAGTGCAAAATCATGACGGGCTTGTACATGAACGACATCCAGCAACATGGCGCGTCTCCTATTTCAGGGGGTCAATGCGAAAAAGCTCTACACCTTCTTTGGCAAGCTCCCAATCAGCCAATAATTCTTCACGATGGAGATCTACCCAAACCTGAACCATACGCAGTTGTTTCGGAGGCAACTCACCCGCTAGCAATGCCGCATCATCAATGGATATTGAAGCACGATAACCCTGATAGCGAACATGGATATGCGGCAGGTGATGTTTCTCTCTGATCTCGAAAAACATCGAAATAATAATGCCGTAGAACATACTGATTGTAGGCATGGTGCGCTCCAAGTCGTTGACTGAACGATCTTATCCTGACTTTACCGATCCGGTGGGCTTCATTCAGTGAATTTTGGTGCGTTGCTGAACGCCATCAGGTACTTCGATCAAGGCGTCAAGCAGCAGGTTCTGGTAGAGGAATTCGGCTGGATAGGTGTCGTTGGCGTGGATGCCGCCGACCTTGGCGGCGGCCAGGTAGACCTGGATCGGGCGCTGGTCGGCGAAGAAGGTCTCGACGGCGGCCTGGTCGGTCAAATCCAGTTCGGCGTGGGTGCGGGTGATGAGCCGGCTGTGGCCGGCACGTTCGAGGGCGCGCACCAAGGCCGCGCCGACCATGCCGCGATGGCCGGCGATGTAAATAGAGGGTGCTGAAGGGGTGTTTGACATGATGTGAGAAGCGTCTGTTTGCTAAGCCGCTTTGCGACGGGAATCAGTTAAATCTCCAAAGCCCGCGAGTAGACCATCAATCGAGAGATCCTCGTCTAAGTCATCCCAATGAATGCCCCGAGGACTTAACTCAAACGCTTGCCGTTGTTCGACCGTGGCATTCAATAAGCGCGGAAACCAGGCTAAAGGTACGCCCAACGTCCGACCGTCCTGCAGTTCAACCCAAAAACAATCGTCATCGAAACGAACCAAGGTCGGTGAAATACTCATCCCACGATCTCCTAAAAGTAACTTGATGCGACTGAACAACGGCGGCAATCCGCCGTAAGGTTGGTGCATTAAACCCGTCATTGCGTGCCAGCCTGACAGTCGTTTCGAGCCAGAACTTTGCTTCAGCCGCGCCCTGCCGCACATGAACATGCGCCGGTTCGAGCGGATGGTCTTCGTTCGCGTAGAAGAAAAAGCGTAATCCATCAAGACGAAAAATAACCGGCATCGTTTTATAGCCCCAACTTCATCTGCCCAAGCAACACCGTCGGTATGTCCGGCTCCATGCGTGGTCGCCCACGCGGGCGTGCTTCGCGCCGTTGGCCGGTCATCTGCTCGATCTGCTGCAAGAACCGCTCGCTGCCGATGGGCTGGGATTGCTGAATGGCCAGGCGCAGTTCTGTAAGAGCCTATCCCAAAAGGTAGTATTCTAGGCGGAAGTTTCCTCGATCACAGGAGTCAGAACGACGATGAGCTTGGCGGTTAAAGATGATGGTTGGCGGTTATCCGACGCCCTGTGGGCGCAGCTCAAACCCCTGTTGCCCGTGTACCAAACACCGGCCCATCCGCTGGGCTGTCATCGGCGCCGGATCGAGGATCGGGTGGTGATGAAGGGAATCTTGTTTGTATTGCGCACCGGCTGTCAATGGAATGCGCTTAACGCCACTGGGATCTGTTCGAGCAGCACAGCGCATCGACGGTTTCTGGAATGGGTGGAGGCCGGCGTGTTCGAGCGCTTCTGGCAGGCCGGTGTGCTCAAATACGATGAACTCAAAGGGATCGACTGGTCGTGGCTGTCGATGGATGGGGCGATGACCAAGGCCCCGCTGGCAGGCTCAAAAAAACAGGCCGCAACCCGACGGATCGGGGCAAGCAGGGAGTCAAGCGCAGCCTGTTGACGGAAGGCGCGGGTATTCCCCTAGCGGTG
>NZ_FNOW01000074.1 GCF_900107145.1 Allochromatium warmingii | reverse complement strand
TTCTCGATATTTCGCGCATTGAATCCGGGCGGCTGGCGCTGAGTTTAGAAACCGTCGAATTGCGGCCTATGCTCGAAGATTTAATTGAGCTATTTAGTCCGCAATTAATTGATAAACCGGTCGAACTCAGTGTCCGCTTGGCACTCGATGCCCCCGAATCCTTGCACACCGACCGCGATCAATTGCGGCAGATTTTGAAGAATTTTCTCGCCAATGCGATCAAATTCACCGAACGCGGTGAAGTGCGCGTTGAGGTGAATTGGCGTGCTGACAACCCGCGCCCGTTGGTATTAAGCGTCATTGACACCGGCATCGGCATTGCGCCCGATAAGCAAGACATCATCTTTGAAGCCTTCCAGCAAGCCGACGGCTCGACCCGTCGCCGCTACGGTGGCACCGGACTGGGCTTGGCTATCAGCCGCGAACTAGCAACCCTGCTCGGCGGTCTGATCGAGGTCGAAAGCAGTCCGGGGCAGGGCGCACGCTTTTCGCTGCTGCTGCCGCTGACGCTCGACAGCGAGCATGCCACAGCCACCGCAACGCGGATCACATTGCCCGCCGCCCCGCGCCCGCTGGTCGAGGACGAGCCGAGCGGTCTCGCGACGGCTGCAAAAGCCGTCACCGCCCCGGAGCGCCCTGGGTGCTGATTATCGAACGCGATGTCAAAACACTGGTGCGCCTGACTTCTGAGTTAGCGCGGCGCGGTCTGCGTGCCCAAACTGCCGCCGATCTCGACGAAGCCCTAGAAACCCTGCGCGACGAGGGCGAAGGCTGTGCGCTGGTGCTGCTGGCTACTCAGATGCCCGGCGAGCGCACCTGTGATACGATCCGGGCGCTTCTGGCCGCGACCCCTGAACCGCATCCGGCCGTGGCGCTGCTGCATCAGTCGCCGGACGCCGACCCGCGACTACAGGGCTGTCATACCGGCGGCACCCTCGCCTGGCTCGCCACCCCGGTCGCACCCGAAGCACTCAACGCGCTCTTAGCCAACGTGCTCGGCACCACCAGTCGTGAGGACTAAGCTGCGGATGTCAACGCGCTATGCCGACTTCAAATTGCTGATTGTTGACGATCATGCGCATAATCTATTCACCCTGCGCACACTGATTGCCAATCATCTCGACGTGACCGTATTAGAAGCCTGCTCCGGTCAAGAAGCCATTAACCTAACGCACGCCCATCCAGATATTGATTTAATTATTCTCGATGTGCAAATGCCCGATATGGACGGGTTTCAAACCGCATCACTGTTAAAACTGCGCAAACGCACCCGCGATATTCCGATTATTTTTCTCACTGCCGCATTCAAATCTGAAGAATTTCAACGGCGCGGATTTGCCGTTGGTGCCGCCGATTATTTGCTCAAGCCGATTGAAGACGATCAGCTCATCAATAAAATCAGCACCTATTTTCGGCTCATTGAAAAAGAACGCGAACTCAATCGCACGCTTGAACTCAAGGTCGCCGAACGCACCCGCGAACTAGCCGAAGCACGGCAATATTTAGCAAATATCCTGAGTCACATGGGCGAAGCACTGCTGGTACTTGAACCCGATGGGCGCATTAAGCTGACCAATCCAGCAGCACGGCGCTTGCTTGGCTATAGCGAAGCTGATTTGCTTGGAATGTCGATTGGTGATGTCTTTGAAGAAGATGGTGATGAGCAAGCCGGCGCTTTTATGGGCACCTGGCTTGAAGCCTTGATTCGTACTGGAGCCTTGAGCAAAATCGAAGCACGATTTATTGCACGCGATGAACGGCGCATGCCGATTTTGTTTTCGCGCACTGCGGTCAAAGATGCGGCGGGCCAGATCAGTGATATTATCTGTATCGCTAAGGATATGACGGGTTATACCCGCATTGAGTCGGATTGAATTGAAAGAGTATTTAAAAATGAACAATGCAAGCCGCTATGACCTGATAAGCGATGCTGATGAAAATACGGCATTGACAGCGAATGCATTAAAAGCGATGGCGCATCCTTTGCGCTGGAAAATTTTATGCTCGCTCGGTCAAAATGAATTATCGGTTGGCGAAATCGTCGAACGTACCGGCACCTCGCAGAGCAATATTTCGCAGCATTTGGAGCAATTGAAAAATAAAAATATTGTTGTCGCACGCAAGGAAGCCAATCGCATTTATTACCGGATTCGCAATGCGCAGTTGCTTGAATTGATCGGCATTATGCGTGAAGTATTGTGTCCGGCGAATTTAGATGATCGCGGCGGGATGTGAGATTGAGGAGCGTAATGAAATGGATTTAACCGCACAGTGCGCTAAGAGCGCAAAGATTTTTTGGTGACCAAGCCGGAGCTTCGTCACCAAAACAGTAACGAAAAATGCACGCTAAGTAGAGGTATTCCCGCGTAATTGCAGCGTTAATTTCTGAATTTCACGCTGCATTTCTAAACTCTCAAATGGTCGCAAAGTTGGTGCTTGACGGTTCATTAATCCATCGAGTAACAGTTGACTCGAACGCACCAAACCGACCAATTCTCCAGACACGCGCACCGTTTCATAGGTATTCCACGCCGTTGCAATATCTGGTTGCAGAGCTTTACGCGCTTGGCGTACCTGAGTTGCTTGATCGACGAGATATTGCCGATAAAACCCAGCCGCTTGCAGTGTCAGTTGTTGTGCTTTGAGATTACCTTCAAGTATAGCGCGGCGATCAGGAGCAGTGCGGAGCAGCCGTTCGGTTTCTTGATTTAAGCTCTGCGTTTGCGCCACGATATGATCAATTTGGGGCAAATACTGTTCGTCAATTGCGCTCTCAATTTGAACGTGCATCCGTTCGAGTGATTTAAGCAGCACGACATACAATCCATAATAACGCCGGGCAGTTGGTAAATCCTCACCGCTTTGTTCGACTAACTGTTCGAGTTGTTGGGTAATGGCTTTAATATTGTCGAATAGAATGCCAAGATCAACTAAATTATCCCCGACAACTGTGGCTAATAACAGATCGAGTTGTTGGTCGTCGAGTTTTAAGCCAATAGCGCGTAACGATTGGCCAAATTCGCGTTTAAGTCCGTCGATTTCTTGTGTCGTGCGTTGAATATCCGCTTCGCGAGCGGCAATTAGCGCATCATAATCAGAAACGGTTTTTTTGAAGGTTGATTCAGTCGGCGCAATAACGCGCTGTTGGCGATAATCGGCAATTTCAGCACGCCAATCGAGAATGCGTTGTTGCTGGGCTTGAATGCGGTTGCGGTATTGGAGCGCAGGTGAGACGGAAAGAATGGCAACAGCTTCATCAAGCAGTGCGTTAATTGCCGCTTGATTGGCCTGTTGATCGCGGCTAAACCAAGCGTTTTCGGGCAAGTTTTGGTGCTGTTCTTCGAGTATGAGGGCGTTGTTGAGTGTCGGTAGGGCGCGTTGCCAAAGTTGGTTGAAGTCGCCGTTTGGTTCGGCGAGCAGGCCGCGTGCTTCGTGCAAAGCTTCGTCGGCGAGCGTGCGGGATTGTTCCCACCAGTCGCTGGCGCGTTCGCGGGTGTTTGACCAGAGTTCGGCAGCGGTGGGTTGGGCGTGGGTGTGCGATGAGGCGCTGAAGAGTGTAAGCAGGGCGGCGCTGAATGTGGCGTGTTTGAACATGGCGAAATCCGCGTGGCGGGGCGATATATTCGTTATTTTAACTGGTTATCTTCAAAGGGTTATAGTTATGCCTACTTGCGCGTAACAC
>NZ_FNOW01000083.1 GCF_900107145.1 Allochromatium warmingii | reverse complement strand
GTCAATACAAAAGCGAGCTGCGTTCTTTGCTGACAGAGAATTTTTCTATTATCGGTTAATTGTCAAAAACGAAAAATCGGTATCAGGTTAGTATAAAATAAAGAACTTGATAGACGAACTGCATTGGAAGGTAGCGAGATTTCTCACTGATAACTTTGATGTGATCTTATTGCCTACGTTCGATACGCAACAGATGGTTGTTAAAACAGCGAGAAAGTTGCGCAAGAAATCTGTCAGGTCGCTATTGTCTTTTAGCCATTACAAGTTCGGACAAAGGCTTGAACTGAAGTGCATTGAACGGGGCAAAAAGCTCATTCGTGTTTGCGAAGCCTATACCAGCAAAACTGTTTCTTGGAACGGTAAACTGCTTAATATCGGTTCAGCAAAAACGATTACATCAGACGGGATCACGGTTAATCGTGACATCAACGGCGCTCGTGGAATCTTTCTACGAGCTTTGGTGGATTCACCCATCCTCATTGAGGGTGCGCGTTAATTGTCTACAAGTTTTGTAGATTTTATTAACGAAATTGAATCAGTCTATCTATAGTTATGCCGGTTGGGGCAGTGGCGATAAGAAGCGTCAGCGCAAGGAATTGATCGGGCGGCTACGCGATTGAGGTCATACGTGTGCCGCAAGCTTGCGACGCTGACCTGTCGCGTTGAATGCTGATTGAATAGCCATATCTTGAATTGCACTGCGTATAGACGAAAAGCGGATGTTTTCTAATAGCCGGAGATAAGACAGTAGGCGCTGGTGCAGGCGATTGCCGGACACCATGCCGGTTTCGCCACGCTCGATGATCTGGAAAATCGTCTGCGTCTCGATGACGATGATCCCGTGCTGGAGCAATGGGCGACGCTCGACCGACAGGCGCTGGAACACGCCAGCGGCTTGAGTCTAGCGGATACGGATGGTGCATTTGAGGAGGCGCGGCGCTGGCTGTTTCGCCGCCAACAGGTCGGCGAACGCTTGCAGGCGCTCGCCATCGCCGACGCGGTGCGCTTTCGTCTCTGGACGCAATTGCTCTTTTCGCTGCTGCTGGAAGCGGACAAAGCATTTTTGGCACTGCGCACCGAGCATCTGAATCACTACGTGTTCCGTCCCGTGGGATTATATTCCGAAAAGGAGCTATCCTTTGTTCCAAGCCCGCGAGGCACTGCGCACACTCAGTGATGAGCTGAAGACGACCAAGCGGCAACTGCTGACGACACCATCCGCGACCTGACGGGACATCTAATCATGAATCTGAACCTACATCGCAACGCCCGCACCACGCCCGCGATTCGTCAGGAGCTACGCGAGTCCACGAAGTCAGAGCGCGAACTGGCACGCGAGTACAACCTGAATCGTGCCACGGTGCGCAAATGGCGTCGGCGCGCAACTGGAGAGGATGCGTCGCACCGCCCGCATCGGATTCGCGCCACGCTGAGCCCAGTTCAGGAGCAGGTGGTGGTGACGCTGCGCCGAACCCTGCTACTGCCATTGGACGATCTGCTGGCGGTCACCCGCGAGTTCATTCATCCAGCCGTCTCGCGGTCGGGCCTAGATCGCTGTCTGCGCCGCCACGGCGTCTCCAACCTCAGCGCCCTGATCCTGCAACCGGAAGGCGAAACCAAGCCGGTCAAAACCTTCAAGGACGACGCACCAGGGTTTGTCCACATCGATGTCAAATACCTGCCGCAGATGCCGGACGCGGCGGCACATCAATACCTGTTTGTCGCCATCGACCGCGCCTCGCGCTGGGTTTATGTCGAAATCCTGCCCGAGAAAACCGCCGCCAACGCCCGCGATTTCCTGCGGCGTCTGGTCGAAAAAGCCCCGTTCACGATTGAGAAGATCCTCACCGACAACGGCAAGGAATTCACCGATCGCTTCTGCGCCACCGGCGAACGTGAACCAACCGGACGCCATCTCTTCGACCAAGGCTGTGCCGATCACAGCATCGAACACCGCCTCACTGC
>NZ_FNOW01000091.1 GCF_900107145.1 Allochromatium warmingii | reverse complement strand
AAAAGCCCCGTTCACGATTGAGAAGATCCTCACCGACAACGGCAAGGAATTCACCGATCGCTTCTGCGCCACCGGCGAACGTGAACCAACCGGACACCATCTCTTCGACCAAGGCTGTGCCGATCACAGCATCGAACACCGCCTCACTGCCCCGCGTCATCCGCAGACCAACGGCATGGTCGAACGCTTCAATGGGCGCATTGCCGAGGTGCTCGCTACCACCCGCTTTGATTCCTCCCAGAACCTAGCCGACACCCTCAACGGCTACGTGCGGTTATACAATCATCAGATCCCGCAGAAGGCGCTCGGACACATCGCGCCGATTCAAGCACTCAAGGACTGGCAACAACAATGCCCTGAACGCTTCAAAAAGCGTGTCTATAATCTCGCGGGACTTGACATAAGAGAAATTCAGCTAATTGCGACCGGAACGGGAATCCGAGATTTGACGAGGCTGAACAGACAATACGGGCGCGGCAAATGGAGAAAATCGAAAGGTTTTGCAGCCGTCCGTTTGTTAGACGGCACTGTTCATACAGCTGAGATCCATTGGTACGAGGCTCACGGCATCGGCAAGAAAGAATTCAAACTCAAATTACCGCTTCTTGACTAGCATCATGAATACTCCCCACACAGAAAGTTCAACTTTTGCGGTCTGCATCAATAACGACGGATATCCGGCGTCTCTGGAAATCGGAAAAATCTATGAAATTTTGACCGACGAAAGCGCGGAATCTCATGGATATTTTCGGGTCATCGACGAAAGCGGTGAGGATTATGCTTACGCAAAGGATCGCTTTTACCCTTTAAGTATTCCCATGGCTTTGGAACAAGTGCTTTTCCGCACGGCGTGACTATAGAATCAACTGTCGGCCTAACACGGTGCTCCAGCCGAAGGCGTTAGGCCCATCAGCAAGGTAGGCCACGCGATAAGCTTGACGGTTACTGGTTACTGTAACGCTTGTTGGCCGTGAAACCAATTAAATCAATTAAAATCAATTAAATGAATTATAGTTAATTGCTTAAGTCTCTATAAGAATCCAGGGAATAAATTGCTCAATCCAAGATTGAGCAAAACTTAATTTATAGCTAAGATTTCGCCATGATTTTGCAATAATGTCTCTAAGATCTTCTAAAGACCGAACAAAACTA
>NZ_FNOW01000078.1 GCF_900107145.1 Allochromatium warmingii | reverse complement strand
GGGCCGCATAATGTGTTGGGATTGGAAGTTAATGAGTTTGCGGCGGAATTGGCGCGGGTGACGGTGTGGATTGGGGATATTCAGTGGTGTCGGCGTAATAAATATGAACCGGCAATGAATCCGATTTTGCGTCCGTTAGAGGGGATTGCGCATCAGGATGCGTTATTGAATGCGGATGGGAGCGAGGCCGAATGGCCGCCAGCCGATGTGATTGTCGGGAATCCGCCGTTTTTGGGTGATAAAAAGATGCTTAGAGCATTAGGCGAAAATTATGTAAATACACTTCGCTCGATTTATCAAGGACGGGTTCCCGGTGGAGCTGATCTTGTAACTTATTGGTTTGAAAAGGCAAGAGATCATATCGAATCGGGCAAAGCACAAGCGGCGGGATTAGTAGCAACTAATAGTATTCGAGGTGGAGCTAACCGTAAAGTCCTTGAGCGAATTTGTAATACAGGGACAATTTTTAATGCTTGGTCAGATGAACAGTGGATTAACGAAGGTGCGGCGGTTCGGGTGTCACTAGTGGCGTTCAGACATCATGGTGAACCAATTGCAACTATGCTTAATGGTCAACCAGTTTTGAGGATTCAATCAAATCTTTCTGGCGCAAATAATCAAGATAAGTTTGCTGATATAACAAAAGCATATGTTCTTGCTAAAAATGCTAATACATGTTTTATCGGCACACAAAAAACAGGCGCTTTCGATGTTTCAGGATCGAAAGCAAGAAACTGGTTAAAAGAACCTAACCCACATGGCAAACCAAACAGTGATGTTGTTCGTCCTTGGGTAAACGGAAAAGATTTAACTAATCGCGCTTCGGATACATGGATTATTGATTTTGGCATATCTACTTTAGAAAAAGATGCGTGTTTATATGAACACCCCTTTAGCTATCTTATAGAACATGTCCAAAATTCTCGCAGCGAAAAACGAGAAACTGTAGCTGCAAAGTGGTGGTTACACACGCGACCTCGACCTGATATGCGTAAAGCTCTTCAGGGTTTAAACCGCTACATCGTAACTCCAAGAGTTGCCAAGCATAGATTTTTTGTTTGGCTTCCTATTGCCATGCTTCCAGATTCACGATTATGTGTTATCAGTCGCGCTGATGATGTGACATTCGGCTTACTTTCCGCAAAATTTCATACTTGCTGGTCTCTTGCAACGTGTTCCTGGCACGGTGTCGGTAATGATCCGACTTACAATGCTCAATCCTGCTTTGAAACCTTCCCTTTCCCCGCTGGCCTCACCCCAGCCGATACCAAACACGGCACCGAAACCCTCGACAGTGGAGCCATTATCCCCATCGTCGCCGATGAATTAAAAGAACGCGCCCGCGCTATTGCCAACGCTGCCCATCAACTCAATACACTCCGCAATAACTGGCTCAATCCAAAAGAATGGGTTGATTGGGTCATTACCCCAGAAGAACAACAAGCTGGATTTCCTAGCCGCCCCATTGCCAAACCCGGCCATGAAACCGCATTAAAACAACGCACTCTCACCAATTTATACAATAAACCACCCGCTTGGCTAATCAACGCCCATCGCGCCCTTGATATTGCCGTCGCACAGGCTTACGGCTGGGAAGATTACACACACGAATTACCGGACGACATGATATTACAACGGCTGCTGGCGTTGAATTTGGCGCGTAATGCGTAGGGTACTAAAATAAATTGATAACTGGAGGTTGAAAATTATTCGATGCGCGTTGCTTGATCTCTCGATCAACATGCTTTAGCCGAATTTTGCGAGCGGCATTATATCCGTCGCTTATCGCTGTTTGGTTCGCAGTTAACTGGATTCGCTCGACCTGATAGCGATATTGATTTATTAGTCGAGTTCGATCCTGAGCATATTCCAGGACTGCATGAAGTATTGCAACCTGCTGAGTTTCAATATGCACGATAAAGATCGCATTCGCTTTTTGCATATGATTGAAGCAGCGGAGGATGTATGTCGATTTATCGAAGGACGCCAGCGTTCAGAATTGGTGGATACTTCTAGGTCACGAAGCTGGAGCTTCGTAACCAGAGAAAATTTCCTACAGTCTTAAAGTATTATTGGCATAAATTCTGTAACTCTAGCCCTTCAAACAACCTTGACTTTCGGTTATTATTGTGAATAAATTAGGCGCTATGCAAAAGCTCTCCCAAAAAGCTAACGTCACTTGGGACAACAACTAATCCTAGCACGCTAGAGAAGATCAATGACACCTAACAAAAAAAATCACGCCAAACATGCTGCGATTACAATTATTTCTAAGAATTATTTTGCCTATGCATTAACGCTTGAAGAATCCTATCGTAAATATACTAAGCTCATTTGAAATTTTCGTTTTTGAAACCAGCTTTGCATTCATTTAGTTTATGCTTAACTACACACTGTCGACTGATCAGTTGATTG
>NZ_FNOW01000080.1 GCF_900107145.1 Allochromatium warmingii | reverse complement strand
CGGACACATCGCGCCGATTCAAACACTCAAGGACTGGCAACAACAATGCCCCGAACGCTTCAAAAAGCGTGTCTATAATCTCGCGGGACTTGACAGGGCGAGAGTCGTTCCTGATTGAGGACCAGAATCTCGCAGCCATGCGTCTTGGCATAATGCTCGAACCACTCGAACCCAAAGCGGGTCAGCCGATCCCTGTGGGCGAGGATCAGAGTGTTGATGCTGCTCCATTTAGAGTCGTTATGCCCACAATCAGCATGTTCTACGGGATCATCGTTGCCTTGATGTACGAAGACAATGATCGCCATCACCTACCGCACTTTCATGTGCGTTATCAGGACTTCAAGGCATCTATTGCGATTGAGGACGGTCGAGTTCTTGCCGGAAAGTTCCCACCCAAACAGCTCAAACTGGTTCAGGCATGGGTTGAGTTGCACCGCGAAGATTTGTTTGCTGATTGGACGCTCGCCTTGAACGGTGAGGAGCCATTCCGCATTGCCCCTTTGCAGTAAGGTGTTTCCATGACAGATTTGCTGGATGTGGTTAAAGTCAAAGCTTGCGATGGCTATACGCTGGAACTGGTGTTCGAGAACGGCGAGCGTCGATTGTTCGATATGAATCCACTGCTGAATAAGAAGCCATTTTCCAGACTAAGGGAGACTGGCGCGTTTTTCGGTGCCCATATCGATTACGGTACCGTGGTTTGGCCTGGAAATATCGATATCGCCCCGGAAACCCTGTACGACCGCTCGGTGCCCATTGACATGACGGCTACCTGAACGATGCCCCGGAGTTCCGGGTATTAAAGGGGTCAGACTCTGAGGTATCCCCACAAATCCGGCCTCCCAGCGGTCACGTCGAGGGAGGAAAGGGGCCAGAAATATGCCACGTCGCCCCCGCTTGCATATCGCCGACTACCCGCATCACATCATCCAGCGCGGCCATAACCGCGCAGCTTGCTTTTTTGCCGAAGAAGATTATCAAACCTATCGCCACTGGCTCGGTGAGGCACTCACGAAGACGGGCGCAGCGCTCCATGCCTATGTCTTGATGACCAACCATGTCCATTTGCTGATCACGCCCAAAGCGGCGGAGGACATTCCCCGCTTGGTAATGGCTATCGGGCGGCGCTATGTCCAGACCATCAACAAGACCTATCGCCGCACCGGTACCCTGTGGGACAGCCGCTACAAGTCCTCGCTGATCCAAACGGATACTTATCTGTTGCGCTGCCAACGCTATATTGAGCTGAACCCGGTGCGCGCTGACATGGTGCGCGATCCGGGGGAGTATCCTTGGAGCAGCTACCGAGCCAACGGGCTGGGTGCAAGCGATCCGCTGCTCTCGCCCCACACCCTGTATCTGGAACTGGGCGAGTCGCCTGAGTCCCGGCAAGCGGCCTACCGTGAATTGTTTCGCACCGAACTGGATGAAGCAGCGCTCTCGGAGCTACGCTTGGCGATCCAGCAATCCCAGCCGGTCGGCAGCGAGCGATTCTTGCAACAGATCGAGCAAATGACCGGCCAGCGACGCGAAGCGCGCCCGCGTGGGCGACCCTGTCTGGAACCGGATGGGCCGACGGTGTTGCCGGGGCAGATGCAGTTGGAGTTGACAACTGTTCTTTGATTCTTTTTCAAAAATGCTTATACTTGCTTTTATGAGCAAGATATATCGCATCAACGAATTTGCAAAACGGATCGGGAAAGCGCCATCGACGATCCGACGCTGGGAGCTGCTAACTGATCGCTGATTTTTGCTCAAATGTGTTGACAGATGCTCAGGATGAGCATTGCTTGAGGCCGCTAACAGCGGTTTAACGACGAGCTGATAGAGGACATTGCAAGTGGCCAAGCTTCAGTTTGGCGCTTTACCGCAAGGGGATGAAACCTTTGGAGAGCTTGATCGATTGAGGGAATCCGGCGCTACTGAGCGTCAAGGGCTTGAGTTGGGCGGTTCGCCGCGTCAACCAAGTGCAGATAAATCCATTGAGCAAGTTTGCTCAAGTTATAGTTAATTGCTTAAGTCTCTATAAGAATCCAGGGAATAAATTGCTCAATCCAAGATTGAGCAAAACTTAATTTATAGCTAAGATTTCGCCA
>NZ_FNOW01000081.1 GCF_900107145.1 Allochromatium warmingii | reverse complement strand
ACCGACCAGACCGCCGTCGAGACCTTCTTCGCCGATCAACGCCCGACCCAGGTCTACCTGGCCGCCGCCAAAGTCGGCGGCATCCACGCCAACGACACCTACCCAGCCGAATTCCTCTACCAGAACCTCCTGATCGAAGCCAACATCATCCAGGCGGCCCAGCGTCACGGCGTCGAACGCCTGCTGTTTCTCGGCAGCTCCTGTATCTACCCGCGCCTCGCCCCCCAGCCGATGCCCGAGACCGCGCTCCTCACCGGCCCGCTCGAACCCACCAACGAACCCTACGCCATCGCCAAGATCGCCGGCATCAAACTCTGCGAATCCTACAACCGCCAATACGGCACCGACTTCCGCAGCGTCATGCCGACCAACCTCTACGGCCCCGGCGACAATTTCGACCTAGCCAACAGCCACGTCCTGCCCGCCCTGATCCGCAAGTTCCACCAAGCCAAGCTCGACGGCGTCCCCACCGTCACCGTCTGGGGCAGCGGCACCCCAAGGCGCGAATTCCTCCACGTCGACGACATGGCCGCCGCCTGCCTGCACGTCATGGACCTCGACCCCGATACCTGGCGCACCCAAGTCGACCCGCGCTGCTCACACCTCAACGTCGGCACCGGTGTCGATGTCACCATCGCCGAACTCGCACATCGCGTCGCCGAAGTCGTCGGCTTCGAAGGCCAACTCGTCTTCGACCCGAGCAAACCCGACGGCACTCCGCGCAAACTGCTCGACGTCACCCGCCTGCGCGAGCTGGGCTGGAGCGCCGCCATCGACTTGGCCGACGGCATTCGTCAAACCTACCACTGGTTCCTGGAGCATCAGGGACAGATCCGCCTTTGACATCAAGGACACACGACCCATGAAAAAAGCCCTCATCACCGGCATCACCGGCCAGGACGGCAGCTATCTCGCCGAACTCCTGCTGGAGAAAGGCTACGAAGTCCACGGCATCAAGCGCCGCAGCTCGCTGTTCAACACCGACCGCATCGACCATCTCTATCAGGATCCGCACGCCGCCGACCGGCGCTTCATCCTCCACCACGGCGACCTGACCGACGCCACCAGCCTGATCCGCATCCTCCAGCAGGTGCAGCCCGACGAGCTCTACAACCTCGCTGCTCAGAGCCATGTCGCCGTCTCCTTCGAAGAGCCGGAATACACCGCCAACTCCGACGCCCTCGGCGCCCTGCGCCTGCTCGAAGCCATCCGCATCCTCGGACTCGAACAGAAGACCCGCTTCTACCAAGCCTCGACCTCCGAACTCTACGGCCTGGTGCAGGAAGTCCCCCAGCGCGAAACCACCCCCTTCTACCCGCGCTCACCCTATGCCGTGGCCAAGCTCTACGCCTACTGGATCACGGTCAACTACCGCGAAGCCTACGGCATCTACGCCTGCAACGGCATCCTCTTCAACCACGAGGGACCGCGTCGCGGCGAGACCTTCGTCACCCGCAAGATCACCCGCGCCCTGGCCCGGATCAAACTCGGGATGCAGGAGCGCCTGTATCTGGGCAACCTCGACGCCAAACGCGACTGGGGCCACGCCCGCGACTATGTCGAGATGCAATGGCTGATGCTCCAGCAGGAGCAACCCGAAGACTTCGTCATCGCCACCGGCCGCCAATACTCGGTGCGCGACTTCGTCACCCACGCCGCCGAGTCCGTCGGCCTCCGCCTGCGCTGGGAAGGTGAGGGCGTCGACGAAAAAGGCTATGATGCCGCCACCGGCGTCTGCCGGGTCGCCGTCGACCCACGCTACTTCCGCCCCACCGAAGTCGAAACCCTGCTCGGCGACCCGACCAAAGCGCGCGAACAACTCGGCTGGGTGCCGCGCATCGGCTTCCAAGAACTGGTCGAAGAGATGATGCGCGAGGATCTCAAAGAGGCCGAACGCGATGCACTCTGCCAGGCCCAGGGCTATCCGGTGCTCGTGCGGCATGAGTGAGCGAGACGGGCGCGATGATTCGTGGATTATCAGGAACAGTCGCGCCAGAAAGGCTTGGAGAAAAGCATGAATCCAGCGATCAATGTTCAGCAATTGGTTCCGGCTTGGCA
>NZ_FNOW01000089.1 GCF_900107145.1 Allochromatium warmingii | reverse complement strand
TAGTTTTGTTCGGTCTTTAGAAGATCTTAAAGACATTATTGCAAAATCATGGCGAAATCTTAGCTATAAATTAAGTTTTGCTCAATCTTGGATTGAGCAATTTATTCCCTGGATTCTTATAGAGACTTAAGCAATTAACTATAATACGAATGAGCGGTTACAAACCGCCGCCGAGCGTGGGGCATTGAGTCGGGATGGCGCGGCAAATTTAATGGATGCGCTCGAATTGGTTGCAACATTGCGGATGCGGCATCAAGCTGAACAATTACGTCATGGTGAGCCGCCGGATAATTTTCTAGCGCCAGATGCGCTTTCACCATTGGAGCGCGGGCATTTAAAAGAAGCCTTTGTGTTAATCAATACGATGCAGGAATCACTCGGTCAGCGGTATCAGACTGGGCGGTTTGCGTGATGGCTTTGTTACGTCTTTTTGCCGCTGAAAGCGCGGAATGCGCAGAAAAATCTTTTTCTCGTGATGAAGCTGGGGCTTCGTGACCAGAGGAAAATTCCAAACATTCCGCCCCAACCCACACCACCACGCTGGCCGCTGCTGACCGAGGACTTTCCCCATGTCATCATCCACACCGTTCGCGGGACTTGATATAGAACCAATATCGGGTTAGATTTCGGTTAGTACAACTCTATTGAGTATAAAACTTAGGATTTAATATGGCTAACTTAACTTTGAAAGAAAAATTAAAAAAGCAGAATATGAGCTTGTTAATTAATTTAATGCTTGTAAATGCAAAAAATTTAAGCATGGAAAATTTAGCAAGTGAAATTTACGAAAGCGCTTTACCACCAAATCAAACTAATGCATCAAATCAAACTAATGCAAATGATGATGTACAAAAAAAGAATATTGAAAATTATCTGAAAGGAAACAATTTCCCTCAAAGTAAACAGCTAACAAAAATATTAAATTATTTTAATAAAAAATATAATTTATAGTTAATTGCTTAAGTCTCTATAAGAGGCTGTCTAAAAACTAAACTATTGATTTTAAAGTAGATTTTTTCGAGAATATGGCAAATTTTGCGAGTTAATTAACCCCACTCATATCGTGAATATGACTTCAGAAAAAAACTCTTCGCCAAAATATCCAAGCGATATCTCCGATGAAGAATGGGAGATTGTCGAAAAAATCTTCGAAGAACTTGAGCCTTATACAACAGGCCGCCCAAGATCAAGTGATCTACGCGAAATCTTGAATGCTATCTTTTATTTAAACAAAACAGGTTGTCCGTGGCGTTA
>NZ_FNOW01000092.1 GCF_900107145.1 Allochromatium warmingii | reverse complement strand
CACTTATTGTAGTAATAGTTAACCAGTTTGTAAGATGGAAAATCATTTGGGAGATAACGCCACGGACAACCTGTTTTGTTTAAATAAAAGATAGCATTCAAGATTTCGCGTAGATCACTTGATCTTGGGCGGCCTGTTGTATAAGGCTCGAGTTCTTCGAAGATTTTTTCGACAATCTCCCATTCTTCATCGGAGATATCGCTTGGGTATTTTGGCGAAGAGTTTTTTCTGAAGTCATATTCACGATATGAGTGGGGTTAATTAACTCGCAAAATTTGCCATATTCTCGAAAAAATCTACTTCAAAATCAATAGTTTAGTTTTTAGACAGTCTCTAAAAAGATCTGACAGGACTCTTCTATATGATCAGGATCTTCTTTTACAGATTGCAAAAAAGCTAGTCGATATTTGATAGCTGGATCACACTCTTTTTTGATAGAGCAAGCCAGTAAGTCTGGGTTTTCAATTTTTATATTTCGCACTCTCATCGTGAAAACCTCTTTTATTTACTATAATTATAGACACTTCTGCAAATAACTATAATCTAGGCCCCTTTAATCTACAACAAAGATGACTTTCATCCTAAATAATTAAATCGAACCTGACCTCTTTAATTTGACCTCTTTAATTTTTAATTCTTTAATTTCGCGATGTTCGCTTGGTTTACGCAGGATTTGACGCAGGTAGGCGGCCAGTGCCTGATCGGGGAGTTCCCATGTCGTGACGGGTGCTTTTCCAGAAACCGGGAAAATTGACATCAAGCGAACGGCTCCTGGTCGATTTCATAGGCTTCGATGAGATCGCCAATAACAGCCACTAACGAGTACAGCGGATGCGTTGTGTCGTCACGCACAATATCGAGCAAACTGTTAAGCAGGGTGATCGCTTGCTCATAATCGGCTGCGGAATCAATATGATGCACCGGAGCCAGGGATTGAAGCGACTGCCAAGCCGGAACCAATTGCTGAACATTGATCGCTGGATTCATGCTTTTCTCCAAGCCTTTCTGGCGCGACTGTTCCTGATAATCCACGAATCA
>NZ_FNOW01000093.1 GCF_900107145.1 Allochromatium warmingii | reverse complement strand
ACCCGATGTGCGACTTTTTAACGGTCTATGTGGATGCTTGACGTTTGGTTGGAGCGACAAGGCCGTCTGAACTACGCTGAGAAGAGGGTCCACTCAGCTCAGAGGCGTTCGGGAGGCAGCCATGTTGCTGGAAGACTTTATCATCGTGGTGTATTGCTGGGTAGACGATCAACTGAAGGAGTGGCTGGGACCGAGGAGGCGCCTGCGTCAGCGTGGGTTTGCCCCCCAGCTCAGTGATAGCGAGGCGATCACGCTGGTGGTCGTCGGCGAGTTTCTCGGTTATGACGCCGACGTGGGAATCTGGGCGTATTTCCGCCAACACTGGGCGGCCTGGTTTCTTGGGCTGAGGTCGCGGAGTGATTTTGCACGCCAAGCGGCCAATCTCTGGGTGGCCACGCAAGCGCTTCAGGAGCGTTTGAGCCGTGACTTGGGGCCATGGACGATCCGCTGCATCTCGTTGACGGCTTTCCGGTACCCGTCTGTGTGATCACCCGCGCACGGCGCTGTGTGCGGTTCTCGGCGGTGTCGGATTACGGCCACTGTGCGGCTAAAGACATCACCTATTACGGCTTGCATGGCCATCTGCTCGTCAGTTCATCAGGCGTGATTACGCGCCTGACGCTCTCAGCCGCCAACATCGACGAACGCCAGGCCCTCTGGGAGTTAACCGAACGGCTCGCCGGACGACTCATCGGCGATAAAGGCTATCTCAGTGCCGCGCTACGCGCTGATTTGGCCGAGGTCCATGTCGAGTTGCAGACCCCGTACCGCTCCAACATGATCGACACCCGTGATCCGGCGTTCGGGGCACACTTACAACGCACCCGACGCCTGATCGAGACCGTGATTGGGCAACTGACCGAGCGCTTCCACATCCAAACAGTCCGGGCGCGTGATCTCTGGCATTTGACCGCACGGATGGCCCGTAAGGTGCTCGCGCATACGCTGGCCATCTGGATCAATCGCTCCCTAGGACGCCCCGATCTACAGTTCGAGGGGCTCATTACAGTTGGATAGAAAGTCGCGCATCGCG